>NZ_JAQGNQ010000102.1 GCF_028291745.1 Ramlibacter sp. | reverse complement strand
ATGATCGGAATGTCGTCGCCGGGGAAGTCGTACTTGGAGAGAAGTTCGCGAACTTCCATCTCGACCAGTTCGAGCAGTTCCGGATCGTCGACCATGTCGCACTTGTTGAGGAACACGACCAGCGCGGGCACGCCGACCTGGCGGGCGAGCAGGATGTGCTCGCGGGTCTGCGGCATCGGGCCATCGGCGGCTGACACGACGAGAATGGCGCCGTCCATCTGCGCGGCGCCGGTAATCATGTTCTTCACGTAGTCGGCGTGGCCGGGGCAGTCGACGTGCGCGTAGTGGCGGTTCTCGGTCTCGTACTCGACGTGCGCGGTCGAGATGGTGATGCCGCGGGCCTTTTCTTCCGGCGCCTTGTCGATCTGGTCGTAGGCGGTGAACGTCGCGCCGCCGGACTCAGCGAGCACCTTGGTGATCGCGGCGGTCAGCGAGGTCTTGCCGTGATCGACGTGACCGATGGTGCCGACGTTGACGTGCGGCTTGGTCCGCTCAAACTTGCCTTTTGCCATTTTTTTCGACTCCGAAAAAAGTAACGTTCACTATCCAGACACCGGCTGCGCGAATGGCGCAAAGCCGGTGGATCTTGGTGCCCTTGGCGGGAATCGGACCCGCGACCTCTCCCTTACCAAGGGAGTGCTCTACCACTGAGCCACAAGGGCGAAATCTTTTCGCAGATGCCGGGCCGGCGATGCTGGAGCGGGAAGCGGGAATCGAACCCGCGTCATTAGCTTGGAAGGCTAAGGTTCTACCATTGAACTACTCCCGCGTCGGGATCGGCGCGAGGCTGTCGGCCTCTCCGATCCAGGCGCTGGCAGGTCATCCATCGCCTACTCATCGCTACCAACTCATCACGACCCCATCTTCTTTTTCTTCGCAACCCAGGCTTGTCGAACGAACGAAAAAACTGGTGGAGGAGGCTGGATTCGAACCAGCGTAGGCGTAAGCCAACAGATTTACAGTCTGCCCCCTTTAGCCACTCGGGCACCCCTCCGCGAGGAACCGCAGACTATAGCACGATTCCCGCACACCGAGCGGCCTGCGACTGACACCGGAGTCGGAAAGCACGCCCTTCCGCCGAGCTTCATGACCCTGAAACGAGGCTGACATGCGAGCGACTTTCACGCCAGCGCGCCAGGATGTTGCTACGGTGGGGCCATGCGCATGCTCAATCTCGCCCTGCAGGGCGGCGGCTCCCACGGAGCATTTACCTGGGGCGTGCTCGACGCGCTCCTGCAAGACGAACGCCTCGGCGTCGAAGGCATCAGCGGCACCAGCGCCGGTGCCCTCAATGCGGTGGCCCTGGCCAGCGGCTGGGCCACTGCGCAAGCGCAGGGCCAGGACCCGCGCGAAGGCGCGCGCGAGAAGCTGGCGGCGGTCTGGCACCGCGTGAGCGGACTCGGCAGCCTGGGTACGCTGCAGCAGCAGTTCATGCGGATGCTGTGGGGCGGCCTGCCGCCGGAGATGTCGCCCGCCACCATGATGGGCAACGCCTGGCGCGGCATGGTCTCGCCCTACCAGAGCAATCCGCTGGACATCAACCCACTGCGCGACCTGCTGGAACAGGAGATCGACTTCCGTGCCATCGCCAACCATGCCGAGTTGAAGGTGTTCGTGACGGCCACCCACGTCACCAGCGGCAAGGCGGTGGTGTTCACCGGCCGGCAGCTCGATGCGCGCGCGGTGCTGGCCTCGGCCTGCCTGCCCACGCTGTTCCAGGCGGTGGAGATCGACGGCCAGCAGTATTGGGACGGCGGCTATTCCGCCAACCCCGCGCTGTCGCCCCTGGTCCGCGGCTGCCGCACCAGCGACGTGCTGCTCGTGCAGATCAACCCGGTCTCGCGCGCGCATGCGCCGCGCACCTCGGCCGAGATCCTGGACCGCGTCAACGAGCTGAGCTTCAATGCCAGCCTGCTGACGCAGATGCGCGCGATCGACTTCGTCAACCGCCTGCTGGCCGAGGGCGCGCTCTCGCACGCCGGGTGCAAGAGCGTGTACATGCACCGCGTGGCGGGCGGCGCCGCGCTGGAGGCCTTCCCGAGCTCGAGCCGCGGCTCGGCCGACGGCGCAATGATCAACCGCTTGTTCGAAGCCGGCCGCGATGCGGCACACGCGTGGCTGGCGGTGCACTTCGAAGCGATCGGCCGCCATGGCACGGTGGACATCCGCCGTGACTATCTCGACGACACGCTGCTCGAATTGCCGCATCCGGCATCGGCCGCACCCCGCTCGGTGGGGCGGGGCTTTCGGCCGTGGCTGGCGCGTTTGCTGCGCCAGTCCACGCACTAGAACAGGCCCTAGAACACGCCCTGGATGTCGCGCTGCGCAAGCCACTCGCGCGCTGCGACAAAGCAGCCGCTGCCGAGGAAGGGCACGGGCGGCCGGCTCGCCGACAGGGGCGAAGGGTGGTTGGTCTGCAGCAGCAGGACCTCGCGGCCGTATTGCGCGGCGTGCGCCCGGATCAGTTCGGCCTTGGCCTGGGCATGCGCGCCCCACAAGAGGTAGACGCAGGGCGAGGCGGTGGCGGCCACCAGTGCCAGCAGGCGATCGGTCAGAGCCTCCCAGCCCTTGCGGGCATGGCTTGCGGGCTGGCCGTCTTCCACCGTGAGGCAGGCATTGAGCAGCAGCACGCCCGAGCGCGACCATTCGACCAGCGAGCCCGATTGCGGTGTCGTGCCCAGTTCCTTGAAGATGTTGCGCAGCGAAGGCGGATGCTTCACGCCCTCGGCCACGGAGAACGCGAGCCCCTCGGCCTGACCCGGCCCGTGGTACGGGTCCTGCCCCAGCACCACCGCGTGCACGCTGGCCAGCGGCGTCAGCTGCAAGGCGCGCAGCGGATGCGGCGGGTAGATCGCCGCGCCCGCTGCAATGCGCTCGCGTAGGAAGTCCGCCAGCCGCTGGCCCTCGCTGCTGGCCAGGAATTCATCGACGGTCGCCCGCCAGCCCTCGGCCAGCGGCCACTGCTCGGGCGTCCAGGCGAGCAGGCGTTGCGGCTGCGTGCCCGGCTCCAGCTCGGCCCAGGGCAGCTCCGACTGCGGCTTGCCGGGTGCCACGCTCAAGGGCCGAACAGCGCGGCCAGCGCCGCGCCCGGATCTTCCGCCCGCATGAAGGCCTCGCCCACGAGGAAGGCATGCACGCCGGCGGCGCGCATGCGCTGCACGTCCTCGCGCTGCAGGATGCCGGACTCCGTCACCAGCAGGCGGTCCGCCGGCACCTCGGCCAGCATGCCCAAGGTGGTGTCGAGATTTACCTCGAAGGTGCGCAGGTTGCGATTGTTGACGCCCACCAGCCGCGTCTGCAGCCGCAAGGCGCGCTGCAGTTCCGGGGCATCGTGCACTTCCACCAGCACCGCCATGTCCATCCCGCGGGCGATGCCCTCGAGCTCGGCCATCTGCAGGTCCGAGAGGCATGCCGCGATCAGCAGGATGCAGTCCGCGCCCATCGCGCGCGCCTCGTACACCTGGTACGGGTCGACCATGAAGTCCTTCCGCAGCACCGGCAAATCGCACGACGCCCGCGCCTGCTTCAGGTAATCGGAGCTGCCCTGGAAGAAGCGCTGGTCGGTAAGCACCGAGAGGCAGGCAGCGCCGTGTTCGGCATAGCTTTGCGCGATGTCGGCGGGAATGAAGTCCTCGCGCAGCACGCCCTTGCTCGGACTGGCCTTCTTCACCTCGGCGATCACCGCCGGCCGGCCCGCGGCAATCTGCGCGCGCAGGGCGCCCTCGAAGTCGCGGGTGAGCACGCGGCTGAACGCATCTTCGCGCACCGCCTCGAGGGATTTCTTCTTCTTCGCGGCCGCGATTTCCTCGTGCTTGACCGCGACGATCTGATTCAGGATGTCGCTCATTTCAACCTGCCAACTGATTGGAAGCCTGCACCAGCTGGTCGAGCTTGGCGCGTGCCGCGCCGCTCTCCAGCGCCTGTCGCGCCTTCGCGATGCCTTCGCGGATATCGGTCGCGACATTGGCCGCATAGAGCGCGGCCCCGGCATTGAGCACCACGATGTCACGGGCCGCACCGGGCTGGTTGTCCAGCACCTGCCGCATGACGGCCAGCGACTCCTGCGGCGTGGCGACCTTGAAGGCGCGATTGCTGGCCATGGGCATGCCGAAGTCCTCGGGATGCACCTCGTACTCGGTGATCTGCCCGTTCTTCAGTTCGCCCACCAGGGTGGCGGCGCCCAGGCTCACTTCGTCCATGCCGTCGCGGCCATACACGACCAGCGCGTGCTCGGCACCGAGCCGCTGCAGCGCCCGCACCTGGATGCCCACGAGGTCCGGGTGGAACACGCCCATCAGGATGTTGGGTGCGCTGGCCGGATTGGTCAGCGGCCCCAGGATGTTGAAGATGGTGCGCACGCCCATTTCCTTGCGCACCGGCGCGACGTTCTTCATCGCCGGATGATGGTTGGGCGCGAACATGAAGCCGATGCCGGTCTGCGCGATGCATTGCGCGATGGCCTCGGGCGAGAGCTTGAGGCTGACGCCCAGGGCCTCCATCACGTCGGCGCTGCCGCTCTTGCTGGAGACGCTGCGGCCACCATGCTTGCTGACCTTGGCGCCTGCCGCGGCGGCCACGAACATCGAGCAGGTGGAGATGTTGAAGGTGTGCGAGCCGTCGCCGCCGGTGCCCACGATGTCGACCAGGTGCGTGCGATCCGCCACGTGCACCTTGGTGGAGAACTCGCGCATCACCTGCGCGGCGGCGGTGATCTCGCCGATGGTCTCCTTCTTGACGCGCAGGCCGGTGACGATGGCGGCCGTCATCACGGGCGAGAGCTCGCCGCTCATGATCAGCCGCATGATCTTGAGCATCTCGTCGTGGAAGATCTCGCGGTGCTCGATGGTCCGCTGCAGCGCTTCCTGGGGGGTGATGGACATGCCAGCTCCTGGGGTCGTTTATCGGGTGGGATTGTCGGACAGCGCGAGGCGCAGGCCGAAAGCCACGAACATCGCGCCGGCGGCGCGCTCCAGCCAGTGCATGCCGCGCCGCACCGCGCCCCGTCGCGCCATCCACGCGGCGGCCAGCGCCCAGCCGCTGTTGACGGCCACGCTGTTGATGTTGAACAGCGTGCCCAGGGCGACGAAGGCCAGGGCCTTGTGCGGCGCCTGCGGTGCGATGAACTGCGGCACGAAGGCGAGGAAGAAGATCGCCACCTTGGGATTGAGCACGTTGGTGAGGAAGCCGCCGCAAAAGACCTGCCACAGCCCGCGCGGCTGGTCTTTGCAGGACCGCGCGGCGCCATCGGCCGCAGCCCAGCGGATCGTGCTTGCGCGCGCAACGATCAGCCGCACTCCCACCCAGAGCAGGTACCCAGCCCCCGCCCACTTCAACACCGCGAACGCAGTCGCCGAAGCGGCGAGCAATGCCCCCACCCCTACGGCCGCCGCGAACACATGGACGAAGCATCCCGCGGTGATCCCGAGACCCGCGACCACACCGGCCCGCGCGCCCGCACGCAAGGCCTGGCTGACGATGTAGAGCACGTCGGGACCCGGCGTCAGATTCAGCAGCAGCCCCGCCGCGGCAAACAGCAGAAGGTGCTGGGCGTCCGGCATCGCGGCGGACCTCAGGCGGCGAAGAAGGAACCGATCGCCGCGATCGCCCGGTCGACACCCTCGGCATCGACGTCGAGATGCGTCGCGAACCGCAGGCGATACAGGCCGGTGGCCAGCACCCCGTGCTGCGCCAGGTGCGGCAGCAGGCCGGCCGAGCGCTCGCGCGCCGGCCCGGTCAGGTCGACGAACAGGATGTTGGTGTCCGGCGCCTCGACCTGCACGCCCTCGATGCCGGCCAGCCCCTCGGCCAGCCGGCGTGCCAGGGCGTGGTCCTGCGCGAGCCGCTCGACGTGATGCTCGAGCGCGTAGCTCGCACCGGCGGCCAGCACACCCGACTGCCGCATGCCGCCGCCGGCCATCTTGCGGATGCGGCGGGCGCGCGCGATGAAGTCGCGGTTGCCGCACAAGGTGGAGCCGACCGGCGCGCCCAACCCCTTGCTGAAGCAGACCGAGACGCTGTCGAACAGGCTGGCGATGCGGCGCGCTTCACTGCGGACATCGCTGCCCTGCACCGCCGCTTGCGCCACGGCGGCATTGAACAGGCGGGCGCCATCGAGATGCGTGGCCAGGCCCTTGGCGCGGGCCAGTGCCGTCGCCTGCTGCAGATACGCCAGCGGCAGGACCTTGCCACCGAGCGTGTTCTCCAGCGCCAGCAGGCGCGTGCGGGCGAAGTGGGGATCGTCGGGCTTGATGGCCGCCTCGATATCGGCCAGGGCCAGGGTGCCGTCGGCCTGGTGGTTCAGCGGCTGCGGTTGCACGCTGCCGAAGACCGCCGCGCCGCCGCCTTCCCAGCGGTAGCAGTGCTGCATCTGGCCGACGATGTATTCATCGCCGCGCTGGCAATGCGACAGCACGCCGCACAGGTTGCTTTGCGTGCCGGTCGGCACGAACAGGGCGGCCTCGAACCCGAGCAGCGCTGCGATCTGTTCCTGCAGCGCGTTGACGCTCGGGTCGTCGCCGAAGACGTCGTCGCCCACGGGTGCCGCGGCCATCGCGGCGCGCATGCCGGGGGTGGGCTGGGTGACGGTATCGCTGCGCAGGTCGACGGTCTTCACGGGGCTTGCTCCAGGAAATTCTTCAGCAGCGCGTGGCCATGCTCGGTGAGGATGGACTCGGGATGGAACTGCACGCCCTCGATCGCCAGCGTCTTGTGGCGCACGCCCATGATCTCGCCGTCCGGGGTCCAGGCAGTGACCTTGAGCTCGCTGGGGCAGTGGTCCTTCTCGATCGCCAGCGAGTGGTAGCGATTGACGGTGAAGTGCTCCGGCAGGTTGGCGAACACGCCTTCGCGGGTGGTCGTGATCTCGCTGGTCTTGCCGTGCATCAACTGCTGCGCGCGGACGATCTTCCCGCCGAACGCGGCGCCGATGGCCTGGTGCCCGAGGCACACGCCCAGGATCGGCAGCTTGCCGGCGAACTGGCGGATCGCCTCGACGGAGATGCCTGCTTCGGCGGGCGAGCAGGGGCCGGGGGAGATCACGAGCCGATCGGGCTTGCGCTGGGCGATGCCGTCGATGGTGATTTCATCATTGCGAAACACCTCCACCTCGGCGCCGAGCTCGCCGAAGTACTGCACCAGGTTGAAGGTGAAGCTGTCGTAGTTGTCGACCATCAGGAGTTTCATTTCGGGCACTCCAAAAGCAAACAACCGGACGCAGAAGACGCAGAAGTTGCGCAGAAGGCGCAAAACAAGACCCTGCAAGGTTTCATAGCTTGTTCACCACCCGGTGGATGGCCTTCACAACGGGAAAGACGTTGAAGTTGAGGAGAAGTCCCAGCTTCAGTTCAGCGAGTCGCAGATACGAGAGCAGTTGCGCGCGGTGGATCTCGGCCAAGGCATCCACCACCTTCAGCTCCACGATCACCGCGTGCTCCACGATGAAGTCGGCACGATAGGCGAGTCCCACTTCCCGGCCCTTGTAGCGTCCGGTGATGGGGACCTCACGCTCGAATGCAATTCCGCGCTCGGTCAGTTCGATCGCAAGTGCCGCGGAATACGCGCTTTCCAGCAATCCGACGCCAAGGATCCTTTGTACCTCCACCGCCGCGCCGATAATCGCGTGGGAGCAGTCATTTTCAACGGGCTGTTCCTTTTGCGTCTTCTGCGCAACCTCTGCGTCTTCTGCGTCCGGACGTTGGGTTTTCATTCCAACCCCTCCTCGACAAGCTCACTTGCACGCAACAGAGCCCGCGCCTTCGCTTCCGTCTCCCTCCACTCCAGTTCCGGCACCGAATCGGCCACCACCCCTGCCGCCGCCTGCACATACAGCGTCTGGTCCTTGATGATGCCGGTGCGGATCGCGATGGCGACGTCCATGTCGCCGGCGTAACTCAGGTAGCCGCAGGCGCCGCCATAGATGCCGCGCTTGTTCGGCTCGAGGCGGTCGATCAGTTCCATCGCGTGCACCTTCGGCGCGCCGCTCAAGGTGCCCGCGGGGAAGGTCGCCTTCAGGACATCCATGTTGCTCATGCCGTCCTTCAGGATCCCCTCGACGTTGCTCACGATGTGCATCACGTGGCTGTAGCGCTCCACCACGAAGGCTTCGGTCACCTTCACGGTGCCGGTCTTGGCGATGCGGCCGATGTCGTTGCGGGCCAGGTCGATCAGCATCACGTGCTCGGCGCGCTCCTTCGCGTCGCCGAGCAGTTCCTGCTCCACGGCCTGGTCCACCTCCGGCGTCGCGCCGCGGGGACGGGTGCCGGCCAGCGGGCGGATGATGATCTTCTCGCCTTCGTCGGTGTGCTCGTGCCGCACCAGGATCTCGGGCGAGGCACCGACCACGTGGAAGTCGCTGCCGGTCGCGGACGCCCCCGTGAAGTTGTAGAAATACATGTAGGGGCTGGGATTGAGCGAACGCAGCGCGCGGTACAGCGACAGCGGCGACTCCGTGTAGCGCTTCTTGATCCGCTGCCCGACCTGCACCTGCATGAAGTCGCCGGCGGCAATCAACTCCTTCGCCTGCGCCACCGCTTTGAGGTAATCGGCCTTGGCGAATTCGCGCTCCGCGGGGAAGGTCTCGGTCTGCCGCACCACCGGCGCGCTGACCGAGTACTTCAACTGCTCCTTCAGTTCGCGCAGCCGCTTCTTGCCGTCGGCATACGCCTCCGCCTTGCCGGGGTCGACATACACGATCAGGTACAGCTTGCCCGAGAGGTTGTCGATGACCGCCAGTTCCTCGCATTGCAGCAGCAGGATGTCGGGGCAACCGAGCGTGTCCACCGGGCAGCTGTGCTCCAGCTTCTTCTCGATGTAGCGCACCGTGTCGTAGCCGAAGTAGCCGGCCAGGCCGCCGCAAAAACGCGGCAGGCCCGGGCGCAGGGCGACCTTGAAGCGCTGCTGGTAGGCGTGGATGAAGTCCAGCGGATTGCCCGCTGCAGACTCGACCACCTGGCCGTCGGTGACGATCTCGGTCTTCGCCTCGGCGCCAAAGCCGGCGGCGCGCAGGAAGGTGCGTGCCGGCAGGCCGATGAAGCTGTAGCGGCCGAAGCGCTCGCCACCCACCACGGACTCCAGCAGGAAGCTGAGCTTCCCGCCGCCCTTGGCATGGGCCAGCTTCAAGTACAGCGACAGCGGGGTCTCGAGATCGGCGAATGCCTCCGCGATCAGGGGAATGCGGTTGTAGCCCTGCAACGCAAGGCTCTTGAATTCGAGTTCGGTGATCAAGAGTGAGCCTCCACAAGCTCGGCGGCCAGATTGCTGGCCGCGGGATCAGACACTGCCTCGGGACCGAGGCGCGGGGCACGGGGCGGCCCCGTGCGTTTCAGGTGCGCACTTGGACAGGCTTGCGCCAGGGCCAGGCTCCCCGGTCGCTGCAACCTGTGATGATGGTGCGGTGGATGAACACGAAGCCAGTGTAGCAAAGGCTTTTCGCGGTTCATTGCCGTTTGCCCGGAGCATGTCCGTCTCAGGCACGCAGGATGGTGTCGATCTGCGCGAGCGAGTCGAGAAAGCCGTCGGCGTCCACGGAGCGCACCGGCTCGCCGTGGTTGTAGCCGTAGGTCACCAGCACGACCGGGCAGCCGGCCGCCCGCGCCGCAGCCGCATCGTTGCGCGAGTCGCCCACCATCAAGGTGGCGGCCGGGGCCGTGCCCAGCGCCTCGCAGGTCTTGCGCAAGGGCAGCGGATCGGGCTTCTTGCGCTCGAAGGCATCACCGCCGAACACGAGTTCGAAAAACGGCGCGAGCCCCTTGGCCACCAGCAGCTCGCGGGCGAATTCGCCTGGCTTGTTGGTCAGGCAGGCGAGGCGCAAGCCGCGCGCACGCAGCGCCTGCAAGCCCTCGGCGGCGCCCTGGTACACGGTGGACCAGCGGCCGTTGATGGCCCGGTAGGCATGCTCGTAATGATCCAGGGCGCGCGGATAGAGCTCAGCCGGGGCGCCGACGTGCGCCAGCGTCTTGCGCAGCAGATGTTCGGTGCCTTGGCCAATGAAGCCGGCGACGGTCTCGCTGGCGATCGGCGGCTGACTGAGGTCGCGCAGCATCTGGTTGAGCGCGGCACTGAAATCGCCGAGGGTGTCGACCAGCGTGCCGTCGAGGTCGACGATGGCGGCGGCGAAGGGGCGGGAGAGCGGGTGCGGGGAGTTCACGGGCGAAGCATAGAGGAGCGCGCCCACGCGTCGGCCGTTCGGTGCAGCCGCCTCAACCGGCTCTTGGTCGGCGATGAAAGCAGAAAGCCAGGGACTCGCCCTGGCTGCGTCGGGGGACGGCCGCCTCAGCGGCTGTGGCGGCTGCTGCTGCCTTCGAAGTTGCTGCTTTCGCGGTCGGGCTGCACACGCAGCCAGTCCAGGCGCGGCGTCTTCGTGGCTCGCTCGGCGGGGGAGCGTCCTTGCGGCGCCGTCTCCATGCCAGCGGGACGGACATAGCCAACGACTTCGCGCTGGCGCTCGGGATCCATGGACGCGAAGCCGCGGCCCAAGGTCTGGATCGATGCGTTGCTACCCTTGGGGCTGGATGCCATGCCAAATCTCCTGTACGTCGACAAGCCGCCGGATCTGACGGCCACGACGCCATTGAGCCGTCATGAAGGCGCCGACGGAGTCGGCGCATCCGACATCCGTGCGTAGGCAATATCCTACAAAAAGACGGGCTGCAGGCGCTCAGGCGGGGACCTGGTTGATCAACGCTCGGCTCCAGTGCCGGTGTTTCTGGATGGCGGCAATGAAGTCCTGCGCCATCTGCAGCCGGGCCGTTGGCTCGTTGGTGCCGATCACCACCCCGGCCGCCGGGGGCGTGTCCTCGCCCACCACGCCGACCTTGCGCAGGATCTCCACCGACTCGCCGATCAGGCACATCGGCTTGCAGTGCTTGTACGCCTCCAGCACGAAGTGCACGGCGTCACCGTCCTTCATCAGGGCCTGCGCGCTCGCCGCGCCGCCCGGCACCAGAACCGCGTCGAACATCACGGACGGCATGGTCTGGAAGGTGTGGTCGATGGCCACCTGCTGGCCGGACGACGAGGCAATGAAGCCGAGTTGCGAGGCGACGATCTTCGTCGTGGCGCCGGCGTCCAGCAGCGCCTGCTGGACCACCTTGTACGCGCCGAGCTCGACGCCGGGCGCCATCACGATCGCCACCCGGCGGGTCTGGATCGTGGCGCCCGCGGGCTCCATGCTCAGCGAGGGTGCCGCCTCGATGGGCGGCTTGCCCTTGGGCTCGCGAAACCCGGCCTGGCCGGCGGCGGAGCGCGCATCCGGCGGCCCGATGCCCAGCGGCTCGGCGACCTTGCGCGCCAGTCGCGCGTCGACGTGCGCCAAGTTGTCGACGATTCGCTGGCGGACCGCCGGCGTCTCCACCCGGGACAGCTCGTACTGGAAGGCCGAGAGGATGTGTTCCTTCTCGCCCGTGCTCTGGCTGTTCCAGAACAGCGTGGCTTGCCCGAAGTGGTCGTCGAAGGTGGGGCTGCGGCGGCGGATCTTGGGTGACTCCACCGACTCCTCGAAGGTCTGGAAGCCCTGCTCGCCACCGTCGAGGCGGAACTCGGATCCGCTCGCCAGCGTGTTGGGCTCGTAGGAAACCCGGCCGCGCGCAATCGCCGTGCGCTGGCGGCCATCGCGCTGGAAGTTGTGGACCGGGCTGACGCCGCGATTGATCGGCAGCTCGTGGGAGTTCGGGCCGCCCAGGCGGGACAGCTGGCTGTCGGTGTACGCGAACAAGCGGCCCTGCAGCAGCGGGTCGTTGCTGAAGTCGATGCCGGGCACCACGTGCCCGGGGTGGAAGGCAACCTGCTCGGTCTCGGCAAAGAAGTTGTCGGGGTTGCGGTTCAGCACGAGCCGGCCCACCGGCAGGATGGGCACCAGTTCTTCCGGCACCAGCTTGGTGGCATCGAGCAGGTCGATGCCCAGCTTCTGCGCGCGCTCCTCGTCGAAGACCTGCAGGCCGAGCTCCCATTCGGGGAAGTCGTTGCGCTCGATCGCCTCCCACAGGTCGCGCCGCAGGAAGTCCGGGTCCTTGCCGGCGATCTTCTGCGCCTCGTCCCAGGCCAGCGCGTGCCGCCCCAGCTTGGGCCGCCAGTGGAACTTGACGAAGTGCGATGCGCCGCGCGCGTTGACCACGCGAAAGGTGTGGACGCCGAAGCCTTCCATCATCCGATAGCTGCGCGGCAGGGCCCGATCCGACATCAGCCACATCAGCATGTGCGAGCTCTCGGGCATCAGCGACACGAAATCCCAGAAGGTGTCGTGCGCGCTCGAAGCTTGCGGCATGCCGTGATGCGGCTCGGGCCGCATGGCATGCACCAGGTCCGGCAGCTTCATCGCGTCCTGGATGAAGAACACCGGCATGTTGCTGCCCACGAGGTCGTAGTTGCCTTCCCGCGTGTAGAACTTGACCGAGAAGCCGCGCACGTCGCGCACGGTGTCGGCGGCGCCCTGGGAGCCGATCATGCTGGAGAAGCGCACGAACACCGGGGTGCGGCTGCCGACTTCCTGCAGGAAGTCGGCCTTCGTGTACTCCACGAGCGGCCGGGTCACTTCGAAGTAGCCGTGCGCGCCGGCGCCGCGCGCGAACACCACGCGCTCGGGAATGCGCTCGTGGTCGAAATGCGTGAGCTTCTCGCGCAGGATGAAGTCCTGCAGCAGCGCCGGCCCGCGCAGGCCGGCCTTGAGGCTGTTGTGGTTGTCGGGCAGCACCACGCCTTGGTTGGTGGTGAGCAGGTTCTCCGGTCCCTGCGTGAAGGCTTCCAGCTGCTTCTGGCGACTGGCGACCGCGTCGCCTGCCTTCGCCTTGCGCGAGCCCTCCGTGCGGGAAGAGGCCATGGGGATATCACTCCTGTTGTTCGTGGCCGAACGGGAAAAGGCGCCGTCATCGGCGCCGGAGCTGCCGCTGCGGTTCAGCCCAGATCGAGCACGGTATCGAGCAGGCGTGCCAGCATGGCGACCGCCAGCCCGCCGACAGCGAAGGCGCTTGCCAGAAGCAGCCACACGGGCCCTGCAGGTGCGATCTCCATCCGCTCTTCTCCTCGAAATACTTGTAGGTCCCGCATTGGAACAAGCCTCAGCCAGAAGGGCCGTAGCCCTTCAGCGGGCCGGTTTGTGGGGCGAAGCCGCCTCGACCGGTAGGAACCGGCCGACAGCCTGAAGGGATTCCGGCTGGCGGCCGGAGCGAGCGCGCCGGTGTCCTACCGCCCTGGCGCGCACGCGCGCGCACGATGGCGGCAACAGGAGAGAACGCATGAGCGAAAGCCGCAGATTGGCCGAAAAGCGCGAGCCCGGCGCCCCAGCGAAGCGGGGCGACACCGTGGTGGCGCAGGGAGAAACCCAGTCGCCCAAGGCGCGCGAACCGCGCGAGCGCGACGAGTCCGCCGACAGCCAGGCCGCCGACAGTCCCAGCATGGGCCGGGTCGGCGCGATTGCGCATGACGACGTGGTCGCGGGCCGGCAGGACACCACCAAGGGCCAGGAACTGGACGCGACCTACCACGGCGTGCAGCAGACCAGCGACCCCGCACCGGTCGACCCGCGCAACCAGAACCAGCGACGTCCGCGCTAGCGGCTAGCCCGCGAGCTGTTCGCGCATCGCCGCAATCACCGCGCGGTAGTCCGGCTTGCCGAAGATCGCGCTGCCGGCCACGAAGGTGTCCGCGCCCGCCGCGGCAACACGCGCGATGTTGTCGGTCTTGATGCCGCCGTCGACTTCGAGCCGGATGTCGCGGCCGCCCGCATCGATGCGCTTGCGGGCCTGTTCGATCTTGCGCAGCGCGGATTCGATGAAGCCCTGGCCGCCGAAGCCGGGGTTGACGCTCATGATCAGCACGAGATCGATGTCGTCGATCACCCAGTCCAGCACGTCCAGCGATGCGGCGGGATTGAACACCACGCCCGCCTTGCAGCCGGCGGCCTTGATCGCCTGCACGCTGCGGTGCACATGCGTCGACGCATCGGGGTGGAAGCTGATGTAGTCGGCGCCGGCCTCGGCAAAAGCCTGGGCCAGCGCGTCGACCGGCTGCACCATCAGGTGCACGTCGATCGGCACGGCCGTGCCGTCGGCGCGTTGCGCGTGCGGCTTGAGCGCCGAACAGATCATCGGCCCGAAGGTGAGGTTGGGCACGTAGTGGTTGTCCATCACGTCGAAGTGGATCCAGTCGGCGCCGGCCGCGATCACGGCGCGGACCTCGTCGCCCAGGCGGGCAAAGTCCGCCGACAGGATGGAAGGGGCGATGCGATGGCTGCGCGTGGTCATCCCCCCATTGTCGCAAACGCCCCCGGGGGGCTTGGTTTAGGATGCGGCCCCATGGCCCGTCATGCGTTCGAAGTGCAAGTCCTGCCGCAGTTCCTGCCGGAGCAATCCGCGCCCGAACAGGGCATCTGGAGCTTCGCGTACACGATCACCATCACCAATGCGGGTGAGATTCCGGCGCAATTGATCTCGCGCCACTGGATCATCACCAACGAACTCGGCGAACTCGAGGAGGTCAAGGGCCTGGGCGTCGTCGGCCACCAGCCGCTGCTCAAGCCGGGCGAGTCCTTCGAATACACCAGCGGCTGCCGCCTGCGCACCGCCAGCGGCAGCATGAAGGGCAGCTACTTCTGCGTGGCGGAGGACGGCGAGCGTTTCGAGGTGGACGTCCCGGAATTCGTGCTGGACGACGGCAGGCGCCGCGTGCTGCATTGAGGGCGACCCCGGCCCGCTGCCATGGATGAAGTGATGGCGATCTGGGCCGAATGGCTCAGGCCTTCCGCGGGCCTGCCGACCGTGCAATGGTCGCTGCTGCTGGCACTGGCAGCGGCGGCCGGCCACCTGCTGCAACGCTACAGCGGCCTGCCCAAGGTGGTCGGCTATTCGCTGGTGGGCACGCTGGCCGGCCTGGCCGGGTTTTCCGGCGCGGCCTGGCCGCTGCAGGGCGTCGCTCTGTTCCTGCTGGAGCTCGCCGTCTCGGCGGTGCTGTTCGAGTCGGGCGGCCGCATCGCACTGCGCTGGTTCCGCCACAACCCGATGGTGCTGCTGCAAAGCGTGCTCGAGTCGGCGCTGACCGCGTTCGCCGTGTACTACGTGCTGCGCTGGCTCGATGTGCGCACGACGGTCGCCGAGGGCGTCGCGATGATCGCCATGGCTGCCTCGCCGTCGGTGCTGAGCCGCGTCGTGCTGGACACGCGCGCCGCCGGGCCGGTGACGGAGCGGGCGCTGGTGCTGTCCACCCTCAGCGCCTTCTATGCGCTGACGCTGGTGAGCGCGCGTGCCGGCACCCTGCAGCGCGAAGACACGCACGTGCTGGCCACGCTGTTTCCCGTCGCCGTCGTGCTGGGCGTGTCCTTCATCGTGGGCGCCCTGCTGGCCCTGGCCTTGCGCTCGGCCCTGCGCTTCATGAGCCCCACCAGCGAGAACACGGCGATGCTGCTGATCGCGCTGATCGCCGCCGGCACCGCGCTGGCCGCGCATTTCGGCGGCTCGGCGCCATTGGCCGCGCTGATCGGCGGGATGATGCTCAAGCAGCTGCATCCGCGGCCCTGGGCCTGGACCCGCCAGCTTGGGTCCGCGTACTCGCTGTTGACGATGCTGATGTTCGTGCTGGTCTCGGTGGTGGCCGCCAAGGCGGACTGGAATCCCTCGGTGGCGGGGCTGGTCGCGGCACTCGTGATTACGCGCGGCCTCGCCAAGATGGTCGGCGTGTCGCTCGCCAACTGGGGCAGCGGCACGAGCTGGCGCCAGGCCCTGTGGACCGGCTGCGCGATGTCGCCGATGTCCGCGGTGGCCCTGCTGCTGGTCTCGCAGTTCGTCAGCTCCTCGCTCTCACTCGGGCCGCGCATCGCCAGCATCACGCTGCCGGCGATCCTGATGATGGAGATCCTGGGCGCGATCATCGCCACCTTCGCGATCTACCGCGCCGGCGAAAGCCTCAAGCGCTGGGAACCGCGCGGTGCTGCCGCGACACCGGGGAACCTGGATGAATGACCGCGCCGAGCCGGCCATTGCGGTGCCGCCCACCCTCGAACCCTTCCAGCATTCGGCGCCGCTGTCGCTGGGGGTCGAGCTCGAGCTGCAACTGGTCAACACGCACGACTACGACCTGGCGCCCTACTCCGACGAGATGCTGCGCCTGATGGCGAAGATCCCGCTGCCGGGCGCCGTGGTGCCGGAGATGACCTCCAGCATGATCGAGGTCTCCACCGGCGTCTGCCACTCCTGCAACGAAGTGCTGGGCCAGCTCACGCAGATGCGCGACGCATTGGTGCGCTGCGCCGATCGCCTCAACATCGCCTGCGTCGGCGGCGGCACGCATCCCTTCCAGCAGTGGCACGAGCAGCGGATCTATGACCGCCCGCGCTTTCGCCAGCTCTCCGAGCTGTACGGCTACCTCTCGAAGCAGTTCACCATCTTCGGCCAGCATGTGCACGTAGGCTGCCCGGATGCCGACAGCGCGCTGCTGATGCTGCATCGCATGTCGCGCTACATCCCGCATTTCATCGCGCTGTCGGCCAGCTCGCCGTATGTGCAGGGGCAGGACACGCAGTTCGATTCGGCGCGGCTGAATTCGGTGTTCGCCTTCCCGATGTCGGGGCGCGCGCCTTACACCTTGCGCTGGGACGAGTTCGCGAAGTTCTTTGCCAAGAGCACGCGCACCGGCGTGATCAAGAGCATGAAGGACTTCTACTGGGACATCCGGCCCAAGCCCGAATACGGGACGATCGAGATCCGGGTGTTCGACACGCCGCTGACCGTGGAGCGCGCGGCCGCGCTCGCGGGCTTCGTGCAATCGCTGGCGAGCTGGTTCCTGAACGAGCAGCCGTTCGTGCCGCAGGAGGACGACTACATGGTCTACACGTACAACCGTTTCCAGGCCTGCCGCTTCGGCCTCGAGGCGGTGTACGTGGAGCCGGAGACCGGCGGCCACCTGCCCTTGCGCGAACACATCCTGCAGACGCTCAAGCAGGTGGAGCCGCACGCGCAGGCGCTGGGTGCATCGGCGGCCATCGAGCTGCTGCGCGATTGCGCCGACCGCGGCGCCAACGACGCGCGCTGGCTGCGCGAGACGCATGCGCGCGAGCGGCTGCTGGCCGAGGTGGTGCGACAAGGCGCCGAGCGCTTTCGCGCGCCGCCAGCTCGGGGGTAAGCTCCCCGCCATGGGGGAATTCGATCTCATCGCGCGCTACTTCACGCGCCCGGCGCACCGCAGTCCGCTGGGGGTGGGTGACGACTGCGCGCTGCTGCAGCCCGCGCCCGGCATGCAGCTGGCGGTCTCCACCGACCTGCTGGTGGAAGGCCGTCACTTCCTCTCCACCGTCGACCCCGTTGCATTGGGGCACAAGTCGCTCGCGGTCAACCTGAGCGACCTGGCCGCCTGCGGCGCGCGGCCGCTGGCCTTCACGCTCTCGCTGGCGCTGCCCAGCATCGACGAGCGCTGGCTCGCCGGCTTCTCGCAGGGCCTGTTCGCTCTCGCCGAGGCGCACGCGTGCGAACTCGTGGGCGGCGACACCACACGCGGGCCGCTCACCATCGGCATCACGGTGTTCGGCGAAGTGCCGGCCGGCCAGGCGCTGCTGCGCTCGGGCGCAGGTTCCGGCGATGAGCTGTGGGTGAGCGGCACGCTGGGCGATGCGCGGCTGGCACTCGAAGCTTTTCGCGGCACGGTGTCGCTGCCGCAGGCCGTGTTCGAAGCGGCGCGCGCGCGGATGGACACCCCCCAGCCCCGAGTCGCCTTGGGAACCGCGCTGCGCGGCATCGCGACGGCGGCGATCGACCTCAGCGATGGCTTGCTCGGCGATCTCGGGCACGTGCTGCAGCGCTCCGGCGTCGGCGCCACGGTGGAGGCGAGCTGTGCGCCGCGCCTGCTTGCCGCAGTGCGCAGCGGCCTGGTGCTGCCGCCCGAGCGCATCGAGGAGCTCGTGTTTGCCGGCGGTGACGATTACGAGCTCGCCTTCACGGCCCCGGCGCAACAGCGCGATGCGGTGCTGGCGGCTGGCCGCGCGACCGACACGCCGCTCACACGCATAGGCCGCATCGAGGCGCAGCCTGGCCTGCGGCTGGTGGATGACGAGGGCCGGCCGCTGGCGCGCAGCTTCGCGGGCTTCGACCACTTCTGCGCATGAGACGGCTGCTGCTCGCGCTCGTGCTGCTGGCCGCTTCGGCGGCGCAGGCGCGCAGCTTCAGCGGCACCGTCACCTCTGTCACCGATGGCGACACGCTCTGGGTACGGCCGGCGCGGGGGCACGACAACGTCGAGATCCGCCTGCTGAATCTCGATGCGCCCGAGCGCTGCCAGGCCTTCGGGCCGCAGGCGAAGGAAGCCGTGCGCGCTCGCCTGCTGCATCAGACCGTCCAGGTGCGCACGCGCGGCAGCGACGTTTACGGCCGCCAGCTCGGGCACCTGGAACATCGTGGCGAGGACGTCGGCGCCTGGCTGGTGCGCAACGGCTATGCGTGGTCCTCGAGCTTCCACCGCCGCGCCGGGCCGTATGCGCCCCTCGAGGAACAGGCCCGGCGCGAACGGGCCGGCCTCTGGGCGCGGGCCGACGCACTGGAGCCGCGCAGTTTTCGCAAGCGCTTCGGCCGCTGTCCCTGAGGCGGCCGGCCGGCTACCATCCGGCGTGATGGAATCCGGCACCTTCGTCCCCGAGCCCCTGCCTGCAAGGCGGCCGACCGCCGCCTTCATGCTGGCGCATCCGGCGCACCTCATTGCACTGGGCTTCGGCTCCGGACTGGCGCCGTTCGCCCCCGGCACCTGTGGCACGCTGTGGGCGTGGCTCACCTTCCTGGTACTGCAGCACTGGCTGGCGCCGGCGCACCTCGCCATCGTCATCGGCCTGTCCCTGCCGGTGGGCTGGTGGGCCTGCACGGTCACGGCGCGCCACCTGCGCATTGCCGATCCGGGCGCGATCGTCTGGGACGAGGTCGCCTGTTTCTGGCTCGTGCTCTGGCTGCTGTTGCCGGCGGGCTGGGTGGCGCAGGGGGTCGCCTTCGCGCTGTTCCGCGTCTTCGATGCCGCCAAGCCCGGCCCGGTGGGCTGGGCCGACCGGGCCTTCAAGGGCCTGGGCTGGCGCGGCGGCTTCGGCATCATGGTGGACGACCTGGTGGCGGCCTTCTGCACGCTGCTGGTGCTGGCCTGGTGGAGGCACTGGTGGACGCCCTGAGCCCCGACACCGGGGAACTGGTGGGGAATCTGGCCCAGGCGCTGCTGGCGCGCGGTTGGCAGCTGGCCACCGCCGAGAGCTGCACCGGCGGCATGATCGCCGCTGCCTGCACCGACCTGAGCGGCTCGAGCAGCTGGTTCGAGCGCGGCTTCGTCACGTACAGCAACGCGGCGAAGAGCGAGATGCTGGGCGTGAACGCGGCGCTGATTGCGCAGCATGGCGCGGTGAGCGAAGTGGTCGCGCGCGCAATGGCCTTCGGCGCGGTGCGGCATTCGCAGGCGCAGGTGAGCGTCGCGGTGACCGGCGTCGCCGGGCCCACCGGCGGCAGCGCCGAGAAGCCGGTCGGCACTGTCTGGTTCGGCTTCCAGGTGGACGGCCAGCTCACCAGCGAAGCGCGCCGCTTCGAGGGCGATCGCGCGGCCATCCGCACCGCCACCGTGCGCCACGCACTGCAGCGGCTGCCTCAACTGCTGGCGTCCGGTGATTCACCGGACTAGGAGCGACCATGGACTGGTTCGAGGGTTTCGAAGCTGGCTACCACCGACTGCCCGGTGGCCTGATGCACGCACGCGTCGGCGGCCGCGCCGACCGCCCTGCCCTCATGCTGCTGCACGGCTTTCCGCAATCGCACGTGATGTGGCACCGGGTGGCGCAGCGCCTGCGCGAGGATTTCTTCCTGGTGCTGCCGGACCTGCGCGGCTACGGCGACTCGATGAAGCCGCCCGGCTATGCCGAGCATGGCAACTACAGCAAGCGGGCGATGGCGCAGGACATGGTGGACCTGATGCACGAGCTCGACCGGCAGGAGTTCTTCCTCTGCGGGCACGACCGCGGCGGCCGCGTGGCGCACCGGCTTGCGCTCGACCACCCGCGCGCCGTGCGCCGGCTGGCGCTGATCGACATCGCGCCCACGCTCGACATGTATGCGGCGACCGACTTCGCCTTTGCCAGCGCCTACTACCACTGGTTCCACCTGATCCAGCCGGCGCCACTGCCGGAAAAGATGATCGGTGGCGACGCACCGTTCTACCTCTACACCAAACTGGGAGGCTGGGGCTCGGGCGGGCTGGATCACCTCGAACCAGAGGCGCTCGCGGACTACGAGCGCTGCTTCTGCCGCGCCGAAGCGATCCACGCCGCGTGCGAAGACTATCGGGCCAGTGCCGGCATCGATCTGGAGCACGACCGCGAAAGCCGTGCACGGCAACAGCGCATAGGCTGCGACACGCTGGTGCTGTGGGGGGAGCGCGGGATGATAGGCCGCAAGTTCGATGCGATCGGCCTGTGGCAGGCGCAGTGCGCGGCCACGGTCAGCGGGCGGGCGCTGCCCGCCGGGCACTTCATTCCTGAGGAGTTGCCCGCACAGACGGCCGATGCCCTGCGCGCTTTCTTCGGTTGACCAGGCGCGGCAGCAGGAAGCTGCGCCGCAGGCCGTCGGCCGCGGAGGCCGCGGTGGACTTCATGTCGTGGCCGAGGATGGCGAGCTCCTCGTCGAGTTCGTCGATGCGCTCGCTCCAGCGGCCGGTCTGCATCTGGTCCATGGCGAGCACCATCCGCAGCGCGAGGAGGTTGCGCACCAGGCGTTCGTTGCGGTCTTCGGGAAGGTAGGTGTCGTTCACGGCTTGGTTCTCTTGACGGGGTTTAAGCATTACACGTGCCAGCAAGCGACCGTGTCGGAGCAGAACCTTGTAGAGAGCGCCATGCACCTATCCTGGGCGTAGTACTCAGGCGCGGGCCAGGGCCAGCCGTCCGCTACCGCGGCATTGGAGGCAAGAGAGGTACCGCAGGCCGGGCGAAGGCTCGAGCGCCGGCTCGTAGCGGAACCAGCCGCCGGAGCCCACGCACTCGTCGCATTGCTGCTGTTGCTGCTGCTGCTGCTGTGAGGCAGCCACCGCGGCGACGACGGCCTGGGCAGTCAGTTCGGAAGGTTGGGTGACAGTGGTATCGGACATGGGACCTGCTTGAATGTTGGGTGGCGAGACAGTACTGCGGGGCCAGCCGCGGCAAGTCAGCGCCGGGTTCCGGCGCGCGTAGGAAACAGGCGCTACCGAGAGTTACTGCCAGGCCGGGCTGGCCCGCACCTGCAGCTGGGCCAGGCGCTTCTTCATGCGCAGGACTTCGAAGTCCTTGCTCAGCAAGACACAGCGATGGGCGACGGCAAGGTCGATGAATTTCTGGTCGTCGGGGTCGCCGCAGGTGACGGGCGCCTTGGCGGCGGGCTCGACCAGCGTGACGTGGCGATCGAAGTCGGCCAGCACCGCATCGGCGCTGCCGCGGTGCTGCGCCACCCGCACGGCGAGCTTCGGGTAGGCCAGCACGCGTGCGAGTTCCTCGCGCATGGGAAGGGTCGCCAGCCAGCGCAGCGTGCCGGCCACCAGCCCCTGCGACACCGGCTGCGCCTGCGGGTCGGCAAAGACCAGCAGGTCCAGCACGATGTTGGTGTCAAGAACCAGCTGCATCGCCGCCCGCCGGCCCGCTCTCGTCCTGCGGCCTGGCGGTGCGGGCCGAGCCCGCGACCATGTCGAAGCGCAGCAGGCGGCATTCGATCGGGCCGTTCCACATCGGCACGCGGCGCGATTCCTTCAGCCGCATGCGCGTAGGCAGCTTCGCGTCCGGCGACAGCACCCAGGCCGTCCAGCCGGCGTAGTGGCGCTTCCAGTGCGCGGCCAGCTGGGTGAAGAAATCGCCGTCCTGCTCCATCTGCGCGCGCTCGCGGCCGCCCCGGCCAGGGCCGGCGATGCCGCCGGCTTCGATGCGCTCGCCGTAGGGGGGATTGAGCAGCATCACGCCGGGTACATCGATCGGCGGCATGCGCTGCAGGGCATCGCCGCCGCGCAACTGCACCGCGTGTTCGACGCCGGCGCGCTGCGCATTGCGCTGCGCGAAATCGACCATGCGGAAGGCGACGTCGCTGCCGAAGATCGGTGCGGCCGGCGGCCGGCGGGCGGCCTGCGCCTCGGCCTTGATGGCCTGCCAGTCGGCCGCGGCATGCGGCCGCAGGCGCTCGAAGCCGAAGCGGCGCAGCGATCCCGGGGCGATGTTGCAGGCGACCTGCGCCGCCTCGATCAGGATGGTGCCGCTGCCGCAGCACGGGTCGTAGAGAGGCTGCGTGCCGTCCCAGCCGCTGGCGGCGATCATGGCCGCGGCCAGCGTTTCCTTCAGCGGCGCCTCGCCCTTGTCCTCGCGCCAGCCGCGCTTGAAGAGCGGCTCGCCGGAGGTGTCGATGTAGAGCGTGAGCGTGTCGGCCGCGAGGTGGCCGAAGATGCGCGCCACCGGTCGCTGCGTGTCGACGTCGGGGCGGGTACCGCCCCGGGTGCGGAAGCGATCGGCCACGGCATCCTTGATGCGCAGCGCCGCGAAGTTCAGGCTTTTCAGCGGGCTCTGGTGCGCCGTCAGTTCGATCTTGAAGCTGTCGCGCGTGGTGAACCACTCCTCCCAGGGCACGGCCGACGCAGCCTCGTAGAGGTCCTGCTCGGCGCGGTAGGGCGTGTGCGAGAGCTGCACCAGCACACGCTGCGCGAGGCGGCTGTGCAGATTGAGCTTCATCACCTCCGGCCAGGTCGCCTGCAGCTGGACGCCACCGCGGGCCGTGCGCAGGTCACGCACGCCGGCGCCGGCGATGCGGGCGACTTCGTCCGCCAGAAAAGCTTCCACCCCACCCGCGCAGGGCAGGAACAACGGGAGATCGCGCATCAGAGTTCCTTCCGCAGATTGGCCGCGGAGATGCGCAAGGCTTCGCGGTACTTGGCCACGGTGCGGCGCGCGCACTCGATCCCCTGCTCCTTGAGCATCTCGGAGATCTGGCTGTCCGACAACGGCTTCTTGTTGCTCTCGGCGGCGACGAATTGCTTGATCAGCGCCCGCACCGCCGTGCTCGAGGCATTGCCGCCGGTTTCGGTGCCCAGCGCCGAGCCGAAGAAGTACTTCAGCTCGAAGGTGCCGAAGGGCGTCGACATGTACTTGGCCGTGGTCACGCGCGAGATCGTCGACTCGTGCAGCCCCAGTTCGTCGGCGATCTCGCGCAGCACCAGCGGCCGCATGGCGAGTTCGCCGTGGATGAAGAAGTTGCGCTGCCGCTCGACGATCGCCGTCGACACGCGCAGGATCGTGTCGAAGCGCTGCTGGATGTTCTTGATGAACCAGCGCGCCTCCTGCAGCCGCTGCTGCAGCGCCTGGTGGCCTTCGCCGCGGTGCGCCTTGAGCGCGCCCGCGTACACGTCATGCACGCGCAGGCGCGGCATCACGTCGGGATTGAGCTGCACGCGGAAATTGGCGCGCGTGCCGCGCCCGACCTGCGTGACCAGCACGTCGGGGATGATGATGTTGCGTTCGACGTCGACGAAGCGGCGCCCCGGCTTGGGCTCCAGCCGCGTGATCATCGCGATCGCCAACTTCACCTGCGCCTCGGCTTCGCCGCACAAGAGCGCGAGGCGCTTGACGTCGCGCTTGGCGAGCAGGTCGATCGGGTGCTGGCAGATCTTGATCGCGGCGGCGCAGGCGTCGTCGTCCGGGTCGTCTTCATGCAGCGCCTTGAGCTGCAGCGTCAGGCACTCGGCCAGGCTGCGCGCGCCCACGCCCGGCGGATCCAGGCTCTGCAGCAGGTGCAGCGCCATCGTGAAACGGTGCACCAGTTCCTCTTGCTGCTCCAGGTCTTCGGGCTCCAGCGTCGCCGCGATCGCAGCGAGCGGCTCCTCGAGGTAGCCGTCGTCGTTGAGCGACTCGATCAGGTAGCGCAGCGCTCCCTGGTCCTCGCCCGAGAGGCGCAGCGACAGCGCCTGGCGGTGCAGCCAGGATTGCAGCGACTCGTGGCCGCGGGCCAGGTCGGTGGCATCGACTTCGCCGTCGTCGCCCTGCGTGCGCCTGGCCGCCGGTGCGTCGCCGCCCCATTCGCCGTCGTCGGGCACGGTTTCGGTGGTGCCGTCGCCCTCCCAGTTGGGCGTGCCGTCGTCGCCGTAGTCGGCGGCGGGTTCGGCTTCGCTCGTGCTGGTGCTGCTCGTTTCCGGCGGCGCGGAGGCGGCCGGAGCCGGGGCCTCGTAGCCGCCCTCCTCGTCATCGACAGCGGCGCGGGCGTCGCTGGTGGCGATGCCGAACTCCTCGGCGATGTCTTCCGCCTGCACGTCGAGGAAGGGGTTGTCGTCCAGCATCTGCTGGATTTCCTGGCTCAGTTCCAGCGTGGACAGCTGCAGCAGCCGGATCGACTGCTGCAGTTGGGGCGTCAGCGCGAGATGCTGCGAGACGCGGAGGGCGAGACCCTGCTTCATGGATTGGCTGGCCGCTCGCTCACATGCGGAAGTGCTCGCCGAGATACACCCGGCGCACATCGGCGTTGTTCACGATTTCGGCGGGCGTTCCCTGGGCCAGCACGCTGCCTTCGCTGATGATGTAGGCGTGGTCGCAGATGCCCAGCGTCTCCCGCACGTTATGGTCGGTGATCAACACCCCGATTCCCCTCGACTTCAGGAAACCGATGATCCGCTGGATCTCGATGACCGCAATCGGGTCGATCCCCGCGAACGGTTCGTCCAGAAGGATGAAACGTGGTTGCGTTGCCAACGCCCGCGCAATTTCCACACGCCTGCGCTCGCCGCCGGAGAGCGCGGGCGCCGGCGAATGGCGCAGGTGGTCGACCCGCAGGTCCTGCAGCAGCCCGGTGAGGCGGCGCTCGACCTCGGCGCGCGCCAGCGACTTGCCGTCGGCATCGCGCTGCAGTTCCAGCACCGCGCGCACGTTCTCTTCCACGTTGAGCTTGCGGAAGATCGAGGCTTCCTGCGGCAGGTACGAGAGACCGAGTCGCGAACGGCGATGGATCGGCATGTGTTCCACCGAGCGGCCGTCGATGGAGATCTCGCCGCCGTCGGCCCGCACCAGGCCGACGATCATGTAGAACGAAGTCGTCTTGCCGGCGCCGTTGGGACCCAGCAGGCCCACGACCTCGCCCTTGTCGACCGCCAGCGACACATCGCGTACCACCTTACGGCCGCCATACGACTTGCGCAGATGCCTTGCTTCCAGCCGGCTCGTCACGGCGAGCGAGGAATCCGTCGACACCGTCTCCACATCGCCCATCAGCGCGACTCCGGGCCGAGCGTCGTGGTGGAGCGCAGGCGCGCGGCCGATGCCGCCGACGCCGGTGCCGCCGCGGCCGGTACCGCCGCAGCCCGCGGCGCC
>NZ_JAQGNQ010000084.1 GCF_028291745.1 Ramlibacter sp. | reverse complement strand
GGTGTGGGCCCGCATAAAGGGGTGGCGCCTGCGCTGGCCGGTCTTGCGGCCCAGCGCTCCTACGAGAGCGCGCAGCGCGTATCGAGGAGCGCGTACGTCTCTGATTCGCGAAGCTGTTCGAGTTCGCAGTTTGGCCGCAGGCCAAACTGCAGACGAGTTCTTCGCGTGGGCCGCAAGACCGGCCAGCGCAGGTCTGCCCGATCGCGTTCACGCGATCGGGACGCCACCCCGCGGGCCCGCACCGCACAGCGTCTTGCGCGACCGCCCTGGTGCTGACAGCGGAAGTGGAGCACGGCCAAGCAGCAATGCCGCGCGTTCCGGACAGCAGTGGGTCAAGCCCGGGATGACATCCTCGGCAAGATCCGCGCGATCACTCGCGGAGTTGCCGGCCCGCTCCTTGGACCGCCAGGCCGCTGCAGGCACAATTGCCCCCATGTACCAGCCGCCGCAGTTCCGCTCTGACGACCCCGCGCTCGCCGCGGAGCTGATGCGACGCCATGCCTTCGCGAGCCTGATCTCCACCGACGACAGCGGCTTTCCGTTCGTCTCGCACCTGCCGCTGCACCTGGAGGAAAGGGACGCCCGGTTCGTGCTGCTCGGCCACTGCGCCAAGCCCAATCCGCACTGGCGCTACCTGCAGGCGCGGCCCGAGGCCCTGGTCACCTTCATGGGCCCGCACGCCTATCTCTCGCCGAAGGTGTACCCGGACCGGCTGCGCGTGCCGAGCTGGAACTACCTCACCGTGCATTGCCGCGTGCGTGCGCGCCTGGTGGAGGAGCCGGCGGCAAAGGACGAACTGCTGAAGAAATTGATCGGCGACCACGAGCCTGCCTACGCGCAGCAATGGCGCAGCCTGGGCGAGGAGTTCGCGCAGAAGATGCTGGCCGGCATCGTCGGCTTCGAACTGGCGGTGGAACAGTGGTCCGCCAAGCTCAAGTTGAATCAGCATCGCCCCGAGTCGCATGCCCGCATGCAGCAGGCCTACGAAGGCGGCAACGACGATGAACGCGAACTGGCCGAATGGATGAAGCGACTGGGCATGGAGGACAGGCAATGAGGGGCATCTTCACGATCGTCGGGCTGCTGGTGGTGCTGGCGGTCGTCGGCTTCACGGCGAAAAAGCAGTTGAGTGCCGGCGTGGCGCCGGTGCTTCCCGGCAGCACGGCCAGCGCCCCGGCAGCGAGACCGCAGCAGCAGGTGCAGCAATACAAGAGCGCCGTCGAAAGCGCGATGCAGCAACCGCGCCCCATGCCCGACGACAGCAAGTGAGCGCGGCGCGGGACGAGGCGTTCATGCGCGAGGCGCTCGCGCAGGCGCACCTCGCCCTCGCTGCCGGCGAAGTGCCGGTCGGTGCGGTGGTCGTGCACGGCGATGCGATCGTCGGCCGCGCCCACAACGCCCCGGTCTCCAGCCACGACCCGACCGCCCATGCGGAGCTCCGGGCGCTGCAGCAGGCGGCGCAGGCACTGGGCAACTATCGCCTCGACGGCTGCGAGTTGTTCGTCACGCTGGAACCCTGCGCGATGTGCAGCGGCGCGATGCTGCACGCGCGGCTGGCACGCGTCGTCCATGCCGCGGCCGATGCGAAGACCGGGGCCGCGGGCTCCGTCGTCGACCTGTTCGCGCAGGAGCGCCTGAACCACCAGACGACCGTCACCAGCGGCGTGCTGGCGTCCGAATGCAGTGCGCTGCTCAGCGAATTCTTCCGCCGCCGCCGGCAGGAGGCGCGCACGAACGCCCAGGCCTTGCGCGAGGACGCGCTGCGCACGCCCGAGGAGCGCTTTCGCGACCTGCCGGACTATCCCTGGGCGCCACACTACCTGGCCGACCTGCCGGCGCTCGCGGGCCTGCGCATGCACTACCTCGACGAGGGGCCGCCCGATGCGTCCATCACCTGGTTGTGCCTGCATGGCAATCCGTCGTGGAGCTACAGCTGGCGCCGCATGATCCCGGTGTTCCTCGCGGCCGGAGATCGCGTGGTCGCGCCGGACCTGGTCGGCTTCGGCAAGAGCGACAAGCCCAAGCGCGAAAGCAGCCATGGCTTCGAATGGCACCGGCAGCTGCTGCTGGAGTTCGTCGAGCGCCTGGACCTGCGCGACATCGTGCTGGTGCTGCAGGACTGGGGCGGGCTGCTCGGACTGACGCTGCCGATGGAAGACCCGGACCGCTATCGTGGCCTGCTGGTGCTGAACACCGCGCTGGGCACCGGCGATGCGCCCCTCACACCCGGCTTCCTGGCGTGGCGCGCGATGTGCGCGAAGAACCCGGGGTTCGGCGTGGGCCGCCTGCTGGCGCGCGCGAATCCGCATCTTTCACCGCAGGAGTGTGCTGCCTACGACGCGCCGTTCCCGGATCGCGGCCACCGCGCCGCATTGCGCGCGTTTCCGAAGATGGTGCCCGAGAGGCCTGATGCCGACGGCGCTGCCGTCTCACGCCAGGCGCGCGCCTTTCTCTCGCAGCACTGGCAGGGCCGCACGCTGATGGCGATCGGCGCCCAGGACCCGGTGCTGGGCGTGCCCGTGATGCAGGCGCTGCGCGCGCAGATCCGCGGCTGCCCCGAGCCCATCGTGCTGCCGCAGGCCGGCCACTTCGTGCAGGAGCAGGGCGAGGCGATCGCGCGCGAGGCGGTGGGATACTTCCGCCCGTGACGCAAAGCATCTACATCTTTTCCCCCTCCAGTGCCGTGCGCAACACGGCGGCCGTCAAGCGCGGCATCGCCCGCCTCAAGGCCCTGGGCCACCAGGTCGAACTCGATCCCGCCGTGTTCGCCACCCACATGCGCTTTGCCGGGGACGACGAGACGCGCCTCGCCGCGATCGAACGGGCGACCGCCAGCGGCGCCGACATCGCGATCATCACGCGCGGCGGCTATGGCCTCACGCGGCTGCTGCCCGCGCTGCCGTACAAGGCGATCGCCAAGGCGATCGACCGGGGCACGCGCTTCGTCGGTCTCTCCGATTTCACGGCCTTCCAGAACGCGGTGCTGGCCGAGACCGGGCGCATGACGTGGTCGGGCCCCGCCGTCGGCGAGGACTTCGGGGTGGAAGCGGAGCCCGACGAGATCATGCAGGCCTGCTTCGAGGACCTCGCCAGCGGGCAGGGCGAAGGCACCGGCTGGCAACTGCCGGCGGCCGAACGCGTCGCCGAGCCCTTGCAGGTGAAAGGTGTGCTGTGGGGCGGCAACCTGGCGATCATCTCGGCGCTCGCCGGTACGCCGTGGCTGCCGCAGGTGAAGGGCGGCATCCTGTTCCTCGAGGACGTTCACGAGCACCCCTACCGCATCGAACGGATGCTGACGCAACTGCTGTACACGGGCGTGCTGCAAAAGCAGAAGGCCATCGTGCTGGGGCACTTCACGAACTGGGTGCCGGTGCCGCACGACAAGGGCTTCAAGCTCAAGACGGTGATCGAGTGGCTGCGCGGCCAGGTCAAGGCGCCGGTGCTGACCGGGCTGCCTTTCGGCCACGTGCCCACCAAGGTGTGCCTGCCGGTCGGCGCCAAGGTCACGCTCGCGGCCGAGGGGCGGGACGCCTTTCTCCTCTGGGGCCATCTGCACTGAGCGGCAACGAAAAAGCGCGGCCGGGCCGCGCTTTTCGGTGCTGGCGGAGCGACCGGGCGCTCAACTCATGAGCGGACTGGGGCGCGAATTCAGGCTGGCCGGCAGCAGGCCACGGAACATCTCGGTGACGCCGGAGACCTTCTCCCGCGCCGCCATTTCGCCTTCGACCGAGGCCAGCGCCGCGAGCAGGTCGCCGCGCAGGTACCACAGTGCCTGGATGTCGTTGGCATAGCGCACCCGGCGCGTGACGTGCGCGAACTGCTTGAGGCCGGCCTGCCCCAGCAGGTCGAGCATTGCTTCACGGATATCTTCGGTGCCGGCTTCCATCACGGAGTCGCTCGGTGTGCCCGAACTGCCCAGCAGACCGTAGATACTGTTTCTCAGACCGCCCTTGAACCAGCTCATTTGCATATCCCGCCAGACGATAAATGTAAGGATGCTCGAAAGTTATTCCCAATGGCTTCCGGAGGCAAGGCTCCAACGTGACCTAGTTCACGTACTTTGGTGCTGCGACGTAGCTCTTTGGTAAATAACTGTTGAGCTTCCTGGCCAATGAATACGAAAGAGCTAGTCGCGGCCGGGCTTGCGCCTGGCGTCGAAATCCGCCGCGCGTCACCCGCGACTGCAGGAGGCGGCCTCCGCGCATGTAGCCACGCCCAGGCACTGCCGGCGTAAGCTGTGCTATGCACAGCCACGCTGCCAAGGAGGCTCCATGGACAGCATCGAAGTTTCGGACTCGCACTGGCTGGACGCGCAACACCGGATCGGCCAAGCTGACCTGGCACGGCTGTGCGGCATCGCGGGGCCCGAGCTCGATGCCCTGGTGAAGCACGGCGGACTGGTCCCCTTGCCGGCGGAAGGCAGCGAGCGCCGGCAGTTCAGCGGCGGCTGGGTCATCCCCTTGCGGCAGGCCGCGCGCCTGCGGACGGCGCACGGGCTGGACCTGTTCACGACCAGCCTGCTGCTGGGCTACCTGCATCGCATCGCCCAGCTCGAGCATCAGTTGCGCGGCCTGCAGCCGCACCCCGCGTCTCCCGTGCAACTGCCGCGCGAAGGCCCGACGCCCTGGCGCGAGCCGCACGCCTGAGGCAGCCCGAAGCACGAAGCCGTGTTCCGCGATCGCATCGACGCAGCCGAGCAGCTTGCCCAGGCGCTGGCCGCCTGGCGCGGGCAAGACCCGCTCGTGCTGGCGATCCCGCGCGGTGCGGTGCCGATGGGGGCAGTGATCGCGCAGCAGCTGGCGGGGGATCTGGACCTGGTGCTGGTGCGCAAGCTGCACGCGCCGGGAGCTCCCGAAGTGGCGGTTGGCGCCATCGACGAAGCCGGCTGGGTCTACGTCGCGCCGCATGCCGCCGCGATGCGCGCCACGCCGGCTTACCTCGACACCCAGGTGCAGGAGCAGTTGCAGGAGCTCGCGCGGCGGCGGGCGCTGTACACGCCGAACCGTCCTGCGATGGCAGCGGCCGGCCGCGTCGTGATCGTGGTCGATGACGGACTGGCCACCGGTGCCACGATGATCGCCGCGCTGCACGCGCTGCGTCAGCGCGCACCGGCGCGGCTGGTGTGCGCAGTGCCGGTGGCTTCAGCGCAGGCCGTGGCGCTGGTGAAGGCGCATGCCGACGAAGTGGTGTGCCTGCAGGTGCCGCGAGGCTTTCGCGCGGTGGGGCAGTTCTATGCGGCGTTCCCGCAGCTGGAGGACGAGGAGGTGATTGCGGCATTGCGCGGCGCGGCGCAATCCGTGGATCCCGGGTCAGGCCGGGGATGACATCCGGGGGGTGTCATTGCGGTGAATGTCATTGCGGGCTTGGCCCGCAATCCACGACGGCGCGCGCAATGCGCACGAGCGGTCGGACCTGTGCGGCTTCCGTTTCTGCGTCCACCACCCGTGCCCGCAACTGCCCACAGCCCCCATCCACATCCTGCCCCGCCGAGTGCCGCAGCTTGGTGAGGATGCCGCGCCGATGCAGCGTGCGCGCCATGTGCGCGGCGCGCTCCCACGCCGGCCGGCGAAAGGGCAGGCCCTCGCCCTCGTTGAAGGGGATCAGGTTCAGCACGCCGTAGCGGCCCGCCAGCAGCGTGGCGACGGCATCGATCTCCGCGTCGCTGTCGTTGATGCCCTCCAGCAGCGTCCATTGATACTGCACCGGATACCCGCAAGCGCGCGCATAGCCGTCGGCCGCCGCCACCAGTTCGTCGGGTGCCAGCCGCGGCGCCCGCGGCAGCAGCTTGCGGCGCAATTGCGCGTCGGTGGTATGCAGCGAGAGCGCCAGCGCGGGCTTCACGCGTCCTTGCGGCAGGCGCTCGAAGGCGCGCGGATCGCCCACGGTGGAGAACACCAGGTTCTTGTGGCCGATGCCCCCGGTGGTGCCGAGAAAATCGATCGCGTCCAGCACTTCATCGAGGTTGTGCGAGGGCTCGCCCATGCCCATGAACACCACCTTGTGCACGGCGCGCCGGGTCCGTGCGAGCGCCACCTGAGCCACCATCTCCGCGCTGCCCAACTGGCGCAGCAGGCCGTCGCGACCGGTCATGCAAAAGAGGCAGCCGACGGCACAACCCACCTGCGAGGAAATGCACAGGCCGCCGCGCGGCAGCAGCACGCTTTCCACCGTCTGGCCATCGGCCAGTCGCACCAGCAGTCGCTCGGAGCCGTCGGCGCCGGGGTGCGCCGAATGCAGCGTCGCCAGTGCAGCGAGTTCGCCCTCGATCTCCGGCAGCGCGAGCTGCAGCGTACGTGGAAAGTAGTCTTCGACCCGGCGCCGCCCCGCGGTCGTGGCTCGCCCCTGCGCCCACAGCCGCAGCACGCGATGCGCGTGCATGGCGCCCGCGCCGGCTTGCCGCAGCCGCTCGGCGAAGTGGGGAAGCCGGGTGCACTCGCTCATCCCCGCATTGTCGCCGCTGCGGGCTCACGAGCTGTCGGCTGATGCCTTCAGGCGCTGGCCGCGCTGCGGCGCCGCACCGGCTTGGGCGCAACTTCCTTGCTTGCATCTTGCTGACGTGCAAGCTCGTGAAAGAAGGCTTCCAGCTCCGGTGCGATGCGTTGCAGTTCGCTGCGATGGCGCTCGGCCAGCCGCGCGAGCAGGCGTGAGCCGCGGGCGGTGAGGCGCAGTTCGACCTTGCGCCGGTCGACACTCGAAGGCGCGCGCACGAGCAGGCCGTCGCCCGCGAGCCGGTCGACCAATCCGACTGCGCTGTTATGTTTGAGGAACAGTTGCTGCGCGAGATCGTTGATGGTCATCGGCAGGTCCGGCGGCCATCCACGCAGGATGAGCAGTGCCTGGTAATGCTGGCCGGTGAGGCCGACCTCCGCGGCCGCTTCCTCGCTGAAGTGCAGGAAGCCGCGCAGCACGAGACGGAACGCCGCGAGGCGCGCGTAGTCTTCGTTCGTGATGGGAGTCCGGCTGCGCGTCGTTTCGCTTGGCACCTGGTCGTCCTCAGCGCGTCCGTGGCGCGCTTGCCATTAGGGGTTATCGCCGATGAGTCTGCATATCCTACGCCGATACACTTGGAAAACATCGGCGGACGATATATATCCGATCGGCGCCGCGATCAAGGAGACTTGCGATGACAGATGCGTCCCGTTCTTCCACCAGCCGCCGCGCGTTCATTGGCGCGGGCCTGGGTGCCGCCGGCAGCATCGCGCTGCCCGCGGGCTTCGTGTCCGAGGCGTTCGCGGCCGACCAGCCGCCGATCGGCACGTGGCCGGCCGGCACCACCGGCGACTCGGTGTTCATCGGCATCAGCGTGCCGCGCACCGGCACCTACGCCGTGCAGGGCGAGGACGAACTCAAGGGCTACCAGCTGGCCGTCGAGCACATCAACGAAGGCCACCCGCTGATCAAGGCGATCTCGCCCAAGACCACCAAGGGCGTGCTGGGCAAGCAGGTCAAGGTCGGCGTCGCCGATTCGGCCGCCAAGCCGAACGACGCGGTGCAGGCGCAGCAGCGCTTCATCACCGAGAACAAGGCGATCGCGATCACCGGCGGCACGTCGAGCGCGGTGGCCGTGGCGCTGAACAAGCTGGCGCAGCGCGAGAAGGTGCTGTTCCTCTGCGGAATCTCCGGCTCCAACGACACCACCGGCAAGGACTGCGTGCGCTATGGCGTGCGCCAGAACTTCTACGGCGAGACGGCCGCCAACGCGATCGGCCCGGCCCTGGTCAAGGCCTACGGCAAGAACAAGAAGATGGCGTTCATGACGCCGGACTACACGTACGGCCACACCGTCACCAAGTCGGTCAGCGAATACCTGATCAAGAACGGCGGCTGGCAGATGGTGACCAACCAGGTCTCGCCGCTCGGCGCCCCGGACTTCAGCTCCTATCTCACCAACATCGCCAACTCGGGCGCCGAGTTCCTGATCAACGTGAACTGGGGCCACGATGCCGTGCTGTCCACGCAGCAGGCCAAGCAGTTCGGCCTGCTGCCGAAGATGAAGCTGGTGATTCCCTACCAGATCCCCTTCCTGGCCCGCGAGGTCGGTGCCGACGTGACCGAGGGCGTGTACGCGGCCACCGAGTTCTGGTGGACGATGGAAGACAAGTACCCGCTGGCCAAGCAGTTCGTCGATACCTTCGAAAAGAAGTTCGGCTACAAGCCGGAGTGGGGCGCCGAGAACGCCTACATGGAATTCGCGCTGTGGGCCGAAGCCGTGGAACACGCCGGCACCTTCTATCCGCCCGACGTGATCAAGTCGTACGAGTCGCCGCGCAAGCTGCAGTCCCTCACGGGCGAGGTGAGCTGGCGCGCCGCCGACCACCAGTTGATCCGCCCCGTGGCCATCGTGCGCGGCAAGAAGCCCAGCGCGATGCGCAACAAGGAAGACTTCTGGGAGGTGGTCGAGATCGTGCCCGGCGCCGGCCTGATGCAGAAGCCCACCGACTTCGGCTGCAATCTCGGTTCCTACACCTGAGCTCCCGGTTGGTCCAGGCGCCGCGGGCGGCCCTGGCCACCCGCGGCCTTTTGCTGCGCCCCCCATGCTGACCTGGTCCAACTTCCTTTCGCAGCTGTTCAACGGGCTGGCGCTCGGCGCCTTGCTCGCGTTGATCAGCTCCGGCCTCACCATCATCTACGGCACCCTCGGTGTGCTGAACCTGGCGCACGGCGCCATGTTCATGGTGGGGGGCTATGCCGGCTATTCGGCCTGGCACGCCACCAACTCCTTCCTGCTGGCGCTCGTCGCCGGCACCTTGTGCGTGGGCCTGCTCGGGCTGGTGATGGAGCGCGTGATCATCCGCAACTTCTACAGCCGGCCCGAGGAAGACCAGTTGCTGGTGACCTTCGGCCTGGCGATCGTCTTCGTCGAGGTCGTGCGCTTCATCTTCACCAGCCAGTCGCTGACGGTGCCGCCGCCCGCCTTCCTGACCGGCATCACCTCGCTCGGCGTGATGATGTATCCCACCTACCGCCTCGCCGTCGTGGGCATCTGCGCCGTGGCGCTGCTGGTGCTGTACCTGGTGCTCTATCGCACGCGGCTCGGCATGATCGTGCGCGCCGGCATCGACGACGCGGTGATGGTCGATTCGCTCGGCATCAACGTGTACCGGGTCTTCATGGTGGTCTTCGGCATCGGCGCCATGGCAGCGGGTTTTGCCGGCATCGTCAACGCGCCGGTGGTGTCGCTCACGCCGGAAGTGGGCGAGGCCATCCTCGTGCAGACCTTCGTGGTCGTCGTGATCGGCGGCGTCGGTTCCTTCCCGGGCGCGGTGCTCGGCGGCCTGATCGCCGGCGAGATCATCAGCCTCACTTCCATGATCAATCCAGGTTACGCCTACGTGATGCTGTTTGCCGCGATGGCGCTCGTGCTGCTGGTGCGGCCCACCGGCCTCATGGGCCTGAAGGGCCGGCAATGAGCGCCGCCCGCCCCGAAGCGTTGCGCGCGGACGGAGGCGCTCGCGCGGCGGATCGTCCGCTGAGCGCCGCACGCGCGGCCCTGGCCCGCCGCCGCCTGCTGATGCAGGGGCTGGCCGCGCTGTGCCTGATCGTCGCGCCCTTCGTGTTGCCGCACCTGAACGCCGCGCCCAACACGGTCAACCGCATCCTGGTGTGGGGCCTGTTCGGCCTCGGCTTCGACATCCTGTTCGGGTACACGGGCCTGCTGTCCTTCGGCCAGTCGGCCTTCTTCGGCACCGGTGGCTTCGTCGCGGCCTACCTGCTCACGCGCGCCGGCTTTCCCAACGTGATCCTAGCGCTGATCATCGGCATGGCGGCCTCCGCGGTGGTCGGCTACCTGATCGGCCTGCTGGCCCTGCGCCGCACCGGCATCTACTTCGCGATGATCACCGTGGCGATCGCGGAGATCTTCTTCTTCGTGGAGTTCAACCCGCTGTCCGAGTGGACCGGGGGCGAGAACGGCCTGCCGGGGGTGCCGACCCCCAGCCTGAATCTGGGCTTCACGACGCTGAATTTCACCTCGGGCTGGTCGCTCTATCCCTTCCTGGCGTTCTGCTATTTCGTGGGTCTCGTGCTGGCGCTGCGCATCGTGCGCTCGCCGGTGGGCGCGGTGCTCGCGGCCATCCGCGAGAACCCGTTGCGCGCGCAGGCGCTGGGCCACAACGTGCAGGCCTACAAGCTCACGGCCTTCGTGATCGCGGCTGCCTATGCCGGCCTCGCCGGTGGCCTGCTCGGGGTGCTGCAAGGCTTCATGCCGCCCGATGCCTTCATGTTCGACACCTCCGGGCAACTCGTGATCCAGACGGCCATCGGCGGCCGCGGAACCTTGCTCGGGCCGCTGGTGGGTGCCGCCGTGTGGCTGTTCCTGCAGGACTTCCTGCAGGCGACGCTGAACCTGGGCGCCGCCTGGAAGCTGGTGCTGGGCGTCGTGTTTGTGCTGCTGGTGTGCTTCCTGCGCCAGGGCATCATCGGCGGGCTGCGCGATGCGTGGCGACTCGTCACCGGTCATCGCGCCGTGGAGGAGGTCCGCAACGGGCAGGGCGCAGAACCCGTCGCAGTGCCCGCCGCGGTCACGACGCGCCGCGTCGCGCCGATGCCGGCCACGCACCACGCGAATGCCTCGTTCAGCGGCCCCATCCTGCAGGCCACCGGTCTCACCAAGCGCTATGGCGGCGTCGTCGCCAACTCGGAGATCAACTTCACCGTGATGGCCGGCGAACTGCGCGGCATCATCGGCCCCAACGGGGCCGGCAAGTCCACCTTCTTCAAGATGCTCACGTGCGAGGTCGCGCCCAGTGCCGGCAAGATCGTGTTCGAGGGCCGCGACATCACGGGCATGGACGTCACCGACGTCTGCCAGCTTGGCCTGACCAAGAGCTACCAGGTCAACCAGTTGTTCAACAAGCTGACCGTGCGCGAGAACCTCACCATCGCGGCGCTGGCCGAATTGCGCGGCACCTTCAAGCTCGACCTGCTGCGCAGCATCGACAAGGTGCCGGGCCTGCACGAGCAGGTCGAGCACACGCTGGCGCTGGTCAATCTCACCGCGCGCGCCGATGCGCCGGTGGCGCAGCTCGCCTACGGCGAGAAGCGGCGGCTCGAGGTGGGTCTGGCGCTGGCCTCCTCGCCTTCGCTGCTGCTGCTGGACGAACCGCTCGCCGGCATGAGCCCGAGCGAGCGCGTCGAAACCGTGGCCCTGCTGAAGTCCATCGCGCAGGGCCGCACCATGATCATCATCGACCACGACATGGACGCATTGTTCGAACTGGCCGAGCGCATCACCGTGCTGCAGGAAGGCAAGCTGCTGGTGGAGGGAACGCCCGAGGAGATCAAGGGCAATCCGCAGGTCCAGGAAGCCTACCTGGGCGGCATCCACGAAGCGATCGCATCATGAGCCTGCTCGAGGTCACCGGCCTGAACAGCTATTACGGCGATTCGCACATCCTGTTCGACGTCTCCCTGCGCGTCGAGAAGAACGAGGTGGTGGCCCTGCTCGGACGCAACGGCGCCGGCAAGAGCACCACGCTGAAAAGCCTGATGGGTGTGGTCACGCCGCGGGCCGGCTCGGTCAAGCTCGAAGGCGTGGAACTCGCGGGCCGCAAGAGCCATGCGATCGCGCTCGCCGGCATGCAGCTGGTGCACGAGGAACGGCGCATCTTCTCCAGCCTGAACGTCGAGGAGAACCTGGTGCTGGCCAGCCTCACCGCGCCCAAGCGCTGGCCGCTGGCGCGCATCTACGAGATGTTCCCGCGCCTGAAAGAGCGCCGCACCAGCCGCGGCACCGACCTCTCGGGCGGCGAACAGCAGATGCTGGCGATCGGCCGCGCGCTGATCCGCGATCCCAAGATCGTGCTGCTCGACGAACCGTTCGAAGGACTCGCCCCGGTGATCGTGCGCGACCTGATGCAGGCCTGCCGCGAACTGGCGGCGGCCGGCCAGACCATCGTGCTGGTGGAACAGAACCTGGCCGCCACACTGGCGCTGGCGCAGCGCGTGTACATCATCAACAACGGCCATCTCGCGCACGAGGGATCGGCCGCCGAGCTCAAGGCGCGGCCCGAGATCCTGCAGCGGCACCTGGGCGTCTGAGAAGCTGAGCGCCGGGCCATCCGCGGCCCGTGCAGAGAGGAGACTTCGATGAGCGACTCCGTCCAGGCGAAGCGCGCCGCCTTCCGCGCGCTGCACGAGCAGGGCTGCTTCGTGCTGCCCAACCCGTGGGACGTGGGCAGCGCCCGCATGCTGCAGGGGCTGGGCTTCCAGGCACTAGCGACCACCAGTTCCGGCCACGCCTGGTCCCTGGGGCGGCCCGATGGCACCGCGTCGCGCGCGGCCATCCTGGAGCACGTGCGCTCGCTGGTCGAGGCCACCGAACTGCCGGTCAATCTCGATTTCGAGGACGGCTTCGCGCAGCATCCCGAGGGCGTCGCCGAGAGCGTGCGCCTGGCCATCGCCACCGGCGTGGCGGGCGTCTCGATCGAGGATTCCACCGGCGACCCCGCACAGCCAGTGCGCGACCTCGACGACTCGATTGCGCGCGTGCGGGCGGCCCGCAGTGCGATCGACGCATCCGGCGAAGACGTGCTGCTGGTCGGCCGCGCCGAGAACTTCTTCCTTGGCCGCCCGGACCTCGCGGACACCATCAAGCGCCTGCAGGCCTACGCCGAGGCCGGCGCCGATTGCCTGTATGCCCCGGGCATCCGCACGCGCGAACAGATCGCGGCCGTCGTTGCAGCAGTGGCGCCGCGGCCCGTGAACCTGCTGGTCGGGTCCCCCATCGGCCTGACGCTGGCGGAAATCGCGGAGCTCGGGGTGCGCCGCATCAGCATCGGCGGCGGACTCGCGCGTGCCGCCTGGGGCGGCTTCCTGCGCGCCGCCCGGTCGATTGCGCAAGAGGGCCGCTTCGATGCCCTGGGTGAGGCCACTCCCGGCACGGAACTGAATACCTTCTTTCGCCAGTTCGCCGATCACCGCGCGTGATCGCGCTGTGGGTCGGGGCAAGGCAGTGCGCATTGCGAGCGACTTGTCGAGAGTGAAAGCGCCGCTTGCCGGCGGTTTGTCCCTGGCCTATTCTGGCCGGCGACGCCGCGCGCTGTTCGAGGTGCGGCGTTCCATCCTTCGAGGAGACCGATGAAGTTCAGTCAACGCATTGCCCTGCGCGCCGTGGCCGTTGCGGTGCTTGGCCTGTCCGCCGTGGCAAGCCAGGCCGCCGATCCCTATCCCTCGCGCGCCATTCGCGTGGTGGTGCCCAGCTCTCCGGGCGGCAGCCCCGACACGCTGGCCCGCATCATTGCGCCCGCCCTCGAGAAGGAGCTGGGCCAGCCGGTGGTCATCGACACCATTCCCGGTGCGGCCGGCATCATCGGCACCGACAAGGTCGCCAAGGCCACGCCGGACGGCTACACGCTGCTGTATGGGTTCAACCAGGTCGCGACCATGAACCCGCCGCTGTACAAGAAGCTGCCTTACCAGCCGGAACGCGACCTCCTGCCGCTGGGCCTGACGCTCAACCTGAGCTACATGTGGATCGCGAACAACGACTTCGCACCCACCAGCGTCAACGACCTGGTGAAGTACGCGAAGGCCAATCCGACCAAGGTGAACTATGCGTCCACCGGCCCGGGTTCCGCGGCCCACCTGGGTGGCGTGCTGCTGGAGCGCATGACGGGCGTCACGATGACGCACGTGCCTTATCGCAGCAACACCAACCCCGACCTGATGGCGGGCATCGTGCAATTGAAGCTCGATCCGGTGGCTGCGTCGCTGGGTCTGGTGAAGGCCGGCAGGGTGAAGGTGCTGGCCGTCAGTTCGCCCAAGCGACTGGCCGTGCTGCCCGATGTGCCCACCGTGGCTGAATCGGTCCCAGGCTACGAGATGGTGGGCTGGCAGGGTTTCTGGGCGCCCGTGGGTACGCCGCCGGCCATCGCGCAGCGCCTGAACACCGCGATCGTGAAAGTGATCCACAGCCCCGAGCTGCAAAAGCGCATCACCGAACTGGGCTACGAGCCGCTGGGCTCCACGCCGAAGGAGATGGCCGACCGCATCCGCCAGGAAACGGTCGAATGGACCCGCATCATCAAGCAGGCGGACATCACCCTTGATTGAAGGCGCAATGACCTGCATCGTGCCCCGGGAGCCCGCGTGAGCAGCGAAGCGCGCATCACCCGGCTCGGCGACGACTTCCGCTGGCCGGGCGGCCGTCGCCTGGCCGTGATCTTCAACATCGCCTACGAGGCCTGGTCCGACGGCCAGGCCCCGGGCATCGGGCCGATGGGCAACGTGCTCAAGCCCGGCTTCTTCGATACCAACGCGCACTCGTGGGCCTCCTTCGGCCTGGTGCGCGGCATCCACCGGCTGCTGGCGATCGCGCAGAAGCATGGCATCCGCACCAGCGTGATGGTCAATGGCGTGATCTGCGAACGCGACCCCGCCACCGTGCGCCAGCTCGCCGACCTGGGCCACGAGATCGTGAACCACTCCTGGGGCATGGACGTGATCCCGGTGTACTTCGACGAGGCGGCCGAGCGCGCCAACCTGGAGCGCAATCACGCCCTGCTGAAGACGACCGCCGGCGTCGCGCCGATCGGCTGGATCAGCCCGCGCGGCACCGGCAGTGCGATCAGCTCGCGCCTGCTGGCCGAGGCCGGCTACCTGCACCACGGCGACGTCAACGACGACGACCGCCCTTACGTGATGGACTTCGGCGGCAGGCGCATCGTCGGCATTCCGCTGACCATGGACGTCAACGACCTGCCCACGTGCGTGCGCTACGGCCAGGGGCCGCGGCACATGCTCGACACCTTCGCGGACACCTTTGCCGCCATGCGCGCCGAACCGGCGCCGCTGATGCTGGACGTGACGGCGCACACGCACGTGATGGGCCGCCCCTCGGGCGCCTGGGTGTACGACGAGATCATGCGGCGCGTGAAGGCTTGCGACGACGTGTGGATCTGCACGCGCGAGCAGATGGCGCGCCACGTACTCGCGAACACGCGCTGAGCCGCAGCATGAGAACGACCCGTCGTGCGCTGTCCGTGCTCGCGCTGGCGGCCGGCCTGCTGGGGGGCTGGTCGTCGCTGGCCCAGCCGACCTGGCCTGCCAGGCCGGTGCGGCTGGTGGTGGCCTTCGCGCCGGCCGGTCCGGCGGACATCATCGCGCGCCTGCTGGCGCAGCGGCTGGGCGAGGCGCTCGGACAGACGGTGGTGGTGGAGAACCGGCCCGGCGCCGCCGGCAGCATCGCCTCCAACGCGGTGGCGCACGCCGAGCCGGATGGCTACACCTTGCTGGTCAACACCAGTTCGTATGCCGTCAACCCGGCGATGCAGCGCAACCTGGGCTTCGATGCGGAGAAGGACCTCACGCTGGCAGCACTGGTGGCCTCCAGCCCCAACCTGATCGTCGCTGGGCCGGGCGTGAAGGCGCGCACGCTCAAGGAGGTGATGGCGCAAGCGCGCTCGGGCACCTTCAACTACGCCACGGCCGGTGCCGGCACCACGCCGCATCTGACGGCCGAATACCTGTTCAAGGTGCTCGGCAAGGTGAACGTCACGCACGTGCCGTTCCAGGGTGCGGGCCCGGCGCTGAATGCGGCCATGGCCGGCACCACGCAGCTCGCGAGCGTGGCACTGCCCGCCGCAGTGGAGATGGTCAAGTCCGGGCGCCTGCGCGGACTGGTGGTGACCGGGGCGAAGCGCTCGCCCGCGCTGCCGGAAGTGCCGACGGTGGCCGAGTCGGGCTTCCCCGGCTTCGAGGACGTCACCTGGGTCGGCATCTTCGCGCCGGGGCGCACGCCCGATGCGATCGTGCAGCGGGTCAACCGCGAGGTGACGACGATCCTGCGCGAGCCGCAGTTCCAGGCCAGGCTGGCCGCCACCGGCTTCGAGCCCATGGGCGGCAGCGTGCCGCAGGCCCGCGAGTACCTGCACAACGAGATCGCCAAGTGGGCGCGGGTGGTGCGCGAGACCGGCGCCAAGGTCGATTGAGATCGTCAAGCCAAGAGGAGCTTTCATGAACGAGCCATTGCGCAGCGGCCCGCGTCGCCGCTCCTTCGTCGTCGGGATCGGCGTCGGTGCCGCTGCGGCACTGGCCGGTTGCGCCGCGACCGTGCCCACGCCGCCGACCATGGAGCGGCTGCGCGTGAAAGTCTTTCCCGGCGCCCAGAACCTGGCGCTGTTTGCCGGCATCGGCCAGGGCATCTTCGCGCGTCACGGGTTGGACGTGGACCTGCAGTTCACGCAGAACTCGGTGGAACTGCGCGACGGCCTGGCGCAGGGCGCCTTCGACATCGCCCACGCCGCCGTCGACAACGCGGTGGCCATGCGTGAGGCCGGGCGCGAGGTCGTGATCGTGAGCGGCGGCGACAACAGCATGAACGAGCTGTTCGTGCAGCCCGGCATTGCATCGGTCGCCGACCTGCGCGGCAAGACGCTGGTCGTCGATGCGCCCAACACGGCTTATGCGCTGCAGGCCAAGAAGATCCTGAAGAACGCGGGCGTGCAGCCGGGCGAATACGCCGTGAAGGAAGTCGGCGGCACCTTCCAGCGCATCAAGGCGATGCAGGAGGACCGCAACAACAGCGCTTCGACCCTCAACCCGCCGTTCTCGCTGCAGGCGCTGCAAAGCGGACTGCGCAGCCTGGGGCGCGTGAGCGACCTGCTCGGGCCTTACCAGGCTTCGGGCGCCTTCGTGATGCGGCCCTGGGCGCAGGCGCATGGCGCCTTGCTGGAGCGCTATCTCGCGGCGTGGATCGAGTCAACCCGCTGGGCGCTGGCCCCGGCGAATCGCGAGGGCGCGATCGCCTTGCTGGTGCAGCGCCTGCAGATCGCGCAGCCGCTGGCGGTTGCCACCTATGCGGCGCTTACCGATCCGCGCAACGGCCTCGCCCCCGACGGCGCCTTCGACCCTCAGGGTTTCGCGACGCTGCTGGCGATCCGCGCCGAGATGGAAGGGCAGTGGGGCGGCCGGCCGCCGGGGCAGGAGCGCTTCGTCGACCTGCAGTGGTACCGCCGCGCGTTGCAGATGCAGCGCGCCTGAATGCCTGGCGCCCAGCCGTGCGGGTCTCGGGTCTGCCCGGTCTGCCCGGTCTCGCCGGTAGGCTGGGCTGCGCGCAGCGCACCCCAGCGCTCGCGCGCGTCGCTGGGGTGACTGTCGTCAGCCCAGCCTACCGGGGCACCGTGTGCGTTGTGCGTCGGCTCCCCGAGTATCAGAGCCCCAGCGTCGCCGCAATGATGTTCTTCTGGATCTCCGAGGTGCCGCCGCCGATGGTGGCCAGCCGCGAGTCGCGGAAGAAGCGCTGCATCGGGTATTCCATGCAGTAGCCGTAGCCGCCCAGGATCTGCAGGCACATGTCCGAGATGGTCTTGTACGACTCGCCGATGTAGTACTTGATCACCGCCGTGTCCGCGCGCTGCGCCTGGTTGTTTTCCATCAACCAGGCATAGCGGCGGATCATCGTCTGCGCGGTGTCCAGCATGACCTTCATGTCGGCGAACTTGTGCTGCGTCACCTGGAAGCTCCCGATCGGCTTGCCGAACTGGTGGCGCGTCTTGGCGTAGTCCAGCGCGAACTCGAAGGCCCGGCGGGCCGCGCCGATGCGCGCTGCGGACAGGCACAGGCGCTCGTAGCGCAGCGTGTCCTCGCAGATGGACCAGCCCTCGTCGAGTTTTCCGAGCAGCGCGATGCGGGACACGCGCACATTGGTGAACGTCACCTCGGTCGTGCCGATGGCGTGCTGCCCCAGCGTCGGGATCCTGCGCACTTCGATGCCGGGCGTCTTCGTCGGCACGAGGAAGGTGCTGATCCCGAGCTGCTTCTTGCCCAGGTCATTGGTCCGCAAGGCCACCAGCGCGTAGTCGGCGATGTCCATGCCGGAGGTGAACTGCTTGCGGCCGTTGATGATGAAGTCGTCGCCATCGGCGACGGCGCGCGTGCGCAGGGCGGCCGCGTCCGAGCCCGAGTCGGGTTCGGTCAGCGCGAAGGCGAACGAGAGCTCCCCCTTCACCGTGCCCGGCACGATGCGGCGCTTCTGTTCCTCGGTGCCGTGCTTCAGGACGGCGTAGCAGCCGTAGGTGAAGTTGCGAAACAGCCAGAGCCCGAGTTCCTCGAAGTGGTTGCCGGTTTCCTCGAGCAGCAGGGCGAGGTCGGTCGGCGTGCCGCCGGCGCCGCCGTATTCCTCGGGCGCGATCAGTCCGAGCCAGCCATTGCGGGCGAGCGCGTCGAAGGCCTCCCGCGGCGGCTTCTGCGCCTCGTCGCAGCGTGCCGCGTACGCCATCGGGCATACGTCGTCGAGCAGGGTGCGGACGTGGTGCAGCATGGCCTCCTGTTCACTGGTGAGACCGAAGTTCATCGCGGGGTTCCTTGGAGTGGGCTGCCGGCGCGATCGGCCGGCGAAGAATTCAAGCAAGTGATTGAATCATACGTGAGCTCGCGCGCGAGTTCCAGCGCCTGCGGCAGCGGATCGCCCTCGACCACCTGCGTCACGAGACCCCAGCGCCTTCCCTGCTCGGCGTCGAACGGGCGCCCGGTCAGCGCGGCGTAAGTCAAGGCGCGCGGTGGCATGCGCGTGCCCGCGGCCTTCAGGATCTGGCCGCCCGGCACGAAGCCGAAGTTGATCTCGGGCAGGCCGAAGCGCGTGTCGCGGCCGGCGAGCACCACGTCGGAAAACGCGACCAGGGGCAGGCCGGCGCCGAGGCAATAGCCTTGCACCGCGGCGATCAGCGTCTGCGGCATCTCGCGCAACAGGCGCGTGCGCCAGTGCTCGGTGGCGGCACGCGCGCGGCGCAGCAGCTCGGGCGGCCGGGTGGAGCTGTCGAAGAAATCCTTCATGTCCATGCCGGCGCAGAAGTGGCCGCCTATGCCGTGGAAGACGACCACGCGCACCGCTGGGTCGTCGCGCGTGCGCAGCAGCACCTCCTCCATCGCCAGCGTCAGTTCCACCCCGATGGCATTGCGCTTGGCGGCGCGGTCCAGGCCTATGCAGCGGATGCCTGGCGCCACGTCTTCGATTTTCAGCATGCTCTCAGTTTCCCAGACCGGGCTTGCTCTTGCCGGCCAGGAAGCTCTCCACCGCCGCCGCCCGGGCAGAGGGGCGCCCCGCCTGCAGCGCCTTGAGTTCGGCGAACTTGGCCGCCGTGAAACTGAGCACACCGTCCCAGCTCATGGCGCCGACGTGCAGCAGCGTCTCCTTGGTAAAGCGCAGGGCGATGTCGTCCTTGGCCGCGAGCTCGCCGGCCAGCGCCTGCGCCTCGGCGTCGAGCGAAGCGGGGGGCACGCTGCGCGTGGCCAGCCCGTTGCGCTCGGCCTCGCGGCCGTCGAAGCTGCGGCCGGTCAGCGCGTAGTAGTCGGCGGCGCGCTGCGCGATCACGCGCGAGGCGGCCTTGGCCACGGTGCCGGTCGTGCAGCCGCCGGTGTCCTCTTGCGGCAGCGAAAAGCGGGTGTCCTCGGCGGCCAGCACGATGTCGCAGCTCTCGAGGATGGCGCAGGCCTCGCCTTCGCAAAAGCCATGCACCACGGCAATCACCGGTTGCGGCAGCAGTCGGAGCAGCCGCGTGCGCCAGGCCTGCGCCGATGCGCGTGCTGCGCGCAGCGCGGTATCGCCGTGCCGTGCCGTGTCGGCGAAATCCTGCGCATCGAGACCGGCGCAGAAGCCTTCGCCCTGGCCGCGCAGCACGACGACCCGCACCGCGCTGTCCGCTGCAACGGCACGCAGCAGCTTCTCCAGCTCCAGCGAGAGCGCGACGTCGATCCGGTTCTTCTGCTCGGGGCGGTTCAGCGCGATCGTGAGAATGCCTGCGTCCAGCTCCGTGGCCAGGCAGTGCAGCGGACCGAGGTCGGCGCCGGGGCCGGAGTACTCCATCGTTGTTCCTTGCGGGTTGTCTTCAGGGGGCGCGCAAACCGGCCGCCGCATAGCGCACCAGGTGATCCAGCGTGGCGCGGGGATCGTCCGTGCGCAGGCTGCCCTTGGTGACCGATTCGATGCGCCCCGGCCGGGCCATGCTGTAGACCATGGAACCCAGCAGGAAGTGGAAGCGCCACTGCAGTTCCTTCTGCGGCAGCCTGGGCAGCGCGCGGGCCAGGGCTTCCATGGCCATGCGGCTGGTGGCGTCGAAGGTGCGCGCCATGATCTCGCGCTTGACGTCGTCCCGCTCGAACATCATGCGGGCCCGCAGCCGTGTGAAGGCGAGGCCCTCGGGCGTCTCCATCAGGTCCAGCGCCGGCTGCAGGAAGGCGCGCAGCACGTCTTCGACGGCGGGCCGCCCCTGGCGATTCGTCTTGACTTCGCCCAGCAGCTGCGCGCGCCGGTCGGCGATCGGCCGGGCGCGGCGCGCGAACAGCTCTGCCAGCACCGCCTCCTTCGAGCCGAAGTGGTAGTGGGCGGCGGCGCTGTTGACGCCGGCGGCCGACGTGATCTCCCGCAGGCTCACGCCGTCGATGCCGCGCTCGCTGAACAGCCGCTCGGCGGCCAGCAGGATGCGATCCGGCGTGCTTGCCTCGGTTCCCGGCGCCTCGGGACGTTCCTTCGCCATGCCAGCCTCCATTCCTTGCGTGCATTCTACGGGGGTGCGGCGGCGAGTTAAAGCACTTGATTGAGGCGCTTGCTTGAGATATCCTGCCTTCAAGCAAGTGATTGAACCGCGCCGTCGGCGCGACCCCCGATCCATCCCCCCGCAGATGACCACACCCGACCCCGAGACGCTCTCCATCACCCGGCACGGCCGCGTTGCCGTTCTGGCCCTGCAGCGGCCGCAGGCGCTGAACGCCATCAACGTGCAGATGCGCACGGAGCTGCGCGACACGCTCGATGCGCTTCGGCGCGACCCGGATGTGGGCGCCGCGGTGCTCACCGGCGCGGGCGACAAGGCCTTCTCCGCCGGCATGGACCTGCGCGAATTCTCCAGGACGCAAGCCGGCGTGCCGATCACCGAGATGCGGCGCTTCCGCTGGGAGCAGGGCGAGGCCATCGCTGGCTTCGACAAGCCGATCGTTGCGGCGGTCAACGGCCTGGCCGTGGGCGGCGGCGTCGAGCTCGCGCTGCTGTGCGACATCGTGCTGGCCGCGGAGGGCGCGAGCTTTGCCTTCGGCGAAGTCAAGCGCGGGCTGATGCCGGGCAACGGCGGCACGCAACGGCTGGCGCGCCGCATCGGCCAGGCGCGCGCGCTGGAGATGATCCTCACCGGCAAGACGGTGGCAGCGTCCGAGGCCCTGGCCATCGGCCTGGTCGAATACGTGCTGCCCGGCGACCAACTGCTGGCCCGCGCGATCGACCTGGCCGGCGAGATGGCGGCCAACGCGCCGGTCGCCGTGCGCATGGCCAAGAACGCCATCGTGCGCGGCGCCGAGCTGTCGCTGCAGGACGGCCTGCGCCTGGAGCAGGACCTCGCCGCGCTGCTCTACACCACCGAAGATGCCCGCGAGGGGCCGCTGGCCTTTCTCGAGAAGCGCGCCCCCCACTGGCAGGGCCGCTGAGCGCGCAGCCCGAACCGCAAGGACAAGACATGGCCACCCCTGAGATCCGGATGTTCCGCACCCTCCTGTTCGCGCCGGGCAGCCGGCCGGAGCTGCTGGCCAAGGCCCAGGCCGGCCAAGCCGACGCGCTGATCTTCGACCTGGAAGATTCCGTCCCGGCCAACGCCAAGGACACCGCCCGCCGCAACGTCGCCCAGGCGCTCGCCGGTGGCCTGGCCAAGCCGATGTACCTGCGCATCAACCATCCGCGGGCCGGCGATTTCCGCGCCGACCTCGCGCTGCTGCAACAGGCACCGAGCCTGGCCAACGTGATGGGCGTGATCCTGCCGAAGGCCGAACAGGCCGCCGACGTGCAGGAGGTGGCGGCGGTGCTGGCCAGCGTCGAGACCGGCGCCGGGCTGGCCGAGGGCAGCCTCGCCATCGTGCCGCTGATCGAGACCTGCCTGGGCCTGCGCAACACCTTCGACCTGTGCAGCGCCTCGCCGCGCGTCACCGGCATCGCGCTGGCCAGCGCGGAGCAGGGCGACTTCATGGTGGACCTCGGTGGCCGCTGGACGCCCGCGAGCCAGGCGCTCGCTTATCCGCGCAGCAAGATGGTGGTCGACGCGCGCGCCGCGGGCGTGCAGTGGATCGTCGACGGCGTCTTCATGAACCTCAAGGACCTCGCGGCGCTGCGGCGCGAATGCGAGCTGGCCCGCGAGGTCGGCTGCAACGGCAAGATGGCCATCCACCCGACCCAGGTCGACGTGATGCACGAGGTCTTCTCGCCCAGTGCCGAGGAGCTCGAGTACGCCCGCGGATTGCTGGCGGCCTACCGCGAAGGCGAGGCGCGCGGCGTCGGCGCGGTGCAGTACCGCGGCATGATGGTCGATGTCGCCAACGTGCGGCTGGCCGAGCGCACGCTGGCGCTGGCGCCGGTGCAATGAAGAGCGGCTCCATGGACCTGCAGTCCTCCTCCGGGATCGAACCCGACATCGGCCCCCGGCGCAGCGTCCCGCGTCACTCCTATCCGCCCCTGCGCACCATCGCCGACGTCGAGGCGATCGAGCGGGTGCCGCTGGAGCAGCGCATCACGCGCTGGGACTTCGCGCTCAACCTGCTCGATGGCTGCCGCCATGCGCCCGAACGCGCCGGCATCCACGCCACGCGCAACGGCGACATAGCCGGCGAGATCTACACCTGGAGCTTCGCCGAGCTCGAAAGCCGCTCGCTGCAGATCGCCAACCTGCTGCGCGCCAGCGGCATAGGCGCGGGCGATGCGGTGGCCATCGTGAGTCCCACGGTGCCTGGCCTGTTCGCCACCATGATCGGCGGCCTGCTGGCGGCGCGGCCCTTTCCGATCAACTGGATGCTCGATGCGACGGCGCTGCGCGACCTGCTGCTGCGCTCCGAAGCGAAGGCCGTGATCGCGCTCGGGCCCACGCCGGGATTCGCCATCTGGCACAACGTCAGTGCGGCGCTGGCTGGCATGGAGCGGCCGCCGCGCCTGTTCACGCTGCACGATCCCTTCGGCCCGGCGCACGAGCACGACCTGCTCACGGCGGCCGCCGCGCACCCCGGTGACCGGCTGGCCTTTGCGCGCGCGATTGCGCAGCGCACCACGATCGCCTGCTACGTGCACTCCGGCGGCACCACCGGCCATCCGAAGATCGTGCAGGTGCGGCACGGCGGCATGGTGTTCCGGCAGTGGGCCGCCAACCTGTGCCTGGCCTTCACGCCCGACGACGTGGTGCTCTCGGACACCCCGCTGTTCCACATCGGCGGGCTGCTGGTGCGCGGGCTGGTGTCCACCGCCGACGGTCACACCACCGTGATTCCGAGCATGCACGGAGCGCGCGACAAGACCTATATCGCGAACTACTGGCGCTTCGTCGAGCGCTTCCAGGTCACGCAGATCTCCGGCGTGCCGACCACGCTGTCGGTGCTGGCCAAGAATCCGCCCACGGGTGAAGACATCGCCACGCTGCGACCCTACTTCGCCACCGGCTCCACGGCGATGGCGCCCGCGGTGCAGGACCGCATCCTCGCCATCACCGGCGCCCGCACGCTGCAGACCTATGGCCTGACCGAGAACACCAGCCACGTCTCGGTGGACCCGCGCGACGGCGAGATCCGCCGCGGCTGCTCGGGCATCCGCGTTCCCTACACCACGGTGCGCATCGCGCAGATGGGCGACGGCGGCGCCGTGGTGCGCGATTGCGCCCCCGGCGAGACCGGCATGGTGCTGGTGCGCAGTCCGGGCGTGGCGGCGGGTTATCTCGATGCGGAACAGAGCCGCGGCGTGTTCCTGCCCGACGGCTTCCTGGTGACCGGGGACCTGGGCAGCATCGATGCAGACGGCTACGTGCGCATCAGCGGGCGGCAGAAGGACATCATCATCCGCGGCGGCCACAACATCGAGCCGGGCATCATCGAGGACGCGCTGCTGCAGTCGCCCTGGGTGGCGCAGGCCGCTGCCGTCGGCAAGCCCGATGCGCATGCCGGCGAGTTGCCGATCGCCTACGTCGAACTGCATCCGGGCGCGCAGGTGAGCGCCGAGGAACTCCTGCGCTATGCGGCGGAGCGCATCCCCGAGCGGCCCGCCGTGCCCAAGGAAATCATCTTCATCGACAAGCTGCCGCTCACGGCGGTGGGCAAGCCGATGAAGCACCTGCTGCAGGCCGAGGCGGCGCGGCGCGTCTTCACCGAGGTGCTGCAGCCGGTCTCGTGTCCCTGGGACCTGAGCGTGGCCGGCACCGGCGGCAGCGGCCTGAAGCTCACGCTGCGCCTGCGGCAGGCAAGCCCGGCCGCGCGCGCGCAGGCGGAGGCGATCCTGTCGGCGTTTGCGATGCCCTACGCGATCGAGGAGGGCTGAGCCCGGCGCAGGGCCGGTTCAGCCCTCGTGCGGGGCAGCCTGCCACAGGGTGTACGCGGCCGGCTCGGTGGCGGTCGTTGCCTGCGCCAGCAGGTCCTGCCGCCAACCGGGCAGGCGGCGCGCCAGCGCCTCGGCCAAGGAATGTTGCTGCGCCAGCGGGCCGGGCACCGCGACGCCGTTGCCCGCGCGTCCGTACAGGAGGAACAGCATCTGCTCGCGTTGCGGGCCGGTCTCGCGCGCGCGGACTTCGACGCTGCCCAATTCGTCCCAGCGCACGCTCTCGACGACCGTCTTGCGCAGGCGCGAGCCGTGCTCGCGCCTGATGCCGTCCTCGCCCACCTGCAATTCGTCGCGGTAGGCATCGATCCGCGGCAGCACGCGCGTCAGGGTCACCAGTGCCGCCGTCACCAGCCACAGCCAGAACGGCATGGCCCCGGTGCGCACCAGCAACAGGCCGCCCACCAGGAACGCCAACAGGAACAGCGACTTCACCCAAGCCATTTGCGCCACGCCATGAGTTCGAAAACGCCGCCGATCACGGCGAAGCCGCCGGCGGCGGGCCGCGTGGCGGCAAACAGGTACAGCAGCGCCGCGGTGGCGAAGCAGGCGAGAGTGGTGGAGTGAGGGATCTTCTTCATGAGAGTGCCGGGTTCGTGGCCGGGGGCTGAGGTACCGAATGCTAGCGCGCGCCGAATCCTTGCTGCCGGCAGGGTGGGTTGCGCGCAGCGCACCCCATCATGCACCCCGGGTTTTCGCCTCCCCCGCCGGCGACGGCCGGGCAACCTGCCGCCGGCCGAACGAGTTCTAATGAATTAAGCCGCACGTCCGCATGCGGCCAGGAGACAGCGCATGAAGAGGCACATGAAACATTGGCAGGATGTGGTGAGCACGCTCGTGGGCGTCTGGCTGATCGTCTCGCCATGGGTGTTGGGTCTGGACATTCACACGAACGTGGCGGCTTTCGGCTGCTTCGTCGTGATCGGGGTACTGCTGTGCGCCTGCGGCTTGTGCGAATTCTTCATCCCGGAAGCTTGGGAAGAGTATTCCGAGCTGTACCTGGGCGCCTTGCTGATGGTCTCGCCCTGGATGCTGGAGTACAAGGCGGCGCTTCCCGTGGCCACCAGCATGGCGATGGCGTGCGGCGGCCTCGTGCTGGCGATGGCACTGTGGGTGCTGGTCACCGACGACCAGTTCGGCTGGATGCGGCGACGGCTGGCGCACTAGGAGTCCGGGGCCGGGTTCAGGCCCTAATGGAAGTCCCGACTCGTTGCCGAGGGCCCCAGCCGGCCCAGCAGCGGGGTCAGGTCTTCCAGCTGGCTGGCGATCAGGTTGCACACCTCGCCTTCGCGCTGCCAGACGCCGCGCACGGCGAGCAGGCGTGCGCGCAGGAGCTCGTTGCGCTGCCGATCGCGCACGTTTTTCCAGCAGATCACCTGCACCACGCCGGTCTCGTCCTCGAGTGACACGAAGATCGCCCCCTTGGCGGTGTCCGGTTGCTGCCGCAAGGTGACGATGCCGCAATAGCGGACCTGCCGGCCGTTGGGCAGCTTCTGCAGGTCCGCGGCCGAGACCAGCTTGCGCGCGGACAGGAGAGGGCGCAGCAGCGCCAGCGGATGCCGTCGCAGCGTCAGGCCCAGGGACGCGTAGTCCCACACGATCTCCTCGCCTTCCGGCGCCGGCGGCAGTTCCAGGTATGGCTCGTCGATGGGAGCGTCCCGCAGCAGCAGCGGTACGGCCTTCAAGGCCGCCGCGTCCCAGACCTGCTGGCGGCGATGGCCGGAAAGACTCTGCAGCGCATCGCCCGCTGCCAGCAGCTTCATCTCGTGCTGCTCCAGGCCGGCGCGCCGCGCCAGGTCTTCGGCGCTGTCGAAGGGGGCCTCCTTGCGTGCCGCAACGATGCGCGCCGCCGAACCGGCCTTGAGCTTGTCGACCATGCGCAGGCCCAGGCGCACCGCCGGTGGCTGCGGCAGGTCTTCCAGCGTGCAGTCGACCTCGCTGTGCATCACGTCCACGGCGCGCACCACGACGTCATGGCGCCTGGCGTCCTGCACCAGTTGCGAGGGTGAGTAGAAGCCCAGTGGCTGGCTGTTGAGCATGGCCGCCAGGAACTCCGCCGGATGCCGGCACTTGATCCAGCAGCTCGCATACACCAGCAGCGCGAAGCTGGCCGCATGGCTTTCCGGAAAGCCGTATTCGCTGAAGCCCTTGATCTGCTCGAAGATGCTCTTGGCAAATGACTCCTGGTAGCCGCGCGACGTCATGCCGTTGACGATCCTGTCGTAATACTTCTCCAGCCCGCCCGTGCGCTTCCACGCGGCCATCGCGCGCCGCAGGCCGTCCGCCTCGCCCGGCGTGAAGCCGGCGGCCAGCATGGAGATCTGCATGACCTGTTCCTGGAACACGGGCACACCGAGGGTGCGGCCGAGGGCCTCCTTCAGCGCCTCGCTCGGGTAGGTCACCGGCTCCTTGCCCTGGCGGCGATTGAGGTAGGGATGCACCATGCCGCCCACGATCGGCCCCGGGCGCACGATCGCCACCTCGATCACCAGGTCGTAGAACGCACGCGGCTTCATGCGCGGCAGCATCGACATCTGGGCGCGGCTCTCGATCTGGAACACGCCCACCGTGTCGGCCTTGCAGATCATGTCGTAGGTGGCTGCATCTTCCGCCGGGATGTCCTGCAGCTCGAACTGGTAGCCCTTGCGCTGGCCGATGAATTCCAGCGACTTGCGGATGGCCGTGAGCATGCCGAGCGCCAGGCAGTCCACCTTCAGCAGGCCGACGGCGTCCAGGTCGTCCTTGTCCCTAAGGGGACCCACGAGGTCGCATACCGGCTGAATCAACGGGGTCGTATCAGCGCGAGTTGCGCTGCGACTGCCCCTTCTTATCGACGCCGCCCGTAAATTTAGTCGATAACGGAGCTTGCGGTGCCGCTTATCGACGTCTCGGACGTTTGCGCGAGGGGAGGGGAGTTGCCGTCGAACCTGCGCTCCAGTTCTGTGCTGGCGCCCGGGGCCACACCTTTTGCCATCTGCAGAGGAGGTCATTCCGTTGCCGCGAACGGCTGATCGAGGTCTCCGGCGGTACGGGTGCCGTATCAGTACGTAGGTGCGAGCAGGTCCGATACATCGACCTGGAGAGCCATAGCGATGCGTTCGATGTTGTCGACCGAGACATTTCGCTCGCAGCGCTCGACCGAACCGATGTAGGTCCTATGCAACCCGGAGAGCTCGGCCAACATCTCCTGCGAGAGGCCAGCGTCCGCACGCAGGCGCCTCATATGGGTAGCCAATCTCTCTCTCGCCGACGCTCGTTGTCCGCTCCCTAGCCTCATCGGGTCCGAGGTTCGCCCGATCGATGACTTTGGGTCTACAGACTATGAGTAGCATCTGTACAATGAAGCGGCGTCGGATACCGCTACGACGCTCAGACGCTTCTCCCGCAGAAGGACCAGCATTGTTCGCCACAAACCCAGCCCTTAGGCTCGAGATTCCCTCCGCTCTCCTGGGCGCCGATGTGTGGGATTCGCTCGAGATCGTCATGCTCGAACCCGTTCTACTTGTGACTACGTCACAACCGACTGAGGACGGCATTCATGCGAGTCGAACCTTTCTCGTCAAGGCGCGACATCTTGCGACGATGCGCCGGAGCAAAGAGGTGCGGATTGACACCGTCGACCTACTTTCGCCTGCGCGTGTGAACGGGAACGGTGAATGGAGGTTGCACCGGCTGAATGAAGTGTGGGAGTGCCGTGATGCACGCGATACGCACACGGCCTGGCTCTTTCGGGCCGTCAACGGAGCGGAATTCTGTGATTCACCGGTCGGCGATTCGCCGAGCACGCTGGTACGAGACCGCCGTGTGTTCTCCGCTCCGGTAGAGCGCAAAAGCTCGGGAGTCCGTGCACACCCTGGTGAAGAGCGGCACCAAAACGATCCAAGTGCCGCACGTGACCGCCGAGCGTCGAGTGCAAAGGGAGGGCGAATCACAAATTCTGCCCAAGACGCGCGATGAGAGTTGAGGATTGTGTGCGTCAGCTGCAGGGCGTCGTAGATCGCATCGTTGCGGAATCCGGAAATCCAAGGAACTTCGATTCCGTGCGATGGCTTTCAGAATGGATTGAGAAGCCGAATCCCGCGCTTGGCGGCAGGCTTCCGCGCGAGATGTTCGAGGAAGCAGGTGGATTCGAACGGGTTCGAACCTTGCTTCTGCGCATGCAGTCTGGCGCGTACAGCTGAATCGCCCGCGGGCAAGCACGGGCAGGCAGTGACGCACGCACACATTTCTGAAACGGTGCTTGAGCGGGCCGCGCAGCTCGCCGGCGACATGGCACGGGCGAGGCACTGGTACTTCAACTGCCCACTTCCTGAGTTCGGCGGTCAGACTGCGGAAGCTGCCGTGGCGAACGGCCGCGAGGCCGATGTCCTTGATCTTCTGGACATGTACGAAGCAGGCCCATTGGGCTGAACCGCTCGGCATGTGGCCGCCACGAAGTACGACACCTTCCCAACAGCGCATGCAAGGAGCTCGCATGAAGAACTGGATACGCCGTCACTTCAGCGACAACGTCCAAGCCCAGAAGAACATCCTGATCGTGGGCAGCGCGATCGGGGCGGTCGGAGTCATTTTGTTCGCGGTCGCATTCGTCCTCCTTGTGCGCGCGGGAGGGTTGCCGCTGCACCACTCGCACTGTTAGCAATGTGCACTTCAGTGAGCGTTGACACGCTGTCCAACATTTCGGAGCCGTCGTGCACAGCAACTCCGCTCAGTCGCGGATAGGCTACGGATACCCCTGCAGCCGGCCTCCCAAATACGTATGCGTCCCACGAAACGGCTGCTGTTCCTTGACTTCGACGGCGTCCTGCACCCGGTCGCCACCAAGCCGGGGGAGTCGTTGCCCTTCGAATGGGTGCCGGAACTTTCGGCGCTGCTTTCAGAGGCTCCGGATGTCATGATCGCTGTGCACTCATCGTGGGCAGAGAGGTACCCTCTCGATCAGATGAGGGACTTTCTCGGTCCTGTTGGCTGTCGCTTGATTGGCGCCGTCAATCCGGGTGCCAAGTCAAGTTCTATCCTTCTGTTCCTCCGCTCGAGACCAGATGTCCAAGCCTGGCTCGTGATCGACGACGAGGCGGGTGAGTTTCCGCCGGACTTTCCCGGACCCGTCGTCATTTGCGACCCCGCGCGAGGCATCTCGGATCTGGCAGTTCAGGACCAAATTCGCCGATGGATGACGCTACCGCCCAACAAAGGCCGACGTGGTTTTCCGATACCGTAAATACAAGCGCGCAGCCTCCCTCCACAATGGGAGGAATGACCGATCTGGCACATTCGCTGAAGACTGAAATCTCCCGAGTCGCCCGAAAAGAGATTCGATCCGAGCTCGCTGATCTCAAGAGAGCAAACTCGCAGCACCGCGCGCACATTGCGGCCTTGAGACGCCAGGTTGAAGGTATGGAACGCGCTCTGATGCAGGTCTCGAAGGCGCAGCGGAACGTCGACGGATCCTCGGCTTCGAGTGGATCTGCCGAACCCGCCGCCTTGAGGTTCCGTGCCTCCGGACTGGCAAGCCACAGAAAGCGCCTAGGGCTGTCCGCTGCCGACTTCGGAAAGCTCATAGGCGTATCGGGGCAGTCTGTCTACAAGTGGGAAACCGGTGAAGTGAAGCCACGCCGCGCCCAATTGGAATTGATCGCGGCTATTCGCAAGATCGGTCGCCGGGAGGCGGTGGCTCGCTTGGCCAGCGCCCAATGAGGGTCCGACCTCATTGCACGGGCTGACAAGATGTACAACCAGCCGGATCAGGCCGCCGGAACTCAGATCGGCCTCGATCTGGAGCTTTCGCTGACGCCCAATATGTCCCAATGAAGCTGGCTGGTGCAGCTCCAAAGCCGGTGAACCAACATTGGGTACCCAAGTTCTACCTGCGCTACTTCGCCACGCCAGAAACTCGAGACACCGATGCTCCGCAGGTCTGGATCTTCTCCAAACGGGAAGACGACGGTGACGAGAAGTTGACCCATGTGCGCAACGTCTGTGCGAAGCGCTTTCTCTATTCACCGTTAGGGGACGACGGTGAGCGCAACTGGGATCTCGAAAGCCGTCTGGGGGAAGTCGAATCGCTTCTAGCCAGGCGTTGGCCTGAATTCGCAGAGGGTTTCGCACCGCTGGAGGACCAACCTGTGCGAATGAGCTTGTCGCTCTTCGTGGCCATCATGCACATGCGTAATCCTGTCCTACGCGAGGAAGTCGAAAGAATGCACGAAAGGTTCGTCCGCGCCTTCGAGGATGCGCCGCTGCGGGCCGATGGAAGCCCGGAAGTAAAGGCGGTACAGATTAACGGGCAGACGCGCTCCATCGACACCAGTGACTGGAACTCCTATCGTGCTTGGAGCAAGAACGACCATGATCGGTTCTTCGCAGGTATGGTTCAGCGTGAAGCTGGCCACATTGCCAAGCTGCTCCTCAAGAAGCGCTGGTCAGTGCTGCATTCCGAGAGGGATGTGTTCATCACCACTGATAAACCCGTAGGCACCTACCACCAAGGGCGCGAGAAGTTCGGCTTCGGAACGGACGGGGTCGTCGTCACTTTTCCGCTCGGGCCCAAGCGGCTGCTCGTAATGGACGATCTGCATGACGAGCCGGCGAACCAGCATTACCAACTGAAGGAAGGCAACGCGGGCTGGTTCAACATGACGACGTGGCAGGGTGCCAGCCGACTTATGATCACGGGCCGTCCGATTCCGGAAGTGCTTTCCGAAATTCTCGCGCTGGAGCATCGCTAGCCTAGGGAAGGTCTGATCAACTCGAAAACGCGGCCAGCCTGAGCCCGCGTAAATCGCGCAACGCGGACGTGCTCGCGGCACGGTGTCCCGAGCCTATGGTCCGCCGGTTACCATTACGTTAGGCCGCACAGGGAGCCGTGCGATGAATAACCTCTGCCTACTCACGAACATGACAAGTTCAGAAATCGCTGCCTGGGCACAGGCAACGGTCGGGACTGTTGCGATAGTCGTGGGTGCCATCGTGGTTCGGTGGCAGGTGAAGCGCGGACGCAAGGATCTTCTTTTGGCTGAAGCGCGTCGGTTGGACGGCCTTGCACGGTTA
>NZ_JAQGNQ010000057.1 GCF_028291745.1 Ramlibacter sp. | reverse complement strand
AAGACATACGGGCCCAAGGGCATCGGCGCGCTTTACGTGCGCCGCAAGCCACGCGTGCGCCTGGAAGCGCAGATGCATGGCGGTGGCCACGAGCGCGGCATGCGGTCGGGCACGCTGCCCACGCACCAGATCGTGGGCATGGGCGAGGCCTTCCGCATCGCCCGCGAAGAGATGCACAAGGACCTGGCGCACGCGCGCCACCTGCAGCAGCGGCTGCTGGACGGCCTGAAGGACGTGGAGCAGGTGTTCATCAACGGCAACACGCAACACCGCGTGCCGCACAACCTGAACATGAGCTTCAACTTCGTCGAAGGCGAGTCGCTGATCATGGGCATCAAGGGCTTGGCGGTGTCGTCCGGCTCGGCATGCACGTCGGCCTCCCTGGAGCCCAGCTACGTGCTGCGCGCTTTGGGCCGCAGCGACGAACTGGCCCACAGCAGCCTGCGCATGACCATCGGCCGCTTCACGACCGAAGAAGAAATCAACTACGCAGTCTCGACGATCAAGCAGAACGTCGAGAAGTTGCGCGCGCTCAGCCCGCTGTGGGAGATGTACCAGGACGGCGTGGACATCAGCACGATCCAGTGGTCGGCGCATTGAGACAGCAGCACAGGAGAACACAACATGGCCTATTCACAAAAAGTCGTCGAACACTACGAGAACCCCCGCAACGTCGGCTCCTTCGAAAAGGGTGACGAGAGCGTCGGCACCGGCATGGTCGGTGCGCCGGCCTGCGGTGACGTGATGAAGCTGCAGATCAAGGTGAACCCCGAAACGGGCGTGATCGAGGATGCGCGCTTCAAGACCTACGGCTGCGGCTCGGCGATCGCCTCGAGCTCGCTGGTGACCGAATGGGTCAAGGGCAAGACGCTCGATCAGGCCGCTTCGATCAAGAACGCGCAGATCGCGGAAGAACTGGCGCTGCCGCCGGTGAAGATCCACTGCTCGATCCTGGCCGAGGACGCCATCAAGGCGGCCGTCGAGGACTACAAGAAAAAACACGCCCTGGCGCCCGCCGCCGAAGGCGCGCAACATTGAACATGCCCGTGACGCTGACCGAAGCCGCGGCGCGGCACGTGACGCGTTACCTTGCCAAGCGGGGCAAGGGCGTGGGCGTGCGCCTCGGCGTCAAGACCACCGGCTGCTCGGGCCTGGCCTACAAGCTGGAATACGTCGATGAAGTGGCTCCCGAGGACATCGTCTTCGAGAACCACGGCGTGAAGCTGCTGGTCGATCCGAAGAGCCTCGCCTACATCGACGGCACCGAGCTCGACTTCGTGCGCGAAGGCCTGAACGAGGGCTTCCGGTTCAACAACCCCAACGAGCGCGACCGCTGCGGTTGCGGAGAGAGCTTCAGGGTGTGACCCACCCATGAACCTGAGCCACAGCGACTTCGAACTGTTCGGGCTGCCGCAGCGCTTCGCCCAGGAGCGCGCGGAGATCGACCAGCGCTGGAAGGAGCTGCAGCGCCAAGCTCACCCCGACCGCTTTGCCGCCCAGGGCGCCAGCGCGCAACGCGCGGCGCTGCAGTGGTCGGTGCGCATCAACGAGGCCTATCAGCGCCTGAAGGATCCGCTCAAGCGCGCGGCGTATCTGTGCGAGCTGCGCGGCGCGCCGATCCAGGCCGAGAACAACACCGCCATGCCCCCCGAGTTCCTGATGGAGCAGATGGAGTGGCGCGAGGCGCTTGACGATGCGCAAGGCGAGGACGACCTCGCGGAAGTTTCCGAGCGCGTGCTGCAGCGGCGCCGCGAGATGCTGGGGCAGATCCAGCAGTTGCTGGACCTCGAAGGCGACGCCCCGGCGGCGGCGCAGCAGGTGAGAGCCCTCATGTTCATCGAGCGCTTTGTGGGGGACGTCGAAGCGCGGCTCGCGCAACTGGGACAATAGCGGCTTAGAAGAAAAGCCATGTCCCTGCTGCAGATCTCCGAACCCGGCGCCTCGCCCGACCCCCACCAGCGCCGCATTGCCGTCGGCATCGACCTCGGCACCACCCATTCCCTGGTCGCCTCGGTGCGCAACGGCGTCGCCGAATGCCTGCCCGATGCACAAGGCCGCGTGCTGGTGCCTTCCGTCGTGCGCTATCTCGGCGAAGGCCGGCGCCAGATCGGCTACGACGCGCAGGCGGCGCAAGCCGAAGATCCCGAGAACACCATCGCGTCGGCCAAGCGATTCATGGGTCGCGGCTTGGCGGACATCGCCAACCGCGGCAAGCTGCCTTATCGCTTTGTCGACCAGCCCGGCATGGTGGCGCTGCGCACCCGCGAGGGCGAGAAGTCGCCGGTGGAAGTCAGCGCCGAAATCCTGGCGACGCTGCGCTATCGGGCCGAGGACACCTTCAGCGACGACCTGTATGGGGCGGTGATCACCGTGCCCGCCTACTTCGACGACGCGCAGCGCCAGGCCACCAAGGACGCGGCACAACTCGCCGGCCTGAAGGTCCTGCGCCTGATCAACGAGCCCACCGCCGCCGCCATCGCCTACGGCCTGGACAACGGCAGCGAAGGCATCTACGCGGTGTACGACCTGGGTGGCGGCACCTTCGACATCTCGATCCTGCGGCTGTCGCAGGGCGTCTTCGAGGTCATCGCCACCGGCGGCGACTCCGCATTGGGCGGCGACGACTACGACGGCTGCCTGGCCGACTGGCTGTTGCAGCAGGCGAAGATGGCGCCGGAGACGGCGGGCGAAAAAGCGGCCATCAAGATGCTGGCGCGCCACGTGAAGGAGCAGCTCTCGGAGCAGGAGTCGCTCACGGTGCCGATCACCGTGGGCGGCCGTTCGGTCGAAGTGCGCGTGTCGCGCAGCGACTTCGAGCTGGAGACGCGCGAGCTCACCGCCCGCACGCTGGGCGCGGTGCGCAAGGCGCTGCGCGACGCCCGCATGGGCAAGGACGAAGTGCAGGGCGTGGTGCTGGTGGGCGGATCCACCCGCATGCCGCAGGTGCGCCGCGCGGTCACTGAATTCTTCGAGCGCGAGCCGCTGACCAACCTGAACCCCGACGAAGTCGTCGCGCTCGGCGCCGCCATCCAGGCCAACCAGTTGGCCGGCAACAATCCGGAAGGCGAGCTGCTGCTGCTCGACGTGATCCCGCTCTCGTTGGGCATCGAGACCATGGGCGGCCTGGTCGAGCGGATCGTTCCGCGCAACGAAACCATTCCCACTGCCAAGGCGCAGGACTTCACCACCTTCAAGGACGGCCAGACCGCCATGGCCATCCACGTGGTGCAGGGCGAGCGCGACCTGGTGGCCGATTGCCGCAGCCTGGCGCGCTTCGAGCTGCGCGGCATCCCGCCGATGGCCGCCGGCGCGGCGCGCATCCGCGTCACCTTCACGGTCGATGCCGACGGCCTGCTGAACGTGTCGGCGCGCGAGCAGGGCAGCGGCGTCGAGGCGAGGATCGACGTCAAGCCTTCCTATGGCCTGTCGGACGAACAGATCGCCCGCATGCTGCAGGAAAGCTTCACCACCGCCGAAGCGGACATGAAGGCGCGCGCGCTGACCGAGGCGCGCGTGGATGCCGAGCGCATGATCATCGCCACCGAGAGCGCACTGGCCGCCGACGGCGAGTTGCTGACGCCGCAGGAGCGCGCGCATCTGGCCACGCTGGTCGCCCAGCTGCGCGAGACGGCGAAGCACAGCGAGGACGCTGGCGTCGTCGAAGCGGCCGTGCAGGCCCTGGCCAAAGGCACGGAAGCGTTTGCCGCGCAGCGCATGAACGAGGGCATCCGCAAGGCCCTCGCCGGTAAAAACCTCGAGGCACTGTAATGCCCATCATCAAGATCCTGCCGCACCCCGAGTACTGCCCCAATGGGACGCAGGTGGAGGCGCCCGCGGGCACCTCGATCTGCGAGGCGTTGCTGGACAACGGCATCGCCATCGAGCACGCCTGCGACATGAGCTGCGCCTGCACCACCTGCCACGTGATCGTGCGCGAGGGCTTTGCCTCGCTCAACGAGATGGACGAAAACGAGGAAGACCTGCTCGATCGCGCCTGGGGCCTCGAGCCCAACTCGCGCCTGTCCTGCCAGGCAATCCTGGCGCAGAAAGAACTGGTCGTGGAGATCCCGAAGTACTCGATCAACCACGCCAAAGAGAACCACTGAACGATTCCGGGCCCCTTCACATTGCGTTGTGCGGATGCGCTAGTCAAAATGCGAAGGTCGCTTTAAGGGGGCATGAAGATGGACTGGAAGGCGGCGGTCGTTCGTGATGACGGCACGGTTAAGCTTCCGAAACGGTGGCTTCATCTTCACTACTACGAAGCGCTGAACATTCTTTTTAGGTTTGAGAACTCGCTACGCGTATTCGTCTATGCCATTCTGAAGAACGAATTTGGGGCAAGATGGCTGGAGTGTGTATGCAAGTCCCCGGCTTCATCTGAATCAGTCACGTTGAAGAATGTGGCTGCTCGCCGAGCAACTCAGGCAGAATCGTTTGGATACTTAGGCTTTGATATAAAGGCGGCCATGATGCACCTGACGAGCGGCGAGCTCGTCGAATTGATTACCGCAGATGCATACTGGCCGAAATTCAAGCCATACTTCAAAGCCAGTAGGGAAATCGTAAAGAGCAAGCTGCTTGAAATTGGAACGATACGAAATTCCCTCGCACACTTTCGTCCAATGCCCGCGGCCGACGTAGAGGTTATAAAGCAAAATTCTCGCCACACTCTGCTCGAGGTGGAGAAATGCCTCCACCACTTGTTTACGCAGAACCTTCGGGTCCCGACCAATTCGCCGAAGAGTTGGTATGCAGCGTTGGCGACGTTAGGCACAGCCCAGATAAGTACCACGTTATACTACAGCAACGATGAGAACTGGGTGTGTGCCATGCTCACCTTCAACTCGCCGATGCTTAGTAAGCAGAAGATTACTGAGACCTTCCATTCTTACAATGTTGCAAAGATCAACGGACCGAACGTACTTCTGACGTTCCCGAAACTTCGAAGTCACGTTACTTGTCTGAGCGAGTACCAGTATCCGGCTGCCGTGGATGCAGAGTGGAATCTCACGCTGCAGCGGGCTCTTTATTTCGTCTTTCGAGAAGACGTGTTAACGATAAATACGGCCGAGATCGAGGGCGAGCTTAAGCAGGTGGCTCAAAAGATATCGGAGGAATGTGAACTGTTACAGCAGGATCACCTCGCAAGAGGAAGTCTGGTTCAGGCTGCATCAGGATACTCATGGTGGGAAACAAGAGAGGCAACGCCCGCCGGCTGGCGACATTCCTACGGCGAGTTGGAGCCCACGTATGACCCCAGCCACCCAGATGAATATTGGGGTGAGCGCCAATTCACTGGGGATGTGATAGCAGGCATTCGCCGATTCCCTTGGATGCCTGAAGACGTTTCTTCCTCGGAAGTCTTCGGGGACTGACCTCGCGATTAGGATGCCGAATACCCCCCATCCACTGTGATAGCGGTCCCGGTCACGAAGTCGCTGGCCGCGCTGGCCAAAAACACCGCGATGCCGGCCAGGTCCTGCGGCACGCCCCAGCGCCCCGCAGGCGTACGCGCCAGCACCCGGTCGTTGAGGCCGGGCACCTGCTCGCGCGCGCCTGCCGTCAGCTCCGTGTCTATCCATCCGGGCAACACCGCATTCACCTGGATGCGGTCCCCCGCCCAGGCGATCGCCAGTGACTTGGTGAACTGCACGATCGCCCCCTTGCTCGCGCAATAGGCGGGTGCATAGGGCGCGGCAAACACCGACAGGATCGAGCCGATGTTGATGATCTTGCCGGCGCCCGCCGCCCGCATCAGCGGATGCGCGGAGCGCGCGCACAGGAAGGCGCTGGTGAGATTCGTGTCCATCACCTGGTGCCATTCGTCCAGCGTGAAGTCCTGCGGCGCCTTGCGCACCGTGCTGCCGGCGTTGTTCACCAGGATGTCGAGGCGGCCGTGGCGGTCGGCGATGCGCGCGAACAGGTCCTGCACTGCGGCTTCCCGGCTCACATCGCAGGGCAGCGACTCGGCCCGCACGCCGGCCGACTGCAGTTGGCGCAACGCCGCTGCGGATTTCTCCTCGTTTCGCCCGACCACGACGATCGTGGCGCCCGCCTGGCCCAGACCCCTTGCCATGCCAAGGCCGATGCCGCCGTTGCCCCCGGTGACGAGGGCGATCTTGTCGGTCAGGTCGAACATCGCTCCAGCATAATCGCCGGCTATGCGCCAGATCGTCCTCGACACCGAAACCACGGGTTTGTCCGCAGAAGCGGGGGACCGGATCATCGAGATCGGCTGCGTGGAACTCGTGGCCCGCAAGCTGACCGGCCACAACAAGCACTGGTACCTGAACCCCGAGCGCGACTCGCACGAGGACGCGCTGAAGGTGCACGGCATCAGCAACGAGTTCCTGCGCGACAAGCCCAAGTTCGCCGCCATCGCCGACGAACTGATGGAGTACTGCGCCGGCGCCGAGATCATCATCCACAACGCCGCTTTCGACATCGGCTTCCTGAACAAGGAACTCGAGCTGCTCGGGCGCCGCCACTTCACCGGGCACGCTGCCAAGGTCACCGACACGCTGGCCATGGCCAAGGAGATGTACCCGGGCAAGCGCAACAGCCTCGACGCGCTGTGCGACCGGCTGGGCGTCGACAACTCCGGGCGCACGCTGCACGGCGCGCTGCTCGACGCGGAGTTGCTGGCCGGTGTCTACATCAATCTCACGCGCGGGCAGGACGCGCTGCTGATCGACGAAGCCGACACCGGAGCGGTGCAGGGCATAGTCACGCGCGTGGACCTGCGCCAGTTCACGCTGCCGGTGCTGCTGGCCAACGAGCAGGAAGCGGCCGCCCACGAGGAGGTGCTCAAGCAGTTGGACAAGGCCTCCGGCGGCAAGACAGTGTGGCGCCAGGGTGGTATTTCGGCTGTGGCATAATCGTCGGCTTGCCACGCGGCAATGGGTGATTAGCTCAGCGGTAGAGCACTGCCTTCACACGGCAGGGGTCGCAGGTTCAAACCCTGCATCACCCACCATATATATCAAGCACTTACGCCACCTTCGGGTGGCGTTTGTCTTTGGAGTATGGAAAAGCCGGCGTTGACGTAGCCGTGCCTCCGGTTCCGGCACCAGTAAGGCCGACGGCATGAAACACAGTGCCGACACAAGGACCAATATCGCGCAAGGAGCGTGCTGCCCTCGGCTCACCTAGCGGCGTCGCCGCGGCGGCGGCGGCTCGGTCGCTGTCATGGTTTCCTCCACCGCCTGCCGCACGATGCGCGAGATCTGGCGAATCGCGGGCAAGTCGGCGTTGTCGGTGCGGGTGGCCAGCACCAACCGGCGTTCGCGTCCTTGCAAAGCGATCGGGTTGGCCTGCAGGCGGCGGGCACGGATGTCTTCCAGCAGCGCCGTCTCGGGCACGATGGTGAGCCCTTTGCCGGCGAGGACCATGCATCGGATGGTCTCGATGGAGTCGATCTCCACCACCACCTTCAGCGGCTGACGGCGCCGGCTGCCGCCCGTGACGAGATGCAGCATGCCGGGGGTCGCTACCAGGGGCAGGCGCGTCAGTTCCTCTTCGCTCACCGGCACGTCGCGCGGCTTCCAGCCCCAAGGGCCAACGACGCAAAGCGGTTCGGCGGAGAGCGGCTGCAGGTTCAGCTGGTAGGAGCCGACCGGATTGGTAAGGATCGCGATGTCCAGCGCGCCGGTGAGTAACTGCTCGTGCAGCCTTACGCTGCGTGCCTCCACCACGCGCAGCGTGATCTGGGGCAGTTCGTCCAGGCACCGGCCCACCAGGACCGGCATCAGCACGCGCCCGAGCGTCGTCGAGGTTCCCAGCACGATCGACCCGCGCGGCTGGCTGCCTTGGGAGCTGATCTCGTGGCGCGCGCGTTCGACTTCGTCCGTTATGCGCCGGCAGTGTTCCAGGAAGTCCCGCCCCGTCGCAGTGAGGTGCACGCCGCGCGCGTGGCGCATGAACAGGCGGACGCCGAACTCCGCTTCCAACGCATTGATATGCCGCGTCAGCGCTGGCTGCACCAGCCCGAGCTGCTGCGCCGCGCCCGTGATGCTGCCGCTCTCCGCTACCGCGACGAAGAATTTGATGCTCTTGAGATCCATCGCAGTCGAATGATGCCACCGACGGGCAAGGCATCAGAAAATCTGATGCCTTGCGACCCGAGAAAGTATTTGTCCCTATCGGACCGGCCCCTAGCATGGACGAAAGCCCGGGCGCCTGCAGCCCGGCGCATGAGGAGACAAGACATGCATTACCCACGGCTCGCCGCCGTCGCGACGGTTTTTCTGTCGCAACTGGCGGCTGCCCAGACAGCGTGGCCCGTTCGTCCCGTCTACATCGTGGTGCCGATGGCCCCAGCCGGCACTGCGGACATCCTCACCCGCACCTTGGCGCCGGCTTGGTCGGCGGCACTCGGGCAGCCGCTCGTGATCGAGAACAAGGCGGGGGCCAACGGTGTGATCGGCGAGGAATACGTGTCGCGTGCCAAGCCGGACGGCTACACGATGATGATCGAGTCCACCTCCATCGCGACCAACCCGTCGATGGCGAAACTGAGCTACGACCCGCGCAAGGCTTTCGTCCCGCTGATGCTGATCACGTCGGTGCCGCTGGTGCTGGCGGTGAACCCGCAGGTGAAGGCGAGCACGGCGCGCGAATTCGTGGAGCTGGGGAAAAAGCAGCCGGGGGCACTGAACTACTCCTCATGGGGCAACGGCAGCATCGGCCAGTTCGCGGGCGAGAACTTCCAGATCACCGCCGGTTTCAAGATGAACCACGTCCCGTACAAGTCAACATCGCAGGCTCTGAGCGACACGCTGGCGGGCCAGGTGGACGCGATGTTCCCGACCCTTCCGCTCGCACTGCAGCACCTGAAGTCGGGCAAGCTGCGCGGCCTGGCGCTCACGTCGCCTGCGCGTTCGCCGCTCGCGTCCGACATTCCCACGATGGCGGAGGCCGGCTACCCCGGCAACGAGGTCGAGACCTGGTTCGGGCTGTTCATTCCCACCGGCGTCGATCCCGCCATCTTGCAGAAGGCCCATCGCACGCTGTCCGGCGTGCTGGGCAGCCCGGAGATGAAGGCCAGGCTGGAGGAGGCGGGCTTTCGCATCATCGCCAGCAGCCCCGAGGAGTTCCAGCGCTTCCTCGCGCTTCAGATCGAACTGTATGGCCGCGTCGTGAAGCAGGCCAACATGAAGGGGACGGATTGATGGAGCGGCATCCCATGCAGATCGGCCCCGACGACAGCCCGGAGCAGGTGATCGCCAAGACGTCCGTCGCGCGCGGCTGGCTGGATGCGCCCGCAGCGTTCACGGTGACGTCCGAGGTGTGCATGCGCGTCAGCGCGCACATCCCCGAAGCCTCGCCAGCGGTGCAGGACGTGTTCGTGCCTGCCTTCCGCCGTCTGGCCGTCATGACGGAAGGAGCGATTGCCGTCGAAGGCCACTGGGGCGGCAGCCTGCACAAGGAGCGCGACGGCATCGAGGCGCTGCGCTCCGGACGCACCGACATGTGCCCGGTCTATTCGGCCTGGGACGCCACAATGTTTCCGGCCGCGCAGGCGCTGAGCCTTCCTTTTCTGTTCTCCAGTGCGGAGGCGGCGACGCACGTCTCCGAGCTTCTGTACCGCCGCTATTTCAGCCAGGACTTCGAGCGTCAGGGCGTCTTGATGGGGCGCATGGTGGCCACGAGCGAGTACAACCTGTTCTCGCGTGATCCCATCGCAACGCTTGCCGACCTGCAGGGTCGGCGCGTCGCCTGCAGCGACGGGTTGGAGTCGCGCCTGTTCGCGGCACTGGGGGCCGTTCCCGTCGGCTGCAGCACGCCGGAGGCCAAGCAGCGCTTCGTCTCGCGCGAGGTCGATGCGGTCTCGATTTCCGATAGCGCGGCACACACCGTCGGCCTGTGGCGCGAGGCGAAGTACCGCACGGACGCCAACCTGGTCCGGGTCAATCTGGAATACGGTCTCTCGCCTTCCTTCCACGAGCAGCTGGCGCCGCGATTGCGCCCGGTGCTCAACTCCTGGATGCGCGGGCTGGCGCAGGCCGGGGCGCAACTGTTCTACGGCTTGGCCGGTGCCCGCGCGCGCGTCGCCTTCCGCGAGGGCGGCATGCAATTCATCAGCCTCGATGCGCAGGAACAGGCGCGCTGGCGCGAGCGCCTGGCGCCCGTGGGCCAACAGCTTGCGAAGGAACTGACGCAGTTGGGCTATCCGGCGCGCCAGATGATCGCGGACCTGCACGACGCCGCCGCCACCTATGCCGGCTGGAGCGCCGACCGCCTCATGACCGAGGCACTGGAGCGGCCGCTCCACAATCTGCTGCCCGGAGGCACGGCATGAGCACCCAGGGCACCATCGGAATCGCCGGCCTCGGTCTCATGGGACGCGCTTTCGCGGGCCGCCTGGTGCAGGCGGGCTATCGCGTGCTGGCGTATGACGTGCGCAGCGTGGAGGCGCCCGCCGGTGTGGAGCTGCAGACCAGCCTCGGACCGTTGGCCTCGGAATGCGAGGCCATCGTGCTGGCCGTGTTCGACACGGCGCAGGTGGAGCACGTGCTGTTCGGCGCGAACGGGCTTGCCGAGGCGGCGTTGCGTGTGCCCGTCCTGTGCACCAGCACGTGCGACCCCGAGGAGATCGCCGGGATCGCCGACCGATGCGCGGCGCGAGGCGTGGCGTTCCTTGAACTGCCTTTCTCCGGCACCAGCCAGCAGGTGGCGCGCGGCGACGGCGTGGGCCTGGTCGGCGGCGACGAACGACTCGCGCAAAGACTCGCCCCGGTTCTCGACGTCCTGTGTCCGCGCCGGCAACACGTGGGCCCCTGCGGCGACGCCGGTCGCGCCAAGCTGGCCGTGAACCTGGTGCTGGGCCTGCACCGCGCCGCCTTGGCCGAGGGCCTGAACTTCGGCCGCCGCATCGGCCTGGATCCGGCGCGCCTGCTGCAGATTCTGCAGGGCTCGGCCGCCGCGTCGAGCGTGATGCCGATCAAGGGGCCGTTGATGGTGCAGCGGCGTTACCAGCCGCCGCAAAGCCGCGTGGACCAGAGCCTGAAGGACTTCGGCCTCATCCGGGCGCTCGGCCGGCGCGCCGGGCAGCCGCTGCCGCTGGCCGACGTCTACGTGCAGCTGCTGGACTCCTGCCTGGCCCTTGGCGAGGGCGAGCAGGACAACGCAATCATCCACGAGGCGATTGCCCGGCAGGGCAGCGTGGTCCCCGGAGAGCGTCGATGAAGGCGTTGACCATTGCGCGGGCCCAGGCCTTCCGGTTGCGGCTGCCTCTGATCAAGCCCGTGCGGATGGCCGGCGTGCTGCTCGAAACCTCCGAGTGCCTGGTGGTCCGCCTCGAATCGAGGGAAGGGCTGCTAGGCTGGGGTGAGGCCAACGCCGCACCCAGCCACGGCGGCGCCAGCCTGTCCGACATGGCGCAGGCCTTCGACCAGGTGATCGGGCGCGCGCTCGTAGGCCAGGACGCGCTGCGCCTGTCCGCCATCCCGTCCGAGCTGGCAAAGGACCTCCCCGTTGGCGCGACCGCACTGTCCGCCGTCGACATGGCGCTGCACGACCTGGTCGGCCAGGCGCTCTCCGTTCCGGTGCACGTGCTGCTCGGTGGGCAGCGGCGCGACACCATCAGTGCGCTCTGGCTGGTAGGCACCGGCGACCATGCCGGCGACCTGGCGCAGGCGCAGCGCCTGTACATCGAGGGTTATCGGTTCTTCAAGCTCAAGGTGGGCGTGCGCCCGGTGGAACAGGAGATCGCACTGGCGCTCGACCTGCGCCGCACGCTGGGCGACGGCGTGCGGCTGTGTGCCGATGCCAACATGGGCATGGAGGCGCCGCAGGCGATCACCTACGCGCAGGGCGTGCGCGCGGCGCGGCTCGAATTCCTGGAGCAGCCGCTGCGGCGGGAAGACCGCGCCGGCCTGCGTCGCCTGGTGGCGGAAGGCGGGCTGGCCATCGGGCTGGATGAATCGGTCGTTTCAGTGCAGGACATCCTGGACCACCTTCCTGACGGGATCCGCGGCGCTTCCCTCAAGACCTTGAAGCTCGGTGGCCTCAGCGGCCTCGCATCGGCGGCGCACGTTTGCGCGGCGCTCGGGCTGCGCCTGAACCTGGCGGGAAAGATCGCGGAGACGGGAATCGCCTCCGCGGCGCTGTTGCATCTGGCCGCCGTGGTGCCTAACGTGGACTGGGGCGTGAGTCCCAGCCAGCTGTTCCTGGCCGAGGACGTCGTGCGCGAGCCGCTGCGGCCGCAGGGGGGCGCCTATCGTGTGCCGCAAGCGCCCGGCCTGGGCGTCCAGGTCGACGAAGAACAACTCCGGCGGTGGTCGATCCACTGAAAGCAAAGATGATCCAGGCAGCATTGATCGGCTTCGGCTGGTGGGGCAAGAACATCGCGCGGGCGGTGCAGGGGCAAAGCACGCTCCTGCGCTTTGCACGCGTGGTCAGCAAGGAAACCGAGCGCGACGGGCCGCTGGCTGCGCAGCTGGGCATGCAACTGTCCGCGAACTTCGAGGACGTGCTGGCCGATCCCGCGATCCAGGCGGTGGTGCTGGCGACGCCTCATTCGTTGCACGCCGACCAGATCGTGGCCGCGGCGCGCGCGGGCAAGCATGTGTTCTGCGAGAAGCCGCTGGCGCTGACGCACGCCGATGCGAAGCGCGCCGCGCAGGCCTGCACTGCGCACGGACTGGTGCTGGCCGTCGGCCAGAACAAGCGCTTCTGGCCGGCCATGGTGAAGCTGCGCGAGATTGCCGCTAGCGGTGTGCTCGGCGAGATGCTGCACCTCGAAGGCCACTACAGCAACGAGCACTCGACGAAGTTCTTCGCCGAATGGCGCGATTCGCCGGCGGAGTCGCCCGCCGGCGGGCTCACCGGCACGGGCATCCACATCATCGATGCCTTCACCGGGTTGGCCGGGCCGGCCGAGAGTGTGACGGCGTCGGTCCACTCCACCCGCGAGGGCAAGGACCCGCGCGACGCCACCGCGGTGCTGGTCACCTTCCGCAGCGGCGTGCAAGGCTACTTCGCCATGGTGCGCGCGACGCCGATCTACTGGCGCGTGCACGTCTTCGGCGACCGCGCCTCGGTGGAGGCGCTGGGCGAGAACGAGGTGGTGCTGCGGCACCAGGGCGGCCGCATCGAACGCTTCACTTTTCCGCCGGTGGACTCCATCCGCGCCGAAATCGATGCCTTCGCGCGCGCCATCCCCGAGCAGGGCCGCGTGACCGAGCCTTATCCCATCACCGTGCCCGAGATGGTGCAGGGCATCGCATTGTTCGAGGCGATCGTGCGTTCCATCGAAACCCGCCAACCCACCGGAGTCGCTTCATGAGCAAGTTCTTGCCCCGCCTCTGGTACGCGGCCTGCACTGCCGGCTTGGCCTTGTTCGCCGCGGCCGCATTCGCGCAGGATGCATTCCCGTCCGGACCGATCACCCTGGTCGTGCCCAATCCGCCAGGTGGTGCCTCGGACATCAACGCGCGCCTGCTGGTGGAGCCGTGGGCCGCCGCACTCAAGCAGCCGGTCGTGATCAGCAACAAGCCTGGCCTGGGCGGCGCGATCGGGACCGCGCAAGTCGCCAAGGCGAAGGCCGACGGTTACACGGTCCTGATGGCCTTGTCGGCCGTCGTGGTCGCGCCGGAAGCCGAGAAGGTGTCGGGGCGCAAGCCTCTGTACGAGCTGGAGCAACTGGAGCCGCTGGGGCTGGTCTCGAGTGACCCCATGGTGGTGCTCGTGCGTTCGGACGCCCCGTACAAGAGCCTGGGCGAGCTGATCGCAGCGGCCAAGGACAAGCCGGGTGCCTTGAACTATTCCTCCTCGGGCAACTTCGGGCCGATCCATCTTTCGGTGGAGATGCTCGCGCACGAGGCCGGCGTGAAATTCACGCAGGTGCCCTTCAGCGGCAGCGCGCCTTCGCTGCTGGCCGTGCTCAGCGGACAGGTGCAGTTCACGACCGCCGCGCCCGCGGTGGCCCGGGCGCAGATCGAGTCGGGCAAGGTGCGCGCGCTCGCAGTCTCGGGCGGCAAGCGGCTGCCCCTGCTGCCGAATGTGCCGACCTACCGCGAAGCCGGCTACGACGCCGAGTTCTACATCTGGGCCGGCCTGTACGCACCGGCCGGCACGCCCAGGCCGGTAGTTCAGAAGCTGCGTGAGACGCTGGGCGTCGCGGCGCGCTCGCAGGCTTTCACGGCAGGCATGGCGAAGCAAAGCATCATTTACGACTACCGGGATGCGCCTGAGTTCGCCAGGTTTGCCGAGGAGGATCGGGTGCGCCTCACGCGCGTGGTGCGTGCCATCGGCAAGGTCGAATAGGAGACACCCCATGGGACTGCGATTCCTCGAACACCTGCTGATCCTCACGCACGACCCCGAGGGCACGCGCGACTGGTTCGTCGAGAACCTGGGCTTTCGCAACGGCTACCACCCGGAGTTCGGCTTCCCGGTGTACTGGCTCTACATAGGCGACCAGGACGTGATCCACATCGGCAAGGCCCGCCATTCGAGCCACCAGGACTCCTACCTCAAGACACCCACCGACGGCGACCAGGACTTCTCTGCCGCCGGCGCGATGGGCTCGGGGCGCATCGACCACGTCTGCCTGAACTGCGAAGGCATCGAGGAGTTCATCGAGCGCCTCACCAGGAAGGGCGTGGAGTTCAGCGAGCGCAAGGCGCACAACTCCGACCTGTACCAGCTGTTCATGCGCGAGCCGATCAACGGGATCAAGGTGGAGCTGAACTTCGCCTGGGAAGAAGCCGCGCGCATCGGCCGCGTGCCCGCGTGGACCGATGCCGGCGCCAGTCCCGAGTTCGCAGCGGCGGCCAAGCCGGCCCGCGCCGAATGATGCCGCGCTATCCCGAACTGGCCGGCCGCAGCGCCGTCATCACTGGTGCCGCTGGCGGCATCGGTTCTGCGGCGGCCCGGGCCTTCGCGGAGCAGGGTGCGCATGTCTTTCTGCTGGATATCGACGGTGCGCGCGTGCGCGAGATCGCCGCGGGCCTCCAGGGCGGCGCGAGCGCGGCGGGCATCGCGGTGGACATCACCGACGAAGCGGCCGTGACCAGCGCTTTTGCAGCGATCGCCGCCGCCGGCCATGGCCTCGACGTGCTGGTGAACTGTGCCGGCGGCTACAAGAAGCTGCTCACCGTGGAGCAGATGGATATCGCCGAATGGGATGCGACCGTGGCGCTCAACCTGCGCAGCGTGTTCCTGTGCTGCCGCGCCGCCATTCCGGCGCTGAAGGCGTCGCAGGCGGGGCGGATCATCAACGTGACCTCGATCTCGGGCCGCACGGTGCACGCGTCTTCGTCGCCGGCGTATGGCGCCGCCAAGGCAGGGGTGACCCAGCTGACCCGTTTCCTCGCTTACGAGCTGGGCCCGCACGGCATCACCGCGAACACGATCGCCCCTCTCACCACGCTGACGCCGCGGGTCGCGGCGCTGCGCAGTGCCGAGGACGTGGAGCGGATCGCCGCGCAGGTGCCTCTGCGGCGGCTCGCGAAGGTGGAGGATCACGTCGCGGCCATGCTTTACCTGGCGTCCGACGGCGCAGGCTTCGTGACCGGCGTCAACCTCGACACCAACGGCGGCCGCGTGATGCTCTGAGCACGGCGAGGCATCCAGGACGAAGAAGGAAACATCCATGCGAACCGTGCTCCAGCGCATCCTGCGCACGACCTCCTTGTGCGTCAGCATGGCTGCCATCCCGTCGGCGTGGGCTGCGGGCGAGACCGTCACGATCATCACGCCGCTCGCCACCGGCACGGCCTCCGACGTCGCCCTGCGCATCGTCGCCGAGAAGCTCTCCACCGCCTTGGCCCAGCCCATCGTCATCGACAACCAGGCCGGCGCTTCCGGCGCGATCGGGGCCGAGAAGGTGGCGCGCGCGACGCCGGACGGCACCACGCTGTGCGGCTGCAACAACGCCATCCTCGGCGTGCTGCCGCACGTGCGCAAGGTGCCGTTCACGACCTCGAGCTTCAAGCCGGTGGGCATGGTCGCGGTGCTGCCGACGGTGCTGGTGGTGAACCCGAGCCTGCCCGTGAACAGCCTGCAGGAACTGCTCGCGTACGTGAAGGCGAATCCCGGCAAGGTGAGCTATGCCACCGGGGGTGTCGGCAGCGCGCAGCACATCGCGATGAGCATGCTCGAAGCGGCCACTGGCGCGAGGATGCTGCACGTGCCTTACAAGGGCGCGAGTCCGGCCGCCGTGGCCGTCGCGAGCGGTGAGGTGCAGGTGATGTTCAATGCCATCGGTACTGTGATGCCGCTGATCAAGTCCGGCAAGCTGCGCGCCATCGCGGTGGCCGGTGCTCAGCGCACGCCGGTGATGGCGGACCTGCCCACCGTCGCCGAACAGGGTGTGCCTGGCTACGACTATGCGTCGTGGATCGGTATCGTCGCGCCGGCGGCGACCCCGGACGCCGTGGTCAACCGCATCTCCGGCGAGCTGGCCAAGGTGCTGCGCGATCCCGACACCGTCAAGCGCCTCGCGGACAACGGCATCGATCCCTCGGTGATGACACCCGCGCAGATGCGCGACTACGTTGCCAACGACTACGCCCGCATGGCCAAGGTGGTGGCCGATGCGGGCATGAAGGAGTGACGCGGGCGCCGGGCGCGTCACGTGCCGGTGGAAGTCGACATTCGGAGACAGACATGCACATCCCCTCGATTCGCACGCGCCGCGCCATGCTCGCGGCGGTGCTGCTGGTCGCATCCGGTGCTGCCTTCGCGCAGGCGGGCTACCCGAGCAAGCCGATCCAGGTGATCGTGCCGCTGCAGGTGGGCAGCGCCGCCGACGTCGGCACGCGTGTCGTTCTGGACAAGGTGGGCCAGAACATGGGTGCCAACTTCGCCATCGAGAACCAACCCGGCGTGTCGGGGCTGCTCGGCGCGGATCGGATCGCGCGCGCCGCGCCGGACGGCTACGTCCTGGGCGGCATCACCGATAGCGTGCTGAACTACGCCGTCAACCTGGCGGCGAAGACCACCTTCGACCCGCTGAACGACTTCGAGCCGATCGGCCGCATGGCCAACATCGCGTGGGTGCTGGTGGCCAACAGCAACGCCGCCAAGACGGCGACCGAACTGGTGAACCAGGCACGGGCCCAGCCTCGCAAGCTGGACTACGCCTCCGGCGGCTCCGGCAGTCCGCAGCACATCGCGATGGAGCTGTTCTCCGCCGCCAACAACGTGCAGCTGACGCACGTGCCGTACAAGGGTGCAACGCAAGCGACCATGGACGTTGCGGGCGGGCAGGTTCCGGTGATGTTCTCGGCGATCTCGGTGGCGCTGCCCCTGATCAAGGAAGGGAAGCTCCGCGCCCTGGCGCAGCCGGCGGAACGCCGCTCGAGCCTGCTTCCCGAGGTGCCCACCTTCGCCGAAGCGGGCCTGCCGCCCTTCAACTTCTCCACCTGGCTCGGGCTGTACGCGCCCAAGGGCACGCCCAAGGCGATCGTGGACCGGCTCAATGGGGAGGTCGCCCGCGCGCTTGCGGACCCGGGCGTTCGCGAGCGCCTGGTGGGCCTCGGCCTCGACCCGTCGCCTTCCACGCCGGCGCAGCTGGGCGAACTCACGCGCACCGGCCATGCGCGCATCGGCAAGGTGATCCGCGCGGCGGGCATCAAGGCGCAATGATGGACGCGAGCACCGCATCACCGGCACGTGGAAGCCATCGCGCGCTGCCGCACGGCCACTTCTTGGGGACCCAGACATGAAGAAACTTCCTCCCGTGCACCTGGCCGGCTACCAGGGCAGGACCTCCATCCTCACGGCGGCACTCACCACGCTGGCGCGCCGGCTCGACGAAGGCAGCGTGGGCAAGCCCCACCTGCTGCCCGATGTGACCGCGCTCGGCGAGAGTGCTGCCTCCCTGTTCGCGTCGCTCGAGAATGGCGAAAGACAGATCGGCTACATGGCCTCGGGCTACCTGTCGGCCCGCGTGCCCGAACTGGCCGTGCTCGATCTGCCGTTTTCGGTGCAGGACCGCGCCGCCGCGCTCACCGCGCTCGATGGCGCCGCGGGCACCCTGCTGCGCGAGGCGGTCTCGCGCCGAAGCGGGCTGCACGTGCTGGCCTTCTGGGACAACGGCTTCCGCCACGTGTCGAACGCCGTGCACGCGATCCGTACGCCGGCCGACTGCAAGGGAATGGTGATCCGCACGCTCGATAGCGCGCTCTATCGGCGCACGCTGGACGCGCTTGGGTTCGAGGCGATGACCACGGATGTGAAGGAGTTGGTGCGCGTGGTGAAGGACGGCACCGTGCAGGCTCAGGAGAACCCTCTGACCAATCTGCTCACGTTCGAGCTTTGGCGTCACCATCCGCACGTGAGCCTGACCGGCCACTTCTTCGGGGTAGTGCTGCTGGTGTGCCCGCACGCCTGGTACGAGACGCTGAACGCGGGCCAGCGCGACGAACTCCAGGCCGCCGTGGAAGAGGCAACGCGCCAGCAGCGCTGCAGCGCGGCGGCACAGGACGAAACCGCGCTCGAGCGGCTGCGCGGTCAAGGCGTTCAAGTGCTCGGGCCGGAAGCGATCGACCTGCAGGCGATGCGCCGCGCGACCGAAGCGGTCCGGGCGGAATCGCTTACCGGCCTGCCTCCGGGCCTGGTCGGTGCCTACCTGACCGAGGCGGGCGTGCAGGTGGCCTGACCGCGGCAGCGCTGCACGGGGCGGGCCCGAACGAAAACAGGCGTGTGGACGCAGTCGGATCGCACACGCTTTTACTTGTTCGGTCGGTTCTGGTCCGCAGGCAACCAGGCGGTCGCTGCGCAAGCAAGGCGATGACTTGCCGGAATTCGCAAACGGAACCAGTCCAGTGCTGCCACTTGATCTTGGCCGCGGCCGTTTGTTGATATTTAGCTCGCCAGTGCCTGCGACCTCTCAGCAGCTTCTTCCAACGTAAGCGTCCGGCCATCCCATTCTTGATTCCGACCGTCTGAGCGGCAAGGATGGTGTCCACCAAAGAAGTTAGGCGGACACCATGAATGACTCCAAGAGGACGCGGCGGCGCCACGGCACCGAGCTCAAGGCGCAGGTACTGGGCGAATGCGCGCAGCCTGGAGCGTCGGTGGCGAGCGTAGCCATGTCGCACGGGATCAATGCCAACGTCGTCCACAAGTGGCGGCGCTTGGCGAATGCGGCCGCCGCGGCTGTGATGCTTGAGGTGGCGACATTCGCGCCGCTCCGCCGCCGGCCTCACCCTTCGTGCACACTGGTTCGTCGACGAATCGATTGCTGCTGAATTGACTTTCGATCGTGTCCCGGCGCTGCCCCAGGGTGATCCGTTCGACAATCGCCAGCAAGGTGCTGCGCTGGCCGCGGTTCGTGCGGCAGGGGCCGCGGCCCTCTGTGCGGAAGCCGTTGGCGTGATGGAAGCGGCGTTCGAGTTGACGACTTCCTTTGCAATGACCCGCCAGCAATTCGGCAAGCCGTTGGGGGCCAATCAGGCATACCGCCACCAGATCGCGGAGATGGCGGTGGCGCTGGAGACGTGCCGCAGTGCAGCCGCCATGGTTGCCCAGGAGGTTGCGTCGGGTGAGTACAACGGAATGGACTTGCTGCGTGCCAAGCTGCTTGTCGGCTTGCACGGACGCGCGCTCTGCCAGCAGGCAGTACAGCTTCACGGTGGAATCGGGGTGACCGAGGAATACAAGGTGGGGCACTGCCTCAGGCGCATGTTCGTCATCGATCAGATGTTTGGCGACGGTGAATGGCTGCGGAGGAACTCGCTGATCGACTGACGCATGCGTGCGCGACCTGAGGCGCCCCAAACTCATCAGCCCATTTGCCATCCCCACCTTCCATTGCTGACGCAGCGGCACCATCATGGCGTAATCGACCTATATTTGCTGCATGACCACTGAACCGCAGCACCCTTTCCCGAATTGCCGCCGGGTCGGAGATATTCTGGCCCGGATCGGCGACAAATGGACCATCCTGCTTCTGATGGCAATCGGCGACCGGCGGATGCGATTCGGGGAGTTGCACCGGGCGATTACCGGCGTCTCCCAGCGCATGCTGACCGTGACGCTGCGAAATCTCGAACACGACGGGATTCTGATCCGGACGGTCTACCCCACGATTCCGCCGCGCGTCGAATACGAGCTCTCCGACCGTGGACGCTCGCTCAAGCTTGCGCTCGTCCCGATCGCCAAGTGGGCGTTGGAGAACCAGGCCGAGATCGAAGAGGCTCGCCAGCGAGTCAGGGAACAAGATCCGGGGTGAAATGCACATCGCCCCGGCGGAGCCGGCGGCCTTACTTACCGGCGAGTAAGTTACTGCGGATAAAGTGCCGTCTTGCGCCCGTCCCGGTGGCCGCCATATCGTTGCTTACCAATCGTAAGTGTCAACGAAAGCGTCCATGCAAAAGCGACCCAAGATCGGAATCATCATGAGCACGACCCGTCCCGGGCGGTTCGCGGATATCCCGACTGACTGGCTGTTCAATATCGCCAAAGAGCGCAATGACGCCGATTTCGAGATTGTCGATCTGCGCGATTATCCCATGCCGTTCTTCCAGGAAAAGGTGCCGCTGCACGTTGCGCCGCCGCAGAACGAGGTGGCGCTGCGCTGGGGCGAGAAGGTCGCAAGCCTCGACGGCTACATCTTCGTCACGGCGGAATACAACCACAGCATCCCCGCCGTGCTGAAGAATGCCCTCGACTATCTCACCTCCCAGATCAATCGCAAGCCGGCGACGTTCCTCGGCTATGGCGGCGGCGGCGCGGCCCGCGCCG
>NZ_JAQGNQ010000139.1 GCF_028291745.1 Ramlibacter sp. | reverse complement strand
GCGCTCTTGCAGCTTTTCACGGTCGTAGTCGCTGGTGGCTTCCTCGATCTGGACGCGCACTTGCTTGACGCGCGCTTCGATGTCGCCGGCAGCGCCGCCGCCGTCGATGATGGTGGTGTTTTCCTTGCCCACTTCGAAGCGCTTGGCCTGGCCCAGGTCGGCCAGCGTGACCTTCTCGAGCGTCAGGCCGACTTCTTCAGCGATGACCTTGCCGCCGGTCAGGATCGCGATGTCTTCCAGCATGGCCTTGCGGCGGTCGCCGAAGCCCGGAGCCTTGACGGCGACGACCTTCAGGATGCCGCGGATCGTGTTGACCACCAGGGTCGCCAGCGCTTCGCCTTCGACTTCTTCAGCGATCACCAGCAGCGGACGGCCGGACTTGGCCACCTGCTCCAGCACGGGCAGCAGGTCGCGGATGTTGCTGATCTTCTTGTCGTACAGCAGCACGAACGGGTTATCCAGCAACGCGGACTGCTTTTCCGGGTTGTTGATGAAGTAGGGCGACAGGTAGCCGCGGTCGAACTGAATGCCTTCGACGACGTCGAGTTCGCTTTCGAGCGACTTGCCGTCTTCCACGGTGATCACGCCTTCCTTGCCGACCTTGTCCATCGCGTCAGCGATGATCTTGCCGATGGCTTCGTCGCTGTTGGCCGAGATGGAGCCGACTTGCGCGATTTCCTTGGAGGTCGTGGTGGCCTTGGAAGCCTTCTTGAGCTGCTCGACCAGGGCCGTGACGGCCTTGTCGATACCGCGCTTCAGGTCCATCGGGTTCATGCCGGCGGCCACGTACTTCATGCCTTCGCGGTCGATGGCTTGCGCCAGCACCGTGGCGGTGGTGGTGCCGTCACCGGCGATGTCGCTGGTCTTGGAAGCGACTTCCTTGACCATCTGCGCACCCATGTTCTGCAGCTTGTCCTTCAGCTCGATTTCCTTGGCCACGGACACGCCGTCCTTGGTCACGGTGGGGGCGCCGAAGGAGCGCTCGAGCACCACGTTGCGGCCCTTGGGGCCCAGGGTCACCTTGACCGCGTTGGCCAGGATGTTCACGCCTTCGACCATGCGGTGGCGCGCGTCAGCGCCGAAAATCACGTCTTTTGCTGCCATTGTTCGTTACCTCGAATGTGTGAGATGAATGCGGGAGGAGGGAGCGCTTACGCGACCTTCTTGAGGCCGGCAGCGGGAGCACCCTCGACCACGGCGAACAGGTCGTCTTCCTTCATGACCAGCAGCTCGTCGCCATCGACCTTGACGGTCTGGCCGGAGTACTTGCCGAACAGGACGCGGTCGCCGACCTTGACGTTCAGCACGATGAGGTCGCCCTTGTCGTTCTTGCGGCCCGGGCCGACGGCCAGGATTTCACCCTGGTCCGGCTTCTCGGCGACATTGTCCGGAATCACGATGCCCGAGGCCGTCTTGGTTTCTTGTTCGAGGCGCTTGACGATCACACGGTCGTGCAGAGGACGAAGTTTCATTGCATCTCCTAGATGGAAAACTGGGGTACCAAGAGCGTCAACGCGAAGTTGGCGCTCATTAACTTACGTCGAAGGGAGGGCCTCAGCTCAGCTGTTAGCACTCAACTCCGACGAGTGCTAATCATAAGGGATGTTTTGTGAGTTTCAAGCGCGGCGGTGCGTAGGCGGCAGCCGACCCGGTTGTTTTCCCATGTTCGGGAGTCCATGGTGGGCTGCCCGCAAGGACACCGCACCGTCCCGGCACTCAGCCGGCCGAACGCCCGGCGTCCAGGGCCGCCAGCTCTTGCGGCGTGGCCGGATGCCGCCGGCCGAAGAAGCCATGGCCATCCATTTCCAGCACCTTGTCGCCCTGCTGGTTGAACAGCTCCCAGCGCGAACGCACGATGCCGGTCTCGGGGCGCTTGCGCAGCGCGCGCGCTTGCGTGATCGTGTGGCGCAGCGACAGCACGTCGCCGGGATAGACCGGCTTGAGCCACTTCAGGCTCTCCAGCCCGGGCGAGCCGAGGCTGGACGAGTCGCGCAGCATGTTGTCCACGGTCAGCCGCATGGCCAGCGCGCAGGTGTGCCAGCCGCTGGCACACAGGCCGCCGAAGAGCGACTTGCGTCCCGCCTCTTCATCGAGGTGGAAGGGCTGCGGGTCGTAGCGGCCCGCGAACTCCTTGATCTCCTCCGCCGAAACGGTGGTGGAGCCGAGCTCGCGGACGCTGCCCGGCTGCAGGTCTTCCCAGTACGTGGTGATCGCCATCAGCGGCCTCCCGAGACTTCGAGCAGCGACATCGTGGTGTAGCTCGCCTCGGCCGAGAGCAGCCAGACGATCGCCTGCGCCACTTCCTCGGCGCTGCCGCCGCGCTGCATGGGCACCTGGTGCGCCAGGTCGCGCACGCGATTGGGCAGGCCGCCCGAGGCGTGGATCTCCGTCTCGATCAGGCCCGGCCGCACGGCGTTCACCCGAATCCCTTCGGCCGCCACCTCCTTGGCCAGGCCGATGGTGAAAGCGTCGATCGCGCCCTTGGACGCAGCGTAGTCGACATACTGCCCGGCGCCGCCGAGCCGGGAAGCCGCACTGGAGACGTTGACGATGGCACCCCCCGCGCCCCCATAGCGCGTGCTCATGCGCTTCACGGCCTCGCGCGCGCAGAGGAAGCTGCCGACGATGTTGATGTCGAACATCCGCCGCAGGCGATCGACGGCCATCTCGTCGACGCGGGCAGGGCGGTCGACGATCCCCGCATTGTTGACCAGTGCCGTGAGCCGGCCGAGCTGGCGATCCACCTGCTCGAACAGGGCGAGCACCTGGGCTTCGTCGGCCACGTCGGCCTGGACCGCGACCGCCTTGCCCCCGGCCGCGGCGATCGCAGCCACCACCTCCTGCGCCGCGGACCCGTTGCGCGCGTAGTTGACGGCCACCGCAAACCCCTTGCGGGCGGCCAGCAGGGCGGTTGCCGCCCCTATGCCCCGGCTGCCGCCGGTGACCAGCAGAACTTCATCCACTCGCTTGCTCCACGGCCGCGTTGGAGGCGGCGAGCCGTCATTAGATCAAAAGCGGGCGATTGACGCGGGCAGCCCGGATGAGAGAAGCTCCGCGACTTCCCCGCACCACCCCACATCACAGGAGAACACCAGATGGGCCAATTCATCGAACTCAAATCCGCCGACGGACAGTCCGTTCCCGCGTACGTCGCGCAGCCCGCCGGCAAGGCCAAGGGCGGCATCGTCGTGATCCAGGAGATCTTCGGCGTGAACTCGCACATCCGCTCGGTCGCCGACGGCTACGCGGAGAAGGGCTACCTGGCCGTCGCCCCGGCGATCTTCCATCGCGTGCGTCCCGACGTCGAACTGGGCTACACGCAGGACGACATGGCCGAAGGCATGGCGCTGAAGGCGGCCACCGAGGCGCTGCCCTCGCCCGGCGTGATGCAGGACATCCAGGCGGCGATCCGGCATGCGGCGCAGGCCGGCAAGGTCGGCATCGTCGGCTACTGCTACGGTGGCCTGCTGGCCTGGCGCGCCGCCTGCACGCTCGAGGGACTGAGCGCCGCGGCTCCCTATTACGGCGGCGGCGTGACCACGCCCGACGAGATCGCGCGCCAGCCCAAGGTGCCGGTGCTGGCGCACTTCGGCGACCAGGACAAGCACATCACGCTGCCCAGCGTCGAGGCCTTCAAGAAGGCGCACCCCGAGGTGGAAGTGCAGATCTATTCGGCCGATCACGGCTTCAACTGCGACCAGCGCGGCTCGTACAACGCGGAAGCAGCCAAGCTGGCGCGCGAGCGGACGCTGGCGTTTTTCGCGAAGCACGTGGGGTGAGGCCCCCGATGTCATTGCGGGCTTGAGCCGCCCCGGATGTCTTGCAGGCTTGGCCCGCCCTCGGATGTCATTGCGGGCTTGACCCGCAATCCACGACGGCGCTTCACCAGGCGCAGCGTGGATCCCGGGTCGAGCCCGGGATGACATCCAACATCCAACATCCAACGCCCAACGCCCAACGCCCAACGCCCAACGCCCAACGCCCAACGCCCAACGTCCAACGTCCAATACCCGCCACCGCCACCGCCGCCGCCGCCTTCAACGAAAACAGATGACCCTGCAACTGCACTACGACGCGGGCACCGCCGCGATGATCCCGCACATCCTGCTGGAGGAGCTCGGGGTCTCCTACGAGCGGGTGCTGGTGGAGCGCGCCCGCATGCAGCACAAGGAGCCTGCGTACCTCAAGCTCAATCCCAACGGGCTGCTGCCCGTGCTGGTCGACCGCGACCTGGTCCTCTACGAGACGGGTGCCATCGTGCTGCACCTGTGCGACACGCATGCGCAGGCAGGCCTGGCGCCGGCGCCGGGCACGCCCGAGCGCGCCGAGTTCTACAAATGGCTCTTCTGGCTGGGTAACACCCTGCAGCCCGCGCTGATCCTGTACTTCTATCCCGATCGCTGGGTGAAGGAGGGCAACACCGAAGGCGCGGCCGAAGTGAAGGCGAAGGCGCAGGAGAGGGTGAGAGCGCTGCTCACGCAACTGGATGACCTGGTCGCGCGCAGCGGCGGCCCCTGGACCCTGGGCGCGTCCTTCAGCGCCCTCGATCCCTATGTCTTCACGCTGTGTCGCTGGACGCGCAACTTCAATCATGGCAAGGCGCGCGAGTACGCGCATCTGGCCCCGTACCTTCGGCGCATGAGCGAGCGCGCCAGCGTGCAGCGCGTGTTCGCGGCCGAGGGGCTGTCAGGTCCCTTCTTCTAGCAGCTGCAGCAGGTCGAGCGCGTTGGCCGTTGCCGCGCCGGAGGCGGTGTTGTCGAAGATGCACCAGGCCTCGGCGCCTTCGCCGCGCGCGACCCGCAGGCGCTGCGCGAGCGCGCGCAGCAGCGGCTCCTCGTAGGCGGAGTAGTAGACCCGTGGGGTGCCATGCAGCCGCAGGTAGACGCGGCCGGGCCAGCCGCCCGGAACGCGCCCCGCCTCGTGCCGGACCGGGTCGGCCAGCACGCGCGCGACTTGTTGCGCGCGCAACAAAGCATCCGCCTCGGGCGTGAACCAGCTCGCATGCCGCGGCTCCATGGCCACGGCGCCCGTGTGACGCGAGCGCAGCAAGTCGAGGAAGGACTCGGCGACCACCGCATCGAACGCGAAGCTCGGAGGCAGTTGCACCAGCAGGCACGCCAGCTTGGGCCCCAGCCCTCCCGCCTCGGCCAGGAAAGTATCGAGCAGGTCCTCGCAAGCGACCAGCCGGCGCTCGTGCGTGATGGGCTTGGGCAGCTTCGCGCTGAAGCGGAAATGCTCCGGCACGGCCGCCGCCCACTTCTCGTACAGCGCGCGCCGGTGCGGCCGGTGGAAGGACGAATTGATCTCCGCGACGGCAAAGCGCGTCGCGTAGCGCGCAAGGTGGCTGTCGCCCGCGCCGAAGCGCTCTTGCTCCGCGCGCGGCAGGCTCCAGCCGGCGCAGCCCACCAGGGTCATTTGCGGCCCTTGTCCGGTCGCTTGCCTTCCGCCGTGCGGCCGGTCTGCGCCCGCAGCGCATCCTCGATCTGGCGGGCCAGCGTCTCGGGGCGGGTGGCCTGTTCCAGCACCTGGATCTCCGGGTCGTCCTCTTCGTACAGGCCCATCTTCTTGGCCATCCGGTCGAGCAGCTGCAGCATCTTGGTGTTCTCCTGCTCCGCCAGCAGGTTGATCTGCAAGTCCAGGTGGTTGCGCCGCTCGCCGATGCGCATCTCGTAGTTCTGGCTGATCAGGATGAAGGCGGAGAGGAAGATCGCCTCCAGCGACACGCACAGCGTGAGGAAGGTGAAGGGATAGGGGTCGAAGTGCGGCAACCCCGGCAGGCAATTCCACAGCAGCCAGGCGGCGAACCACGCCGCGTGAATCCACACGAAGGTGATGCTGCCGCAGAAGCGCGCGACGAATTCGGCGATGCGGTCGGCAAGCGTGCGCCTGGCGACGGCCAGCTCGTCGAGCTTGCGCATCGCCTGCACGTTCTCGCGGGTGACGTCGGCCACGCTGCGCGGGCGCCGGTAGCTGGAATGCTCGTGGTCGTTCTGGTTCATCTCAGGGCGTCGGCCGCGCCAGGTAACGCCGGCGCCAGAAGAACAGGGCCAGCACGATGGCGATCCCGATCATCGATCCCAGGGTCCACCAGAAGCCGTGCTGCACGTGGAGAAACGGAATGAACTCGAAGTTCATGCCGAAGATGCCGGCGATCAGGTTCAGCGGCAGGAAGATCGCGGTCAACACGGTGAGCACGCGCATCACTTCGTTGGTGCGGTGGCCGAGCGCCGAGAAGTGGATCTGCACCGCGGTCTCCGCGCTTTCCTGCATGCGCTGGATGTGGTGCATGGCGCGCTCGATGTGCTCCGCCACGTCGCGCGCCCGCGCCAGCAGGCCGTCCAACTCCGCCTGCTGCATCCAGTGCGGCGGCTGTTCGCGCTGGGTGTCCAGCCATTCCTGCACCGCGTCGTTCTGCTCCTCGCAGACATCCTCCAGCGCATGCAGCGCATTGCGCGCGGTCATCAGCGCGCCCCAGTCGGCTTCGCGGCTGTTGACGGCCAGCAGGTTCTGCTGCCACTGGTCCATCTCCGCGCTGAGCGACTTGCGCAGGTCCAGGTAGCTGTCCACCATCATGTTCAGCATGCGCAGCATCAGGTCCGCGGCCCCGGCGGGCAGGCGCGTGCGCACGCCCGCAGCGCCCAGGCCTTCGACCTGCACGGCGTCGCTCAGGTAACGCTGCACGAAGGCCGAAGCCGCATAGCAGCCGCTCGGGTGCACCGTGATCAGCAGGCGGTCGAACACCACGAAGCCGACCGCGCGGGTGCGGATGCGGCTGAAGCCCGCCAGGGCGCTCTTCGACTGATTGGGACCGACCTCCCCGTGCACCTCCTGCTCGGTGGCCAGGCGGCGGAAGATCACCAAGTCGTACACCGAGGTGTAGTCGTAGTGCGAGGGATGGCCGCGGTTGCCGAGGTCCTTGATGTGCAGGTCCAGCATCGGCGAGCCGCCCAGGCGGGTGGCCGCGTGCTGCAGCACCGGCAGGTCCAGGTCCAGCGCTTCGCGGTCGACATAGATCCACACGAAGCCGTCGGCCGGTGCGCGCTCCGGAACGTGGTCGAGAAAGCGCAGGGTACCGGCCGCGAATTCGATGATGTGCACGCGCGGCCGTCCTTCTCAGGCGCGCGCGGCGCGGGCCGCGGCGAGGGCGAAGTAGGTCAGCACGCCATCGGCGCCCGCGCGCTTGAAGGCCAGCAGGCTTTCCATCATCACCAGGTCGTGATCGAGCCAGCCGTTCTGTGCCGCGGCCTTGAGCATCGCGTACTCGCCGGAGACCTGGTAGGCGAAGGTGGGCACCCGGAATTCCTCCTTCACGCGCCGCACGATGTCCAGGTAAGGCATGCCGGGCTTGACCATCACCATGTCGGCGCCTTCGGCGAGGTCCATCGCCACCTCGCGCAGCGCCTCGTCGCTGTTGCCCGGGTCCATCTGGTAGACCTTCTTGTTGCTCTTGCCCAGGTTGCCGGCGGAGCCGACGGCGTCCCGGAAGGGGCCGTAGAAGGCGCTCGCGTACTTGGCGCTGTACGCCATGATCCGGGTGTGGATGTGGCTGTCGGCCTCGAGCGCGGCGCGGATCGCGCCGATGCGGCCATCCATCATGTCCGAGGGCGCCACGATGTCGACCCCCGCGCGCGCCTGGGTCAGCGCCTGCTTGACCAGCACCGCCACCGTCTCGTCGTTGAGGATGTAGCCGGACTCGTCCAGCAGGCCGTCCTGCCCGTGGCTGGTGAAGGGGTCGAGCGCGACATCGGTCATCACGCCGAGCTCGGGGAATTCCTTCTTCAGCCGCTGCACGACGCGAGGCACCAGGCCTTCGTCGTTCCAGGCCTCGCGGCCGTCCGGCGTCTTCAAGGCGGGGTCGATCACCGGGAACAGCGCCAGCGCAGGGATGCCGAGCTTCATGCATTCCTCGGCGACCGGCAGCAGCAGGTCGAGGCTGACCCGCTCCACCCCCGGCATCGAGGCCACCGCCTGCCGCTGCCTCTGGCCATCGAGGACGAAGACGGGGTAGATCAGGTCGTGCGGCGTCACCGCGTGCTCGCGCACCAGGTTGCGGGTAAACGCGTCGCGCCGCAGCCGGCGTGGGCGCCCTTGGGGATAGGGTGCGAAGGAAGTCATGGCGAAAATTGTGCCCGATGCGCGGCCGTCGTCGCCTTCGATGGCGTCAGAGAACTTAAGACTTTCAGGTTGAACGCCGCGGCACCCACTGTTAAATTACGCCCGGGCGGCTTGCCGTCCCCCGCTTTTCCTCCCTGAGCGGGCGCCTTGATGTGTGACAGCAAAAAGGCTTCCCAACCCCGGCCCTGTGAGGCCGGGGTTTTTTTTGCGCCGCGCGGCAACCGGCGAGACCACCCCGCCCGGCCGTGGCGTCCGTACACTGCGCGGCATGCTCTGGGTCAAGGCCTTCCATATCGTGTTCATCGCCAGCTGGTTCGCGGGACTGTTCTACCTGCCCCGCATCTTCGTGAACCTGGCCATGGTGCCCGTCGGTTCCGATGCCGAGCGCGCGCGCCTGCTGCTGATGGCCCGCAAGCTTCTGCGCTTCACGACGATGCTGGCGGTGCCTGCCGTCGCGCTCGGGCTGTGGCTGTGGCTCGGATACGGGGTGGGGCGCGGCGCGGGCTGGATGCATGCCAAGCTGGGCATCGTGCTGCTGATCATCGGTTATCACCATGCCTGCGCGGTGTTGCTGCGCAAGCTGGCCGCTGGCGAGAGCCGCCGCAGCCACGCGTGGTTCCGCTGGTTCAATGAACTGCCCGTGCTGTTCCTGGTCGCGGCGGTGATCCTCGTCGTGGTCAAGCCCTTCTGACATGAAGCACAAGACTTCCGCCTGGCCGCTCGCCGGGGCCTACGTGCTGCTGGTCGTGTACGCCAGCCTGTATCCCTTCACCGGCTGGCGCAACCAGGAGCTGCCGCCCTGGGAGTTCCTGTTCGCCGGCTGGCCGAAGTACTGGACCGGGTTCGATGTCGCGGCCAACGTTGTCGGCTACATCCCGCTGGGTTTCCTGTTGGCGCTGAGCTTCATGCGGCGCGGCAGGGTGCGCTACTTCGTGCGCCATCCCAATCTGATTGCGATGGTGGTGGCGCTGGCCGCCGGCACGGCCTTGTCCTTCTGCATGGAATCGCTGCAGAACTTCCTGCCTTCGCGGGTCGCTTCCAACGTCGATTTCGGCCTCAACGCCGCCGGCACGCTGATCGGGGCGATCGCCGCCACTGCGCTGGAAGTGGCCGGGGCGATCGACCGCTGGAGCCAGTTTCGCGAGCGCTGGTTCATTCCCGAAGCCCGCGGCGCGCTGGTGTTGCTGGCGCTGTGGCCGTTCGCGCTGCTGTTCCCCGCGGCCGTCCCGCTGGGGCTCGGGCAGATCTTCGAGCGCCTCGAAGGTGCGGTGGCCGAGTGGTTGCAGGCCACGCCGTTCCTCGAATGGCTGCCGATTCGCGACGTGGAACTGCAGCCGCTGGTGCCGGCCGCCGAATTGCTGTGCGTGGCACTGGGCGCTTTCATTCCCTGCCTGCTGGGCTACACGATCCTGCGCTCGCTCGGGCGCCGCGCGGTGTTTGCGGTTGCGGTCGTTGCGCTTGGCACGCTGGTGACCGCGCTGTCGGCGGCATTGAGTTGGGGGCCCAGTCATGCGTGGGCATGGGTGAGCCTGCCGGTGCGGCTGGGCCTGCTGTTCGGATTGCTGCTTGCGCTGTTGATGCTGGCTGTGCCGCGCCGCGGTTGCGCCGCCGTGCTGCTGCTCGCGCTGGTCGTGCACCTGAGCGTCTTGAACCAGGCGCCGGCCAGCGCCTATTTCGCGGACACGCTGCAGGCCTGGGAGCAGGGCCGCTTCATCCGCTTCAACGGCCTGGCGCAGTGGCTCGGGTGGTTGTGGCCCTACGCGGTGCTGGCCTACGTGCTGCTGAGAGTCGCGCGGCCGGACCGCACTCCTACAATCCGGCCATGAGCGCGCCTTCCTCCGAGACTGTACCGCAGTACTACGAACACCACGTCTTCTTCTGCCTCAACAAGCGCGACAACGGCGAGGCGTGCTGTGCCGACCACAACGCGCAAGCCGCCTTCGATCGCTGCAAGCAGCAGGTCAAGGCCAAGGGCCTTGCCGGGCCGGGCAAGGTGCGGGTGAACAAGGCAGGCTGCCTCGATCGTTGCCAGGGCGGCCCGATCGCGGTTGTCTATCCGCAGGGCGTCTGGTACAGCTACGTCGACACCGACGACATCGACGAGATCGTCGAATCGCATCTGAAGAATGGCAAGGTCGTCGAGCGGCTGCTGACCCCGCCGCACCTGGGACGCTGATGAACGCGCACACGGAGAGGCTCGAGGTTGCCGGGCCGGCGGGACGCATCCAGGTCCTGCGCGACCAGCCCGAGGGCACGCCGCGCGGCGTGGCCGTGATCGCCCATCCGCACCCGCTGTTCGGCGGCACCATGGACAACAAGGTGGTGCAGACGCTCGCGCGCGCCTTCGTGCAATCGGGCTGGAGCGCCGTGCGCTTCAACTTTCGCGGGGTGGGCAGCAGCGAAGGCGTGCATGACGAAGGCCGCGGCGAGGCCCTCGACTTCGCCGCGGTGGTGCAGGCGCTGGCGCCCGAAGGCCCGCTTTCCCTGGCCGGCTTTTCCTTCGGCAGCTTCGTGGCCGCGCAGGCGTTGCAGCCGCTGTGGTCGGCGCGCGATGTGCGCTTCGTCGTGCTGGTGGGCACGGCCGCCGCGCGGTTCACCGTGCCTGCGCTGCCGCTCGAGGCGCACGAGCGCACTCTCGTGATTCATGGCGAGCAGGACGAGACGGTGCCGCTGGCCGCGGCGCTCGACTGGGCGCGGCCGCAGTCGCTGCCGGTCACGGTGGTGCCCGGTGTCGAGCATTTCTTTCACGGACAATTACCGCTGCTGAAGAACCTGGTGGTGCGCCACCTCCGCACGCAGGCATGAGAACTCGCTGGCTGCAGGCGCTGCTCGCGCCCTGGTTGCTCTTTTTCTGCCTGGCCGCCTCCGCGCAGGGACCGCAAGCGCCGGAGATCGCGGCCCGCAGTTACCTGCTGCTGGACGTCACCGCCAACCAGATCCTGGCTGCGCGCGCGATCGACGCGCCCGAGGAGCCCGCGGCGCTGACCAAGCTGATGACCGCCTACCTGGTTGACCAGGCGTTGCGGGCCGGGAAGATCGACCTGAAGCAGACGCTGCCGGTGAGCGTGCGCGCCTGGCGCATGCCGGGCTCGCGCATGTACATCGACCCCAAGATGCAGGTCCCGGTGAACGACCTCATCAAGGGCATGATCGTGCAGTCGGGCAACGACGCCACCATGGCGCTGGCCGAGGGCGTGGGCGGCACGGCCGAACACTTCGTGGAAATGATGAACCAGGAGGCCAGGGCCCTGGGCATGAACCACACCACGTTCAAGAACCCCGAAGGCCTGACGGCGCCCGGTCACCTGACGACCGCGCGCGACCTGGGCATCCTGGCCACCCGGCTAATGCAGGACTTCCCGGACGCCATGCCTTACTACGCGATGAAGAAGTATCGCTACCAGGGCACGCCGACGGCCAACGACACCAACGGCAATATGCTGCTGTTTCGCGACCCGACGGTCGATGGACTGAAGACGGGCCACACGGACGCGGCCGGCTATAACCTCATCGCCACGGCGAAGCGGGACTTCCCGAACCTGCAGGGCCGCCGGCTGATCGCGATTGTCCTGGGCACCAGCAGCGAACTCGCCCGGGCCAATGAAGCGCAGAAACTGCTGAACTGGGGCTTCACCGCGTATGAGGGCCTGAAGCTGTTCGACGCCAACCAGCCGGTGCTGCAGCCACACGTTTGGAAGGGCTCGGAAAAGACGCTCAAGCTGGGCCAGACCCAGCCGATCGTGCTGGCCGTGCCGGTGGGCAGCAGCTCGCGGATCAAGACGCAGGTGGCCCGGCCGGATCCCCTGGTGGCGCCCTTCACGAAAGGCCAGCACGTCGGCACGCTGAAGATCCTGGCCGGCGACCAAGTGTTGCGCGAGGTGCCGCTGGTGGCGCTGGACTCGGTGGAGCAGGCGGGGGTTTTCGGGCGGGCCTGGGATGCGGTGCGCCTCTGGATCAAGTAGGGCCCGGGCCCGCTCGCAGTCTGCTGACTTGAGGGTTTTCACCAGCCGGGATATACTCGCAGGCTTTCCCGCAATTTGGGGCGGGAGAGGTATTGCCATGCCGCATATCGCGGCTGGCCGGTTTCACGACGTTTAGGGACGTTTTTCAATGCCAACCATTAACCAACTCGTGCGTCACGGGCGGGAAGTCGAGAAGATCAACTCGAAGTCCCCCGCGATGCAGAACAGCCCGCAGCGCCGTGGCGTCTGCACCCGGGTGTACACCACGACCCCGAAGAAGCCGAACTCGGCGCTTCGCAAGGTCGCCAAGGTGCGCCTGACCAACGGCTTCGAAGTCATCTCCTACATCGGCGGTGAAGGCCACAACCTGCAGGAACACTCGGTGGTCCTGGTTCGTGGCGGCCGCGTGAAGGACCTGCCCGGTGTGCGTTACCACATCGTGCGCGGATCGCTTGACCTGCAAGGCGTCAAGGATCGCAAGCAGTCCCGTTCCAAGTACGGCGCCAAGCGCCCGAAGAAGGCGTAATAGCCAGGTAGTTTGTCGGTGCTCATTCGGCCCTGGCAGGCTGAGTCAGCGTAGTGACCCACTTTCGGGTCGAGTAAGCGGGCAGCCGGATGGCGCCCTGGGTCCTTCAAGGGCCAGCTGAAGCAAATTGAGAGGTTAGAAATGCCACGTCGTCGCGAAGTCCCTAAGCGTGAAATCCTGCCGGATCCCAAGTACGGCAATGTCGAGCTCGCCAAGTTCATGAACGTCATCATGCAAGGCGGCAAGAAGGCGATCGCCGAGCGCATCGTCTACGGTGCCCTCGAGCAGATCGAGAAGAAGAACCCCGGCCGTGACCCGCTCGAGGCCTTCACCATGGCCATCAGCAACGTCAAGCCGATGGTCGAAGTGAAGTCCCGCCGCGTCGGCGGCGCCAACTACCAAGTGCCGGTCGAAGTGCGCCCGGTCCGCCGCCTGGCCCTGTCCATGCGCTGGATCAAGGAAGCTTCGAAGAAGCGCGGCGAGAAGTCCATGGCCCTGCGCCTGGCGAACGAACTGATGGAAGCCACCGAAGGCCGGGGCGGCGCCATGAAGAAGCGTGACGAAGTGCACCGCATGGCCGAGGCCAACAAGGCCTTCAGCCACTTCCGCTTCTAAAGTCCGTCCCCACCTTACAGTACGGGCCCGCCACGAGCGGGCCCGTGCCCTTTGACCGAAAGACTCATCATGGCCCGCAAAACGCCTATCGAGCGATACCGCAACATCGGTATCTCCGCGCACATCGACGCTGGCAAGACCACGACGACGGAGCGCATCCTGTTCTATACAGGGGTGAACCACAAGATCGGCGAAGTGCACGACGGCGCCGCCACCATGGACTGGATGGAGCAGGAGCAGGAGCGTGGCATCACGATCACGTCCGCCGCGACCACCTGCTTCTGGAAGGGCATGGACATGTCCTTCCCCGAGCACCGCATCAACATCATCGACACCCCCGGCCACGTGGACTTCACCATCGAGGTGGAGCGTTCCATGCGCGTGCTGGACGGCGCCTGCATGGTGTACTGCGCCGTGGGCGGCGTGCAGCCGCAGTCCGAGACGGTCTGGCGCCAGGCCAACAAATATGCAGTTCCTCGCATAGCGTTCGTCAACAAGATGGATCGCGTGGGAGCCGACTTCTTCCGCGTCCAGCAGCAGATCAAGAGCCGGCTGAAAGGCGTGGCGGTGCCGATCCAGATTCCGCTTGGGACGGAAGACGATTTCCATGGCGTGATCGACCTGGTCAAGATGCGCGCGATCCGCTGGGACGACGAGACC
>NZ_JAQGNQ010000134.1 GCF_028291745.1 Ramlibacter sp. | reverse complement strand
GGACGTGTGATCGAGCGGAGAGTTTGGCTGCGCAGCAGTCAAACTCGCAGCGAGTTCGGCCGCGCGGGCCGCAAGACCGGCCAGCGCAGGTTTGCCCGATCGCGCCTGGCGCGATCGGGACGCCCCGTCGCGCGCCGCAGCCCGCCCGCATGCGGCTTTGCCGCTCAGGTCGCTGTCGTGGCGGACTGACCTCAGGTGCTTTTCAAGTCTCCGCACGACGCTCGGCCTGTTCCGAGTCTGAACAGGCACATGCTGGAACTTGCTATTCCGGACAGCAGTGGGGCTCGACCCGGGATCCACGCGGCGCTCGCACCACCGCTGCACGGATTGCGGGTCAAGCCCGCAATGACATCCGAGGGACAAAGCCTATCGCTCGGCCCTGGCGGCCGGCGTGTGCACGCACGACTCCCACGGCAGCGCGTCGCAGCCGCAGTGCGGCACCTCCTTCGGCCCGGTGCGCACACCGGGTGACGCGTCGACCCGCGCCTTGGCGCTTGCGGGCGCCGCCCCGTCCTGCGCCAGCCAGCGGGCAAACGGCCCGAGGTCCTTTGCGTCCTCGATGTACCAGCGCTTCTTCGCGCCGTCCCAGCGCGCGCCCAGCGACTTGGCTTCGTCCTTCTCGGCGAACGGGCAATTCAGGTAGGTGCGCACGGCCTCATTCCCACTCGATCGTCGCCGGCGGCTTGCTGCTCACGTCGTAGGTGACGCGGTTGATGCCGCGCACCTCGTTGATGATGCGGCTGGAGACCTTCTTGAGCAGCGCATAAGGCAGTTCGGCCCAGTCCGCCGTCATGAAGTCGCTGGTCTGCACCGCGCGCAGGGCCACGACGTGGTCGTAGGTGCGGCCGTCGCCCATCACGCCCACGCTCTTGACCGGCAGGAACACGGTGAAGGCCTGGCTGGTCAGGTCGTACCAGCTCTTGCCGGAGTGCGGGTCGCGGAAGTTGCGCAGTTCCTCGATGAAGATCGCGTCGGCGCGGCGCAGCAGGTCGGCGTACTCGCGCTTGACTTCACCCAGGATGCGCACGCCCAGGCCGGGGCCCGGGAAGGGATGGCGGTACACCATCTCGGGCGGCAGGCCGAGCGCCACGCCCAGCTCGCGCACTTCGTCCTTGAACAGGTCGCGCAGCGGCTCCAGCAGCTTCAGCCCGAGTTGTTCCGGCAGGCCGCCGACGTTGTGGTGGCTCTTGATCGTCACGGCCTTCTTGCTCTTGGCACCGCCGGACTCGATCACGTCGGGGTAGATCGTGCCCTGCGCCAGCCAGGCGACCTGGCGAGCATGCGTCTCCTTGATCTTCGCGGCCTCGGCCTTGAAGACATCGACGAACAGGCCGCCGATGATCTTGCGCTTCTGCTCGGGCTCGCTCACGCCCGCCAGCTTGCCGAGGAACAGGTCCGCCGCATCGACGCGAATGACCTTGGCGTGCAGCTTGCCGGCAAACATCTCCATCACCATGTCGCCCTCGTCCAGGCGCAGCAGGCCATGGTCGACGAACACGCAGGTGAGCTGGTCGCCGATGGCGCGATGGATCAGCGCCGCGGCCACCGACGAATCGACGCCGCCCGAGAGGCCGAGGATCACCTCCTCGTCGCCGACCTGCCGCCGGATCGCCGCCACCGCTTCGCCGATGTGGTCGCGCATCACCCAGTCGGGCCGCGCGCCGCAGATGCCACGCACGAAGCGCTCGAGGATCGCGTGGCCCTGCACGGTGTGCGTGACCTCGGCATGGAACTGGATGGCGTAGAAGCGGCGCGCCTCGTCCGCCATGGCGGCGATCGGGCAGCTTTCGGTGGAGGCCATCAGCTTGAAACCGGGCGGCATCTCGACCACCTTGTCGCCGTGCGACATCCACACGTTCAGCATGCCGTGGCCTTCGGCCGTGGTGAAGTCGGCGATGTCGCGCAGCAGCTCCGTGTGGCCGCGCGCGCGCACGGCGGCAAAGCCGAACTCGCGCTTGTGCCCGGGCTCCACCTTGCCACCGAGTTGCTGCGCCATCGTCTGCATGCCGTAGCAGATGCCCAGCACCGGCACGCCCAGTTCGAACACGGCCTGCGGGGCGCGGTCGGTGGACTCCTCGTACACGCTGGCATGGCTGCCCGAGAGGATCACGCCCTTGAGCGTGCCGTCGGCCGCGTACTGGCGCACCCATTCGTCGCTGACGTCGCAGGGGTGCACTTCGGAATAGACGTGCGCCTCGCGCACGCGGCGGGCGATCAGCTGCGTGACCTGCGAGCCGAAGTCGAGGATGAGGATCTTGTCGTGTTGCATGTTCAAAGCGATGCGATGTCGATCAGGCGCACGCCGCAGCCCGCAGCCGCGTGCGCCAGGCGCTGGTCGAAAGTGAGCAGGGGCAGGTTGAGGGAGCGTGCCAGCCACATGTAGCCGGCGTCATACGCCGACAGGCCGGCGTCCAGTGCGACCGCCAGGGCGGCCTTGTGCTGCGCGGGAGCGAGTTCGTGCAGTTCAACGCGGTGCCGCACCGCTTCCAGCACGTTCCAGAGCCCTTCGACGCTGGCGGTGGGGATGCGGCCCCGGCGTACGCCGTTGGCCAGGATGTTGGCGCATTCCCATTGCCACAGGTTAGGGGCTTGCGGCTCGACTTCGTCGCGCCGGATGCGGCCATAGAGGCGGCGGGTATGCTCGCTCGCCTGGTCCGGCAGCAGCCATGCCGCCGTCACCGAGGCATCCAGCACGAAGGCGGTCATTCCTGCCGGCCCTCTGCGCGCAGTTCGCGCCAGTCCGGCCCCGGACGGATGGTCCGGTGGAGGACGTCGATCTGCTCGAGCTCGCGCGCGATCTGTTCGTCGGTGATCACCGGTTTGCGCCGCACCGGCAGCATGCGCACGACCTCCTTGCCGTGGCGCGTGATGCGCACTTCCTCGCCGTTCTCCACGGCCTCGATCAGGGCGGAAAAGTTGTTCTTGGCTTCGTAGATGCCGGTGCGCTGCATGATTTGGCCAGAGATTGAAAATCTGGCCAGATCATATCACTCCAGGCCAGATCTTGGAAGTCTGGCCAGAACGGTTCAATCCGCCCGGTAGTTCGGCGCTTCCTTGGTGATCTGCACGTCGTGCACGTGGCTCTCGCGCATGCCGGCGGCGGTGATCTGCACGAACTCGGCGCGCGAGCGCATCTCCTCGATGGTGGCGCAGCCGCAGTAGCCCATGGCCGCGCGCACGCCGCCCGCCATCTGGTAGACGATGCTCACGAGCGAGCCCTTGTAGGGGACGCGGCCCTCGATGCCCTCGGGCACCAGCTTGTCGGCATTCGGGTTGCCGCTGGTGGCTTCCTGGAAGTAGCGGTCGGCGCTGCCCTGCTGCATCGCGCCGATGGAACCCATGCCGCGGTAGCTCTTGTAGCTGCGGCCCTGGTACAGGACGATCTCGCCGGGCGCCTCCTCGGTGCCGGCGAACATGCCGCCCATCATCACCGAGTTGGCACCGGCGGCGATGGCCTTGGCGATGTCGCCCGAATAGCGGATGCCGCCGTCGGCGATGAGAGGCACGCCGGTGCCCTGCAGCGCCGTCGAGACGCTGTCGATGGCCATGATCTGCGGCACGCCCACGCCCGCGACGATGCGGGTGGTGCAGATCGAGCCCGGGCCGATGCCGACCTTGACCGCATCGGCGCCGGCCTCGGCCAGCGCGCGCGCCGCGCCGCCGGTGGCGATGTTGCCGCCGATCACGTCGATCTGCGGATAGTTCTGCTTGACCCAGCGCACCCGCTCGATCACGCCCTTGCTGTGGCCGTGCGCGGTGTCGACCACGATGGCGTCGACACCGGCCTTGACCAGCGCCTCGACGCGTTCCTCGGTGCCCTCGCCCACGCCCACCGCCGCACCCACGCGCAGCCGGCCGCGGGCATCGCGCGCGGCGTTGGGAAAGCTGGTCTGCTTGGTGATGTCCTTGACGGTGATCAGGCCCTTGAGCTCGAAGGCATCGTCGATCACCAGCAGGCGCTCCAGTCGATACTTGTTCAACAGCGCCTTGGCATCGACCAGGCTGGTGCCCTCGCGCACGGTGATCAGCTTGTCGCGCGGCGTCATGATCTGCGCCACCGGCACGTCGTAGCGGGTTTCGAAGCGCAGGTCGCGGCCGGTGACGATGCCCACCACCTTGCCGCCGTCGACCACCGGGAAGCCGGAGATGCCCAGCTGCTCCTGCATCGCGATCACCTGGCGCACCGTATGCTGCGGCGTGATGATCACTGGGTCGCGCAGCACGCCGGATTCGTAGCGCTTCACGCGCGACACTTCGGCCGCCTGCTGCTGCGCCGTGAGGTTCTTGTGGACGATGCCCATGCCGCCTTCCTGCGCGATGGCGATCGCGAGGCGCGCCTCGGTGACCGTGTCCATGGCAGCGGACACGAGCGGCAGGTTCAGGGTGATGTTGCGGGAGAGCTGGGTGGCGAGCGAGGTGTCCTTGGGCAGGACCTGGGAGAACGCCGGCACCAGCAACACGTCGTCGAAGGTGAGCGCTTTGCCGAGAAGGCGCATGTCAGGGGCTCCAAAAAAAGGATTGTACCCGCGTGCAATTTCACACAGGCCACGTGGGGCTGGCGCGCCACGCCGAGGGCCGCAGCTGGCTGGCCTTGCGGCCCGCCGAGCTACACTTGCTCGCATGAACGCTGCCCGCATTGCCCTGCTTGCCCTGGTGTGCTCCCTGCCGTTCGCCGCCTCGGCGCAATGGCAGTGGCTGGACAAGGACGGCCACAAGGTTTTCAGCGACCAGGCACCTCCGGGCGACATCCCGGCCAATCGCGTCCTGCGCGCGCCGCGCGGCCGTTCGCTGCCCGCGGCCGACGCACCGGTCGCCACCGCTGGCCCCGCGGGCGCTGCAGCCGCGGCCCTGCCCGTGCTGCCCAAGCCGAGCGGCAAGGACCCGGTGCTGGAAGAAAAGCGCAAGCAGGCCCTGGCCGCCGAGGCCGCCAAGAAGAAGGCGGACGACGAGAAGGTCGCTGCCGGACGCGCGGAGAACTGCGAGCGGGCGAAGACCTCCAAGTCGAACTTCGATTCCGGCCAGCGCATGGCCCGCGTCAATGCCCAGGGCGAGCGCGAATACCTCGACGACCAGCAGCGCGCCACCGAGATCAAGCACCTGCAAGAGGTGATCGCGCGCGACTGCCAGCAGCCGGATCGTCAGTAACCGGCCTTGGACCCCGGGCGCCGCTGCGCGAACAGGCCGGCCGCGCGCGCGCCCTGCTTGCGAAAGCGCTCGCGGCGGGCCACCTTGGGGTCCACCACCAGCCCGCGGTAGATCTCGACGCGGTCGCCCTCGCGCAGCGGCTGGCCGAGCGGGCAGCGCCGGCCCCAGATGCCGACCTCCGCCGTGGCCAGCGCCTCGACCGACTGCGACCCGCTCCAGCCGCTCGCCACCAGTGCATCGCGCACGGTCGCGCCCGCGGGCAGTTCCACGGGCCACTCCAGCACCTGCCGCGGCGCGGGCGAATGGAGCACCATCACGCGCGGCATTGCATCAGCCGTAGATCTGTTCGGCGCGCTTGACGAAGGCGTCGACCAGGTTGCCCGCGATCTTGTCGAACACCGGGCCGACCAGCGCCGCCAGTGCCGCGCTCTTGAAGGCGTACTGCAGTTCCAGCGTGACCTTGCAGGCGCGCTGCCCTTCCCCGAGCGGCTGGAACTTCCAGCAGCCATCGAGATTGGAGAACGGCCCGTCGACCAGCTTCATGCGCACCGCGCGCCCGGGCACGTGCGTGTTGCGCGTGGTGAAGGTCTGGTGGATGCCGGAAAACGAGATGCCGATCTCCGCCTTCATGCCATCCGGCTCGAGGGCGATGATCTTGGCGCGGTCGCACCAGGGCAGGAACTCGCAGTACTTCGCCACGTCGGTGACCAGCGCGAACATCTCTTCGGCGCTGTACCAGATGAGGACGGATTTGTGGACTGTTTTCATGGAGAATCGCGAACCCGGCCGCATTGTAGAGAGCCCAGGCCGGGCCCATCTGTCAGTCCATGTCCACAAAGAAAGAAACGCACTCCCGCATCGCCGACAACAAGAAAGCCGCCTACAACTACTTCTTCGAGGAGCGGTTCGAGGCGGGCATGGTGCTGCAAGGCTGGGAAGTCAAGGCGGCGCGCGGCGGCAAGGCCCAGCTCACCGACGGCTACGTGGTCATCCGCGAGGGCGAACTGTTCCTGATCGGCTGCCTGATCAACCCCTTGCACACGGCGTCGACCCACGTCAGTCCCGAGACGGCGCGCACCAAGAAGCTCCTGATGCACAAGGAGCAGATCAAGCGCCTGATCGGCAAAGTGGAGCAGAAAGGCTACACCCTGGTGCCGATCCAGATGTACTGGAAAGAAGGCAAGGTGAAGTGCGAAATCGCGCTGGCCAAGGGCAAGGCCGAACACGACAAGCGCGACACCATCAAGGACCGCGAGGGCAAGCGCGAGGTGGAGCGCGCGATGAAGGAGCGGCACCGCTGATCAACCGATCAACGGTTCGCGTGGAATAAAGTGGGTGGTCCACGCGTTCATCCAGACAGAAGCATTCCTGGAGAACACCGTGCGCCCCTTCCTTCGCCTTGCCCCCCTCGCTGCCGTGGCCCTGCTCGCGGCCTGCAGTTCGATGCACATGCCGATGATGTCCTCGGCCTCGCCGGCGCGCATGTCCGATGGCGTGTACGTCGGGCCCAACGGCATGACGCTCTACACCTTCGACCGCGACACGATGGGCTCGGGCAAGTCGGCCTGCAACGGCCAGTGCGCCACCGCGTGGCCGCCGCTGATGGCCAACGCCAGCGACATGTCCTCGGGCGACTGGACGGTCGTCGTGCGCGACGACGGCTCGCGCCAATGGGCCTTCCGCGGCAAGCCCGTGTACTACTGGAACAAGGACATGAAGCCCGGCGACCGCACCGGCGACGGCTTCAACAACGCCTGGCGCCTCGCGCGCCCGTGAAGGGGCCGCCGCGGGGCGCTGGCGTCGCCCCGCGACCGACTGCCTTGCGCGGCGCACTGCAGGCGCCGCGCCACGATGCATGCGGCGGAGTGCCGCCGGCGGGCGCGTGCGCGGATGACCCGATGCGGCATCCGCCGTCCTCGGATAGTCTCGCGCCCATGGCCCCTCCTGCCGCATCCCACAACAGCCTGGTCGGACACATCCCCGACCTGCGCCGCTACGCACGCTCGCTCACCGGCGATGCCTGGGCGGCCGACGACCTGGTGCAGGACACGCTGGAGCGCGCCTGCGAAAGATGGCAGCTGTGGGCGGCGGGCAGCGACCTGCGCGCGTGGCTGTTCACGCTGATGCACAACCTGTTCGTCGACTCGGCCCGGCGCGCGGTGCGGCAGCAGGCCGGGCAGCGGGTGGACGTGGACGACGTGGCCAACGAACTGCTGTCGCCGGCAGGCGTGCCGGACCAGGTGATGGACCTGCAACGCTGCCTGCTGCGGCTGCCGCCCGAACAGCGCGAGGTGCTGCTGCTGGTGACGCTGCAGGACCTGGGCTACCAGGATGCGGCGCGCATCACCGGCGTGCCGATAGGCACGGTGATGTCGCGGTTGTCGCGGGCGCGGGCGCGGCTGCGGGACCTGATGGAAGGGCGCGCGCCGGGCGCGACGCCCGCCGCGCCGGCACTGCGCCGACTGAAGTAATGGAACGACGATGAACGACGACAACCACCTGTTGCCGGACGACGAAGCCGAACTCCACGCTTACGTGGATGGCCGGCTCGATGCCGAGCGCCACGCCGCGGTGCGCGCGCGGCTGGCCGGCGACGAAGGCGCGGCGGCTCGCGTGCGCGCATGGAGCCAGCAGCGGCACGCGTTGCGCACGCTGCATCCCGAAATGCTGCAGGAGCCGGTGCCGGCCCACCTGCTGCAGGCGGCGATGCAGCTCGATCGGCGCAGCAGCCGCTTCGCCCGGTGGCAGCGCTGGGGCGGCATGGCCGCCGCGGTGCTGCTGGCTTTCGGGCTGGGCTGGGGCGGGCACGCGCGCTGGGACGCCGTCACGGGCGTGCGCGGCAACGGCCCGGTCGCCTTCGTGCACCAGGCCACCGCGGCGTACGCGGTCTACCTGCCGGAAGTGCGGCATCCGGTGGAAGTCGAGGCGACCCAGCAGCAGCACCTGGTGCAGTGGCTCTCCAAGCGCCTGAACCGGCAGTTGAAGGTGCCCAACCTCGCGGCCGCCGGCTACGAACTGGTGGGCGGGCGCCTGCTGCCCGGTGACAACAGCCGCGCGCGCGCGCAGTTCATGTTCCAGAACGCGGCCGGTGAGCGGGTCACGCTGTATATCGGCGCGGTCGATGCCGCCGGTGCCAAGGGCATGGACGAAACCGCCTTCCGCTTTACCGATGAGCGCAGCATCGCGAGCTTCTACTGGGTGGACCAGGGCTTCGGCTATGCGCTCTCCGGCAAGCTGCCGCGGCAGACGCTGCTGGTGCTGGCGGAGGCGGTGTACAAGCAGTTGTGAAGCGCGTGCGGATGTCCGCCTTCACCCCAGGGCCCGCAGCGGATGCGCATGCGCGGGCCACGGACTGACGAAAAACGCCTGCACCATCTCCGGCGTCACGTCCTCGATCCGCGCTGGATTCCACTTCGGGCTGTGGTCCTTGTCGATCACGAGCGCGCGGATGCCCTCGAAGGTCTCGCTGGCGGTGCCGGGCCGCAGCTGGAAACAGTGGCGCACCATGTCGCGCTCCATGCGCAGGTCTGCCGCCAGCGTCATGTAGCGGGCACGGCGCACGTGTTCCAGCGTCACGTGCAGCATCAGCGGCGAACGCTGGCGCAGCAGGCCGGCGGTCTCGCCGGCCCAGGTCGAGCCCTCGCCTTCCAGTGCGGCAACGATCTCGGCCACCGTGGCCCGCCCGAAGCAGCGATCGATGTCCGCGCGCTGCGCGGCCAAGGCGCTGCCTCCCGGCGCCGCGGAATAGCGCAAGGCTTCGCGCAGCTGCTCGAAGGCTTCGCCGTCGGCCAGGCTCTCCCACACCGCGGGCAGTTGCGAAGAGTGCAGCACGCCGTCCGCGAGCCGCGCCGCGAGCGCATCGCCGCCGCCGATCAACTGCCCGGTGAGGGCGAGGTATTCGCCGATGCGCCCCGGGCAGCGGGCCAGGAACCAGCCGCCGCCCACGTCGGGAAAGAGGCCGATGTTGGTTTCGGGCATGGCCATCTTCGTGCGCTCGGTGGCGATGCGCAGGCCGTGGTCGCTGCCGTGCGCGGGACGTGCGGACGCTGTAGCGACCGCACCTTCTGAGACGCCCCCTGGGGCGGCCGGCGCGAAGTGTCGGCTCAGCCCCATGCCGCCGCCCATCACGATGCCGTCCAGGAACACGATGTACGGCTTGGGATAGGCGTGGATCAGGTGGTTGAGCGTGTATTCCTCGGTGAAGAAATCCTCGAGCCGCGGATCGCCCGCCAGCACCGCTTGGTGGAAGAAGCGGATGTCGCCGCCGGCGCAGAAGGCGCCGAACGGCTCTTCGCGGCCCATGCCGCGCACGCCCACGCGCTCGATGCGCGGATCGTCGCGCCACGCCAGCAAGGCCGCCGTGAGAGCGCGGATCATTTCCAGCGACAGCGCATTGAGCGCCCTGGGGCGGTTCAGGGTGATGAGGCCCGCGCTGCCGCAGACCTCCGCGATGACTTCTCCGCTCATGTCCTCTGCCTCCATCCCACGACTTCGTTCGCCACCAGTGCGCCCATGACCAGCGCGCCCCCCGAAAGCACCGTCTGCCCCGGGATCTCGTCGGCGCCAATCCATGCCAGCACGATGCCGAAGATCACTTCCAGCAAGGCGAGCAGCGCTACCTCGGGCGCCTGCAGCACGCGGGCGCAGAGCATGGCCAGGACACAGGGGATCGCCAGCTGCACCAGCCCGAGCAGCGCCAGCAGGCCCACGTCATGGGCCGAGGCGCGAAACGGCGTCGCGAGGGGCAAGGTGACCAGCGAAGAGATCGCCGCACCGAGCAGCACGGCTGGCACCAGGTCGATGGCCTCCCCGTGCGCGTGCGAGCGCTGCGAGACCGTCCAGTTCACGCCGCTGGCAAGCGGCACGCACAGCGCGACCCAGGTGCCGGCCACATGGGCGGATTCCATTTGGGTGCCATACATCCAGACGATGCCGCTGCCCGCGACCAGGATGGCGAGCCAGGTGCGCAGGGGCACGCGGTGGCCGAGGAAGATGCGCGCGATCAGCGCCGTGACGAAGGGGCCGAGCGCCATGGTCACGAGGACGTTGGCGACGCTCGTGAGCGTGAGGGCCACCATGAAGGCGGTGAACATCACGCTCCAGCACAGGCCGGACAGCCACAAGGGCCAGCCGCCGCGGCGGATGTTCGCGAAGACGCTGCGGCCCTGGAAGAACGGCAGGATCACCAGCAGCGACAGCACGGTGAAGAAGCTGCGCCAGAAGGTCACCTCGAAACTGCGCGCCTGCTCCAGATGCCGCGTGATCACCCCCGCGATCGACCACATGAGAGTGACCGCGACCATCCCGAAGACGGCTTGGGTGTGGGTGAGTTTCATTGTCGTTTTGCGCGCGTGCGAGCGGGGATCTTAACGAGGGCCGCGCATGCTCATGGCCCGGACGGCTGCGCCGGGCTGAACGCAGAAGGCGCAGAAGTCACGCAGAAGACGCAGAAAAAACTTTCGAAGTTTTCTGCGTCTTCTGCGCTTCTTCTGCGCCTTCTGCGTTCAAGAAAGACTTGTTCAGCCCAAGGCTCGTCGAGCCCCCGTCACTTACGCCGCTTCGCGCACCGCGCGCTTGCGCTCGTGTTCCTTCAGGTAGCGCTTGCGCAGGCGGACCGACTTGGGCGTGACTTCCACCAGTTCATCGTCCTCGATGAACTCGACGCCGTATTCCAGCGTCAGGTCGATCGGCGGGGTGACCTTGATCGCGTCTTCCTTGCCCGAGACGCGGAAGTTGGTCAGCTGCTTGGTGCGCGTCGCGTTCACGACCAGGTCGTTGTCGCGGTTGTGCACGCCCACGATCATGCCCTCGTACACCGGATCGTTCGGCTTGACGAACATGCGGCCGCGGTCGTCCAGCTTGCCCAGCGCGTAGGTGAAGATCTCGCCGTCGTCCATCGAGATCAGCACGCCGTTCTTGCGGCTGGCGATCTCGCCCTTGTACGGCTCGTAGCCGTCGAAGATGTTGGCGATCAGCCCCGAACCGCGCGTGAGGTTCATGAATTCGTTGGAGAAGCCGATCAGGCCACGCGCCGGGATGCGGTATTCCAGGCGCACGCGCCCGCGGCCGTCCGACTCCATGTTCACCAGCTCGCCCTTGCGCTCGCCCAGTGCCTGCATCACGCCGCCCTGGTGCTGCTCCTCGATGTCGGCCGTCACCAGCTCGATCGGCTCGTGGCGCACGCCATTGACGTTCTTGAACACCACGCGCGGCTTCGACACGGCCAGCTCGTAGCCTTCGCGGCGCATGTTCTCCACCAGGATGGTCAGGTGCAGTTCGCCCCGGCCCATCACCTCGAACACGCCCTCTTCGCTGGTGTCGCTCACGCGCAGCGCCACGTTGGACTGCAGTTCCTTTTGCAGGCGGTCCCAGATCTGGCGGCTGGTGACGTACTTGCCTTCACGGCCGGCGAGCGGCGAGGTGTTGACGCAGAAGTTCATCGTCAGCGTCGGCTCGTCGATCTTCAGCATCGGCAGCGGTGCCGGGTTGAGCGGATCGGTCAAGGTGACGCCGATGCCGATCTCCTCGATGCCGTTGATCAGCACGATGTCGCCCGGGCCGCATTCCTTGACCTGCACGCGCGTGAGGCCCTCGAAGGTCAGCACCTGGTTGACCTTGCCCTTGAAGGCCTTGCCGTCCGGGCCTTCCATCACCAGCACCTCCATCATCGGGCGGATCGTGCCCTGGTTGACGCGGCCCACGCCGATGCGGCCCACGAAACTGGAGTAGTCCAGCGCGGAGATCTGCAGCTGCAGGGGAGCGTCAGGGTCGCCCTCGTGCTGCGGCACGTGCGCCAGGATGGTGTCGAACAGCGCCGACATGTCGGTGCCCCACTGTTCGCCCGCGGCGCCCTCATCCATCGAGGACCAGCCGTTGATGCCCGAGGCGTAGACCACCGGGAAGTCGAGCTGCTCGTCGGTGGCGCCGAGCTTGTCGAACAGGTCGAAGGCGGCGTTGACCACCTTCTGCGGGTTCGCGCCCGGCTTGTCGACCTTGTTGACCACCAGGATGGGACGCAGGCCCAGGGCCAGTGCCTTCCTGGTGACGAAGCGGGTCTGCGGCATCGGGCCTTCCTGGGCGTCGATCAGCAGCACGACGCCGTCGACCATCGACAACGCGCGTTCGACTTCACCGCCGAAGTCCGCGTGGCCGGGGGTGTCGACGATGTTGATGTGCGTGCCCTTCCAGCTCACCGCGCAGTTCTTGGCCAGGATGGTGATGCCGCGCTCGCGCTCGATGGCGTTGTTGTCCATGACGGTGTCGACCACCTTCTCGTGGTCGGCGAAGGTGCCGGACTGGCGCAACAGCTGGTCGACCATGGTGGTCTTGCCGTGGTCGACGTGGGCGATGATGGCGATGTTTCGGATCTGCGTGCTCATATGACTGGTGAGGGCTCCTCTGAACCCAGGATTTGTTGGATTTCGATCGGGCTCAGGAGGCGAGTCGGAATCAACTCACCGGCCTTCGTGTGTCCTGTGCCCAGCAACACACTCCTCCCTTCGGCGAAGGGAGTCCGGATTTCACTCCTCCCGTCTCCGGGGGGAGGTTGGGAGGGGGGCTCTCCCCCAGCGGGGGAGGGAGCAAAGACAGCCACTTCAGGGGCGTCTTGCCAGTTTCCGCGCCGGCGCAAACCGCTCAGGAACCGCCCGGCATCTTCGGTGCCGAGCGTGACGCGCGCGTGACCCGGCAGCAGCGATTCCACCGCCAGCAGCCGGGCCTCTCTCTCTGATTCATTCAGCGCCTCGAGTTCCGCCAGCGTGATGCATTGGTTCACATCGAACGGCCCGGTGGCAATTCTTCGCAGTGAAACCAGGTGCGCGCCGCAGCCGAGCGCCGCTCCGATGTCTTCGCCGAGGGTGCGGATGTACGTCCCCTTGCTGACCTTGGCGGCAATCTTCAGCAGTGCGGGCCCGACCAGGCTCAGCTGCAAATCGAAGATCCTGAGCTCGCGCGCCGCGCGTTCGACCTCGACCCCGGCGCGCGCGTATTCGTACAGCGCCTTGCCGTCCTTCTTCAAGGCGCTGTGCATGGGCGGCACCTGCATGATCGTGCCGGTGAACTGCGCCTGCACCGCTGCCAGCCGTTCGGCCGTGATGGTCGGAACGTCGCGCCGCTCCATCACTTCGCCTTCGCTGTCGCCCGACGCCGTGCGCACGCCCAGTTGGGCCACGGCTTCATAGGTCTTGTCGGCGTCGAGGTGAATCTGGCTGAATTTCGTTGCCGCGCCGAAGCACAGCGGCAAAACGCCGGTGGCCATTGGGTCGAGCGTGCCGGTATGACCGCCCTTTTCGGCCCGCAGCAGCCACCTGGCTTTCTGCAGTGCATCGTTGCTGGAGAACCCCAGCGGCTTGTCGAGCAGCAATACCCCATGCACAGGGCGCCGCTGCACCCTGGTGCTAAATGAATTGGGGTCAGATTCCAATTTCCGCATCATGATTTGGCAGTGCGAGCCAAATCCCAGGAAATTGGAATCTGACCCCAATTCTTTCAGTCTTCCTTTGCCCGCGAGGAGACCGCTTTCGCGATCAGTGCGTTCATGTCGGCCGCCCGCTCGGTGGTGCGGTCGAAGTGGAAGTGCAGCGTCGGCACGGTGTGGATGTGCAGGCGCTTGAAGAGGCCGTTGCGCAGGAAACCGGCGGCCTGGTTCAAGGCCTCCTGCGTCTCCAGCGGATCGCCCACCAGGATGCTGAAGAACACCTTGGCATGCGCGTAATCCGGCGTGACCTCCACGGCCTGGATCGTGACCATGCCGACCCGCGGATCCTTCAACTCACGCGCGATCAACTCCGTCAGATCCCGCTGGATCTGATCGGCGATCTGGAACGCGCGATTGGGTTTGGTGGACTTCTTGGGCATGGGGACTCTTGCGAGGGTTGCTGAAAACCAGAATCAAACATCCGGACGCAGAAGGCGCGGAAGTTACGCAGAAGTCGCAGAAGAGGCCAAGAAATCCTCGATGGATGTTCTTTTGCGTCTTCTGCGAAACCTTTGCGTCTTCTGCGTCTGGATGTCCGCATTCGGCTGTTCGAGGATTACAGCGTCCGCGCAATCTCCTTGACTTCGAAGAATTCGAGCTGGTCGCCTTCCTTGATGTCGTTGTAGTTCTTCAGCTTGATACCGCACTCGAAGCCTTCCTTGACTTCGCGCACGTCATCCTTCAGGCGCTTGAGCGATTCGAGTTCGCCGGTGTAGACCACCACGTTCTCGCGCAGCAGACGGAAGTGCGCATTGCGCGTGACCGTGCCGGAGGTGACCATGCAACCCGCCACCGTGCCGATCTTCGACGCCACGAACACGGTGCGGATCTCGGCGGAGCCGATGACCTCTTCCCGCTTCTCGGGCGCCAGCATGCCGGACATGGCCGCCTTCAGTTCATCCACCGCGTCGTAGATGATGTTGTAGTAGCGCAGCTCGACGCCATTGCCCTCGGCCAGCTTGCGCGCGCCGGAATCGGCCCGCACGTTGAAGCCGATGATGATGGCCTTGGAGGCGATCGCCAGGTTGACGTCCGACTCGCTGATGCCGCCGACGCCGGTGTACACCATCTGCACCTTCACCTCCTCGGTGGAGAGCTTCAGCAGCGACTGCGACAGCGCCTCCTGCGAACCCTGCACGTCGGCCTTGATGATGATAGGCACGGTCTTGACCGCGCCGGAGGTCATCTCGGAGAACATGTTCTCCAGCTTGGCCGCCTGCTGCCGCGCCAGCTTGGTGTTGCGGAACTTGCCGGCACGGTAGGTCGCGATCTCGCGCGCACGGCGCTCGTCGGTCATCACCATGAACTCGTCGCCCGCCTGCGGCACCTCCGTCAGGCCCTGGATCTCCACCGGGATGGAGGGACCGGCCGACTTGATGCTCTTGCCGTTCTCGTCCAGCATGGCGCGCACGCGGCCGAAGGTCTGGCCGGCCAGCACCACGTCACCGGTCTTGAGCGTGCCGGACTGCACCAGCACCGTCGCCACCGGGCCGCGGCCCTTGTCAAGCTGCGCCTCGATCACGAGGCCCTTGGCCATCGCGTCCACCGGCGCCTTCAGTTCCAGCACTTCGGCCTGCAGCAGCACCTGCTCGAGCAGTTCGTCGACGCCCTGGCCGGTCTTGGCCGAGACGCTCACGAAGGGCGACTCGCCGCCGTACTCTTCCGGCACGACCTGTTCGACCACC
>NZ_JAQGNQ010000133.1 GCF_028291745.1 Ramlibacter sp. | reverse complement strand
TCGGTAAGCCCAAGCTGTATTTCGGCGTCACCGCCGGCAACATGGATTCGATGGTCAACCGCTACACGGCCGACCGCAAGATCCGCTCGGACGACGCCTACACTCCGAACGGCGAACCGAACAAGCGGCCCGACCGCACCGTGACGGTGTACGCCCAGCGCGCGCGCGAAGCGTTTCCCGACGTGCCGGTCATCATCGGCAGCATTGAAGCGTCGCTGCGCCGCATCGCCCATTACGATTACTGGTCGGACAAGGTGCGCCGCTCGGTGCTGCCGGACTCGAAGGCCGACCTGCTGCTGTTCGGTAACGCCGAGCGCGCGCTGGTCGACCTGACGAACCGCATGGCCGCTGGCGAGAACATCAAGGATATCCGCGACCTGCGCGGCACCGCCTTCATGGCGCCCGCCGGCTGGTTGCCGGGCGCCGACTGGAGCGTGGCCAATTCGACCCGGGTCGACGTGCCCGGCAAGGTCGACGCCCATCCCGATCCGTATGCGATGGCCCAGGAAGACAAAACCGCCTGCGCCACCGACAACAACGCCGCCGCGCCCGAGGTCGTCAAGCCGATCCGCATCATGTCGCGCGAAGAGCGCCAGGCCCTGGCGAAGGAAATACACAACAAGACCGTGGTGCGGCTGCCGGCCTACGACGTCGTCAAGGACGACCCGGTGATGTACGCCCACGCCTCGCGCGTGTTCCACCTCGAATCGAATCCGGGCAACGCGCGCGCGATGGTGCAGGCCCACGGCGAACGCGACGTCTGGCTGAACCCGCCGCCGCTGCCGCTGGCGATGGACGAGATGGACGGCGTCTACGACATGAATTACGCCCGCGCGCCGCACCCGAGCTACGGCAAGGCAAAAATTCCCGCGTGGGACATGATCCGCTTTTCGGTCAACATCATGCGCGGCTGTTTCGGCGGCTGCACCTTCTGCTCGATCACCGAGCACGAGGGCCGCATCATCCAGAGCCGCTCCGAGGATTCGGTGATCCGCGAGATCGAGGAGATCCGCGACAAGGTGCCCGGCTTCACCGGCGTCATCTCCGATCTCGGCGGCCCGACCGCGAACATGTACCGCATCGGCTGCAAGAGCCCGGAGATCGAGTCCGCCTGCCGCAAGCCGAGCTGCGTCTACCCCGGCATCTGCCAGAACCTCAACACCGACCACAGCGCGCTGATCAAGATGTATCGGCGCGCGCGGGCCTTGAAGGGAGTGAAGAAGATCCTGATCGGCTCGGGTCTGCGCTACGACCTGGCCGTGCAGTCGCCCGAGTACGTCAAGGAACTGGTACAGCACCATGTCGGCGGCTACCTGAAGATCGCGCCGGAGCACACGGAACAGGGCCCGCTCACCCGGATGATGAAGCCTGGCATCGGCAGCTACGACAAGTTCAAGGCGATGTTCGAGAAGTACTCGGCCGAGGCGGGCAAGAAGCAGTACCTCATCCCGTACTTCATCGCCGCGCATCCGGGCACCAGCGACGAGGACATGATGAACCTGGCGGTGTGGCTCAAGCGCAATGGCTTCCGCGCCGACCAGGTGCAGACCTTCTATCCCAGCCCGATGGCGACGGCCACGGCGATGTACCACTCGGGCAAGAACCCGCTGCGCAAGGTGACGCGCGACAGCGAGGGTGTCGACATCGTGCGCGGCGAGCGCCGCCGGCGCCTGCACAAGGCCTTCCTGCGCTATCACGACTCGAACAACTGGCCGCTGCTGCGCGAGGCGCTGAAAGCCATGGGCCGCGCCGACCTGGTCGGCAACGGCAAGCACCACCTGATCCCGAGCTACCAGCCGGTGACGGATGGCAGCTACGCAAGCCCGCGGCGCAAGAACTCCACGGCAACCCCGCCCAAGGGCCGGGTGCTCACGCAGCACACGGGGTTGCCGCCGCGGAAGGTGAAGTAGGTTCGGCCCATGCCTGTGTCGATGTCATTGCGGGCTTGACCCGCAATCCACCGCCGCAGGCGGCCCGAGCGCCGCATGGATCCCGGGTCAAGCCCGGGATGACATCCATCGCATGCCTCATTCCAGCGTGTGCAGCGGCAAATCCTGCTGCACCGCGAGGGCGTCGATCTCCGCCCGCGTCCGCCGGGCAAGGAAGGCCCTGATCGCCTCGTGCGTTGCAGCGGCGCCCATGTCCGCTCCCGCACCCGCCAGCTCGCACAAACGCGCCGCAAAGTGCGGCTCCAGCGCAGCCACCGCCACCCGCCCATCTACGCACGCATACACGCGATAGCCCGCGTGGGCGCCACCGACCGCGCCGGTGCTCTGCGTCAATCCCCAGCGCCGGGGCAGGGCGAGCCAGCCGGCCGCATCGGTCAACGGCACTTCGAGATACAGCCCTTCGGGATGCGGATCGCCCGTGCCGGCATAGCGCTCCTGCTTGCGCAAGGCCGCCTGCAGCACCGCCTCGCTCGCGATCAGCGCGCCGCTCATGTCGGCATACAAGGTGGCCGGCAGGTCGACGCCGGTGACCAGGTCATGCTCCGCGAGATAGGTGAGATCGTGTCCCGGCTCCTCGGCGCGATCCCCCGCGGCGCCGACGATCGCCACCTGGGTCAGGGTGGGATGCCGGCTGTGCAACTCCTTCCACCCGAGGCCCAGCTTGTGCAAGGCCGAAGGCCGGAAGGACGTAAGCAGCACATCGGTGCGCGCGAGCTCGCGTTGCAGCAGTTGCTGCCCCTCGCGCGTTTTCAGGTCCGCCGGCAGCACCTTCACGCCCGCGTGCAGTTCGGCGTACGCGCCCGGGTTGTAGCGGCCCATGGGATCGCCGGCCGGTGGCTCCAGCTTCGTGCAGCTCGCGCCGAGACGGCGGCAGCGCAGCAAGGCGGCGGGGCCGGGCAGGTTGAGGGCGAGGCTCAGGATGCGCAGTCCGTGAAGCGGGGCGAAGGCAGCGGGCATGGGAGCGGGCGCGGTGTGGAGGTCGGGACAGGCTAGCAGACCGGCACCTTGGTGCCCGCTTGCGCTCGGGTACACCCGGATGCCCGCAGCGGGACCGAGGGCTACGCTCGCCAGCGTTGCCGGAGCCTCCGGCGTGCCACCCACGGGAGTCCACGGAATGCTGTTCAAGCGCACCCTGATCGCACTGCTGGCGGTGTCCGCCGCGACCCTCGCCCAGGCCCAATCCAACTGGCCGACCAGGCCGATCACGCTGGTGGTTCCCTTCGCGGCCGGGGGCCCCACCGACGTCGTCGCGCGCACGCTGGGCGTGGCCATGAGCAAGACGCTCGGCCAGAGCATCCTGATCGACAACAAGCTCGGCGCGGGCGGCACGATCGCGGCCAGCTTCGCGGCGCGGGCGGCCCCGGACGGCTACACCTTCTTCATCCACCACAACGGGATGGCGACGTCGCCGGCCCTGTATCGCAAGCTGTCCTTCGATCCCATGAAGGACTTCGAATTCGTCAGCCAGGCCGTCGAAGTGCCGATGACCCTGCTGGCGCGCAAGGACTTCCCGGCCAACAACCTGCAGGAGCTGATCGCCTACGTGCGCGCCAACCACGAGAAGATCAACCTGGCCAATGCGGGCCTGGGGGCCGTCTCGCAACTGTGCGGATTGATGTTCCAGCGAGCCATCGGCGTGCAGGTGACCGAGGTGCCCTTCCAGGGCACGGCGCCGGCGATGAATGCGCTGCTGGGCGGGCAGGTCGACATCATGTGCGACCAGACCACGCAGACCGTGCCGCAGATCCAGGCCGGCAACGTCAAGCTCTATGGCGTGACCACCCGCACCCGCGTGAAGGTGCTGCCCAATGCGCCGACGCTGGCGGAGCAGGGCCTCAAGGACTTCGAGGTGGTGGTGTGGCACGGCATCTATGCACCCAAGGGCACGCCCAAGGCGATCATCGACAAGATGAATGCCGCCGTGCGCACCGCGTTGAAGGACCCGGAGGTGGTCAAGCGCATGGACGCGCTCGGCGCCGAGATCGTGCCGGATGCCACCAACACGCCCGAGGCGCTGCACGTGTGGCTCAAGTCCGAGATCGACAAGTGGGGACCGGTGATCAAGGCGAGCGGGAAGTTCGCCGATTGAGCCTCTTGCCCCTTCCCCCTGCGCGGGAAGGCTGGGATGGGGGCGCTCCCCGGTATCGCGCCAGTCGCAGCGCCCCACCCCAACCCTCCCCCGGAGGGGAGGGAGAAACAACCAGGCTCAGAGCGGCAACCCCACATAGTTCTCCGCCAGCGCCATCGACGCTGCCCGCGAGTTCACCAGGTAATCCAGTTCCGCTTCCTGCAGCTTCTGTCCGATCGGGCCGTCGCTCGGGAACTTGTGCATCAGCTGGGTGAACCACCACGAGAAGCGCTCCGCCTTCCAGACGCGGCGCAGCGCGCGCTCGGAATAGTGGTCCAGTCCCGCATCGCTGCGCTCCCGGTAATGCTCGATCAAAGCGGACGACAGGTACTTCACGTCGGAGGCGGCGAGGTTCAGGCCCTTGGCTCCGGTGGGCGGCACGATGTGCGCCGCGTCACCCGCGAGGAACAGGCGCCCGAAGCGCATCGGCTCCGCGACGAAGCTGCGTAGCGGCGCGATGCTCTTCTCGATCGAAGGGCCGGTGACGAGCCGCTCGCGCGCCTCGGGATCCAGCCGCAGGCGCAACTCGTCCCAGAACGCCGCATCCGACCACTGCTCCACCTTCTCCTGCAGCGGCACCTGCAGGTAATAGCGGCTGCGCGTCGGGCTGCGCATGGAGCACAGCGCGAAGCCGCGGTCGGTGTTGGCGTAGATCAATTCGTGGAACACCGGCGGCACGTCCGCCAGCAGGCCCAGCCAGCCGAAGGAATAGACCTTCTCGAATTCGCGCACGGCGTGCTTCGGCACGCTGGCACGGCTGACACCGTGGAAGCCGTCGCAGCCGGCGATGAAGTCGCAGGCGATCTCGTGCTCCTGCCCGCCCTGCCGATAG
>NZ_JAQGNQ010000012.1 GCF_028291745.1 Ramlibacter sp. | reverse complement strand
AACGCGCGCGGCACCTTCCTGTGCACCCAGGTCTGCCTGGCGGAACTGAAGAAGTCCGCTGCCGCCGGCCGCAACGCGCACGTGCTGAACATGTCGCCGCCGCTGGCCATGAAGACCCACTGGTTCGCGCCGCACACCGCGTACACGATGGCCAAGTACGGGATGAGCATGTGCACCCTCGGGCACGCCGGCGAGTTCCGCGCTCATGGCATTGCCGTCAACAGTCTCTGGCCGCGCACAGCGATCGCGACCGCCGCGCTGCAGATGATCCCCGGTGTCGACATTGCGGCCTGCCGCAAGCCCGAGATCCTCGCCGACGCCGCCTGGCTGGTGCTGACCAGCGACGCCCGCGACGAGCGCAACACGGGCAACTTCCATGTCGACGACACGCTGCTGGCGGCGCACGGCCAGACCGACCTCGACCGTTATTCGGTCACGCCCGGGCAGCGCAATTTCGTGCCCGACTTCTTCGTCGACTGATGGTTGTGTGCGCATCCATACATAGCCCCCAAAACGGTGCCGGCTGTGTAAACTGCGCCGCATAAAAGCACAGCCGCAGGGGCGGCGCGATAACACGGGAGTGCTGCGGTGCGCCGCGGCAGGAACATGGGACTTCGTCATCCAGGGAGATGAAGTTGCGTCGTACCTTGTGGGCCTTCGCGGCCCTGTTCCTCAGCGCGGCGGTCGCGGCCCAGTCGGCCGACGATGGCGACTGGCGCACCGCGGGCAAGGACCCCGGCCTCACGCGCTTCAGCCCGCTGGCGCAGATCACGCCAGCCAATGCCGCGCAACTCAAGCTGGTCCTGCACTTCCCCACTGGACTCGACCGCGGCCACGAGGCGGCGCCGATCGTCGCGGACAACACGCTGTTCGTGGTCGGGCCCTTCCCGAACCTGGTGTTCGCCTTCGACCTGACCCGCAAAGGCTTTCCGCTCAAGTGGGTGTTCGATCCCAAGCCGCAGGCCAGCGCCCAGGGCGTGGCCTGCTGCGACACGGTCAATCGCGGCGGCGCCTATGCCGACGGCCGCCTGTTCTTCAACACGCTCGACAATCAGACCATCGCGCTCGACGGCCAGACCGGCAAGGAGCTGTGGCGCACGAAGCTCGGCGAGATCAAGCTGGGCCAGAGCATGACCATGGCGCCCCAGATCGTGAAGGGCAAGGTGCTGGTGGGCAACAGCGGCGGCGAGTTCGGCGTGCGCGGCTGGCTCACGGCGCTCGACGCCGCCACCGGCAACATCGTCTGGCGCGCCTACAACACGGGCCCCGACAAGGACGTGCTGATCGGCCCCAGCTTCAAGCCCTGGTACCAGTCCGACCAGGGCAAGGACCTCGGCGTGAAGACCTGGCCCGGCGATGCCTGGCGCATCGGCGGCGGCACGGTCTGGGGCTTCGTGAGCTACGACCCCGACCTGGACCTGATCTATTACGGCACGGCCAACCCTGGGCCGTGGAACCCCGACCAGCGCCCCGGCGACAACAAGTGGACCTCGGGCCTGTTCGCGCGCAAGCCCGACACCGGCGAGGCGGTGTGGTTCTACCAGACCAGCCCGCACGACCTGCACGACTATGACGGGGTCAACGAGAGCGTGGTGGTCGACCTTGACCTGCAGGGCAAGACCCGCAAGGTGCTGCTGCGGCCGGACCGCAACGGCTATCTCTATGTCATCGACCGCACCACCGGCCAGGTGATTTCGGCCACGCCCTTCGTCCACACCACCACCTCGCTCGGCGTCGACCTGCAGACCGGCGCGCTGCGCTACAACCCGGCGAAGGCGCCCCGCTCCGGCGAGACCACGCGCAGCATCTGTCCCGCATCGCCGGGCGCCAAGGACTGGCAGCCGGCCGCGTGGTCGCCGCGCACGAAGCTGCTGTACATCCCGCACCAGAACCTGTGCCAGGACGCCCTGACCTACGAGGCGAGCTACATCGCGGGCACGCCCTTCGTCGGCGCCGAGGTGAAGATGTACCCGGGCCCGGGCGGCATGCGCGGGCGCTTCACCGCCTGGGACCCGGTGCGGCAGCGCAAGGCCTGGGACATCGAGGAGAAGTTCCCGGTCTGGAGCGGCGCCCTGGTGACCGCCGGCGACGTCGCCTTCTACGGCACCATGGACGGCTGGTTCAAGGCACTCGATGCGCGCAACGGCCACCTCCTGTGGCAGTTCAAGACCGAGTCGGGGATCATCGGCCAGCCGGTGAGCTTCCGGGCACCGGACGGCCAGCAGTACGTCGCGGTGCTGGCCGGTGTCGGCGGCTGGTCGGGGGCCATCGTCTCGGCGGGGCTGGATCCGCGCGATGCCACCGGCGCGCTCGGCTTCATCGGGGCGATGCGCGACCTGCCATCGGCCACCAAACGCGGCGGGCACCTGTACGTGTTCTCGCTGCCGGGGGCGGCCAAGTGAGGCGCGCCGTTCTCCTGTTGCTGGCATTGCTTGCGGCGGCAACGAACGCGCCGACGGCACAGGAGCCGCAGCGAGAGGCGCTGCGGGTCTGCGCAGATCCCGACAACCTGCCGTACTCGCACGAGGACCGCAGCGGTTTCGAGAACCGCATCGCGCAGCTGCTGGCCGACGATTTCGGCCTGCCGCTCGCATACGCCTGGCTGCCGGACCGGCGCGGCTTCGTGCGCAAGACCCTGGGCGCGGGCCTGTGCGATGTGATCGTCGGCGTGCCGGTGCAGTTCGAGCGCACGCTCAACACCAGGCCCTATTACCGTTCCAGCTTCGTGCTGGTGCAGCCCGCCGGCCAGCCGGTGCCGCGCGACTTTGCCGATGCCCGCCTGCGGCAGTGGCGCGTCGGCGTGCAACTGATGGGCGACGACTTCGCCACGACGCCTCCCGGCCATGCGCTGATGCAGGCCGGGGCCACGCGCAACGTGGTGGGCTTCCCGCTTCCCGGCGAGCAGCCCGCCGCCGCGCGCATGGTGCAGGCGCTGGCGCGCGGCGAGCTCGATGCGGCCTTCGTCTGGGGGCCGCAGGCCGGCTATTACATGCAGCGCGCCGGCCGCCCGCTGCAACTGCATGTGCTGGCGCCGCCGGCGACGCTGCCGGGCCAGCCCTTCACCTTCGCCATCGCCATGGGCGTGCGGCGCGGCGACACGCAACTGCGCGACCGGCTCGACGACTTTCTCGTGCGCCGGCGCGGCGACATCGTCGGCATCCTCGACGAGTACGGCGTGCCGCGCGTGGAGGAGAAGGCGCCATGAGCCATGCCCTGTCCCTGCTGCTGGTGGCCTCGCTGGCGCTTGCCGGCTGCGAGCGCGAGGAGCGCCACTTCCAGGCGGAGATCCAGAACCAGAGCGTCAACGCGTCCTCGGTGCGCGAAAGCCTGAACCAGCCGGCGATGGCCCTCAGCGGCTACGTGCGCAGTGCCGAGAAGAACATCAGCATGTACGACGACAACGCCTATGCCGTCAACGAAGGCAAGCGCCTGTTCCGCTGGTACAACTGCTCGGGCTGCCATTTCAACGGCGGCGGCGGCATCGGCCCGCCGCTGATGGACAGCGCCTGGGTGTACGGCAGCGAGCCGGCCAACATCTTCGCCAGCATCATGCAGGGGCGGCCGAACGGCATGCCTTCCTTCGGCGGCCACATCCCCGAAGACCAGGTCTGGAAGATCGTCGCCTACGTGCGCTCCATGGGCGGCGGCGTGCGCAGCGATGTCGCGCCCTCGCGCGGCGACTCGCTCTATCCCGGCAAGCCGGAGAACTTCCGCTCGCCGCAGCCGGCCATCCAGAAGGGCGACTCGAAGGCCGAACAGACCTGGGAGGTGCGATGAACCCCGGCGTCCACGACATGCTGCAGGCCTGGGGACCGCAGGCGGGCCACATCGCCAGCCTGTGGAACATCTTCCTCGTCATCTGCACCGTGGTGTTCGCCCTGGTGCTGGTGGCGCTGGTGCTGGCGGTGCGGCGTGCGCCGCGCATCCACACGCAGGAGCCGCCGGACCTGAGCACGGTCAACGTGCCCGAGCCGCGCCTGCATCGCACGGTGGCCACGGCCGTCACGCTCGCCGTCCTCGGGCTGCTGGTGCTGCTGGCGGCCAGCGTGTTCACCGACCGCGCGCTGGCGCGCCTGCCGCTGAAGAACGCGATCAACATCGAGGTCACCGCGCACCAGTGGTGGTGGTCGGTGAAGTACGTCAACGGACCGGTCAGCGAGACCTTCGAGACGGCCAACGAGATCCACGTGCCCGTGGGCCGCCCGGTGGTGGTGCGGCTCAATGCCGACGACGTGATCCACAGCCTGTGGGTGCCCAGCCTCGCGGGCAAGCGCGACCTGATCCCGGGCCGCACGGCGACCATGACCTTCCAGGCGGACCAGCCGGGGATCTACCGCGGGCAGTGCGCGGAGTTCTGCGGCTTCCAGCACGCCTTCATGGCCTTCGAGGTGCAGGCGCAACCGGCGGCTGAATACGAGCAGTGGCGCCAGCTGCAATTGAAGCCGCCAGGCGAACCCGGCGATGCGACCGCGCAGCGCGGCAAGATGCTGTTCCAGTCGGTGAGCTGCGCGATGTGCCATGCGGTCCAGGGCACGATCGCCGGCGCCCGCACCGGCCCCGACCTCACGCACGTGGCGAGCCGCCGCACCCTCGCGGCCGGCACGCTGCCCAACACGCCGGCCAACCTGGCGAGCTGGATCGCCGATCCGCAAAAGCACAAGCCGGGCACCAACATGCCGGCCAATCCGCTGTCCGGTGCCGACCTCGCGGCGCTGGTGGCCTACCTGGGGACGCTCCAATGAGGAAAGGACCGCGCGGCGAGGAGCCGCATCCGTATCGGGGCAGCACCAAGGACGGACTCGCCGGGGGCGAGGTCGTGGTGCGGGTGCTGGACGCGACCTGGTCCGATCCGCCCGGCTTCTTCGGCTGGTTCTGCGCCATCAACCACAAGGCGATCGGCAAGCGCTTCCTGGTGACCTGCCTGGTGTTCTTCGCCCTTGGCGGGCTGCTGGCCGCCTCCATGCGCATGCAGCTGGCCCGCCCGGGCAACACGCTGATGGGGCCGGACCTGTACAACCAGGTCTTCACCATGCATGGCACGACCATGATGTTCCTGTTCGCCGTGCCGGTGATGCAGGCCGTGGCCATCTACCTGGTGCCGCTGATGGTGGGCGCGCGCTCCACCGCCTTCCCGCGCCTGACCGCGTACTCGTACTGGATCTTCCTGTTCGGGGGGATCATGCTGTACGCGGTGTTCGCGTTCAACTCGGGCCCGGACGCCGGCTGGTTCTCGTACGTGCCGCTGGCGGGGCCGGCCTACGGTGCCGGCAAGCGCAGCGACTTCTGGGCGCAGATGATCACGTTCACCGAGGTATCGGCGCTGCTCGATGCGGTGATCATCATCTGCACGGTGTTCAAGATGCGGGCGCCGGGCATGACCTTGAACCGCATCCCGCTGTACGTGTGGGCCATGCTGGTCGTGGCCTTCATGATCATGTTCGCGATGCCGGCGGTGGCGCTGGCCAGCACATTGCTGATCCTGGACCGGCTGGTGGCCACCCACTTCTACAACCCGGGCGAGGGCGGCGACGTGCTGCTGTGGCAGCACCTGTTCTGGTTCTTCGGCCACCCCGAGGTCTACATGATCTTCATCCCCGGCCTGGGCTTCATGTCGGCGATGATCCCCACGTTCGCGCGGCGGCCCATGTTCGGCTACACGGCGATGGTGCTGTCCATCATCGCCACCGGCTTCCTGTCCTTCGGCCTGTGGGTGCACCACATGTTCGCCACCAACGTGCCGGAGCTGGGCAAGACCTTCTTCACCGCGGCCAGCATGCTGATCGCCATTCCCACGGCGACCCAGATCTTCTGCTGGATCGCGACGCTGTGGACCGGCCGCCTGAACTTCAAGGTGCCGCTGTACTACGTGCTGTCCTTCTTCGTGATCCTGATCATCGGCGGCATGACCGGACTGATGCTGGCCTCGGTTTCGCTCGACTCGCAGGTCCACGACAGCTACTTCGTGGTGGCGCACCTGCACTACGTGCTGCTCGGGGGCGCGGTGTTCCCGCTGTTCGGCGCCTTGTACTACTGGTACCCGAAGTTCGTCGGCCGCCTGATGTCCGAGCCGCTCGGGCGCTGGAGCTTCTGGCTGATGTTCGTCGGCTTCAACGTTGCCTTCTTCCCCATGCACCTGCTCGGGCTCAAGGGGATGCCGCGGCGCGTGTACAGCTACCCGGCGGAGATGGGCTGGGGCAACCTGAACCTGCTGGCCACGGTGGGGGCGCTCACGCTGGCGATCGGCGTCTTGCTCACGCTGGTCAACGCGGTGCGCAGCGCGCGCCACGGCCAGCTGGCGGGCCCCGACCCCTGGGGCGCCGGCACGCTCGAGTGGGCGACCGAGTCGCCCCCGCGCATGTGCAACTTCCCGGTGCTCCCGGTGGTGCACGGACGCGATCCGCTCTGGCAGGGCGTCCCCGCCGGCGCGCCGGACCACGTCGCCGGGCTGGCTGCGGATCTGCGCGAGGCACTCAGCACCACCGTGGCCGAGGCGAAGCCGGACGCCCGCATGATGTTCCCGGATTCCACGCCCTGGCCGTTCCTGGCGGCGGTCGCGACCACCGTGTTCTTCATCGCCTCGATCTTCACGCCCTGGGCGATGGTGTGGGGCTCCGTGCTGGTCGCGGTGACGCTGATCGCCTGGTTCTGGCCGGACCAGCGCGAGTCGGCGGAGGAACTGGCGCTGGAGAAGCTGGCATGAACGAATCCGTGGTCACCGGCAACGCCCTCGACGTGCGCGAACTGCCCACCGTGGTGTACGGGCACCGCAGCCTGATGTGGTGGGGCACGCTGGGCATGATGGCGATCGAGGGCACGGTGTTCGCGCTGGCGGTGATGTGCTACTTCTACCTGCGCAGCCACCAGGAGACCTGGCCGATCACCGCGCCGCCGCCCGACCTGCTGTGGGGCACGCTCAACCTGGCCGTGATGCTGGTGAGTTTCGTGCCGGCGCACCTGGCCAAGAAGGCAGGCGAGGACAGGAAGCTGCGGTCGGCGCAGATCTGGCTGTCCGTGAGCTGCGTCTTCGGCGTGATGTTCTGCGCCATCCGGGTCATGGAGTTCGCGACGCTCAACACGCGCTGGGACAGCAATGCCTACGGCTCGCTGGTGTGGCTGCTGCTCGGGCTGCACACGACGCACATCGTCACCGACCTGATCGACACGATCGTGCTGACCGTGCTGTTCTTCACCGGCCCGCTGGATGGCAAGCGCTACGTCGACGTCAGCGAGAACTCGTTCTACTGGTACTTCGTCGTGGCGACCTGGGTCCCGATCTACCTGGTCATCTACTGGGGAGCGCGCACGACATGAGCCGCAAGAGCGTGATCGCCCTGGTGCTGGCGCCGACCGTCGTCCTGGCGGCGCAGAGCACGCTGTATTCGATGGTGACGCCGGCGTGCAGCGCGCAGACGCGCCTGGAGCTGCACCTGGCCGCGGCGGTGGCGCTGGCCGTGGTGCTGGTGATGGCGGTGGTGGCCTTCGGCGAGTCCTCGCTGCGCCGCGGCGAGCCGACTTCGCACGACAGCGACGAGGCGCACGGCGCGGTGCCGGGGCGCTTTCTCGGCAGCTGCGCCTTGGCCGTCGCATCGCTGTCGGCGCTGGTCATCCTGGCCATGTGGTTCGCGCTGTGGGTGCTGTCCCCGTGCCTGCCCTGATCATCGCGCTGGCGGCCTTGCTGGCCGCCGCCTGCGCCCATGCCCATGTGCCGCAGGACCTGCCGGTTGCGGCCTCGCTGTGGCAGTGGGATCTCGCGCCCTGGCTGCTGTTCCTGCTCGGGTTGTCGGGATTCGGCTATGCGCTCGGACTGCACCGGCTGTGGACCAACGCCGGCGGCCGTCGCGGCGTCTCGCCGCAGCAGGCCGGGGCCTTCGCGCTCGGCTGGCTGTCGCTGGTGATCGCGCTGGTGAGTCCGCTCGATCCGCTGGGTGGCCGCCTGTTCTCGGCGCACATGCTGCAGCACGAACTGCTGATGGTGCTGGCGGCGCCGCTGCTGGTGCTCGGGCGGCCGCTGGCCACGTGGACCTGGGCGCTGACGCCGGCGCAAAGACGCGTGGTGGGACGGCTGTTTCAGCGACGGGGCTGGGTCGGCTTCTGGTCGACGCTGACCGACCCGCTGGTCGCCTGGGCGCTGCACGCGCTGGCGCTGTGGGCCTGGCACATTCCCACGCTGTTCGACGCGGCGCTGCAGAACGAGGCGGTGCACATTGCGCAGCACGTCTCCTTCCTGGGCACGGCCTTGTTCTTCTGGTGGTCGGTGCTGGGGCACGATCCGCGCGGCCGCTACGGGCCGGGTCACTCGGCGGCCTATCTCTTCACCACGATGATGCACACGAGCGCGCTCGGCGCGCTTCTGAGCCTGGCGCCCACGCCGTGGTACTCGCCGTATATCCCGCTGACCGGAGCCCTGGGCATGGACCCGGTCGACGACCAGCAACTGGGCGGCTTGATCATGTGGGTGCCGGCGGCACTGGCCTACGTGATCGCGGCGCTGGCGGTGCTCGGGAAGATGTTGACGCGGGTGCGGGCGTGAATGGAGTGACTCCCTCTGTCGCCGCGTTTGCCTCCGCACCCCGACCGCACCTATCATCCCCGCATGTCCTTCATGCTCCTCATTGTCGAAGACCCCGCCCAGCGCGGCACGCGCACGCGCACGGAGGGCGAAGCCGTGTTCCGGCGCATGGTCGACTTCTCCGAGGACCTGAAGAAGCAGGGCAAGCTGCTGGCGGTCGAGTCGCTCGAGTCGCAGCAAAAGGGCTCCCGCGTGCAGGTGCGCGGTGGCCGCGCCCAGGTGCTGGACGGGCCCTTTGCCGAGGCCAAGGAAATGGTCGGCGGCTTCTTCCTGCTGAATTGCCGCACCCGCGAGGAGGCCCTGGCGATCGCGCAGGCCTGTCCGGCCGCCGAATGGGCGACCGTCGAGGTGCGTGAGACCGCACCCTGCTACCTCTAGGCGCCTGGCGTCCTGGCGCCTGCGTGAACGGGCGATGTCGATTCCGCGCCGGCTCGTTCGTCGTGGCTGCAGAAGCGGCAAGTCCGCCGCTTTGCCAACCGCCCCGCGAAGGAGCACGTCATGCGTTTCATGATCATCGTCAAGGCCACGCCCGACAGCGAAGCCGCCCGCTTTCCGCCCAACCCCGAGCCGCTGTTCCAGGCGATGGCCGCCTACCACGAGGAACTCGCGCGCGCCGGGGCGCTGCTGGACGCCGCCGGCCTGCAACCGAGCAGCAAGGGCTGGCGTGTGCAGTACGAAGGCGGCAAGCGCTCCGTCGTCGACGGCCCCTTTGCCGAGAGCAAGGAACTGATCGCCGGCTACACGCTGATCCAGACCCGCACGCGCGACGAGGCCATCGAGTGGTCGAAGCGCTTCCCCAATCCGATCGGCGAAGGCGTCGCCTGCCACATCGAGGTGCGGCAGATCTACGAGCTGGAAGACTTCGCCGGCCTGGTAGCGCCGGCAACCCAGGAACGGTTCGAGCAGATCGGCCTCAAGTAAGGAAAACCCCATGTCCCGCAAAATCTTCGTCAACCTGCCGATCCGTGACATGGAGCGCGCCAAGGCGTTCTTCACCGCGCTCGGCTTCTCCTTCAATCCGCAGTTCACCAACGACCAGGGCGCCTGCATGGTGGTGGCCGAAGACATCTTCGTGATGCTGCTGGTGGAGCCCTTCTTCCAGAGCTTCATCAAGAAGCGCATCGCCGATGCGAAGGCCACCACCGAGGTGCTGGTCTGCCTCTCGTGCGAGAGCCGCGCCGAGGTGGACGACCTGGTGAAGAAGGCGCTGGCCGCCGGCGGCACCGCGCCCAACGCGCCGCAGGACCACGGCTTCATGTACGCCCACGGCTTCGAGGACCCGGACGGCCACCTCTGGGAGCTGACGTGGATGGACCCGAACGCGGCGCCACCGCACTGAGATGCACTCGGCCACCCACCAGGCGATCGCCGCGGTCTGGCGCATCGACGCGGCGCGCATCGTCGCCGTGGTCGCGCGCATGGTGCGCGACGTCGGCGTGGCCGAGGAACTGGCGCAGGACGCGCTGGTCGCGGCGCTGGAGCACTGGCCGCGCGACGGCATCCCCGACAGGCCCGGTGCGTGGCTGATGACCACCGCGAAGAATCGCGCCCTCGACCACCTGCGCCTGGCCAAGCTGCGCGGCGCCAAGCTCGAGGAGCTGGGCCTCGATCTCGAGGCGCAGGAGGCGCTGGTGGTGCCGGACTTCGTCGACGCGCTCGATGCCGCGCGGCAAGACGACATCGGCGACGACCTGCTGCGGCTGATCTTCACCGCCTGCCATCCGCTCCTGTCGATGGAGGCGCGGGTCGCGCTCACGCTCAAGCTCCTGGGCGGCCTCACGACGCACGAGATCGCCCGTGCCTACCTCGTGCCGGAGCCCACGATCGCGCAGCGCATCGTGCGGGCCAAGCGCACGCTCAGCGAGTCCAAGGTGCCGTACGAAGTGCCCCGCGGCGCGGAGCTGCAGCAGCGGCTCGCCTCGGTGCTGGAGGTGGTCTACCTGGTTTTCAACGAGGGCTACACGGCGACGGCGGGCAACGACTGGATGCGGCCCGAACTCGCGCAGGAGGCCCTGCGCCTGGGCCGCATGCTGGCCGGTATCGCGGCGCGCGAGCCGGAGGTGCATGGCCTGCTGGCGCTGCTGGAACTGCAGGCCTCGCGCATGAACGCGCGCACCGACGCCGAGGGCCGCCCCATCCTGCTGGCCGACCAGGACCGCGGCCGCTGGGATCCGCTGTTGATCCGCCGCGGGCTGGCCGCGCTGGAGAAGGCGCACTCCTTGGGCGGCGAGCGCGGGGTCTATGCGCTGCAGGCGGCCATCGCGGCCTGCCATGCCCGCTCGCGCAGCAGCGCCGAGACCGACTGGAAGGCGATCGCCGCGCTCTATGCCACGCTGGCGGAGGTCGCGCCCTCGCCGGTGATCGAGCTCAATCGTGCCGTGGCGGTGGCAATGGCTGAAGGCCCGGCGGCGGCGCTGGTCATCGTCGATCGCTTGCGCACGCAAGCATCGCTGCGGCGCTATCAATGGCTGCCGAGTGTGCGGGGGGATCTGTTGGAGAAGCTCGGCCGGCGTGATGAAGCGCGCGCCGAATTCCTGGCGGCCGCCGCGCTGGCCGGAAACGAGCGGGAGCGGGAATTCTTGCGACAGCGGGCGGACGCGCTGTCGTTGTAGGGTGGGATGCGCGCAGCGCACCCCACCGCACGGCCCATGGTGGGGTGCGCTGCGCGCATCCCACCCTACTTGTTTTCCTTCGCCCGATAAAACTGCGGCGCCGTTCTTTGCACGACCGCCCCGTCGAAGGCCCACGTCATGCACTTGCCCATGTAGAACGGCGGCTTGCCGTCCGCCGGGATCTCAATGACTTCGCTTCGCGGCAATGACGAAAAGACGCCGATGACCGATTTTGTCATTTGTCGTTCGCCGCGCAGCGGCAAGGTCATTCGTCATGGCCGACAGGAAATTTCAGCCGTGTCCCACGAGAGCGTGAGCTGCATGGCTCTACCGTGTCTGCATGGCCAGGGACAGCAAGGGCAGTGCGCCCGCCGAAGAAAAACAAGACGGTTCCCCACCCGCTCGCGGGCACGGCTTCGTGCGCGTGCGGGGGGCGCGCGAGCACAACCTGCAGGACGTCGATGTCGACGTGCCACGCGACGCGCTGGTGGTGTTCAGCGGCGTTTCGGGCTCGGGCAAGTCCTCGCTCGCCTTCGGCACCATCTATGCCGAGGCGCAGCGGCGCTATCTCGAATCGGTGTCGCCCTATGCCCGCCGGCTGATCGACCAGGCGGGCGTACCCGACGTCGATTCCATCGATGGCCTGCCGCCCGCAGTCGCCCTGCAGCAGCAGCGCGGCGCGCCCAGCACGCGCTCCTCCGTGGGGAGTGTCACGACGCTCTCCAGCCTGCTGCGCATGCTCTATTCGCGCGTGGGCCACTATCCGCCCGGGCAGCCCATGCTGTATGCGGAGGACTTCTCTCCCAACACGCCGCAGGGCGCCTGTCCGCATTGCCACGGCCAGGGTCGCGTGTACGACGCCACCGAGGCCTCGATGGTCCCGGACGATTCGCTCTCGATCCGCGAGCGCGCCATCGCCGCCTGGCCGCCCGCCTGGCACGGGCAGAACCTGCGCGACATCCTGGTGTCCCTCGGCCACGACGTCGACCGCCCCTGGCGCGAGCTGCCCCGCAAGCTGCGCGACTGGATCCTGTTCACCGACGAGACCCCGACGGTGCCGGTCTATCCCGGTTTCACGCCGAGGGAAACCAAGGCTGCCCTGCGCAGCAAGACGGAGCCCGCGTACATGGGCACCTTCACCAGCGCGCGCAACTACGTGCTGCACACCTTCGCGAGCACGCAAAGCGCGATGATGAAGAAGCGCGTGGCGCAGTTCATGGTCGGCGCGCTGTGCCCGGTCTGCGCCGGCAAGCGCCTGAAGCCGGAGGCGCTGAGCGTGACCTTCGCCGGCCACGACATCGGCGCGCTGGCGCAGCTGCCGATCGAGGAGGTCGTGCCGATCCTGCGGCCCGCCGCCGAAGGGCGATTGCAGGACGTGGCCGCGGCCGGTGACCGGCTCTCGCGGGCCCAGACGCAGCGCGCCACCGACGCGCGGGTGGCGCAGGGCGGCGCGTCGCATGCGGCCGCGCCCGATGTGCGCCTCACCGGCGGACTCTCCGAAGAAAAGCGCATCGCGGCGCAGCGGCTCGCGCACGACATCCTGGCGCGCCTGCACACGTTGCAGGAGCTGGGGCTGGGCTATCTCTCGCTGGCGCGCAGCACGCCGACGCTGTCGCCGGGCGAGCTGCAGCGCTTGCGCCTGGCTACGCAACTGGGCTCGCAGCTTTTCGGCGTGATCTACGTGCTGGACGAACCTTCGGCCGGCCTGCATCCCGCCGATGGCGAGGCACTGCTGGCAGCGCTGCGGCGGCTGAAGGCCAGCGGCAACTCGGTGTTCGTCGTGGAGCACGACCTCTCGCTGATGCGCGAGGCCGACTGGCTGGTCGACGTCGGCCCGGCCGCCGGCGAGCGCGGTGGCCGCGTCTTGTACAGCGGTCCGCCCGCGGGCCTGGCGCACGTGGAGGAATCGCAGACCCGCCGCCACCTGTTCGGCGAGGTGTGGATGCCGCCCCGGCCCGCGCGCGAACCCCGTGGCTGGCTGCGGCTGGAACGCGTCACGCGCAACAACCTGCAGGGCCTGGATGCGGCCTTTCCCCTGGGCTGCATGACGGCAGTGACCGGCGTCTCCGGCTCGGGCAAGTCGACGCTGGTCACGCGCGCCTTGCTGGAGCTGGTCGCCCAGCATCTGGGCAGCGACTTGCCCGGCGCCGAGGAAGAGGCCGACGAACTGCTGGAGCCCGATGCCGCCGACGGCAACTGGTCGGGCCGCCTGGCGGGCGACACCGGTGCGATCCGGCGCCTGGTGCAGGTGGACCAGAAACCGATCGGCCGCACGCCGCGCTCCAACCTCGCCACCTACACCGGCCTGTTCGACACGGTGCGCAAGCTGTTCGCGGCCACGCCGGCGGCGCGCAAGCGGCGCTACGACCCGGGCCGCTTCTCCTTCAACGTGGCCAAGGGCCGCTGCGACACCTGCGAGGGCGAGGGCTTCGTCTCGGTCGAACTGCTGTTCATGCCCAGCGTGTACGCGCCCTGTCCGGACTGCCACGGCGCCCGCTACAACCCGCAGACGCTCGAGATCCTGTGGCACGGCAAGAGCATCGCCGACGTGCTGCGTCTGACGGTCGAAGAAGCCGTGGACTTCTTCGCCGCAGAGCCCGCCGTGCTGCGCCCGCTGCAGGTCCTGCAGGACATCGGGCTCGGCTACCTGCGCCTGGGCCAGCCGGCCACCGAGCTCTCGGGCGGCGAGGCGCAGCGCATCAAGCTGGCTACCGAGCTGCAGCGCATGCATCGCGGCGACACCTTGTACGTGCTGGACGAGCCCACCACCGGCTTGCACGCGGCCGACGCCGATCGCCTGATGGCGCAACTGCAGCGGCTGGTGGACGAGGGCAACACGGTGGTCGTGGTCGAACACGAGATGCGCATCGTTGCCCAGAGCGACTGGGTGATCGACATGGGCCCGGGGGCCGGGGTGCAGGGCGGCCGGATCGTGGCGTCCGGCACGCCCCGGCAGGTGGCGAAGGCGAAAGGCAGCGTGACCGCACCCTACCTCGCGTCGTCCCTGTAGGGCGGCCTGCGCGCTTCTGCTATGGTCCCCCGCCATGGCTTCCGCGCATGATCGATCCCAGCAGAACCGCGAGGCCATGCTCGCGCGCATCGCGCAGCTGCGCGCGCTGGAGCAGCGTGCCGCCGACCGCTCGGCCGAGGCGCAGTCGCTGTTCGAACAGCGCGGACAACTGCTGCCGCGCGAACGCGTCGGCCTGCTGCTGGATCCGGGCGCGCCCTGGCTGCCCCTGTGCCACCTGGCGGGCTACCTGCAGGACAGCACGGATGCCGCCAGCTCGGTGCCGGGCGGCGGCGTGATTGCCGGCATCGGCTTCGTCCGTGGCGTGCGCTGCATGGTCGTGGCCAGCGACTCCGGCATCGAGGCCGGCGCGCTCCAGCCCATGGGGCTGCAGAAGATGCTGCGCGTGCAGGAGATCGCGTTGCAGCAGCGCCTGCCCTTTGTGCACCTGGTGGAAAGCGCGGGCGCCAACCTGATGCGCTATCGCGTGGAGGACTTCGTGCAGGGCGGCGCGCTGTTTCGCAACCTCGCGCGCCTGTCGGCTGCGGGCATTCCGGTGCTCACCGTGCAGCACGGATCCGGCACGGCCGGCGGTGCCTACCTGCCGGGGCTGAGCGACATCGTGATCCTGGTGCGCGGCCGCTCGCGCGCGTTCCTCGCCGGGCCGCCGCTGCTGCAGGCCGCCACGGGCGAAGTCGCGAGCGAGGAGGAACTGGGTGGGGCGGAGATGCATGCCAGCGTCTCCGGATTGGGCGAGTACCTGGCCGGGGATGATCGGGAGGCGCTGGGGATCGCGCGGGATGTGGTGGGGCGGCTGGCCCTCACCCCAACCCTCTCCCGCAAGCGGGAGAGGGAGTCACAGCCGGGGAGTTCGCTCCCTCTCCCGCTTGTGGGAGAGGGTGGGGGTGAGGGTGCACGGGAGGACCTCCTCTCCCTCATGCCGCTGAACCTCCGCGAACCCGTCGACTCCCGCGAGATCATGCTTCGCCTCGCGGACGATGCTTCCCTGCTCGAATTCAAGTCGCTCTACGGCCCGGCCACCGTCTGCGCGCAGGCAAGCATCGCCGGCCACGCGGTCG
>NZ_JAQGNQ010000020.1 GCF_028291745.1 Ramlibacter sp. | reverse complement strand
CAGCTGCGGGCGCGGCCGCCACAGCGGGCGCCGGCGCGGCAGTCGCCTGCACCGCTTCGGCCGCCTTGACGCGGCCCTCCAGCGCCTGGATGCGCGCCTCGTAATCGGCGCGCATCGTGGCCAGTTCCGAGCGCAGGGTTTGCAGGTCCGCGGCCGTGTCGGCGTGGGCGGCGAAAGGGGCAACGAAAGCGAGCGCCAGGCCGGCTTGCTGCAATGCATTCATGATCGACTCCTTGCACGAAAGAACGAGCGGCGTGGCGCGTCCCCAGGGGAACGCGCGGCCGCGATCGGAAAATCAATGCAGGAGCGAAGGAGGCCCGCGGCTGTCGAAGAGCCGGCGCGGCGTGCTGCCCGCGCGCCCGGGAACCGCCTGCGCGATCTGGGCCGCGGGCAGGACATCGAGGCGCAGCACGGGCGGCGTGCTCGGCGCGCCGCCGCTGCTGATGGCGGCGGCGAGAGGACAGATCTGGCACTGCGCAGGGTCGGCGGCGTCCTGGCTGCCCCGCCGTTGCTCCGTGGGCGCAAGGTGCGAGAGCAGGTGCACCGCACCCGCGACCTGCGCGACCGGCAGCAGCAGGGCAAAGCAAAGCAGCCACCGGAGGTGGCGCCGTATCCAGGCCTGGAGTGCTTGCTCGTTCATGAGGATTGCCGGCGCGAATGGTACTGCTACTCGCGCCCGGCGGGCGAGGCGCAGGGCCACACTAGGGCCTGTTCCGGTCGCGGCAGGCGCGCCGGCGAGGATCACACACCATGAGCGTTCGCATCGTCATCATCGGCTGCGGTTTCGGCGGACTGGAAGCAGCCCGGGCTCTGCGGGGTGCGGAGGTCCAGGTCACCCTGGTCGACCGCACCAACCACCACCTGTTCCAGCCGCTGCTCTACCAGGTGGCGACCGCGGGCCTGTCCGCCCCCGCCATCGCCGCGCCGGTGCGGCACCTGTTTCGCAAGCAGGAGAACGTCACCACGCTGCTCGGCGAAGTGGTGGCTATCGATCCCGCGGCGCGCCTCGTCCGGTTCGCCGATGGCGGCTCGGTGCCGTACGACCACCTGATCGTCGCCGCCGGCTCCACCCACAGCTACTTCGGCCACGACGAGTGGGCGCCGCATGCACCGGGCCTGAAGACGCTGGCCGATGCGTTCGAGATCCGACGCCGCGTGCTGCTGGCGTTCGAGCAAGCGGAGAAGGAAAGCGATCCGGCACGGCACGCGGCCTGGCTCACCTTCGTCGTCATCGGCGGCGGGCCGACCGGCGTGGAACTGGCGGGCACGCTGGCGGAGATCGCGCGCCACACGCTGCCTGGCGAGTTTCGCCACATCGACCCGGCCGGCGCGCACATCCTGCTGCTCGAAGGCGGCGCGCGCGTGCTGCAGGCCATGCCGGAGAAACTGAGCGCCAGCGCGCAGCGGCAACTGAAGAAACTCGGCGTGCAGGTGCGGCTCGGTGCGCGCGTCACGGCGATCGACGCGGAGGGACTCGAGGTGCACGCGGGGGACGACACGCCACCCTACCGCATCGCCAGCCGTTGCATCGTGTGGGCCGCGGGGGTCGCCGCTTCGCCGCTCGGACAGCAGGTCGCACAGGCCACGGGGGCGACGAGCGACCGTGCCGGGCGCGTCGTGGTGGAGCCGGACCTGAGCGTGCCCGGTCACCCGACCATCAGCGTGATCGGCGACCTGGCGGCGGCGAAGAGCTGGCTCGCCGGCCACGAGCCCCGGCCCGTGCCTGGCGTCTCACCGGCGGCCAAGCAGATGGGGCGCGTGGCAGCGGCCAACATCCTGCGGCGGCTGCGCGGCGAGGCGACGCAGCCTTTCCGCTATCACGACTACGGCAACCTGGCCACGATAGGCCGCAATTCCGCCGTGGTCGACCTGTGGACGCCCTGGCGGCACGTCGAATTCAGCGGCTGGCCTGCCTGGATGTTCTGGCTGTTCGCGCACATCTACTTCCTGATCGGCTTTCGCAACCGGCTGGTCGTGCTGATCGACTGGGGCTCGGCCTACTGGAGCCGCGAGCGTTATGCGCGCGTGGTGGCGGACATCGAGCCCGGTGCGCGGGACGCGTGAGCCGCCACTAGCCGGGGACGCCCAGCAGCCTGGCGATCGCCGCCAGGTGTTCCGGCTTCAGCGGCTGCGGCTTCACTTCGTCCTCGGCGGCCGTCTCGTTCTCGTGGTCCTGCAGCGCGGCACGCATCGCCTCCTCGTCGTGCCAGACCATCGTTTCGCCACGTGGGCAAAGGTGGCGCATGGTGTGGTACCAGTAGTACCCGTCGGCGCCGCCGAACAGGCGGTCGATGCCGGCCAGGTCATTGGGCTTGAGCCCGTTCTTGCGCAGGACGTCGTCGAGTGCCTGGTGCGACAGGATGAAGTTCATGGCGATGCGGCGCAGGAAAGCGCCTGAGGGACTTCCAAGGGCTGGCGATTGTACGGCCGCCCCCTCGCCACGGCTCAGTCGACCCGCAGGAAGGACGCGCGCACCTCCTGGCGGTCGCCCATCTCGAAGTGCCACCACTCGTTCTCGATGCCGCGAAAGCCGCCCGCATGAAGGGCCTCGCGCAGCAGTTCGCGATGGCGATGCTGGTCCGCCGTGAGCTCGCCACTGGCCAGGTGCCGGGCTTCGAGCCGCGGATGCGAGAGCTCGGTCATCTCGTCGTAGCCCGTGCCCATGTCGAGTTCGCGCCCCTGCTCATCGAGCAGCGTCGCATCCAGCGCCATGCCGAAGGAGTGGATCGATCCACGTGCCGGATCCGCCACGTACTCCCGCAGCCCCGTGCCCTCCAGGAAATCCCAGAGCTCGACCTGCACCCGATGCGGCCGCACCGCATCCAGCACCAGCACGCGGTACCCGGGCGCCAGCTGCGCGAGCCGCGCCACGGCTTGCTCCAGCCCGGTCGCGGCATCGCGGTGCAGCCACGCGCAGTCCAGCGTGCCGTAGAGATCGTGGCCGACAAAGTTGCGGTCGCTGGCATAGCGCAGGTCCACCGCGATGCCCGAAATGGTGGACAGGCGCCGGAACCGGGAATGGGAGGCAATGTCTTCGCAGCGCATCGAAAAAGGAACCTGTGGCTTATGGAACGGGCAATCCTGCGAGCATAGCTGGAGGCTGCCGCGGCGCTGGCAAGCACAGCGTTGTGCATATCGACAAGTTCTTTGCACTCCCTTGGCCCCGTCCCGGTGCCAGTTGGGCACCATGGAGGCAACACAAGGGAGAACTCCATGAAATCCAAGGCAATGCTCGCCGGCGTGGTGATCGCGTCTCTGGGCCTCAGTTCCGTGTCGTACGCGCAGGGATGGGAGCGCGACGGCAACCACGACGGCCGGCAATTCCGCAACGAGCAGCGCGGTGAGCGCCACGACAACCAGCGCGGTGAGCGCCACGACGAGCGCCGCATGGGCAACCGCGGCGACTGGCGCGAGCACGGCGAGCAGCAGCGCTACTTCTATGGCGCCCGCGGGCCGGAATGGCGCCGCGGCGGCTTCCTGCCCAATGAATACCGCAACCACCAGTACGTGGTGGACGACTGGCGCGGCCATCGCCTGGCGCGCCCGCCGCGCGGCTACCAGTGGGTGCAAGTCGGCAACGATTACGTGCTGGCGGCCGTCGCCACCGGCCTGATCGCCAACCTGATCCTGAACCAATAAGGCCTCCTGGCCGCAAGCAGCCCGGCGGGTCGCCACGACCGGCCGGGCTGGTCGTGTTCGGGTGCGCTCAGGTCGGGGTGGGCTTGGGGACGATCTCGAAGGAGCTGGCGAAGCGCTGCGCGTCCTCGCGATTGTTGAAGAACACGGACAGTTCCCAGTCCTCCTCTTCGGGGACGAAACCTTCCGGATCCATCGGCCGGTACTCCACCCGCTTGAGCAACTCGACCCACGCAATGCCGGTGCAATGCGTGCGCACCCATTCCTGCAGCGCGTTGGCCTGTGCGGTCACCATCTCCTCGCCGCCGTAATCGGCATTGGCGGTGAACTTCTCGAGCAAGCCGTCTTCGGCATCGGCCTTGGCGCGCATGAATTGCAGCATTCGGGGGGTCTCCTCGCGATAGCGTAAGCGATCCGGGCTGCCGCGGCAGCCGCGAGTTGTAATCGGCGTTGCGTGGGCGCGAGCGGGCGGCCGGGCATTCGACGCGCCCTGACAACCCGGCGCCAAGCGCGCCTACAGGGACTGCGGCACACTTGCTGCTCAATGCAGGATCAACCAGGAGCTTGCCATGGCGCCATTTCCCACGTCCGCCACCGGTCCCCTCGCCGCTGGCAACCGGCAGGAACCCTTGGGCGAACATCCCAGCTATGACGACGTGCTGGACGTCGCGGTGCAGTACACCTTTCCGTGCAGCGATCCGATCGCGGTCGATGGCTGCTGCGCCAACATCGACCAGAAGATGCAGCGCGAAGAAGGCCAGGCCCGCGGCCCCGGCATGACGCCAGGGCACGGCGAATCCCTCGCGCTCGGCGAGGGCTGAGCACCGCGGCAGCACCGGCCGCTTTCCGCAACCGTTCCATGCAAGCTTCCACCACCGTCCTCATCCCCTTCGACAACAGCTACGCGCGCGAGCTCACGGGCCTTTATGTCGCGTGGCAGCCGGCGCAGGTCGCGGCGCCGCGACTGCTGTTCTTCAATGACGAACTGGCCGAGGAACTGGGCCTGGACGCGCAGGCGCTGCGGGGAGAAGAAGGGGCATCGATCTTCGCCGGCAACACGGTCCCCCAGGGCGCGCAGCCGATCGCGCAGGCTTATGCGGGCCACCAGTTCGGCGGCTTCTCGCCGCAACTGGGCGACGGCCGCGCCTTGCTGCTGGGCGAGATCATCGATCGCCAAGGGCATCGGCGCGACCTTGCCTTCAAGGGCTCGGGCCGCACGCCGTTCTCGCGCGGCGGCGACGGCAGGGCGGCGGTCGGGCCGATGCTGCGCGAGGTGCTGATCGGTGAGGCCATGCATGCCCTGGGCATTCCCACGACCCGCGCGCTGGCCGTGGCCGGCACTGGTGAATCGGTGGTGCGCGAAGAGATGCTGCCGGGCGCGGTGCTGACGCGCGTGGCATCCAGCCACCTGCGGGTGGGCACCTTCCAGTTCTTCGCGGCCCGCGGCGAGATCGACAAACTGCGGCAACTGGCCGAGTACGCGATCGCACGGCACGACCCCGACCTCACGGGCGCGCCGGGCCGTTACCTGGCGCTGCTGCGGCGCGTGGCGCAGCGCCAGGCCAGGCTCATTGCGCAGTGGATGAACGTCGGCTTCATCCATGGCGTGATGAACACCGACAACATGACGATCTCGGGCGAGACCATCGACTACGGGCCCTGCGCCTTTCTGGAGGCCTACGATCCGCAAGCGGTCTTCAGCTCCATCGACAGCCAGGGACGCTACGCGTATGGCAACCAGCCGGGGATCGCGCAATGGAACCTGGCGCGGCTGGCCGAAGCCTTGCTGCCCTTGATTGTCGAGGACGCCAGCGAAGCCGCCGCCGACCGGGCCGTGGCGGAAGCGACGGCGGTGATCCAGGCCTTCCCCGATCTCTACCAGGCCGCGCTGCTGCGCGGACAGCGCGCCAAGCTGGGACTGGCGGACACGGCCGCAGCGAACGACGCCACGGATGCTGCCCTGGCGCGCGACTGGCTGGCCCTGCTGCAGGCGCAGCAAGTCGACTTCACGCTGGGCTGGCGCCGGCTGGCCGATGCCGCTGGCGGCGACGAAGCGCCGCTGCAGGCGCTGTTCGCGCAACCCCAGGCGCTGCACGAGTGGCTGATCCTCTGGCGGCAGCGCTGCGCGGAGGAAGGCGCGGTGGCGCCGCCCGCCCGCGCCGAGCACATGCGGCGTGCCAGCCCCTGGATCATCCCGCGCAACCAGCGCGTGGAAGAGGCCTTGCAGGCCGCCTCGCGCGAGGGCGACATGGCGCCCTTCGAGCGGCTGCTGGCGGCGCTGCGCGATCCCTGGCAGGAACTGCCGGCGAACGCCGCTTTCGCCGAGCCGGCACCGGCGGCGGTCACCGCCTGCTACCGGACATTCTGCGGGACCTGAGGGCGCGCGGCGGCGGGTAGCGGGTCAGTTTGAAATCTTGTCTGTAAGCGGAGGGCTCGACCGAATAGAGACGTTTTCCGGCCCCTAGTACCAACGAGCGTTGCGCTGGCTTACAGAGTCTGTCATCTTCGCGAAAACAAAAGAGGTGAGGATTGGCAGCCAGAACCTACACGAAGCCAGGAAGGCCGCCTACCGGGCATCGATGCAGGTGCCGTGCGGACATCAACGAGAACATTCCTGAGAATGTAGGCAAGGAACCTTCTTTTGCGTTCGGTGAGGCTTCAGGCATGACCTGTGACGAGGCCATTAGGAAAGCGAAGAAGGCGGCTGGACACAACTTGGGCGCCCAGGCAAAGCACACAGCTTGCAAGTGCAACCCTGAATGTTGAAAGGAGCGAGCAATGCTTGACGTGAACGGTAAGCCCCTAGTGGATGGCGCATCCGTGCGGCTGCTTCACGCACCGCCTGAACTTCTTCATGGACTGCCAAGCGAGGATCAAGAGGCGATCCAGTGGGCCGCGCGCGGAGCCAGTATGCGGCTCGTTGGCAAAGACGATTACGGCAACGTGGAACTTGAGTTCAAAGACTTCAGCGGCACGCGGCATTGGATCTTTGTTCGCCCCACTATCGTGATGGCGATCTAGCCGTTTGTTTCTGCCATGAGGACGATGTCATCCATGGACCAGAGGAAGTCAGTCACGCCCGCCTGCATGGCGGGCGTTGTCTTGATGCTGCTGTGAATCTTCACGAAGTTGTAGACCATGAAGTAGAAGCTGATCGCGGCCATGTGGTTCTCGATCTTCTTGGAGAACGCATTGGTCAGACGCGTGAAGCGGCGCATTCCCATCCGCATTGAGAGGTTCGCCCGCTCAACGTGCGAGGTCGAAATGTGGTCGGTGTCGGGGTTGCCGAAGACCACTTGCTTTTCCGCCGCGACGGACTGTGCAGGGCTGTAGCGGCGCTTGGCTTCCTTCTGTACGCCGCCGTCCGCATAGGACTTGTTCAGCACTGCATAGTCCACCTTGCCGCCGAAGGCCATGTCCACGGCGTGAGGGTAGGAGCCAAGCCCGTCGCTGGTGAGTTGGACGCGATTGGCAAGACGCGGGGCCAAGTCGTTCATGAAAGCCTCAGTGCAGGCATTGGTGCGGTGGCCGACGAACCAGCAGGGCATGAGCTTCGTGTCGGGATCGATGGCGGCGTACGTGTAGACATCCCCGTAGGTGATGGGGTGCTTCTCAGTCACGTTCTTTTGCTTCGGACCGACGAAGCTCCAAATCTCGTCCACCTGCACGCGCTTGCAAGACAGGTTGTTCATCACGCGATCCTGGTACAGCGCGCACGCCTCGCCCACGTCCGCCAGGAGCTTGAGGATGGTGTTCTTGCTCTTGCCAGTCACCCGAGCCGCTGCGTTGGTGCCCATGCCCTCCGACAGCGCATTGAGGATCTGCACGCGGTCTTGGAGGGAGAGCTTGTTTATCGTCTGCTTTCGTTCGGGTCAGTTTGAAGTCTAGCCTGTAACTCCCATGTGTCAAGCATAAACGTCAGTTTGCGATTTGGTGCAAGTCGTGTACGATCGCCGGCACAATGGATAAGACGCAGTGCCGGACCCCCGGTCAACTCATCGATGCGCTGCTGCAGGAGCGCGGCTGGACGAACCGGGTGCTCGCCGCCGTCCTAGAGGTCGAAGAGACTGGCATAAGCAAGGTCATCGCCGCCAAGAAGACCGTTACTCCTGAGCTGGCCATTTCGCTTGAGGAGGTGTTCGGCATTCCTGCAGACAGGTTCTTGGAGCTTCAGCGCAGCCTTGACCTAGCCAAGGCCAGGATCATCACAATCCCCAATCCGGCTCGGGCCATGCGCGCTCAGCTCTTCGCTGAGTTGCCAGTTGCAGAGCTCATCCAGCGTCAATGGATCGACGTTGAAGACATGCGCGATCTGGAGGCCGTTGACTCAGCGCTCATCCGGTTTTTCGACGGGCAGAACCCGACGCAAATTGCAGGAACTCCGCACGCCGCCAAGAAGACGTCTGCGGGCGAGCAGCCATCCTCGGCGCAACTCGCTTGGCTCTACCGTGTTCGCCAGATTGCGCGGGAACTGCTGGTGCCGCGTTATGACGAAGGAGCAGCTCGGGCAGCCATTCCAAAGCTGAAGTCACTATTGAGTGCGCCAGAAGAAGCTCGGCACGCTCCTCGCATCCTTCAGGAGTGCGGCATCCGGCTAGTGGTCGTCGAAGGGCTGAAGTCATCCAAGATCGACGGCGTGTGCGTATGGCTCAACGAGCAGTCGCCCGTCATCGGCATGACGCTGCGATTCGATCGCATGGACAACTTCTGGTTCGTGCTACGGCATGAGTTGGAGCATGTTCTCCAGAAGCATGGGATGACTGACCCGTCACTCGACGTTGACCTGAATGGCACCGTCGTCGACGAAGAAGAGAAGATGGCTAACGCGGTTGCCTCGGATTTTTGTGCCCCGAGGGCGCGCGTCGACAGCTTCATTCAGCGGAAGGCGCCAATTTTTCCGGAACGCGACTTCCTTGGTCTTGCGAAGGTGCTCGGCGTGCATCCGGCCCTTGTCGCTGGACAGATCCAATTCCGGACCGGGAGGTACGACCTATTTAGGTCGCACCTCGTCAAGATTCGTGATCGCGTTCTCCCGAGCGCAGTCGTTGATGGCTGGGGCGACGTCGCCCCAGTCGGCATTCGCTAAGGAGCATCTGTGACCAGGAATGAGCAGCTACAGGCGCTGATCCAGCGCTACAAAGTCGAGACTGGCGACAAGACGGTCGACATGGACTTGGTCGCGGCTTGGGCGATCGAGCGCGGCGCGACGATGCCGAAGCCAAAGACCGCCCGCGAACTCTTCGCAGCGCAACTGGCGGATGCAGCGCGTGCCGAATACCGCGTGGACCCCAAGACAGGATTGTCCTACCGCGCGAACCATGCGCTCCGGCAACGAACCCGCGATGGGCGGCAGTACGTGCTGTGGGTGGACATGGAAGACGCGACGCATCCGCAAATGCTGTGGTCACTCTCGGACCGTCGTCAGCAGATGGTTGGTGATGCTGTTCACCTCAAGATCGACGAGACGATTTGGAACAGCAAGCATCCCAACGAGCCGCAGATTCAACTCGACATGGACTTCACGTATGACGTCGAGGAGCGTCTGAACTCGCCTGGCTTCGGCGAGGGCGAAGCCGCCTAAGGGCTTTTCTTCCAACGTGCGCTCGCGGCCGTTCGCGCAATGTCCGCGCGCTGTTCTGGCGTTAAGGTTGCGGCCCGCTTCGGACCACCCTTTTGGCCTGCCTTTCTTCGCGCTACTGCAACTGGTGACGGTGAGGGCTTGGGTGTCTCGCCCGTAGCCTGGCGCACCACATCGAGGGCTACCTGGGTGAAGTCTTTGCGGGTCATAGAGGGAGCGTAGCAGGGGGAGGTCAGGTCCGAAACTGTTTTGTAACGGTGACGGGAGCAGCTTGAACCAGTACCCGGCGGCGGGGCCGCTTGAAAACCTTCTGCTTCACGGGCACGATCCTGCCAAGGGCGCTTGCGCGCCCCTCCCGTTCGCGCGCCGTCCAACTGCAAGGCCCCGCCCATGGATTTCCAGTGGCCCCGACTGCTTTGGCTGATGCTGGCATTGCCGCTGCTGCCGGCCGCCTACGTCTGGCTGCTCCGCCGCAGGGACCAGCGGGCGGTGCGCTTCAGCAGCGTCGCGCTGCTGCGCGCGGCCACCGGCCGCAACCTGCGGCGGCACGTTCCGCCCGCGCTGATGCTGCTGGCGCTGGCCGGCCTGCTGCTGGCGAGCGCGCGGCCCGAGGCGCGCGTGCCGCTGCCCTGGGCCCGGTCGTCGATCATGATGGCCATCGACGTGTCGCTGAGCATGCGCGTCTCCGATGTGCAGCCGAGCCGCATGGCCGCGGCCCAGGATGCCGCCAAGCTGTTCCTGCGCGACCTGCCCAAGGGCGTCGAGGTCGGGCTTGTCACGTTCGCCGGCGGCAGCCAGGTGGTGCAGCGGGCGACGCTGGACCGCGGAGCGCTGACACAGGCGATCGACGGCTTCCAGATGCAATTGGGCACCGCGGTCGGCGACGCCATCGTCACCTGCCTGGCGGAGCTGTTTCCCGAGCAGCACATCGACGTCGAGGAGCTCAGCCTCGGCCGCAAGCCGCAGGGCCGCAGCCTGGACGAGCGGGGCAAGCCTGCACCCAAGCAGGTCGCGCCGGTGCCGCCGGGTTCCTACCCCTCCGCGGCGATCGTCCTGCTGAGTGACGGTCGCCGGACCGTCGGCATCGAGACCCTGGATGCGGCCAGGATGGCTGCCGATCGCGGCGTGCGCATCTACGTGGTGGGCCTGGGCACCGTCAGCGGCGATGTCGCCACGCCGGAAGGCATGCCCATCTACATGCAGCTGGACGAGCCGACGCTGCGCGAGGTGGCGCGCATGACCGGCGGCGAGTACTACCACGCCGGCACCGCGGAGACGCTGCGCAGCGTCTACCGCAACCTGGGCACGCGGATGCAGGTGCTGACGCGGGAAACCGAGCTCACAGGCTTGGTGGCGCTGGCCTCGGCACTGCTGCTGGTGACGGCCGGCGTGCTGTCGGTGCTGTGGTTCCGGCGGCTGGAACCGTAACTCTTCCACGAACTGCAGAGGTATGGCGGCACCGACCCGTGAGGGTCTGGTGCAAAAAGCATGCGGCGACCATAGTCGAGCTACTCTAGCTCAGCGCTTTGCGCTTCGTCTCGCCTGGCTCGCCAGGCCCGCACGCCATGTCCCCGTTCCGCCTGCCTTCCATCGCCGCCCTGCTGCGGCGCTTCGCCCCGGTCCTCGCGATCGCGCTTTGTTCCTGCGGGGGTGGCGGCAGCTCGTCGTCGCCGCTGGCGGCCTCGTCCTCCGTGGCCGAGCCGGCCTCGGTCGTGACGACCCCGTCCGATCCGGCGGCCCCTGACGTGGTGCAATCGCCCGCGGTGGTGACGTCCGCGCCAGTGGCAAGCTTGCCGGCGGCAGTCGTCGTGACTGCCCCGACCCTTGCCGTGACGGCACCGGCTGTTGCGGTCGCTGCCCCTGCCCTGCCCGTGACGACCCCCATCCTCCCCGCCGTCCAACACGCCTGGCCGATGCTGGGCGTGACCACCGACGATCCCAATGGGGACACGGCCTCGCAGGTCGATGCGCTCGCCTCGCTGCCGCGGCGGCCGGTGCTGCGAGTGGTGCTGGACCAGGGCACGCAGCCCGCGGACTATGTGTCCTCGGTGCGCCGGCTCGCTGCGGTGGCCGACGTGATGGCGCTGCCCCTGGACTCTTCGGACATGAAGAAGGTCGACGCGACGCAGGCGGGCGATCGCGCACGCCGCTACCTGGACGCTCTGCAGGACGCGGCGCCGATCTGGGAAGTGGGCAACGAGGTCAACGGCAACTGGGTGGGCAGCGACCCGGTCGGCAAGATCGAGGCGATGTACGACGCCGCGAAGGCGTACGGCAAGCGCACCGCCGTGACCTTCTACTACGAGAACCCGGCGACGCCGGGGCACGACATGCTGCCCTGGATCGACGCCAACATCCCCGCGGGGCACCGCCTGCGCACCGGCCTCGACTACGTGCTGGTGAGCTACTACGAGGACCAGAACGGCGGCCACAAGCTGACGCAGTCGGAGATCGACAAGATGTTCGCCGGTCTCGCCCAGCGCTTTCCCAACGCCAAGGTGGGATTCGGCGAATTCGGCTGGGGCGGCACGCTGCCCACCGACAACGCGGTGCGCGCCGAGCTGATCCAGCGCTTCTACGGCTATACGTCGTCCGAGCCGGCCTTCATCGGCGGCGGCTTTTACTGGTACTTCCGCCAGACGATGAGCCCGAAGAGCAAGCCGGACTACGAGTTGCTGCGGCAGGCAGCGGCGCGGTAGGGATGTCGTTGCGGGCTTGACCCGCGATCGGGCCAGATGTCATTGCGGGCTGGACCCGCAATCCATGCGGCGATCGATGAAGTGCCGTCGTGGATCCCGGGTCAAGCCCGGGATGACATCCGGGGGGAGGGTCAACCCCCGCGATGACATCCCGCCAGCATCATGGACTGACGATTCCGGTGCTCGCCGCGATCGCCCGCAGCTTGCCCGTCTCGCTGCGGATCTGCTCCACCAGTTGCTCCGGCGTGCTGCCCACGGGCACCAGGCCCAGCGTGGTGAACTGCGTCTTCAGCGACTCGTCCTGCAGGATGTGCTTCACGGCGAGCGCCAGCCGCTCGCGCACCTCGGTCGGCAGTCCGGGCGGGCCGAACAGCGCCACCCAGTAGGTCAGGTCGTAGCCCGGAAGCCCCCCTTCGGCAATCGTCGGCACGTTGGGAAAGCGCGGATCGCGCGCAGCGCTGGTGGTGCCCAGCAAACGCACCTTGCCGGCGTCGACGAAGGGCTTGGCCTCGCCCGCGAAGATCACCTGGCAATTGTCGGACACCACGTCCAGCAGCCCGGGGCCGGATCCCTTGTACGGCACGTGCGTCATGTGGATGCCGGCCATCGACTTGAACACCTCGCCCGCGAACTGCAGTCCGCTGCCCGGGCCCGAGCTCGCATAACTGAGCTTGTCGGGATGGGCCTTGGCATAGGCGATGAACTCGCGCACGTTCTTCGCCGGCACGCGGGGGTTGATCACCATCAGCAGGCCATACGAAGCGATTTCGGAGACCGGCGTGAAGTCCTTGACCGGGTCGTAGGTGAGCGACTTCTCGGTCACCGCCATGTACGTGTGCGTGCCGTTGGTGGTGAGCAGCAGGTTGTAGCCGTCGGGCGCCATGCGCGAGACGGCCTCGGCGCCGATGCGCCCGCCAGCGCCACCGCGGTTGTCGATCACCACCGGCTGCTTCAGCTCCTCCGACAAGGCCTTGCCGATGGCGCGGGCCGACTGGTCGGAGAAGCCGCCGGCCGCATACGGCACGATCAGGTGGATGGGCCGGGTGGGCCACGCGTCCGCGCTCTCGGCGGCGCCTGCGCCCACCAGTGCCAGGGCCGCGAGGACGCAGCGCACTGCGATTCCGTAGGTATTCACCATCTCGATTTGTCTCCTGTCTTGTTCTTGGAAAGCGGCGCCTGCGCGCCGGCGGCTCAATGGCCGATCTGCAAGGCCACCAGCAGCCGCGACACCATGTTGTAGGCAGCGATGGTAGCCACCAGGTCCAGCTGCATCTGCGGGCCGAAGCAGGCCTGCACCTGCTCGTACAACGCATCGGGCACTTCGATGTCGCGCGTCATCGCATCGGCGAGCCGCACGGCCACGCGCTGCGATTCGCTCACCGGGGCCGCGTCGGCCAGCGGCACTGCGCGCATCGCCTCGATCAGCGCCTCGCTCGCGCCGGCAGCGCGCGCATGCGGCACGTGCGCCTCGAATTCGTACGGTGCGCGATTGAGCACGGCCACGCGCAGGATCACCAGCTCGCGCACGTCGGCCGGCAGGCTGCTGCGGTTGCGCACGGCGGAGAGCATCTGCTCCCAGCCGTCGGCGATCGGCGGGCTGTTCAACAGCACTTGGTACAGCGGCGAGATGCGCCCGCGGGCGGTGAGGATGCGCTCTTCCTGCGGCGCGAGTTCGGGACGGGTGCCGGGAGCGATCGGTGCAATGCGCATGGTGTGCTCCTTCAGGCGGCGCAGGCGAGGCGCGTGTCCAGGCCTGCCCATCGCCCGTCCACATAGAGCAGCGGCGGCTGCGTTGCAACGACCGTCCCCGCCAGCACGTCGCCGATCACCAGCGCGTGCGTGCCCATCTCGATGCATTGGTTCAAGCGGCAGTCCAGCGCCATCACGGCCTGGCGCAGCACGGGTGCGCCCGACTCCAGCGTGGTCCAGTGCTGCTCGGAAAAGCGCTCCTCGCCGAAGCGGGTATCACGCCCGGCAAACAGGGTCGCCAGTTCGGTCTGCTCCTGCGACAGCGTGTTGACGCAGAAGAAGCCGTTGCGCTCCATGTGCGCGAAGGTCAGGCTGGAGCGGTTGATGGCGCACACCACGCGCACCGGCTCGGCCGAGAGCGACATCACCGCGGTCGCGGTCATGCCGGAGCGTTCAGGTGCGCGGCCGGTGCTGATGATGGTCACCGCGGCGGGGTAGCGCCGCATGATCTGCCGGTACTGGTCGGAGGTGATGGGCATGTGCGTCGGGCCGGTCAGGCCGCCTCTTGCGCCGGCCGGATGGCGGCGTTCACCTGCGGCATCACGGCGTTGGCCATCAGCTCCATCGAGCGCCGTCCCAGCTTGGGATCGACCAGGTCCATGCCGGCATACACGATCTCGCCGAAGTCGCCGACCTGCTCGCGCAGCGCCAGGATCTTGTCGGCCACCTCGTTGGCGGTGCCGGTGATCACCAGCTCGTCGAGCAGGCGATCGAGCGTGACCTGGCTGTCGTCTTCGTCCTTGTGTTTCTTGAAGATGACGTGCCGCTTGGACAGCATCATCTTGGTCAGCATCTGGCGATAGTAGTAGCGGTAGGGGCTGTTCGCGTCGTCACGGCCGTAGGAGCGGGCCACCGCATCGTTGTCGGCCACGAAGATGGTGCGGGCGATACGCCAGTCCTGCGTCTGCGGCACGACGCCCACCGAACGCTTGCCCTCGGCATAGTTGGTCCAGTGGCTCGCCAGCCAGTGCGGCAGCAGGAAGTTGGCCGACATCGGGTGGAAGTCGCGCTGGCCCATGGCCACCACGCCCCTGGAGAACGGCGCCACCACCGTGCCCACGATCTCGGGCAGCGGCTTCTGGTAGGGCTTGAGCATGATGCCGCGGCCGATCTCGGGGACGGCGGTCGTGGCCGTCGTCACCTTGAAGCGGTTGTCCGGGAAGTCGATGTTGTACGGCGCCTCGCGTTGCCAGATGGCGAGGATCACGTCGATCGCTTCGGCGAACATCTTGTTCCGGTCCTGGTCCAGGATGCCCAGGGCCTCGGCGTCGGAATTCAGCGCGCCGGGGCTGATGCCGAAGATGAAGCGGCCCTTGGCCAGGTGGTCGAACATCGCCGCCTGCGCCGCCAGCAGCGTCGGGTGCGAGTGCGAGAGATTCGAAGTGCCCGAACCCAGCTTGATGTTCTTCGTGCTGAAGATCAGCGTGGCCAGGAACAGCAGGCTGTTGGTCACGTTCTCGGCCTGGTCCGTCAGGTGCTCGCCGACGAAAGCGTCGTAGAACCCGAGCTGGTCGGCGAAGATGATGGTCTCGCGGTCCTCGTGCATCGTCTCGGTGGCGTCGCGATGCAAGGGGTGCAGGGGCATGGTGAAGTAGCCCAGGCGCATGGTCGGTCCTTGGATGGAAAAGTGGAAGACGGGCTCGGTCGCTTATTGCGGCTCGACGCCGGCGGCCTTGACGTAGTCGGCCCAGCGATGCAGCTGTTCGACCGAGTATTTCTGGTAGTTCTCGCGCGACATGCGCAGTGGCTCCATGCCGAGTTCATCGAGCTTGGCCGCGAACTTCGGATCGGCCAGCGCCTGCTCCACCCAGCGATGCAGCCTGTTCAGCACTTCGGGCGGGGTGCCCGCGGGCGCGGCCAGACCCAGGTGGAAGCCCAGTTCGTAGCCCGGATAGGTCTCCGCAATCGTGGGCACGTTGGGCCAGAACTTGTAGCGTTTGGCCGCGCTCACGCCCAGGGGCACCAGCGTGTTGGCCTTCACCTGCGGAATGGCCGGCAGGTACTCCATGAAGATCACCTGGATCTGCCCGCCCATGAGGTCGGTGACCGCGTTGCCGATGGCCTTGTACGAGACCCCCTGCATGGGGGCGCCGGACTTCACGCGGAACAGCTCGCCGGCCATCTGCGAGGCGGAGTTGTAGTAGCCGAAGAACACCTTGCCGGGATGCGCCTTGGCGTAGGCCGCCAGCTCCGCAACCGACTTGATCCCCGACTGCTTGGTCACCATCGCCACCGAGGCGGAAGTGCCGAAGGGCGCGATGTGCTCGAAGTCCTTCAGCGAGTCATAGGGCAGCTTCTTGTACAGGCTCTCGTTGGCCGCATGCGTGGTGTTGGTGGCCAGCTCCAGCGTGTAGCCGTCGGCCGCCGCGTTCTTCACGAACTGCGTGCCGATGATGCCGTTCGCACCGGCCCGGTTCTCCACGATGACGGGCTGTCCCGATTCCTTTTGCAGGTACTCGCCGAAGACGCGGGCCACGATGTCGCTCGAGCCGCCGGATGCGAACGGCACGACGATGCGGATCGGCTGCGAGGGATAAGGCTGCTGTGCGCGTGCCGCACCGGTCACGCCCAGCGCAGCGGCGAACAACGCCGCCAGCAGCCAGACGGATCCGAGGCGCCGCACCAGGCCGCGGGAAAATCGCATGAGCTTGTCTCCTTGTTGTTGGCACGTGCCCGCGCTCGGCGGCGTGGGTCACGGGCCAGTATAGGGAGCAGCCTCCAGGCGGGCGAGGGGCGCGGTTCCAACATGCGGAATTTGCTGGCGGGCGCGCCAGGGCTCATTCCGGGCGATGCGCCGGCGACGAACCGCGTACCGCCACGCGCCAGTTCTCCTCCTGCTGGCGCTGCAGCCGCCCGCTCTCGTACAGCTGGCCGATCAGCGTCGCCTCGCGCTTGAGCTTCTGGGCCACCGACGTGAGGAAGGCGCCGTTCATGCGCCCGGCCGCCGACACCGCGCAGAGCGAGGCGATCGGGTAGCCGCGCGCATCGAACACCGGGGCGGCGACCCCGGCGATGCCCCGGTAGGAGCGCATGGTCCGCTTGGCGTAGCCGTTGCGGCGCGTCTTGCGGATCGACGCTTCCATGTGGCTGTAGGTGAGCGTGTCCTCGTCGCGCACGCGCTGGCCATTGAAGGCGATGATCTCGGCGATCTCGCGCTCCGGCAGGAAGGCCAGCATCGCCAGGCTGAAAGAGCCTATGCCCAAGGGCCAGCGGTCATTCACGTGCAGCAGCAGCGGCAGCTTCTCGGCGCTGCCTTCCACCTTGGCCAGGCACAGCATGTCGAAGCCGCTGCGCACTCCCAGGTACACCGTGACACCGGCTTCGCTGGCGACCCGTTCCAGGGAGGGGCCCGCGAGTCGCTGCACGTCGTAGCACTCATGGATGCCGATGCCGAAGGCGAAGATGTCCGGACCGAGCCGATAGCGACGGGTGCCGGGCGGTCGTTCGACCAGGCGCTGTTCGACGAGTGCCGACAGCATGCGATGCGCCGTCGCCTTGGCCAGCCCGGTGAGCGCGCTGATCTCCATCAGCGCGGAGCCGGCGGTGCCGAAGGTCGACAGGGCGCGCAGCAGCAGCGCGGCGCGCGCGATGCTCTGCGCGCCTTCGGTGCCGGCGCTCATCGCGCCGCCTCGCGTAGATGGGGCAGGCCGTGGCAAGTTCTCATAGTGTGGAATTATCGGGGACTGCGTTCCCTGCGGCCTGCTTGCGTGGGCACGGACCGCGGCAGCGCTCCCTATACTGCGCCGCCGTCATCGCGACGGCTGATCGCATCGAACCAAGGAATCTCATGATCGGAACTTCCGACCCGCGCTGGCAGGAGGCATTTGTCCAGACCTCCATGGGCCGCATCCATCACGCCGTGGCCGGCGACGGACCGCCCCTGGTCCTGCTGCACAGCAACGGCTGCTCGCTGTACGAATTCCAGTCCGTGATCGAGGGACTGGCCCGCAAGCATCGCGTCTACGCGCTCGACCTGCCGGGCCAGGGCGACTCGGATCCGCTGGGCAAGCACTACACCTATGAGATGTACGCCGATGCCGTGGTCGCGTGGATGGATGCGGTGGGCATCCAGCGGGCGGCCGTGGCTGGCACGTCGATTGGCGGCGTGATCTGCCTCGCGCTGGGGCAGCGGCATGCGCAGCGGCTCGCTTCGCTGGTGCTGGTGGAGACGCCGATCCGCTCGGGTGAAGCGTGGGCCAAACGGTGGTTCTCGGTCGAAGGCAACTTCGCGCTGCCGGTGCAGCCCTTCGAAGCCGTGACCTCGCGCATTCGCGGCCTCACGCCGGAGCTGCACAAGCGCTGGAACGTCGACCGCTGCAAGGCCGGCGCGCACACGATGATGGATGCGATGTGGGCGGTGCGCGAATACGACTGCCTCGGGGCGCTGGCGGCTCTCACCGTGCCGACCTTCGCGATCCTGGGCAGCAACGGCCCGGTGGGCGACGGACGCGAACCGCTGGAGCAGAAGATCGGCAAGGACCGCATCGCCATCATGCAGGACTGCGGGCATTTCCCGATGCTGGAAAGTCCGCAGGAATTCGTGGAGAAGCTGCTGGGGTTCCTCGCTCAGGCCGCGCGCTGAACATCACAGGCGAATGGGGAATGTCATTGCGGGTTTGACCCGCCATCCATTCAGGAGGTCACTGCGGGCTTGACCTGCAATCCATTCAGGATGTCATTGCGGGCTTGACCCGCAATCCATTCGGCGGTCAGTCAAGCGCCGTCGTGGATCCCGGGTCAAGCCCCACTGCTGTCCGGAATAGCACGTTCGAGCATGTCCCTGTTCAGACGCCGAAGAGGCCTAGTGTCGTCAGGAGACTTGAAAAGGCCTGACGTCAGTGCGCCACGACAAGCGACCGGGGCGGCAAAGCCGCATGCGGGCGGGCTGCGGCGCGCGGCGGGGCGTCCCGATCGCGCAAAGCGCGATCGGGCAAACCTGCGCTGGCCGGTCTTGCGGCCCGCGCGGCCGAACTCGCTGCGAGTTTGACTGCTGCGCAGCCAAACTCTCCGCTCGATCACACGTCCGCGAGTCAGTGCACGTACGCGG
>NZ_JAQGNQ010000091.1 GCF_028291745.1 Ramlibacter sp. | reverse complement strand
GCGCTGTACCGCGAGGAAATGGCCGCGCAGGGCATTGCCTTGCCGCCGCCGGGCGAATACGGCGTCGGCATGGTGTTTTTGCCCAAGGAACATGCCTCGCGGCTGGCCTGCGAACAGGCGCTGGAACGCGCCGTCCATGCCGAAGGCCAGGTGCTGCTGGGCTGGCGCGATGTGCCGGTGAACCGCGACATGCCGATGTCGCCGACCGTGCGCGCCAAGGAACCCATCCTGCGCCAGATTTTCATTGGCCGGGGCAACGACGTGATCGTTCAGGACGCCCTTGAGCGCAAGCTCTATGTGATCCGCAAGACCGCCAGCGCCGCCATCCAGCGCCTGCACCTGACGCACAGCAAGGAGTACTACGTTCCCAGCATGTCCAGCCGCACCGTGGTCTACAAGGGCCTGCTGCTGGCCGACCAGGTCGGCACCTATTTTCTGGATCTGCTTGATGCGCGCTGCGTCTCGGCGCTGGGCCTGGTGCACCAGCGTTTCTCGACCAACACCTTCCCCGAGTGGCCGCTGGCGCACCCGTACCGTTATGTGGCGCACAACGGCGAGATCAACACGGTCAAGGGCAACTACAACTGGATGAAGGCGCGCGAAGGCGTGATGACCTCGCCGGTGCTGGCCAACGACCTGAAGAAGCTGTACCCGATCTCGTTTGCCGACCAGTCCGACACCGCTACGTTCGACAACTGCCTCGAATTGCTCACGATGGCCGGCTACCCGCTGGCGCAGGCCGTGATGATGATGATTCCCGAGCCGTGGGAACAGCACACCACAATGGACGAGCGCCGCCGCGCGTTCTACGAGTACCACGCCTCGATGCTCGAGCCGTGGGACGGACCCGCCTCGATCGTCTTCACCGACGGCCGCCAGATCGGCGCCACGCTCGACCGCAACGGCCTGCGTCCCTCGCGCTACTGCGTGACCGACGACGACCTCGTGATCATGGCCTCCGAATCCGGCGTGCTGCCGGTGCCGGAAAACCGCATCGTGCGCAAGTGGCGCCTCCAGCCCGGCCGCATGTTCCTGATCGACCTGGAGCAGGGCCGCATGATCGACGACGAGGAGCTCAAGTCCTCGCTCGCCAATGCCAAGCCCTACAAGCAGTGGATCGAGAACCTGCGCATCCGCCTCGACGACCTGTCGCAGACCTCCGGTGAAGCGCCGGGCAACAAGACCGAGCTGCTCGATCGCCAGCAGGCCTTCGGCTACACCCAGGAAGACATCAAGTTCCTGATGTCGCCGATGGCGCAGGCCGGCGAGGAGGGCATCGGCTCGATGGGCAACGACAGCCCGCTGGCGGTGCTGTCGGACAAGAACAAGCCGCTGTACAACTACTTCAAGCAGCTGTTCGCGCAGGTGACCAACCCGCCGATCGACCCGATCCGCGAGGCGATCGTGATGTCGCTGGTGTCCTTCATCGGCCCGAAACCGAACCTGCTGGACATCAACCAGGTCAACCCGCCGATGCGGCTGGAAGTGAGCCAGCCGATCCTCGATTTCGCCGACATGCAGAAGCTGCGCGAAATCGAGAAGCACACGCATGGCAAGTTCCGCAGCCACACGCTCGACATCACCTATCCGCTGGCCTGGGGCCGCGAAGGCGTCGAGGCCAAGCTGGCCTCCCTCAATGCGGAGGCGGTCGACGCGCTGCGCAGCGGGCACAACATCCTGATCATCAGCGACCGCGCGGTGTCGGCCACGCAGGTGGCGATCCCCGCTCTGCTGGCGCTCTCGTCGATCCACCAGCACCTGATTCGCGAAGGCCTGCGCACCACCGCCGGCCTGGTGGTGGAGACCGGCTCGGCCCGCGAAGTGCATCACTTCGGCGTGCTCGCCGGCTATGGCGCCGAAGCCGTCCACCCGTACCTCGCGATGGAGACGCTGGCCTCCATCCACAAGGACCTGCCGGGCGACCTCTCGGCCGAGAAGGCGATCTACAACTACGTCAAGGCGATCGGCAAGGGCCTGTCCAAGATCATGTCCAAGATGGGCGTGTCGACGTACATGTCGTATTGCGGCGCGCAGCTGTTCGAGGCGATCGGCCTGAACAGCGACACGATCGAGAAGTACTTCACCGGCACCTCCAGCCGCATCGAAGGCATCGGCGTGTTCGAGATCGCCGAGGAAGCGCTGCGCCTGCACAAGGCCGCCTTCGGCGACGACCCGGTGCTGTCCTCGATGCTCGATGCCGGCGGCGAATACGCCTGGCGCACGCGCGGCGAAGAGCACATGTGGACGCCCGACGCGATCGCCAAGCTGCAGCACAGCGCGCGCGCCAACAACTGGAACACGTACAAGGAATACGCGCAGATCATCAACGACCAGAGCCGCCGCCACATGACCCTGCGCGGCCTGTTCGAGTTCCGCGTCGATCCGGCCAAGGCGATCCCCGTCTCCGAAGTGGAGTCCGCCAAGGAAATCGTCAGGCGCTTCGCCACCGGCGCGATGTCGCTCGGCTCGATCTCCACCGAGGCGCACGCCACGCTGGCCATCGCCATGAACCGCATCGGCGGCAAGAGCAACACGGGCGAGGGCGGCGAAGACCCGGCGCGCTATCGCCAGGAGCTCAAGGGCATCACTATCCAGACCGGCCAGACGATGGCGCAGATCATCGGCCAGGACGCGGTCGAAGTCGACATCCCGCTGCAGCAGGGCGACTCGCTGCGTTCGCGCATCAAGCAGGTAGCCAGCGGCCGCTTCGGCGTGACGGCGGAGTACCTGTCTTCCGCGGACCAGATCCAGATCAAGATGGCGCAGGGCGCCAAGCCCGGCGAGGGCGGCCAGCTGCCCGGCGGCAAGGTCTCCAAGTACATCGGCAAGCTGCGCTACTCGGTGCCCGGCGTGGGTCTCATCTCGCCGCCGCCGCACCACGACATCTATTCGATCGAAGACCTGGCGCAGCTGATTCACGACCTGAAGAACGTGGCGCCGCATGCCTCGATCAGCGTCAAGCTGGTCTCGGAAGTCGGCGTGGGCACCATCGCCGCCGGGGTGGCCAAGTGCAAGTCCGACCACGTGGTGATCGCCGGCCATGACGGCGGCACGGGTGCCTCGCCCTGGTCGTCGATCAAGCATGCCGGCTCGCCCTGGGAAATCGGCCTGGCCGAGACCCAGCAGACCCTGGTGCTGAACCGCCTGCGTGGTCGCATTCGCGTGCAGGCCGACGGCCAGATGAAGACCGGCCGCGACGTCGTCATCGGCGCGCTCCTGGGTGCCGACGAATTCGGCTTCGCCACCGCGCCCCTGGTGGTCGAGGGCTGCATCATGATGCGCAAGTGCCACCTCAACACCTGCCCGGTGGGCGTGGCCACGCAAGACCCCGTGCTGCGCAAGAAGTTCGCCGGCAAGCCCGAGCACGTCGTCAACTTCTTCTTCTTCATTGCCGAAGAAGTGCGGCAGATCATGGCGCAGCTGGGCATCCGCAAGTTCGACGACCTGATCGGCCGCGCCGACCTGCTGGATACGCGCAAGGGCATCGCCCACTGGAAGGCGCGTGGCCTCGACTTCAGCCGCCTGTTCGCGCAGCCGCGTGTGCCGGCCGACGTGCCGCGCTTCCACTGCGAGGAGCAGGACCACAAACTGGACAAGTCGCTCGACGTGGTGCTGATCGAGAAGTCGCGCGCGGCCATCGAGCGTGGCGAGAAGGTGCAGTTCATGGAGGTGGCGCGCAACGTCAACCGCTCGGTGGGCGCGATGCTCTCCGGCGCGGTGACCAAGGTGCACCCCGAAGGCCTGCCGGACGACACGCTGCGCATCCAGCTCGAAGGCACGGGCGGCCAGTCCTTCGGCGCGTTCCTCACGCGCGGCATCACGCTGTACCTGATCGGCGATGCCAACGACTACACCGGCAAGGGCCTCTCGGGTGGCCGCGTGGTGGTGCGTCCCTCGATCGACTTCCGCGGCGAAGCAACCAAGAACATCATCATCGGCAACACCGCGCTGTATGGCGCGACTTCCGGCGAGGCGTTCTTCAGCGGCGTGGCCGGCGAGCGCTTCGCGGTGCGCCTCTCGGGTGCCACCGCGGTGGTCGAAGGCACCGGCGATCACGGCTGCGAGTACATGACCGGCGGCACGGCCGTCGTCCTGGGCAAGACCGGGCGCAACTTCGCGGCCGGCATGTCCGGCGGTATCGCCTACGTCTACGACGAGGACGGCAAGTTCGCCACTCGCTGCAACACCGCGATGGTGAGCCTGGAGCGCGTCGGCAGCACGGCCGAACAGCAGGCCGGCATGGGCCGCACGAAGATGCACCGCGATCAGACCGACGAAGCGCTGCTCAAGAAGCTGCTCGAGGAGCACAACCGCTGGACCGGCAGCCGCCGCGCCCGCGAACTGCTGGACGACTGGGCCGCCGCCCGCATGAAGTTCGTCAAGGTCTTCCCCAACGAATACAAGCGCGCCCTGGCCGAGATGTACGAACGCGAGGTGGAGCTGGCGAGCGTCGGCAACAACCAGGAAATCGCGATGCGGCACGAGCAGCCCGTGCCCGCGAAATAAGAGGACGGAGAACGAGCAATGGGAAAAGTCACCGGCTTCCTGGAATACGAGCGCGTCGAGGAGGGCTACAAGCCCGTGCCCGAGCGCCTGAAGCACTACAAGGAATTCGTCGTCGGCCTGTCGGACGCCGATTCCAAGGTGCAGGCGGCGCGCTGCATGGACTGCGGCACGCCCTTCTGCAACTCGGGCTGCCCCGTCAACAACATCATTCCGGACTTCAACGACCTGGTGTACCAGCAGGACTGGAAGAACGCCTGGACGGTGCTGGATTCGACCAACAACTATCCCGAGTTCACCGGCCGCATCTGCCCCGCCCCCTGCGAGGCCGCCTGCACCTTGAACTACAACGCGGACCCGGTGGGCATCAAGTCGCTGGAGCACGCGATCATCGACCGCGCATGGGAAAACGGCTGGGTGCAGCCGCGCGTGCCGCGCATCAAGACCGGCAAGAAGGTCGCGGTGGTGGGCTCGGGCCCGGCCGGCATGGCGGCGGCGCAGCAACTGGCACGTGCCGGCCATGACGTGACGCTGTTCGAGAAGAACGATCGCATCGGCGGCCTGCTGCGCTACGGCATCCCCGACTTCAAGATGGAGAAGATCCACATCGATCGCCGCGTCGAGCAGATGAAGGCCGAGGGCGTGACCATCCGCACCGGCGTGATGATCGGCGAGCTGCCCAAGGGCTCGAAGGTCACCAACTGGGCGAAAGAGACGATCTCGCCCAAGCAACTGCAGGAGCAGTTCGATGCGGTGGTGCTCACCGGCGGCGCCGAGCAGTCGCGCGACCTGCCCGTCCCCGGCCGCGAGCTCGATGGCATCCACTTCGCGATGGAGTTCCTGCCGCAGCAGAACAAGGTGAACGCCGGCGACAAGGTAAAGAACCAGCTGCGCGCCGACGGCAAGCACGTGATCGTGATCGGCGGCGGCGACACCGGCAGCGACTGCGTGGGTACCAGCAACCGCCATGGCGCCGCCAGCGTGGTGCAGTTCGAGCTGATGCCGCAGCCGCCCGAAGAAGAGAACAAGCCGCTCACCTGGCCCTACTGGCCCTACAAGCTGCGCACCTCCTCCTCGCACGAGGAAGGCGTGATGCGCGAGTTCGCCATCGCCACCAAGCAATTCATGGGCGACGGCAAGAAGGTCACCGGCCTGAAGACCGTGCAGGTGGAATTCAAGGACGGCAAGTTCGTCGAAGTCGCGGGCACCGAGAAGGAATACAAGGCCGATCTCGTGCTGCTGGCCATGGGCTTCGTCAGCCCCGTGCAAAGCATCCTGGAAGGCTTCGCCCTCGAGAAGGACGCGCGCGGCAACGCGAAGGCGACCACGGACTTCCATGGCGGCTACGCCACGAACGTGCCCAAGGTCTTTGCAGCGGGCGACATGCGCCGTGGCCAGTCGCTGGTGGTGTGGGCGATCCGCGAAGGCCGGCAGGCGGCCCGCGCGGTGGACGAATTCCTCATGGGGTTCAGCGATTTGCCGCGCTGACGCAGTGCCGGCCGCACGGTAAAGACGCGGGGTTGCCGTTCAGCGCGGCGGCTGCTCTGCAGCCAGTGCCCTATCATCCGTGGCTTTCAGCTATCGGCCGCACCCGCGGCCCGTCCCCCTCGGATGATCGATTCCGACCCCACTGCGCTGGTCGAATGCCGCAACGTAAGTTTCGGTTACGGCGAGCGCCCCATTCTCGAGGACGTGAGCTTCACCGTGCCGCGCGGCAAGGTGACGGCGCTCATGGGCGCCTCGGGCGGCGGCAAGACCACCGTGCTGCGCCTGATCGGCGGACAGGTGCGCCCGCAGGGCGGCGAACTGCTGTTCGACGGCCAGAGCATTCCCGGCCTGGATCGCGGCGGCCTGTATCGCATGCGGCGGCGCATGGGCATGCTGTTCCAGTTCGGCGCCCTGTTCACCGATCTCTCGGTGTTCGACAACGTGGCCTTTCCCTTGCGTGAGCATGCCGGCCTGCCGGAGAGCCTGATGCGCGACATCGTGCTGATGAAACTCAATGCCGTGGGCCTGCGCGGCGCGCGCGACCTGATGCCGGCCGAAGTCTCGGGCGGAATGGCGCGGCGCGTGGCGCTGGCGCGCGCGATCGCACTCGACCCCGACCTGGTCATGTACGACGAGCCGTTCGCCGGTCTCGACCCCATCTCGCTCGGCACCGCCGCGCATTTGATCCGGAACCTGAACGACACGCTGGGCATCACCAGCATCGTGGTGTCGCACGACCTGGAAGAGACCTTCCACATCGCCGACCAGGTGATCGTGCTGGCGAACGGCCGCATCGCGGCGCAGGGCACGCCGGACGAAGTGCGCAATTCGAGCGACCCCTTGGTGCACCAGTTCGTGCATGCCTTGCCCGAAGGGCCGGTGCATTTCCACTATCCCGGACCGAGCATCGACGAAGACTTCAGCGAGGGTTTGGGGAAATGAGCCCCCCACGCAAACTGCGTTTGCTGCCCCCCCAGGGGGGGCGTGATGCCCTGCGGGCGGCCGGGCGGGCATCATGAGCTGGTGGCGACCTTCCGATATCGGCTTCGCCGTGCGCGGGCAACTCGCGGGCGTGGGCTACGGCTCGAAGCTGCTGGTGCGCCTGTTCGCCATGGCGGGGACTACCCTGGCGCGCGGCCGGCTGGTGCGTGACCAGATCCACTTCCTGGGCAACTATTCGCTGGCCATCATCGGCGTCTCCGGCCTGTTCGTCGGCTTCGTGCTGGCGCTGCAGGGCTACTACATCCTGCAGCGCTATGGCTCGTCCGAAGCGCTGGGGCTGATGGTGGCCCTGAGCCTCGTGCGCGAGCTGGGGCCCGTGGTCACGGCGCTGCTGTTCGCCGGCCGCGCGGGCACGTCGCTCACGGCGGAGATCGGCTTGATGAAGGCGGGCGAACAACTGGCCGCCATGGAGATGATGGCGGTCGACCCCGTGCAACGCATCCTGGCCCCCCGTTTCTGGGCTGGGGTGATCGTGATGCCGCTGCTGGCTTCGGTGTTCAGCGCGGTGGGCATCCTGGGCGGCTGGGTGGTCGGCGTGGTGCTGATCGGCGTGGACCCCGGCGCCTTCTGGAGCCAGATGCAAGGGGGCGTCGACGTCTTCAAGGACGTCGGCAACGGCGTCATCAAGAGCCTGGTGTTCGGCATTGCCGTCACCTTCATCGCGGTGCTGCAAGGCTATGAGGCACGGCCCACGCCCGAAGGCGTTTCGCGTGCCACGACACGGACCGTCGTCATGGCGTCGCTCGCCGTGCTGGCGCTGGATTTCGTGCTCACCGCAATGATGTTCAGCATCTGAAAGAATTTGGAGTCAATTGACATGGAGCGCAACAAGAACGACGTGTGGGTGGGGCTGTTCGTCCTGATCGGTGGGGCGGCCCTGGTGTTCCTCGCGCTGCAGGCGGCCAACCTGCTGACGCTGAGCTTTCAGCCGACCTATCATCTGGTCGCGAAGTTCGACAACATTGGCGGCCTCAAGCCGCATGCAGCGGTCAAGAGCGCCGGCGTGGTGGTGGGGCGCGTGGAAGGGATCGCCTTCGACGACAAGGCCTTCCGGGCCAACGTCACGCTGGCGCTGGAAACCCGTTACCAGTTTCCCAAGGACAGCTCGCTCAAGATCCTCACCAGCGGCCTGCTGGGTGAGCAGTACATTGGGGTGGAGGCGGGCGCCGACGACAAGAACCTGGTCGCTGGCGATACCATCACCACCACGCAGTCCGCCGTGGTGCTCGAAAACCTGATCGGGCAATTCCTCTACAACAAGGCCGCGGAAGGCCCGACCGCTGGGGCGCCGAAGAAATGAAACCTTTACAACGGCCGGCGCACCGCGCGCCCGCAATCCTGCTCTTTGCCCTCTCGCTGGCTGGCCTGGCTGGCTGCGCAACCGTGGCCAACCCGAATCCGCGCGATCCCTGGGAAGGCTTCAACCGCGGCTCCTACCGGTTCAACGAAGGGCTCGACCGCGTGCTGCTCAAGCCGGTGGCGACGCTCTACCGGGACAAGGTGCCACCGCTGGTGCGCACCGGCGTCTCCAACTTCTTCGGCAACCTGGGTGACGGCTGGTCCGCCGTGAACAGCCTGCTGCAGTTGCACCTGCAGGATTTCGAGGAGAACCTGGCCCGCTTCCAGCTCAACACGATGTTCGGCGTGTTCGGCATCTTCGACGTCGCGAGCGAGTTCAACATCGAGCGCCATAGCGAGGACTTCGGCCAGACGCTGGGCCGCTGGGGCATGCCACCCGGCCCCTACCTGGTGCTGCCCTTCCTGGGCCCCTCGACCGTACGTGACGCCGCGGCCTTGCCGGTGGACTACCATTTCGACCTGGCGGGCCAGATCGGCAACAACACCGGCCGGGACCTCGTCTGGGGCCTGAAGTTCGTCGACAAGCGCGCCAACCTGCTGCGCGTGGGCAACGTGCTGGACGAGGCCGCGCTGGACAAGTACTCCTTTACGCGCGATGCCTACCTGCAGCACCGCCGCGCCGAGATCTACGATCGCGACGACAACCGGGACGTCCCGCCGCCGCTGCCCGACGAGTCGGCCGAACCTTCGAGCGCGGCGCCGTCGAGCGCCGCGCCTGCCAGACAACCCGCAAGCGCCCCCGCGCGTTAAACCTCGGTTGCACGCTGTTGCGTCGAGCCCTGTGGGGCCGCAAACAGGTGCAAGCTGTCGAGTTCCCGGGCATGCCCGGCTGAAAGGATCCTGAGATGATGAAAAGACGTACCCTGGCCCGCCTGGCGGCCGCCGTGATGGTCACCGGCGTGCTGGCCGGCGGTTGGCTGCCGGCCTTCGCCGCCGATGAAGCGCCCGACGCGATGATGAAGCGGCTGTCCGATGAAGTGCTGGGCACGATCAAGACCGACAAGCTCGTGCAGGCCGGCGACCTCAGCCGGATCATGCAGGTGGTCGACAGCAAGATCATGCCCAACGTGGACTTCGCGCGCATGACTGCATCGGCCGTCGGTCCCGCCTGGCGCGAAGCCACCCCGGAGCAGCGCAAGCGCCTGCAGGACGAATTCAAGCTGCTGCTGGTGCGCACCTATTCCGGCGCGCTGTCGCAGGTCTCGGAGGAGACGGTCACGATCAAGCCGCTGCGCGCCTCGCCCGACGACAACGACGTCGTGGTGCGCAGCGAAATCCGCGGCCGCGGCGATCCGATCCAGCTGGAATACCGGCTCGAGAAGACGCCCGGGCAAGGCACCGGCTGGAAGATCTACAACCTGAACGTCCTGGGCGTCTGGCTGGTGGAAACCTATCGCAGCCAGTTCTCGCAGGAGATCAACGCGAAAGGCATCGACGGCCTGATCGCCTCGCTGGCGGAGCGCAATCGCAACAACGCCGGCCGCAAGGGCTGACGCGCATGCTGGTGCTGCCCGCGCATCTCACCCACGCCGAGGCGGGGCCGTGCAGCCGCATGCTGGCGCAGGCGCTGCGCAGCGATGCATCGGCGCAAGCCGTGGCCGACGCCTCGGGCCTGCGCGAGTTCGACTCGTCCGCGCTCGCCGTCCTGCTGGAATGCCGCCGCGAGGCGCTGGCCCTGGGCAAGAGCTTCGCGGTGCTGCAGTTGCATCCGCGGCTGCGTTCGCTGGCGACGCTGTATGGGGTGTCGGAGTTGCTGCCTGAGTTTCGCGCCTGACCCAAGCATTTCTGAACGCAGAAGTCGCAGAAGATCCGCAGAAGTCGCGGAAAAGGCAAGGACACCTTTAGTGGTTTCCTTCTGCGATTTCTGCGTTACTTCTGCGCCTTCTGCGTTCAAGAGGCGTTCCCGCACCCCTGTCGCGTAACGGAGTAGCCCGCGCCGCTAAAATGGCCGGTTGCCCATGCCTGCCATCTCCTTCCAGTCCGTTTCCAAGACCTACAACACGTCACGCGGCGGCTTTCGGGCGCTCGATGGGGTGAGCTTCGATATCGAAGAAGGCGAGTTCTTCGGCCTGCTCGGCCCCAATGGCGCCGGCAAGACCACGCTGATCAGCGTGCTGGCCGGCCTGGTGCGGCCCACCGAGGGGCACGTGCTGGTGCGCGGCCACGACGTGCAAAGCGCCTATGCCGAAGCCCGCCGCCAGATCGGCGTGGTGCCGCAGGAGCTGGTGTTCGATCCCTTCTTCACCGTGCGCGAGGCGCTGCGCATCCAGTCCGGCTACTTCGGCGTGAAGAACAACGACGCCTGGATCGACGAATTGCTCGCCAGCCTGGGGCTGGCCGACAAGGCGCAATCCAACATGCGCCAGCTTTCCGGCGGCATGAAGCGCCGCGTGCTGGTGGCGCAGGCGCTGGTGCATCGGCCGCCGGTGATCGTGCTCGACGAGCCGACTGCCGGCGTCGACGTGGAACTGCGCCAGACGCTGTGGCAATTCATCGCCCGCCTGAACCGCGAAGGCCATGCCGTGCTGCTCACCACGCACTACCTCGAGGAAGCCGAGGCCCTGTGCAGCCGCATCGCGATGCTCAAGGCCGGCAAGGTGGTCGCACTGGAGCGCACGAGTGACTTGCTCAAGGCGGCCTCCAGCAACGTGCTGCGCTTCAAGTTCGACGGCACCCTGCCGCGCGAATTCGAAGGCAAGGCCCGCGTCACCGGCCGGATCGTGCAACTGCCCGCGCACGACGCCCACGAAATCGAACAACACCTGTCCGTGATCCGCCAGGCCGGCCTGCGGGTGGAAGACGTCGAAATCCGCAAGGCGGACCTGGAGGACGTGTTCCTCGACCTGATGTCGGCGGGCAAGGCGGAGGTGGCTGCATGAATCACGCACTTTTGAACGCAGAAGACGCAGAAGTGACGCAGAAGACGCGGAAGGAAACCTTCAAGACTCTCTTTGTCTTTTCTGCGTCTTCTGCGCAACTTTTGCGTCTTCTGCGTTCAGAAAAGGCTTGCGCCACGGCAGCGCTTGAGGCGGCCGCATGACCGGCTGGCAAACGCTCCTCTACAAGGAAACGCTGCGCTTCTGGAAGGTTGGCTTCCAGACGGTTGCGGCCCCCGTGCTCACCGCGCTGCTGTACCTGCTGATCTTCGGGCATGTGCTGTCCGATCGCGTGAAGGTCTACGACACCATCAGCTACACCGCCTTTCTGGTCCCCGGCCTCGTGATGATGAGCGTGTTGCAGAACGCGTTCGCCAACAGTTCCTCCTCCCTGATCCAGAGCAAGATCATGGGCAACCTGGTGTTCGTGCTGCTCACGCCGCTGTCGCACTGGAGCTGGTTCATCGCCTATGTCGGGTCCTCGGTGGCGCGCGGGCTGTGCGTCGGCGTCGGTGTGTTCATCGTCACTGCCTTGTTCGCGCACGTGAGCTTCGCCGCGCCGCTGTGGATCGTGGCGTTCGCGTTTCTGGGGGCCAGCATGCTCGGTGCCCTGGGCCTGATCGCTGGCCTGTGGGCCGAGAAGTTCGACCAGATGGCCGCCTTCCAGAATTTCGTCATCGTGCCGATGACCTTTCTCTCCGGCGTGTTCTATTCGATCCATTCGCTGCCGGCGTTCTGGCAGCGCGTGAGCCACCTCAATCCCTTCTTCTACATGATCGACGGCTTCCGCTACGGCTTCTTCGGTGTGAGCGACGTCTCGCCCTGGCTGAGCCTGGCGATCGTCGGCAGCGCCATGCTGGTCGTCAGCGCCATCGCCGTCCACCTGCTGCGCATCGGCTACAAGATCCGCAGCTGAGGAACACCGCATGACCGCCGACGACCTCCGATCCCTCATTGCCTCCGGCATTGCCTGCGACCACGTCGAGGTCGACGGTGACGGCCGCCACTGGTCCGCGGTGGTCGTGTCAGCCGAGTTCGCCGGAATGCGTGCTATCCAGCGGCACCAGCGTGTCTACCGCACCCTCGGTGCGAGAATGCACACCGACGAGGTCCATGCCTTGTCGATGAAGACATTCACGCCCGAGGAATGGGCATCCCAACCCCACTGAAGCCCATGGACAAGCTCTTGATTCGCGGCGGCCGGCCCCTGAACGGCGAGATTCGCATTTCCGGCGCGAAGAACGCCGCGCTGCCGGAACTCTGCGCTGCGCTGCTCACCGCCGAGCCGATGACGCTGCAGAACATCCCGCGCCTGCAGGATGTGGCCACCATGCTCAAGTTGATCCGCAACATGGGCGCCACCGCCGAATTCAGCAGCGAGGGCACGGTCCTGATCGACTCGTCGGAGTTGCATTTCCCCGAGGCGCCCTACGAGATGGTGAAGACCATGCGGGCCTCGGTGCTGGCGCTGGGTCCGCTGCTCGCGCGTTTCGGCGAAGCCACCGTGTCGCTGCCCGGCGGCTGCGCCATCGGCGCGCGCCCGGTGGACCAGCACATCAAGGGCCTGCAGAAGATGGGCGCCCAGATCGTCATCGAGCACGGCTACATGATCGCCAAGCTGCCCAAGGGCCGCACGCGGCTGCAGGGCGCGCACATCCGCACCGACATGATCACGGTGACCGGCACCGAGAACTTCATGATGGCCGCGGCGCTGGCCGAAGGCGAGACCATCCTCGAGAACCCGGCGATGGAGCCCGAGATCACCGACCTGGGCGACATGCTGATCGCCATGGGCGCCAAGGTCGAAGGCCACGGCACCGACCGCATCCGCATCCAGGGCGTGGAGAAGCTGCACGGCGCCACCCACCGCGTGGTGGCCGACCGCATCGAGTGCGGCACTTTCCTGTGCGCCGTGGCCGCCACCGGGGGCGATGTCGTCCTGAAGGACGGCCGCACCGAGCACATGGCTGTGGTCATCGACATGCTGCAGGCCGCGGGCGCCCAGGTCGAAGCCGTCGATGGCGGCATCCGCGTCCGTTCGCAAGGGCGGCTGGAGGCACAGAGCTTCAAGACCACCGAATACCCGGGCTTTCCCACCGACATGCAGGCGCAGTTCATGGCGCTCAACTGCATCTCCGAGGGCGAGGCCAAGATCACCGAGACCATCTTCGAGAACCGCTTCATGCACGTCAGCGAGCTGATGCGCATGGGCGCGAAGATCCACGTGGATGGCAAGGTCGCGATCACGCACGGCGTCGAGCGCCTCTCCGGCGCCACGGTGATGGCGACCGACCTGCGCGCCTCCGCCAGCCTGGTGATCGCCGGCCTGGTGGCCGAAGGCGAGACGATCGTCGATCGCATTTACCATCTCGACCGTGGCTACGAGCAGATGGAAGCCAAGTTGCGCGATCTCGGCGCCGAGATCGAAAGAGTCAAATGACCGCCGCACGGCCGCCCGAAGGCGGTCGGTTCGCGGTGCGGAGCACGGAGAACTTACCTTGAACGCTGCGGGACGGCCCGCTCTCACGCTCGCGCTCTCCAAAGGGCGCATCTTCGACGAAACCCTGCCGCTGCTCGCAGCCGCGGGGATTTCCGTTCTGGAGGACCCGGAGAAGTCGCGCAAGCTGATTCTTGCCACCAGCCACCCCGACGTGCGGGTCGTGCTCGTGCGCGCCAGCGACGTGCCCACCTACGTGCAGTACGGCGGCGCGGACCTGGGCGTGACGGGCAAGGACACGCTGATCGAGCATGGCGGCCAGGGCCTGTACCAGCCGCTGGACCTGCAGATTGCCAAGTGCCGCGTGAGCGTCGCGGTGCGCTCGGACTTCGACTATGCCTCGGCGGTGCGCCAGGGAGCGCGCCTGAAGGTCGCGACCAAGTACACCGGCATCGCCCGCGATTTCTTCGCGGCGAAAGGCGTGCACGTCGACCTGATCAAGCTCTATGGCTCGATGGAGCTGGCGCCGCTGACGGGCCTGGCCGATGCGATCGTCGACCTCGTGTCCACCGGCGGCACCCTGAAGGCGAACAACCTCGTCGAAGTCGAACGCATCATGGACATCAGCGCGCGCCTGGTGGTGAACCAGGCCGCGCTCAAGCTGAAACAGGAGCCGATCCGTCACCTGATCGAGGTCTTCGCGAAGACCGTCGCCGCGCGCCCATGACCGCTGCTGCCCGCCCCCTGCGCCTCGCGACCACCGAGGCCGGCTTCGATGCCGCGCTGGCGGCGCGCCTGCATTGGTCCGCGGAGACGGATGCCGGCATCGAGCAGGCCGTCGCCGACATCCTCGCGGACGTGCGCAAGCGCGGCGATGCGGCGGTCCTCGAATACACGAACCGCTTCGACGGCACGAGTGCCCGGTCGCTCGCCGACTTGCAATTGCAGGTCGGTGAGCTGAAGTCCGCCTTCGACGGCCTGCCCGCGGCGCAACGCGATGCCCTGCAGGCGGCGGCGCAGCGCGTGCGCTCGTACCACGAGGCACAGAAAAAAGCGTCGGGCGAGAGCTGGAGCTATCGCGATGCCGACGGCACGCTGCTGGGCCAGAAGGTCACGCCGCTCGATCGCGTGGGCATCTACGTGCCGGGCGGCAAGGCGGCCTATCCGTCCTCGGTGCTGATGAACGCGATTCCCGCGCAGGTCGCCGGGGTCGGCGAGATCGTGATGGTGGTGCCCACGCCGCGCGGCGAGAAGAACGCACTGGTGCTGGCGGCGGCGCACGTCGCTGGCGTCAGCCGCGTGTTCACCATCGGCGGCGCGCAGGCCGTGGCCGCGCTGGCTTACGGCACCGCCAGCGTGCCGCGCGTGGACAAGATCACCGGCCCGGGCAACGCCTATGTCGCGAGCGCCAAGCGCCGCGTGTTCGGCCAGGTGGGCATCGACATGATTGCCGGCCCCAGCGAGATCCTGGTGCTGGCCGACGGCACGACCCCGCCCGACTGGGTGGCCATGGACCTGTTCTCGCAGGCCGAACACGACGAGCTGGCGCAGAGCATCCTCCTGTGCCCGGACGCTGGCTACATCGAGCAGGTGCAGGCCGCGATCGACCGCATGCTGCCTGAGATGCCGCGCGCGGAGATCATCGCCAAATCGCTCAATGGCCGCGGCGCCTTGATCCACACCCGCGGCATGGAAGAAGCGTGCGAGATCAGCAACCGCATCGCGCCGGAGCACCTGGAGATCGCCAGCAGCGACCCGCACCGCTGGGAGCCGCTGCTGCGCCATGCCGGCGCGATCTTCCTGGGCGCGTACACGAGCGAGTCGCTGGGCGACTACTGCGCCGGCCCGAACCACGTGCTGCCCACGAGCACCACCGCGCGCTTTTCGAGCCCGCTGGGTGTCTACGATTTCCAGAAGCGCAGCAGCCTGATCGAAGTCAGCGAAGCCGGCGCCCAGACCCTGGGCGCGATCGCCGCCGAACTGGCGTACGGGGAAGGCCTGCAGGCGCATGCGCGGGCGGCGGAAATGCGTCTCAAGCGCTGAGTCCTGATCAACGATTTTTCGAACGCAGAAGACGCAGAAGCAGCGCAGAAGACGCAGAAAAGAAGAAGCCCGATAATCGGCCTTCCTTCTGCGACTTCTGCGGAACTTCTGCGTCTTCTGCGTTCAGTCCTGGTTCCTACCGTCATGGCTCCCACCCTCGAAAGACTCATCGCCACCCGCATCCGCCAGGACGTGCAGGGCATGCATGCCTATGCCATCCAGGATTCGCGCGGCATGGTGAAGCTCGATGCCATGGAGAACCCGCATCGCTTGCCGCCAGCGCTGCAGAAGGAGCTCGGCGATCGGCTGGCGGCGGTCGCCCTCAACCGCTATCCCGGCGAGCGCATCGACGATTTGCGCGCCGCCCTCGCGCGCCATGCGAAGCTGCCCGAGGGCTTCGGCCTGATGCTGGGCAACGGCTCGGACGAACTGATCGCGCTGCTGGCCCTGGCCTGCGACGTGCCGGGCGCCACCATCCTGGCGCCGCTGCCTGGCTTCGTGATGTACGCCATGAGCGCGCAGTTGCAGGGGCTGAAGTTCGTCGGCGTCGACCTCACGCCGGACTTCGAGCTCGATGAGAAGGCGATGCTCGATGCGATCGCGCTGCACCAGCCGGCGATCGTCTACCTCGCCTACCCGAACAATCCCACCGCCAATCTGTGGAACGATTCGACCATCGAGAAGATCGTCGCCGCCGCGCCCGGCCTGGTGGTGATCGACGAGGCCTACCAGCCCTTCGCCAGCCGCAGCTATCTCGATCGCGTGACCCGGCACGAGCACGTGCTCCTGATGCGCACGCTGTCGAAATTCGGGCTGGCCGGGGTGCGCATCGGCTACATGATGGGCCGCGCCGAGCTGGTGGCGCAGGTCGACAAGGTGCGGCCTCCGTACAACGTCAGCGTGCTCAATGCCGAAGCGGCGCTGTTCGCGCTGGAGCACGAGGACGTGTTCGCGGCCCAGGCCGAAGACCTCAAGCGCGAGCGCACCCGCCTGCAGGCGGCCCTGAGGGAGCTGGGCCTGCAAAGCTGGCCCAGCGACGCCAACATGATCCTGGTGCGCGTGGCCGACCCGGCCCGCAGCTTCGAGGGCATGAAGGCGCGCAAGGTCCTGGTCAAGAACGTTTCTAGAATGCACCCATTGCTGGCCGGCTGCCTGCGCCTGACGGTCGGCACCGCGGACGAGAACACGCAGCTGCTGCAAGCCCTGCAAGCCTCCCTATGAGCGAACCGCCGAAAGAAATCATGAGTCACGACCGGCAAGCGGTGGTGAGTCGCAACACCGCCGAAACCCAGATCACCGTCCGGGTCGGCCTCGATGGCACCGGCGCCGCGAAGCTGGCCACCGGCATCGGCTTCTTCGACCACATGCTGGACCAGATCGCGCGCCACGGGCTGATCGATCTGGACATCGTGGCCAAGGGCGACCTGCACATCGACGGCCACCACACGGTGGAAGACGTCGGCATCACCTTCGGCCAGGCCGTGGCCAAGGCGGTGGGCGACAAGAAGGGCATCCGCCGCTACGGCCATGCCTACGTGCCGCGGGACGAGGCGCTGTCGCGGGTGGTGATCGATTTCTCCGGCCGCCCGGGCCTGGTCATGAACGTGCCTTTCAAGAGCGGCATGATCGGCACCTTCGACACCCAGCTGACCCACGAATTCTTCCAGGGCTTCGTGAACCACGCCTTCGTGACCCTGCACATCGACAACCTGCGCGGCGAGAACGCGCACCACCAGTGCGAGACGGTGTTCAAGGCCTTCGCCCGGGCGCTGCGCTTTGCGCTGGAGCTCGATGCGCGCGCCGCCGGCACCATTCCGTCCACGAAGGGCAGCCTCTGACATGACGCCGCGGACCGTGGCCGTCGTCGACTACGGCATGGGCAACCTGCGCTCGGTGTCGCAGGCCGTGCTGCACGTCGCGCGCGACAGCGGCGTGAGCGCGATCGTCACCTCGCGCCCGGAGGAAGTGCGCGCCGCCGAACGCGTGGTGCTGCCGGGGCAGGGCGCCATGCCCGACTGCATGCGCGAGCTGCGCGACTCCGGCCTGCTCGAATCGGTGCTGGAAGCCGCCGCCACCAAGCCCCTGTTCGGGGTCTGCGTGGGCATGCAGATGCTGCTGGATTCCAGCGAGGAAGGACCGACCGCCGGCCTGGGCCTGGTGCCCGGCGAGGTGGTGAAATTCCAGCTGGCCGGGCAGCACCAGCCCGATGGCAGCCGCTACAAGGTGCCGCAAATGGGCTGGAACCGGGTCCGCCAGGCCCGACAGCACGCCATGTGGGCGGGCATTCCCGAGGACAGCTGGTTCTATTTCGTGCATTCCTTCTACGCCAGGCCGTCCGACGCACACCACAGTGTTGGGGAATCCGAGTACGGCGTTCGCTTTACCTGTGCGGTGGCCCGCGATAATATTTTTGCGACCCAGTTCCACCCCGAGAAAAGCGCAGACCAGGGCCTTTCGCTCTATCGCAACTTCCTGCACTGGACACCCTGATGCTTTCCGGGACACGGCTGCCCGCCGTCTTCCACTACCCCTCCCATGCTGCTGATTCCCGCGATTGACCTGAAAGACGGCCACTGTGTACGCCTGAAGCAAGGTGACATGGACCAGGCGACCACCTTCAGCGAGGACCCCGCCGCCATGGCGCGGACCTGGCTCGAACGTGGGGCCCGGCGCCTGCACCTTGTCGACCTGAACGGCGCCTTTGCCGGCAAACCGCAGAACTTCACCGCCGTGCGCACCATCCTGAAGGCGGTGGGCGACGACATCCCGGTGCAGTTGGGGGGCGGCATCCGCGACCTCGACACCATCGAGCGCTACATCGATGGCGGCCTGCGCTACGTGATCATCGGCACGGCGGCGGTCAAGAACCCGGGCTTCCTCAAGGACGCCTGTACGGCGTTCGGCGGCCACATCATCGTCGGCCTGGACGCCAAGGACGGCAAGGTGGCCACGGACGGCTGGAGCAAGCTGACCGGCCACGAGGTGGTCGACCTGGCCCGCAAGTTCGAGGACTGGGGCGTCGAATCCATCATCTACACCGACATCGGCCGCGACGGCATGTTGACGGGCATCAACATCGAGGCCACGGTGAAGCTGGCGCAATCGCTGTCGATCCCGGTGATCGCCTCGGGCGGCCTGTCTTCCATGGGCGACATCGAGAAGCTGTGCGCGGTGGAAGACGAGGGCATCGAGGGCGTGATCTGCGGCCGGGCGGTGTACAGCGGCGACCTCGACTTCGTGGCGGCCCAGGCGCGGGCGGACGAATTGGGGGGCTGAGCTCCCGTAGGACGGCTGGGTTGCGCCGGCATCTTTGAACGCAAAAGTCGCAGAAGTGACGCAGAAGTCGCAGAAGGACTTCCGTCGAGGGTTTTCTTCTGCGCTTTCCGCGTCACTTCTGCGTTTTCTGCGTTCGAAATTGCTTGTTCGCCCCCCAATCTCCGCTTCGTAGAATCCGTCCCATGCTCGCCAAACGCATCATCCCCTGCCTCGACGTCACCGGCGGCCGGGTCGTCAAGGGGGTCAACTTCGTCGAATTGCGCGACGCGGGCGATCCGGTGGAGATCGCCTCGCGCTACAACGAGCAGGGCGCCGACGAACTCACCTTCCTCGACATCACGGCCACCAGCGACGGGCGCGACCTGATCCTGCACATCATCGAGGCCGTGGCCTCGCAGGTGTTCATCCCGCTCACCGTGGGCGGCGGGGTGCGCACCGTGGAAGACGTGCGCCGGCTCCTGAATGCCGGCGCCGACAAGACCAGCTTCAATTCCGCCGCGATCGCGAACCCCGATGTGATCAACGCCGCCTCGACCAAGTACGGGGCGCAATGCATCGTCGTGGCGATCGACGCCAAGAAGCGCAGCGCGGAAGATGCGGCGACGCGCGGCCCGGGCTGGGATGTCTACAGCCACGGCGGCCGGCGCAATACGGGCCTGGACGCAGTCGCCTGGGCCACCGAGATGGCACGCCGCGGCGCCGGCGAGATCCTGCTCACCAGCATGGACCGCGACGGCACGAAATCCGGCTTCGACCTGGCACTCACGCGCGCGGTGGCCGATGCCGTGCCGGTGCCCGTGATCGCCTCGGGTGGCGTGGGCAACCTCGATCACCTGGCCGATGGCGTGCAGCAGGGCGGCGCGGATGCGGTGCTGGCCGCCAGCATCTTCCACTACGGCGAGTACACGGTGGCGCAGGCGAAGGAGCGGATGGCGCAACGGGGCATCCCCGTTCGCCTCTAGGTGCCCACGTCTTCGGATGTCATTGCGGGCTTGAGCCGCAATCCATGCGGCGCTTGTACCGACGCGGTGGTGGATCCCGGGTCAAGCCCGGGATGACATCCTCAGGCATGACATCCTTGTCGGGGTGTCCGCCCCGATCACCGACAATACGCCCCATGAACTGGCTCGAAGAAGTGAAATGGGATGCGCAGGGGCTGATCCCCGTGATCGCCCAGGAAGCCGCCACGGGCGACGTGCTGATGTTTGCCTGGATGGACCGCGAGGCCCTCGCCAAGACCGCCGAACTCGGGCGCGCCGTCTATTTCAGCCGCTCGCGCGGCAAGCTGTGGTTCAAGGGCGAGGAGTCGGGCCACGTGCAGCAGGTGCACGAGATCCGCATGGACTGCGACAACGACGTGCTGCTGCTGAAAGTCACGCAGCAGGGGCACGATCCTTCGATCGCCTGCCACACCGGCCGCCACAGCTGCTTTTTCCATCTTTACCGCGACGGCGCCTGGCAGGTGGTGGACCCTGTCTTGAAGGACCCGTCCACCATCTACAGATAGGCGCCATGACCGCTGCTGACCCGCTGGCCCGCCTGGCCGACGTCATCGAAAGCCGCAAGCCCGCCAACGGCGGCAACCCGGAGGCGAGCTACGTCGCCCGCCTGCTGCACAAGGGCCCGGACGCCTTCCTCAAGAAGATCGGCGAGGAAGCCACCGAGGTCGTCATGGCGGCCAAGGACGTCGACCACGGCGGCGACCGCGCCAAGCTGGTGGGCGAAGTCGCCGACCTCTGGTTCCACAGCATGATCGCGCTCGCGCACTACGGCCTGCGGCCGGCCGACGTGATCGCCGAACTGCAGCGGCGCGAGGGCATGAGCGGCATCGAGGAAAAGGCGCTGCGCAAGGTGCGCGCGCGGGAAGCCGGAGGCGAGTGATGGCCCAGGGCGACTACATCGACATGGAGCGCGACTCCGGCCGCACGCTGATGCACATCCTGTACGGGATGCACACGGTGGCGCCCTTCACGCTCTGGACGCTGTCGCTGATCGCGCTGGTGATCCACTACGTCAAGCGCTCCGACGAGCGCAACCTGCTGTTCGTGGCGCATCACACCTACATGATCCGCACCGTGTGGTGGACGGCCCTGTGGCTGCTGCTGACCGGCCCCCTGTGGTTGCTCCTGTTCCTGCCCGGCGCTGCCGCGTACACGCTGATCGGCCTGTGGTACCTGTATCGCTGCCTGCGCGGCTGGCTGCGCTTCAACGACAATCGCTTGCCCGAGGACAGCGCCTTCCAGCCATGAGCCACGACCCCAACTGCATCTTCTGCCGGATCGCGCAGGGCAGCATCCCCTCGCGCAAGGTCTACGAAGACGAGGAACTGCTCGCCTTCCACGACATCCATCCGTGGGCGCCGGTGCACTTCCTGCTGATTCCCAAGGACCACATCGCGTCGCTGGCGCAGGTGCAGCCGTCGCACGCGCCGCTGCTGGGAAGAATGATGAGCCTGGTGCCGACGCTCGCGCAGCAGGAAGGCTGCCGGCCTTATCCGGAAGGCGGCTTCCGGCTGGTGTGCAACACCGGCGCCCATGGCGGCCAGGAGGTGGCGCACCTGCACTTCCACGTCATCGGCGGCCCGCGCCCCTGGCTCAAGGGGTGAGCAAATCCCCGCACGGGATATGGCCACCAGCCCGACTAGAATCAGGTCAGTTAGACAGGAGTACTCCATGGGTTCGTTTTCCATCTGGCACTGGCTGATCGTGCTGTTGATCGTGGTTCTGGTGTTCGGCACCAAGAAGCTGAAGAACATGGGGCAGGACCTCGGTGGCGCCGTCAAGGGCTTCAAGGACGGCATGAAGGACGGCAACCAGCCGGACACGCCCATCCCCCCGGCCAGCCAGGTGACGGCCTCGCAGGGCCCGATCGGCGCCGACCAGACGCCGATCGACGTCGAATCCCGCAACAAGCCCTGATCCGACCGTGCTGGACCTCGGCCTCGAAAAGATGGCGCTGATCGGCGTCGTGGCCCTGATCGTGATCGGGCCCGAGAAGATGCCGCGCGTGGCGCGCACCGTCGGCACGCTGCTGGGCAAGGCCCAGCGCTACGTGAACGACGTCAAGGCCGAAGTCAATCGCTCCATGGAGCTCGACGAGCTCAAGAAGATGAAGGAGACGGTCGAGAGTGCCGCGCGTGACGTCCAGAACTCGGTGACCACCGCGGCGGCCGACTTCGAGAAGCAGTGGGGCGATGCCCTCGATACCCCGCACACCTCGCTGCCGGAACCGACCCCGGACTATCCGGAATACAAGCACCCGAAGAAGAAGTGGCGAGTGAAGCAGGGCGCCGTGCCGCATTGGTACAAGGCGCGCACCGGCGTGCGCACCCGCGCGCTCTCCGGCGCAGCCCGCGTCGCCCGCTACCGCCCGCAGAAGTTCAACTGAAAGCGGGCCGGCAGCAGCGCCGGCGGCCGTTCCCACCATGTCCACAACTCCCAACGACCAGGACGACGAACTGGCCGGCACCGAGCAGCCCTTCGTTGCCCACCTCGTCGAACTGCGTGACCGCCTGGTCAAGGCCATGATCGCGATCGGCGTGGTGGCGCTCGTGCTCTCGGTCTACCCCGGCCCGTCCGCGCTGTACGACCTGCTGGCCGCGCCCCTGGTGGCACACCTGCCCAAGGGCGCGACGCTGATCGCCACCTCGGTGATCTCGCCGTTCGTGGTGCCGCTGAAGATCATGTTGATGGCCAGCTTCCTGGTGGCGCTGCCGGTGGTGCTGTACCAGGTGTGGGCCTTCGTCGCCCCCGGGCTCTATTCACACGAGAAGAAGCTGGTGCTGCCGCTGGTGGTTTCCAGCACGCTGCTGTTCTTCGCCGGCGTGGCCTTCTGCTACTTCTTCGTCTTCGGCCGGGTCTTCTCGTTCATCCAGAGCTTCGCGCCCAAGAGCATCACGGCCGCCCCGGACATCGAGGCCTACCTGAGCTTCGTGCTGACGATGTTCCTGGCGTTCGGGGCGACCTTCGAGGTGCCCATCATCGTCGTGGTGCTGGCGCGCATGGGGCTGGTGCCGATCGACAAGCTCAAGCAGTTTCGCGGCTACTTCGTGGTGCTGGCCTTCATCATCGCGGCGGTGATCACGCCGCCCGACGTGGTGTCGCAACTCGCGCTGGCCGTGCCCATGTGCCTGCTGTACGAGATCGGCATCTGGGCCGCCCAGATCTTCCTGAAGAACACCAAGGCGCCGGAAGAAGAGGGCGAAGCGGCGAAGCCCTGAGAGGTGCGGGGGGCTGCGGCATTGCCGCATCCCACCTTGCCCGAATCAGCGCTGCGGCACCACCGGCTGTACCTGCTGCTTCGGCTTGGGCCGCTTGCCGGGCGTGACGGTCACTTCGACGTTGTCTTCGTGCCGCTGCAGCCTGAACTGGGTGGCGGTGCCGGGCTTGAGCGCGGCGACGGTGGACAGCAGTTCCGAGACGTTCGCAACGTTCTTGCCGCCGACTTCCACGACCACGTCGCCGGGCTTCACGCCGGCCTGCGCCGCGGGGCCGTTCTGCAGCACGCCGGTGATCAGCACGCCCTTGCGCGCCTTCACGCCGAAGGTCTCCATCAGCTCGGGGGAAAGGTCGGCCGGCTCGACCCCTATCCAGCCGCGCGTGACCACGCCGTCCTTGACGATGCCTTCCAGCACCAGCTTGGCGGTCGACACGGGAATGGCGAAGCCGATGCCCATGCTGCCGCCCGAGCGCGAGTAGATCGCCGTGTTGATCCCCATCAGGTTGCCGTCGACGTCCACCAGCGCGCCGCCCGAGTTGCCGGGGTTGATCGCGGCATCGGTCTGGATGAAGTTCTCGAAGGTGTTGATCCCGAGCTGGTTGCGCCCCAGGGCGCTGACGATGCCGCTGGTGACGGTCTGGCCCACGCCGAAGGGATTGCCGATGGCCAGCACCTGGTCGCCCACCTGCAGCGCGTCGGAGTTGCCCAGCGTGATCACCGGCAGCCGGTCGAGCGCGATCTTGAGGATCGCGAGGTCGGTCTCGGGGTCGGTGCCTATCACCTTGGCGGGCGTCTTGCGGCTGTCGTTCAGCGCTACCTCGATTTCGGTCGCGCCCTCCACCACGTGGTTGTTGGTGAGGATGAAGCCGTCGCTGCTGATGATGACGCCGCTGCCCAGCCCGCTTTGCGGCACCGCGCCCTGTTCCCCGAAGAAGAAGCGGAACCAGGGATCGTTGGCCGAGGGCCGGTCGGCCGCCTTGCTGGTGTTGATGCTCACCACCGCCTGCGAGGCCTTGCGGGCCGCGTTGCGGAAGCTGCCCACGGGCGACGCCGCACTGGGTGCGCTCTGCACTTCCTGCAGCGCGACGCCCGTGCTGGCCGTGGTGCTCACGGGCCGATGGTTCAACCACTCGGGCTTGAGCGTCGTCACCACGAAATAGGCCGCCAGCAGCACGGTGACGGCCTGGGAGAACACCAGCCAATAGCGTCGCATGTTCTTGACTTGGGAAACCCCGAGTGTATGCCCGGCATCCCCGCCCCGGTCAGCGAGCGCGACCGTTCTGCGCCGGTGCTGCCCGGGCGGGCGGCTGCGGACGTGACGAGCGGCTGTCCCAGGTGGTCGCTTCCAGTGGCACCGCTGCACCGGACAGGGGGTCCTGCGTGGCGGCACGCGAGCGCATTTCCCGGGCCGCCACGGCCAGGCGCTGCACGTCATCGAGCACGTCTTCGACCTCGCCGTGCTGCACGGCCAGGTGCAGCACGCCGACGCCGTAGTCGATGCGCACCCGCACGGGCTCGCCGCCGCGGCCGGTGACCTCCACCGGCTGGCGCAGCGCGAAGGCCACGCGCAGGCCCACGGTGCGCAGCCAGCTGCGCGCCGGAATCGCTTCGGCAAAGGCCACGAAGCAGCGGTCCCAGTAGCGGCCGACGGGATTGACCAGGCCGACTTCGCGCTGCAGGCGCGCGGCCAGCGCCAGCCACACCTCGTCGAGGCCGTGCAGGCCGACCTGCGCCACGATGCGCTCCGGCTCGAACACCCGCACGGCCAGGATCGCGCCTTCGTGCCGGGTGCGGCGCCGCCGCTTCTGGGCAGCGACCAGGCGCTGCACCAGCACCGCGCTGCTGTGGACGTGGGTGACGGGATCGACCCGCGTCACGCCGGCGGCCTCCCGCGTGCGCCAGCGTCGCAGCATGCGCCGCCACAGCGCACGGCCGGTGAGTGCATTGCCCAGGGCAGCGGCCAGCGCGGCGCCCACCTGCACGATGCCTGCCATCGGGACCGGGCCCATTGCCAGCAGGTAGAGGCCGGCAATGGCCGGCAGCGTCAGCAGGCAGCCCGCCGCCATCGCCAGCGCCAGCCGGTCGCCGATGGTCCAGGCCCGCGCCGTCGCCCAGCTGGTGAGGCCGCAGCCTGCCAGCGACAGCAGCATCGCCGCGGGCAACTGGAACTCGGGCGGCGCCGCGAGCAGGGCCAGCGCCGCCAGCGGCAAGGCGAACGCGGACAGGCGCAGCGCAGCGGCGATGGCGCGATCGCGTTCCGCTGCGGCCAGCCAGGCGTGGATCCAGAAATTGCCCAGGCCCACGCACACGGGCCCGGCCAGCAGCTGCAGCACGCGCAAGCGGTCGGCGGAGACGTGACCGATGGCGCCCAGCACGCCGCTTTCGACCAGCACCAGCAGGAAGACACTGAGGTGGTAGGCCAGCGCCCGCAGCGGCGTGCTGCCCGGGCGCGCCATGAAGTCGCCCGCCCGCGCGAGTGCGATCGCCGCGATCGCGCCCAGCACCATGCTCCACATCGTCAGGCTCGGCGTCCCCATGGCAGCTCCTTCGAGCCGGCATGTTCCCCCGGGCGTGCCAGCAGCGCCGTAGCAGAATGAGGTTTGAACCCTGTGTGCTATTGACCCATGACCGACCGGCAAGAACTGCTGCAAGCCTTCGACAGCCTGCTGTCGCCCGAGCGTTTCAAGGACTACGGGCCCAACGGCCTGCAGGTGGAGGGGCGAGCGCAGGTGCAGCGCATCGTCTCCGGCGTGACCGCGAGCCGGGCGCTGATCGAAGCGGCGATCGGCCGCGGCGCCGACGCGATCTTCGTGCACCACGGCCTGTTCTGGCGCGGGCAGGACGGCCGCGTGACCGGCTGGATGAAGCAGCGGCTGGCGCTGCTGCTGGCCCACGACATCAACCTGTTTGCCTACCACCTGCCGCTGGATGCGCATCCCGGACTCGGGAACAACGCGCAGCTCGGCTTGCGTCTGGGCCTTGCGGCCAGCGCGCGCTTCGGCGAGCAGGACCTCGGCTTCCTGGGCGGCCGCAGCGATGGCGCTGTCTTTGCCGATGCGAACGCGCTGGCTGCCCACGTGGGCGAGGCCCTGGCTCGCACGGTGACGTGCGTGCCCGGCGGGGCGGGGCCCATCCGCCGCATTGCCTGGTGCACGGGCGGCGCGCAGTCGTACTTCGAGCCGGCGATCGCCGCCGGCGCGCAGGCCTTCCTCACCGGCGAGATCTCCGAGCCGCAGGCGCACTACGCGCGCGAGTGCGGCGTGAGCTTCCTCGCCTGCGGGCACCACGCCACCGAGCGCTACGGCGCGCCGGCGGTGGCCTCGCACATCGCGCAGCAGTTCGGGCTGGCGCACGAATTCATTGACGTGGACAACCCGGCATGAGCCCTGGCAGCAAGCCCATCGCCATCACGCTTGGCGATCCCGCCGGTATCGGCCCCGAGATCGTCGCCAAGGCGTTCGCGCAGCAGCCGCAACTGCTGCAAGGCTGCTTCGCCGTGGGCGACCTCGCGTGCCTGCGGCGCGGGACAGCGATCGCCGCGGGTGAGGGTCCGCCCCTTGCGATCGCAACGATCGAAGACCTCGCCGAAGTGGCCGGCATGCCGCCGCGCTGCATCCCGCTGTTGCAGGTCGGCGCGGCCACGGGCGAGCCGCCGCCGCTGGGACAGGTGAGCGCCGCGGCCGGCCGCCTCGCCGCGGTCGCCGTGGTGTGGGCCGC
>NZ_JAQGNQ010000014.1 GCF_028291745.1 Ramlibacter sp. | reverse complement strand
GGACGTGTGATCGAGCGGAGAGTTTGGCTGCGCAGCAGTCAAACTCGCAGCGAGTTCGGCCGCGCGGGCCGCAAGACCGGCCAGCGCAGGTTTGCCCGATCGCGCCTGGCGCGATCGGGACGCCCCGGCGCGCGCCGCAGCCCGCCCGCATGCGGCTTTGCCGCCCCAGGCGCTTGTCGTGGCGCAATGACAGCACAGTTTTTCAAGTCTCTTGACGAGGCTTGGCCTCTTCCCATGTCTGAGCAGGGACATGCTGGAACGTGCTATTCCGGACAGCAGTGGGGCTGGACCCGGATCCATGCGGCCTCTGGTGCGCTGTCGGCGCTTCGCGCTGGATTGCGGGTCAAGCCCGCAACGACATGCATGGGGGTCGCCGCCGTCAACCCGCCTACACTGACGGAGAGGGAGCCATGCCGCTAGACCCGCGCCAGCAGCGCCGCGACGGCCTCGCGGCTTTGCTGCCCCAGTTCCAGCAAGTCCAGGTTCGGAATGCGCCCGTCCCGCACCACCTCCTTGCCCGCCACGAACAGGTAGCGCAGGTCGGCATTGCCGCCGCTCGCCACCGGGCCGATGGCGGGGTCGTGCAGGCCGAAGTAGCGGGGGTCGCGGTCGAGGCCGTAGATCGAGAAGTCGGCGGCCTGGCCCGGGGCCAGCGTGCCGACCGCGCCCAGTCCCAGCACCGCCGCGCCGCCGGCACTGCCCCAGCGCACGACGTCTTCCACGGTGGTGGCGGCGGCATCGGCTTCGCCGCGGCCGCCGCGATGCACGGCCACTGCGTCCTGCCCATCGCGCGCACGGGCCAGCAGCCACGCAGCGTGGGTCTCGGAAATCATGTCGGCCGCTTCGTTGGAAGCCGCGCCGTCCACGCCGATCGACACGCGCGCGCCCGCCGCTTCCAGCGCGCGCACGGGGGCGATGCCGCTGCCCAGCCGGCCGTTGCTTTGCGGGCAGTGCGCGATGCCCGTGCGGGTGGCGCCGAGCAGCGCGATCTCGTCGGCATCGAGCTTCACCAGGTGCGCGAACCAGACGTCGGGACCCAACCAGTCGATCGTCTCGCAAAAGTGCACCGGCTTCATGCCGTGCTGGCTGTGCACCGCGTCGTGGTACTGCACCGTCTCGGAGAGGTGCGAGTGCAGGCGCAGGCCCAGCGAGCGCGCCACGGCGGCGGTCTCGCGCATCTCCTGCGGGTGCATCGAGTGCGGCGGTGTGGTCGGTGCGACCACCACGCGCTGCATCGCATCGGCCGAGGGATCGTGGAATTCGCGCGCGAGCCGCTGGATGTCCTGCAGGAAGCCGTCCAGCGTTTCGGGCCGGCCCGCCGGCGGCAGGTCCGCGCCCGGCACGCGCGAGAGCGTGCCGCCACCGCGGCACAGCACGAAGCGCAGCCCCAGCTTCGCGGCCTCGTCGAACAGAATCGCCGAACTGTCGTAAGGCATGTCCGGGTAGTAGTGATAGTTGTGGTCGGCCACCGTGCCGCAACCGGAGAGCGCCAGTTCCACCAGGCCGATGCGCGCGGCCAGCCGGAAGTCCTGCTCGGTCATTGCGGGGCGCAGGCGCATCGGGGTGGCCAGCAGCCAGGGCGTGAGCGTGGCATTCAGGCCCTGCGGGTCGCCCTTGAGCAGCGACTGGAACAGGTGGTGGTGCGTGTTGACCCACGACGGATAAATCACGCAGTTCGAGGCATCGATCTGCCGCTCACCCGGTTCGGGCGCAAGCGTGCCGATGGCGGCGATCTGGCCATCGCGCACGCGCAGGTCGCTGCCTTGCGCGCGCGCGCCTTCGCCCTTCAGGCCCGTGAGGATGGCAGTGGCGTTGCGGATCAGGAACGAGCTCATGCGATGACTTTCTGGATGGGGATGGTCCTGGCGGCGTTGCCGCGGTGAATTTCCTCCTCGCCGTGCGCGTGCAGCAGGTCCAGCAGCTGCTTGCGGATCACGAGGCCGGGCTTGTCGGAGGCCATGTGGAATTCGGCGCGGCGGGCCGTGTCGATGCAGGCATCGGCATCCGTCGCCTCCAGGATCTCGCGGTCTTCGGCCGTGATGGCCGCGTCCCAGTCAATCAGTTCCTGCGTGCTGCACGCCTCCTCGCTGTCGTTGCGATAGAGCCATTGCACCAGCATCATGCGGTCGTCGTCGATCGGCGTCGCGCAGTTGTAGATGATGTGGGCGACACCGCTGGCGGGGTAGGTGCAGCCGAAGCGGCGCGAGAAGGGCAGGTAATAGCGGTTGACCAGGCGGCGGTGCGTGATCGGCTCGCTGGTGCCGGTGACGCGATGGCCCGCCTCGGGATTGCGGATTGGCACCAGCGTCTCGGCCTCGAAGCCGTAGTCGGTTTCCTGGAAGGTGTAGGGCGCCGGCTTCGGATTCTCGAGGATGCCGAAGTTGGCCTTGTGCACGAAGGAGAAGTGCGAGTTGTCGAACGAGTTCTCCATCATCCGCAGCGGGCTTGTGCGCCACTCTTCGTAGAACTGGTGGATGCGGCGAAAGCCGGGCGCGCCGTCCTCGGGAAAATGCGGGATGGGGCGCAGGGGCTCTTCGAGCGCGACCCAGACATAGCCGTATTTTTCCTGCGCGCGGTAGGCCGGCACGCGGGCGCCGGCGGGAATTGCCAGGTCCGGTTGCTGCGGGATCTTCACGCAGGCGCCCGTGCAGTCGTAGGTCCAGCCGTGGTAGCCGCAGACGATGTTGCCGTTTTCGACCGTGCCCCTGGAAAGCTTCGCGGTGCGATGGCAGCAGCGGTCGGCAACCGCCGCGGGCGTGCCATCGGCCTGCTTCCACAGCACGATGTCTTCACCCATGAGGCGAAAGGGTTTGGGGCCTTCGTCCAGGTGGGACATGGGCATGAGCGCATACCAGAAGCGGCGCAGGACGTCTTGTTTGGTGGTCAGCATGGTTCGGTGGTCCGGGCGGGCGTCATCGCCGCAAATGAATCGTGGCTTCGACTTCGATCAAGGCCGCATCGCCGGGCAGGAAGCGATTCACCTCCAGCACCGTGCTGGCCGGCGGCTCGCCGGGGTAGAACAGGCTGCGCACCCGGTTGTAGAAGGCGTAGTGCCGCAACTCGCGGAAGTACTGCACCAGCTTGATCGCGTCGGCCATCTCCGCGCCGTGCTCGCGGGCGATCTGGCGGATGCGATCGAGCACGAGCCAGCTCTGGGCGACCGCGGGCGCCTCGTGCACGTCGACGCTCATCTGCCCGGTGTCGTAGCCGAGCGCGCGCAATTGCTCACGCGCCTGCGCCGGCAGTTCCTCGTAGGAGGCGACGATCGCCCCGCGCGCCGGATCGACCGCCACCACGCCGCTGACGAACAGGAAATCGCCGGCCCGTCGTGCGGCGGCGTAATTCGCCATCGGCTTGCCTACCGCGCTCACTGCGGCACCCCATGCATCCAGGCGCGCACCTTGCCCGGGTTCAGCAGGTTGTGCGGATCGAAGCGGCGCTTGGCGGCGATCGCCGCCTCGGGCAGGTCGCCCCCGGCCTTGCCGTCTTCCACGATGAAGACGTGCGGGTCGTTCACGCGCACGCCGTTGTCGCGGTAGCACTCGATGATTTCCTGCAGGCGCTCCTCGGTCGTGAAGCGCACGAGCGGCAGCGAGGTGCAGGTGACCTGGCCGTCCATGTTGCGGATGAATTCCGCGTGCATCAGCACCTCGCCGGCGAGCTTCGTCTCCATGCGCCGCACCTGTTCCAGGTGCTGGCCGGCGGTGAAGGCGCACTGCAGGTAGGTGATGTCCGGATCGGTCTTCAGCGCCACCAGCGTGGTGTGGTTCCAGGTGAATTCCAGCAGCGTGCGCCGCGTGCGTGCGATCTCGGCGGCTTCCTTGCGGTAAGTCACGCGGCCACCGAATTGCGCGGCCAGTTCCAGCATCGCGCTCTCGCTGGCGGGGGCCAGCGCCAGCACGATGGCGTGCGTGCCGGCGGGCAGGAATTCGGCGAGCGGCTTGAGGCGCTCGGCGACCGGCGCCGAGAAGAAGCCCACCTCGCGTTTGCTGATTCCCGGTGCGTTGGCAATGGCATTGCCGAAGTCGAGCGCCGCATCGAAGCCGTCGAACACGACGAGGTATTCGTTCCAGGGGACTGCCGGCGCCAGTGCCAGCTCGATCTCCAGCACCAGGCCGTTGGTGCCCCACAGGTGGTGCATGGCCAGGGCGTCGGCGCCGCGCAGCTCGATGATGCGCGGTTGCTCCTCGATGGTGATCGCCTTCACGCCCAGGATGTTGCCGCGTGCCGCCAGCGGCCCGTAGTTGATCGAACCGACACCGCCGAAGCCGCCGCCGAACAGGCCGCCGAGCGTCGCGCTGCGGTAGGTGGACGGCATGCAGCGCAGCTCGATGGCGCAGGCGGTGCGCGTCTCGTTCTCGAAGTCCGCCAGTCGCATGCCGGCTTGCGCACGGCCCGCGCCGTCACGGCCCCACAGGAACCCGTTGTAGCCGGAGAGATCCATCACCACGCCGCCGTGCAGCGGCACCGCCTGCCCATAGTTGCCGGTGCCGGTACCGCGCACGGTGATCGGCACGCGCAGCTTGGCGCACAGCGAGACCAGCCGCACGATTTCTTCTTCGCTGCGCGGGCGCACGGCGGCATCGGCCACCTTGCCGGCCAACTGGCGCTTGAGCACCGGGCTGAACCAGGAGAAATCCTGCGAAAGCCGCGCGATCCGCGGCGGCTCCGTGACCCAGTCCAGGTCCGGCAGGGCGATATGGAGTTGTTCGATCGGGTGGATGTTCATCGTCTTCAGTCCCGCGAGAGTTCGCTGGCATGCCACGAGCCCAGCGCCAGTTTCGAGAGCCACGCCATCAGCACGAACAGCGCCACGCCGGTGAGCGAAATCAGCAGCAGCGCCGCGAACATGCGGGGGATATTGAGCTGGTAGCCGGCAAACAGGATCTGGTAGGCGAGGCCCGTGCTGGTGCCGCCGGTGCCCGCCACAAACTCCGCGACGACGGCGCCGATCAGCGCCAGGCCGCTGGAGATGCGCAGGCCGCCGAAGAAGTAGGGTAGCGCGCTCGGAATGCGCAGGCGCAGCAGCACCTGCAGGCGCGTCGCGCGATTGAGCGCGAAGTAGCTTTGCAGGTCGGGATCGATGCTGCGCAGGCCCAGCGTGGTGTTGGAGATGATGGGGAACAGCGCAACGAGCGCGGCGCAGATCACCAGCGAGGCCGTCGGGTTCTTCACCCAGATGATGATCAGGGGCGCGACCGCCACGATCGGCGTGACCTGCAGCAGCACCGCGTAGGGGAAGAGCGCCGTCTCGATCAGCCGGCTCTGCACGAACAGGAAGGAGATCAGCACGCCGATCACCACGGCTGCCGCGAACGACAGCAGCGTGATCTTCAGCGTGAAGAGCAGCGCCATGCCCAGCGTGCCGAAGTCGGTGACCAGCGTCTTGAGCATCAGGAAGGGCGAAGGCACGAGGTAGGGCGGCAGCTTGTATGCGGTGACCGCGCCCTGCCAGAGGGCCATGAGGACGAGGGCGACCAGGGCGGGGTAGAGCACCTTGTCGTAGTTGCGTCTGACTTGCTCCCTCCCCCTCCGGGGGAATGCGGGGATGGGGGCGCGGCGTCAGGCAAGCGCCGCCGCCTCTTAAAGCGCCGAGCGCCCCCAACCCAACACAACCCCGGGCGGGGAGGGAGCAAGTCATAA
>NZ_JAQGNQ010000147.1 GCF_028291745.1 Ramlibacter sp. | reverse complement strand
CGCGACGCTGGTGCGTGCGGCCGAAACTTTTCCGGCCAAGCCGCTGCGGATCATCGTACCGTTCGCTCCGGGAGGCAGCGTCGACATCTCGGCGCGCGTGCTCGCAATTCCGCTGTCCGAAGAACTGGGCCAGCCGGTGCTGGTCGACAACCGGGTGGGTGCCGGTGGCCGCATCGGGGGATCGGCAGTGGCCAAATCGGCGCCCGACGGCTACACCCTCTTGGCCGGCTCGAGCGGATCCCTCACCGCCATGGAAGCCGTCGCGAAGTCGATGCCCTACCACGTGCTGCACAATTTTGTGCCGCTCACCTTGATCAACATCACGCCGATGGCGGTGGTGGCCGGCCGCGGATCGACGGCGAAGGACCTGCCCGAGCTGATCGCGTCGGCCAAGGCGAACCCGGGCAAGATCGGCATCGGCTCGGCCGGCCTGGGCAGCTCCAACCACCTGGCCATCGAGTTGCTGCAGGCCGTCAGCGGGGCCCAGTTCCTCCACGTCCCTTACAAGGGCAGCGGCCAGGCGCTCACGGATCTCCTGGGCGGGCAGATCCCCATCATGGTTGACCAGATCGCCTCTTCACTCGGCTATGTGAAGCAAGGCCAGCTGCGGGTGCTGGCCGTCATGAGCGACAAGCGCTCGCCCTTCCTGCCCGATGTGCCGTGCACGGCCGAACTGGGTCTGCACGGTGTCGAGGCTGCGTCGTTCACCGGCATACTGGCCCCGGCCGGTCTGCCGGAGCCCGTGCGGGCCCGGCTCGAAGCGGCGATCATCAAGGTGTCGAGCCGGCCGGAGGTGGTCCAGCGCTTCAAGGAGCTCGGCGCCGAGCCGCGTGCGGTCGGCACCGCGGGATTTTCCGCTTTCCTGCAGTCGGACCTGAAGAAATGGCAGGAGGTCGCGGCCAAGGCCCAGATCTCCATCGAATAAGGACACAGACATGGACAACAACGTCATTCGAATCGGGCTGGTCGTTCCGCCGGGAAACGTGGCGATGGAGCGCGAGCTTCCCCAATACCTGCCGCACGGGGTGGCCATGAACGTGAACCGCTTGTCACGCCCGACGCCGGCGGTGACGAAGGAATCGCTGCTGGCCATGGTCGGATCGCTCGACCAGGCGGTGCGCGACCTGACTTTTTGCTACCCCAAGCCCAGCTCCTTCATCTACGGCTGCACCAGCGGCAGTTTCGTCAACGGGCCCGGCCGCGAGGCCGAGCTGGCAGATCGCATCACCGAGTTGACCGGCGTGCCGGCGGTGACCACCTCCAGCGCGATCCTGATGGGGCTAAAGGCCGTCGGCGCGCGCAGACTTTTCATGCTCACGCCTTATGTGGAAGACGTGACGCGGCACGAAGTCGAACTGCTGGAGCATCATGGCTTCACCCTGGGCGGTGTGGACTCGTTCAACTGCGCCGACACGCGCGACATCGCGAAGATATCGACGCAGCAGGTGGCCGACCGGGTGATGGAGCACGCCGCGGCCATCAAGCAGTGCGACTCGGTCTTCATCAGCTGCACGCAGCTTCTGACGATGGACAAGATCGATGAGCTCGAAACGGCGCTCGGCAAGCCGGTGGTCACGTCGAATCAGTGTTCGCTGTGGGCCGGGCTCAAACTCACCGATGCGCCGCCGCCCCGCAACGCGCCGGGCGCCTTGTTCCGCCGATAGCCTAGTGCTCGTGCAGCAGGTAGCTCGGATGCCGGGGTATCCGCAGGCTGACCAGGAAGGCCACCACCATCATGGCCGACACGTACCAGTAGAACGCCGACTCGTCGCCCAGGCACTTGAGCCCGAGCGCGACGTATTCGGCCGAGCCGCCGAAGACCGCATTGGCGATCGCGTAGGCCAGCCCGACACCCATGGCGCGCACTTCAGCGGGAAACAGCTCGGCTTTCACGATCGCGCTCACCGACGTGTAGAAGCTGACGATGGCCAGCGCCAGCACGATCAGCGCGCCCGCCGCCAGCGGACTGCGCACGTGCCCCAGCGCCATCGAGATGGGCACGGTGGCGATGGCACCCAGCGCACCGAACAGCAGCATGTTGCTGCGCCGCCCGATGCGGTCGGACAGCGCGCCGAACAGCGGCTGCATGCACATGAAGATGAACAGGCACACCGTCATCACGTTGCTGGCCGTGCGGATGGACATGCCCGCCGAGTTCACCAGGTACTTTTGCATGTAGGTGGTGAAGGTGTAGAAGATCAGCGAGCCGCCGGCCGTGTATCCGAGCACCGTGAGAAACGCGGCGCGGTGGTCGCGCAGGATGGCGCGGAAGGTGCCCGCGTCCTTGCTCGCGCGGGTCTGCGCCGTCGAGGTCTCGTGCAGCGTGCGGCGCAGGAACAGTGCGGCCAGCGCGGCGATCGCGCCCACCACGAAGGGGATGCGCCAGCCCCAGGCCTTCAGCTCGGACTCGTCCAGGAACTGCTGCAGCACCACCACCACGAGCACCGCCAGCAACTGCCCGCCGATCAGCGTGACGTACTGGAACGACGACAGGAATCCGCGTTGGCCGCGCAGCGCGACCTCGCTCATGTAGGTCGCGGTGGCGCCGTATTCACCGCCGACCGAGATGCCCTGGATGAGGCGCGCCAGCAGCAGCAGCGCCGGCGCCCATGCACCCACCGAGGCGTAGGTCGGCAGCACCGCGATCAGCAGGGAGCCTCCGCACATCATGCCCACGGAGATGAGCAGCGACGTCCTGCGGCCGCGCCGGTCGGCGATGCGCCCGAACAGCCAGCCGCCCAGCGGCCGCATGAGGAAGCCGGCGGCGAACACGCCGGCGGTGTTCAGCAGTTGCGCGGTCGGATCGGACTTGGGGAAGAAGGCGGAGGCGAAGTAGATCGCACCGAAGGCGTAGATGTAGAAGTCGAACCACTCCACCAGGTTGCCGGACGACGCGGCCATGATGGCAAGGATGCGGGTGCGGGTCTCCTCGCCGGTGTAGTGCGGCGGGGCCGCGGTGTCGATGTCGGGGCTTGCTGTGGCTGTGGTCATGGGCGCTGGAAGTCGTTGGCAGGACGCGCAGCACGACTGCCTGCGCGCGCGTGCGACGCGAGGGGGTCATTGTTTGGCTTCGTGCTGAGCGCCAGGCGTTGCGGCGCGCTCCGATGCTTGTAGGACGGGCGCTTTGCCGCGGAGAGCGCGGCACCGAGGAGTGCCTAGTTCGTCGCAGAGTCGGCGCAGGGGCCGAGACGCGCTCCGTGCAGCCTTTGCGACAAGGTCATGTTCTTGCCGCCCATCTTGAGGTTCAGCACGGCAGTGACCTGCGCCGCATCGACATCGAAGACCGCCGATCCGCTGGCCGCCTCGCGATTCGCACACGACAAGGTGAAGTGCAGGCCGTCGATGGCATCTCCGTCCGGGACGAGCGCGCATCCCGTGAAGGCCTGATGCCGCAGCAGCGGAAACAGCGCAGTCGCATCCGCCGCACGCAGGCACTGGTGTCCGCGCGTGGTGGCATAGCGCAACGCCTCCTCGAGATGCGGAAGCACGGTCTCGGTGGTCAGGTCGTATTCGCCCGCAGGAATGGCCACGGGCGTCGCGGCATGGCACGAAATGCAGATTGCCGCGACCAGGCACGCAAGCAAGCGCGGAATGGGCGAAAGTGCAGCGTGCATCGAATCTGGCCTTGTGAGCGGCAAGACTACGCCCCCGCGCGCCGGCGGGCAAGCACTGTGCCCCTACGTGGCCCTGCCCAGCGCGCGCCGCGCCAACGCAGCCACGACCACGGCAAAGAAGATCACCACCAGCAAGCCCGCCGCCAGCGATCGCGCTTGCGCAATGAAGCCGATCAGCGGCGGGCCGGCCATCATGCCGAGATAGCCCATGGACGAGACCGCCGCGATCCCGTGCGCGGCCGCGATGCCGGGCAGCTGGCCAGCGGCGCTGAACAAGACCGGCACGATGTTGGCGAAGCCCAGGCCCACCAAGGCGAAGCCCGCCAGCGCAGCCGCGGGATACGGCACGGCAAGCGCCAGCGCCATGCCCGTCGCAGCCAGCAAGCCGCTCGCGCGCAGCAGGGTCGCGGGCCGGATGCGCGCGCGCACCCAGTCACCACCGAAGCGGCCCGCGGCCATCGCCCCACTGAAGCTGGCGTAGCCCAGGCTGGCGATGCCTGCCGGTGCGGCCAGGTCCTGTCGCAGATAGAGCACGCTCCAGTCGTACATGGCGCCCTCGCCCACGAGTCCCAATGCGGCCATCAGGCCCAGGAGCACGAGGGGACCGCGGGGCAGGCTCAGGGGTGCGCCCTCGGCGTGCGGCTCGCGCGCCTGCCGCAGCATGAAGGGGCTGGCAGCGAGTGCGAGTGAACCCAAAACGACCGCGGCCCCGGCCAGGTGTCCCGTGGCCGACACGCCGGCGGCCGCCAGCACGCTCCACGCTGCCGCGCCCACCATGCCGCCGAGGCTGAACATGCCGTGGAAGCCGCTCATGAGCGGGCGGCCCGCCTGCTGCTCGATGGCGCTCGCCTCGTCGTTGATGGCGACATCGAAGATTGCCGCGGCCATGCCGTAGACGAGCATCAATGCGAGCAGCAACGCATAGTGCGACGTGCTCAGCAGGCTGCCGATGGCGGCCATACAGATCACCGCCATGACCGGCACGACCCGGCGCGGTGCATGGCGGGCCAGCACCCGCCCCGCCTGCAGCAGCGCGAGCACGGCACCCGCACCGCTCGCCAACATGGCGATGGCCAGCGATCGCTCGCCGAGCCCGTAGTGCGCCTTGACGCTGGGCACGTGCACGCCCCAGGTGGCAAAGAGTGCGCCGGCGACGAAGAACTGGGCGCGCAGGGCGCGGACGGCAGGCTGCATCAGCTGCGCGGATGCTCCAGGAAGAAGCGCAGCATCTCGCCCGATGCATCGGGCCCGGCGCCGTCGGTATAAGAGCCTTCCGCACTGCCGCCGGACCACGCGTGCGCGGCGCCGTGCACGACCCAGTGTTCCGCCTGCACCTTGCCGCCGGCGGCGCGATGCAGTTGCCGGGTATAGCTGCGGCCACTTGGCGCCTTCACCCGCTCCACTTCGACCTGCGTGGCGCCGGCGACGCTGGCCGCAACCACCTGCGCGCCGTTGGACGGATGCACCGTCGCATCCGCATCGCCATGGAAGACGATGGTGGGCCGGCCCGTTGCAGTTGCGGGCTTGGCCGCGCCGCCGCTGCGCATCGCCGCCAATGCCGAGGGCAGATCGCCAGCCGCACCCGCGGCCAGGCCCGAGTGCACGCCGACGGCGGCAAACAATTCGGGATAGGTCTCGCCCAGGATCGCTGCCATCGCGCCCCCCGCGGAGAGCCCGGCGACAAAGACGCGCGCCGGGTCGACGCGGTGGCGCGCCATCACTTCACGCGTCATGCCGGCCAGCAGCGCGGGCTCGCCGCGCCCGCGCGCCTGGTGGCTGTGCTTGAACCAGTTCCAGCAGCCTTGCGGATTGGCCTTGCGCGACTGCGCCGGGTACAGCACGTAGCAGCCACGCGTGCGCGCAGCCTCGTTCATCCGCGTGCCGGCCGCGAAGTCCGCGGGGTTCTGCGTGCAGCCGTGCAGCATCATGACCAGGGGCAGAGGCTCGTCGCCCGCATGCGGCGGGATGAACAGCATGTACTCGCGGGCGCTGGTGCCGCAGTCGAAGCGACCGCTGATGAATTGACCTTGACCGACCTGGTTGGCCGGCGCCTGGGAGGGCAGCTCGCGTGCCTCGACATCGACAACGATCTCGCCCGGCAGCGCGGGGTGGCGCGGCGCGGTGGCGCCTTCGGGGACGGCGCCATTCAAGGCAGCGTGGATGGCGGCAGTGGCGCCGCGCAGGTCGCCGGACCGGGTGAGCCGGGTGGCGTCCTGCAGCAGGCGCTGGAAATCGGGGTGCATGGGTACTTCCTGGTTGGGTTCAGCGGATGCGCTTGCTGAGAGCGGCCTTCACGGCCGGACTCGCATGCAGCGCACCCAGAACGGTGAGCGATTCGATGGTGGCGAGCGCCAGTTCCGGCGACACCGCCGGGTCGATGGTGGCCAGCCCCAGCACCCGGATGTCGAGCTTGCGGCCGGCGTCCTGCAGCGCTTCGAGCTCGGCCTTGGTGATGTGCTGGATGCCCAGGGACAGGGTCTTGCGCGCCACCACCTGCCGCACGTGCTCGCCGTGGGCGACCAGCTGGTTGCGGATGGCGGTGCGGATGAGGTCGGTGCGATTGGCATAAAAGCCTTCCTGCACCAGCAGATCGATCTGACCCAGGTCGACGCAACCGAGGTTGATCGTGATCTTCTCGTCCACCGGTTTGGGCGTGGCGACGACGGACTTGGTGCTTGCCTTGGGCATGGCACCATCATATATCTTCCATCCACTTGGATGGTAAGAAGCTGTATACGAGAACTTCTGACTTCACGGTCTCACGCGTTTCTGCGATCATGCGCCGCGCCCTTCCACGCCGGCGCCATCCCGGCCGCCCGTGTGGCCGCGCACGAGGAGGATCGCCATGCGACATCAGCTCGCCTGTCTGCTGTTCACGCTTCCCCTGCTTGCCGCCGCGCAAGCCCCTGCGCCGCAAGCGCCCTCCGTCGCGCCGCCGACGCAGGCAGCCCGGCCAGCGACGGCGGTCACCAAGGTGGCCGGCACCGACAACGTCTACATCTTTCGCAACGTCAACCACCAGTCGATGTTCGTCGTGACGCCCGCGGGCGTGATCGCGACCGACCCGATTGCCTATGGACGTCCGAACGGGGGGCAGCAATACGTCGACGCGATCCGCAGCGTCACCAGCCAGCCGATCCGCTATCTGGTGTACAGCCACCACCACTTCGACCATGTGGCCGGCGGCAAGGCGTTCAAGGACGCGGGCGCCACCATCGTCGCGCACCGCCGCGTGCGCGAGCGGCTGCTGCCGATCAACGACCCGCACACGCCCTTGCCCGACGAGGTCTTCGGCGACGAGGGCCGCACGCTCTCGCTCGGAGGCACGACGCTGGAACTGAAATACCTCGGTGCCAGCCACTCGGATACCAATGTCGTGATGTTCCTGCCGCGCGAGAAGCTGGTGTTCGTGGTCGACACGATCCCCGTGGGGCAGGTGCCCGGCCGCGGAATGATCGACTTCTATCCCGACCAGGCCGAGGACTTCATCCGCAAGGTGATGGCCCTCGACTGGGATCGCCTGATCCCCGGCCACCCGGGCGTGAACGACAGGCTGGGCACCAAGAAGGATGCCGCCGACCAGCTCGAACTGCTGCAGAAGGCCTCGGCCGAAATGAAGCAACTGGCGCAGGACGGCAAGTGCTGGGACAGCGCCGAAAAGGAATTCAAGCTGTCCGGCTACGAGAACTGGCCAGGGTACAAGGACAACCTGCAATTCATCGCGCGGCGGTATTGCGGGTATTGGGGGCGCGGGACGTGAGAGCGGGCGTCAGTGGGATGTCATCCCGGGCTTGACCCGGGATCCACGCAGCGCCCACGCCCTCAAGCCAGCTGCTGCACCCTGGTGATGCTCACCGGCATAGGCGCCGGCCAGCCGGCTTCCTTGGCGGTCCGCACGATCGCCTCGTTGGTGTCGAAGTAGACCTGCCAGTAGTTTGCGTTCTCGCAATAGGGGCGCACGGCGATCACCGGCCCGAGCGCGGTGAGGTCGAGCAGGTTGACTTCCGGCGCGGGCGAGACCACCACGTTCGGGATGGCGGCCACGGCCTCGCGCAGCCGCGCGCAAGCCTCGACCGGATCCACACCCCCAGCGAGCTGCGCCGTGCGGTCCACGCGGCGCACGGGCAGCACCGAGAAGTTCTGGATCGTGTCGCTGAACACCTTGCCGTTGCCCACCAGGGTCATCACGTGGTCGGACGTGACGATGGTGGTGCCGAACAAGCCCAGCTCGCGCACGGTTCCCGTCACGCCGGCCACGGTGACGGAGTCCCCGACGCGGAAGGGCCGCAGCACCAGCATGAACGCGCCCGCCGCGAAGTTGCCCAGCAGGCCGCTCCAGGCCGCGCCGATGGCGAGGCCTGCTCCGGCCAGCAGCGCGGCGAAGGAGGTCGTCTGCACGCCGAAGTAGCCCAGGATGCCGATCACCAGCGCGATGTCGAGCACGCCGTTGATGATCGTGCCGAGGTATTTGGTGAGGGTCGGATCGATCTGCTTGCGCTCCATGGCCGCTTGCACCAGCCTGATCACCCGCACGATGATCCAGCGCCCGACCACCCAGAAGATGATGGCGGCCAGGATCCTGATCCCGATCTGGAGCGCGGTGACGCGCAGGAAGGTTTCGACGGCAGTCATGTCCATGGAGGTTCCTGGTGTGGGGGAACGGGACTGTATCGGAGCGGGCAGCGGAGCGCCATGTCCGGGGTTCATCAGCTGGTCGAGAAAGTTGGCCGAGCGCGCTGGCGGCCTTCGAAAGAGGACGTCCCGGTTCGTTGACCGGTTGTCCGCCCACCACAGCGCCGCCTGTTCGATTTGAGCTAATGCCGGGCGGACGCTACACCGCCATGTCGGCGGGACAAGACCGAGAGGGCCAACGTGAAGGGCCGGAGCGCCCCCACCCCAGCCCTCCCCCAGAGGGGGAGGGAGCAATACCGAAGGCCTCAGTCCTCCAGCTGCTGCTCCAGCTGATCCAGCACCTCATAACAAGCCAGCACCTTTCCCACCGACGAATTCGGCTCCCGCCCTTCGCGAATCGCCGCAATGAACTCCCGATCCTGCAGCTCGATGCCGTTCATGGAGACATCGACTTTCGACACATCGATCTTCTCTTCCTTCCCCGTGAACAGATCGTCGTAGCGCGCGATGTACGTCGCGGTATCGCCGATGTAGCGGAAGAAAGTCCCCAGCGGGCCATCGTTGTTGAAGGACAGCGACAGCGTGCAGATCGCCCCGCTCTCCGTCTTCAACTGGATGCTCATGTCCATCGCAATCCCCAGCTGCGGATGGATCGGCCCTTGCACCGCGTTGGCCTTCACCACGCGGGAACCGGTCTGGTACTGGAACAGGTCCACCGTGTGCGCGGCGTGGTGCCACAGCAGGTGGTCGGTCCAGCTGCGCGCCTGGCCCAGCGCGTTCATGTTCGTGCGGCGGAAGAAATAGGTCTGCACGTCCATCTGCTGGATCTTGAACTCGCCCGCTTCGATCTTCTTGTGCACGTACTGGTGGCTCGGATTGAAGCGGCGCGTGTGACCGACCATCGCGACCAGGCCAGTCTGCTTCTGCATCTCCACGACCGCCTTGCCCTCTGCCAGCTGGTCGCACAGCGGGATCTCCACCTGCACGTGCTTGCCGGCCTTCATGGCGGCGATCGATTGCTCCGCGTGCATCTGCGTGGGGGTGCAGAGGATCACGGCGTCGACGTCCGGGCGCGCGAGTGCTTCGTCCAGGTTCGTCGTCACGTGCCTGGCGCCGTACTTCTGCGCCACTTCCTGGGCCTTGCCCAGTTCGCGGCCGATGATGGAGGTGACCTCCACGCCCTCGATGTTCTTCAGGCCATCGAGGTGCTTGATCCCGAAGGCGCCCGGGCCGGCGAGTGCGATGCGGACGGTCTTGGTCATGCGTTGTTCTCCAGGATCAGGTGGCCCACAGCCGTATTGCTCGCAGGCACGTGATAGAAGCGGTGCTTCAAGGTGGGCTTGGCGCCGCCGGCCACGTCGGCCATCGCGCCGCGCGCGATCAGCCACATCACGAGTTCGATGCCTTCGCTGCCGGCTTGCTTCACGTATTCGATGTGGTCGACCTTGGCCAGGCCTTCGGGGTCGTCGATCAAGCGGTCCAGGAAGCGGTTGTCCCACTCCTTGTTGATCAGGCCAGCGCGCGGGCCCTGCAACTGGTGGCTCATGCCGCCCGTGCCCCAGATCTGCACGTTCAGGTCTTCGTCGAAGCTCTCGATCGCCTTGCGGATCGCCTGCCCCAGACGGAAGCAGCGCATGCCGCTGGGGATCGGGTACTGCACCACGTTCACCGCAAAGGGAATGACCTTGAAGGGCCATTCCCTGGGCTGCCCGCACATCAGCGACAGCGGCACTGTCAGGCCGTGGTCCACGTCCATCTTGTTGACGATGGTCAGGTCGAAGTCCTGCTGGATCACCGAGTGCGCGATGTGCGCGGCTAGCTCGGGCGCGCCTTCGACATCGGGCACGGGCCGCGGGCCCCAGCCTTCGTCGGCCACCTTGAATCCGGCGGCGGTGCCGATCGCGAAGGTCGGAATGAAGTCGAGGCTGAAGGCCGTGGCGTGGTCGTTGTAGACCAGGAACACGACGTCGGGCTTGTTGTCCTTGATCCACTGGCGCGAGTACTCGTAGCCGGCAAAGACCTTCTGCCAGTACGGCTCCTGGTCCTTGCCCAGGTCCATCGCCGCGCCGATGGCGGGCACGTGCGAGGTGTAGACGGAGGCGGTGATGCGGGCCATTATTTTTTTACCTCTTTGCCGGTCCAGGTCGAAGGGCGGCCGCCGCCGATCATCATGTCGCGATAGGCCTCTTCACTCATGCCGGTCATGGAGCCCGCCATCTGCTGGAAGCTCTTGCCGTCGGTGGCGCCGATCTTGGCCAGGAAGTAGATGTTGCCGCCCAGGGCGATCATGGCGTTCATGTCGCGCGAGAGCACCGCCTGCTTCTGGTCCTCGCTCATGGCCCACTGGTCCAGGTAGGCGCGCTCGTCGGCCTTGAACTTCTCGCGGTTCTCGGCCTTCATCAGCGACATGCAGAACTGGTTGAGCCAATAGCCCTTGCGGCTCTGGTCCGCGTCGAAGATGGTGGTGCCGGGGATGCCGGCATAAGGTTTGTCCAAGGACATGGCAGCCTCCTCGTTTCATTGCGCGCAGGCGAAACTGCCTGCCGCGTTCAACTCGCCGCCGAGGTAGCGCGGCACTTGCGGCCACTCGCACAGCGGCCGGCTGCGTCGCACCGCGAAGGGCGGCTTCGCATCCTGTTCGACCAGTTGCAGATTCGCTGGCGCGTGGCCTCGCTCCACCCAGTCCACCAGCGCGGCGAACAGGTCCGCATTGGCCGGCGCACCGGTTCCCACATGGTCCACGTTGGGTGCCGTGAACAGCTTGAAGAAGCCGTCCACGGTGCCTTGGCCCATGCGCTGCACCACGGCATCGTGGTAGCCGATGCCGGCGTACGGGCTCTGCGCGTAGTCGCCCAGGTTCTCCAGCACGATCAGCTTGCCGCCATGCGCACGGAAGGCCGAAAGGTCCGGGTCGGTGGAATCCATCAGCGCCGAGATCTCGCCCACGCGCTGTGCATGGTCCGCCATGCGATAGCTGCGCAGGTCCGCCTTCGGGTCGCGGGCATAGAAGTACTGGATCGCGCCCGCGCCATAGAACCAGGCGATGCCGTTGGCGGGCACCGGCGGGAAGGCCGGGGGCGCACTGCCGGTCCACCAGGCCTGCCAGCCGCCCGCGGGGCCGGAGGCGGGCGTGTTCTCGCCACTGGGGCCACGGCCCGGATAGCCGTGCCAGCCGTTGGCGAGTTCCATGCCGAAGTCCAGCGGCGATTGCAGGGTCTGCACGGCACGCACCTGCGGCTCGGTGAGGCAGCGATCGTTGGCCGCGCCGGTGCAGAGCAGCTTCGTCACGTCGAAGCGCGAGCGGCAGGCTACCGGATCCGACACGATGCCGTCGACCGCGCCGTCCGCGCTGTCGCAGGCGGCGAGCACCGCGTCCTGCACCAGCTTCACGTGCGCGGCATCGATCCAGCCCCCGTTGGTGAGGGCCAGGCCGTCGCGCAGGCCGGCGTGCTGCAGGCCGGTCCACGCGATCACCGGCACGCGGCTGAAGATGCCGTCGAAGTCCTGCGGGTAGCGTTGCGCCATCGTCAGTCCTTCCCGTCCGCCCTCGGAGCTGCCGACGAAATACATCTTGTGCGGCGGCTGGCCGTACACCCGCTTCATCACCGCCACGGCGACGTCGTGCACCTTCTTGTACGAGCCGTGGGCGAAGTTGACCAGCGCCTCGTCGTTCATGGCAAACGCCTGCGGCGGCTCGCCCGGATTGTTCTGGTGGCCCGAGTCGGTGCCGTAGGTGACGTAGCCCTGCGCCAGCGGCGAGGCTTGCTCGTAGCGCGCCGCCGGCAGCAGGCCCTCGCCGGAGATCAGCACGCCGTTGAAGCCGCCGCCGCCATACTGCACCGAGCGACCGTTCCAGCGCACCGGCAGGTTGATCTGGAAATTGATCACCGGCGCATTCGAGTCCTGCGGCTCGATGTGGCCCAGCAGCTTGCAACGCTGCGGCATCGCGGGCGTGATCGCGCCAGCGGGCGTCGGGGAGCGGTCCGCAACACGCAGCTGGCTGGCGGCCAGCAGTTCGGCGCTGTCGATGCTCACCCGGCGGGTGGGCAGGCCGAGGTCCGCGGGCGGCAGCAGCGTGCCCGGCAGGCTCGCGCAGATGGTCTGCGGCAGGAAGATGATCGGCGCCACCGCGGGCAGCGGGGGGATGGCCGGGAGCCTGGGCAGCTCGAACCGGGGCAGTTCGAACGACGGCAGCGACGGCAGCGAAGAGCAGCCGGCCAGCAGCGCGAACGCCGCCGCCATCGCGCACGCGCGCCCTACCCGGCTCATGCGCCTCCCTCTTGCGGCCAGTACAGCCGGTTGGGGTTGTCGACCAGCAGCTTCTGCTGCAATTCCCGCGTGGTCGCGATGTGCGGGATGAAGTCCACCAGCAGGCCGTCGTCGGGCATGTGGTTCTTCAGGTTCGGGTGCGGCCAGTCGGTGCCCCAGATCACGCGGTCCGGGAAGCTCTCGACCACCTTGCGGGCGAAGGGCACGACATCACGATAGGCGTTGCGTTCGCCATTCAGCGCAGGCGGCCCGGCCAACGACAGGCGCTCGGGGCAGGTCGCCTTGCACCACACGTTCTCGTGCTCGCGCATGAACTTCAGGAACAGCTCGAACTCGGGTCCGTCGATGGGCTTGCTCACGTCGGGGCGGCCCATGTGGTCGACCACCACCGTGGTGGGCAGCGCAGTGAAGAAGTCCCAGAGTTCCGGCAGGTCGACCGCCTCGAAGTAGATCACCACGTGCCAGCCCAGGGGGGCGATGCGGCCGGCGATCTCCAGCAGTTCGTCCTTGGGCGTGAAGTCCACCAGCCGCTTGACGAAGTTGAAGCGCACGCCACGCACGCCGGCGGCATGCATCTCCTGCAGTTCGCTGTCGGTGACGCCGCGCTTGACGGTGGCCACGCCCTTGGCCTTGCCGTTCGACGACTTGAGCGCATCGACCAGCGCGCGATTGTCGGCGCCGTGGCAGGTGGCCTGCACGATCACGTTTTTCGTGAAGCCCAGGTGATCGCGCAGCGCGAACAACTGCTGCTTGCTGGCATCGCAGGGCGTGTACTTGCGCTCCGGTGCATAGGGGAACTCCGCACCGGGGCCGAACACGTGGCAGTGCGCGTCCACCGCATTGGGGGGCAGCTGGAATTGCGGCTTGCTGGGGCCGGTGTACCAGTCCAGCCAGCCGGGAGTCTTCTCGAAACCGCCGCTCGTGGGTTTGCTCATGGCATCAATCGGGAGTGATGTGCGCGTCGCGCACGAGGTTGGCATAACGCACGCGCTCGTCGTGCAACAGCGTGGCCATCTGCTGGCGGCTGCCGGGGAGGACTTCGCCACCGACGGCGGTCATGCGCTCGCGCACTTCCGGCGCGGCCAGCGCCTTCTGCACTTGCGCGTGCAGCTTGTCGACGATGGCCGCGGGCGTCTTCGCGGGCGCCATCAGCGCGTACCACACCGAGGCCTCGAAGCCCTTGAAGCCGGACTCGGCGATCGTGGGCACGTCGGGGAAGATCGGCGAGCGCTGCGCCGTCAGCACGGCCAGCACCTTCAGCTTGCCGGAGGCGACCTGCGGCTTCACTTCCAGCGCATTCATCGCCAGCAGCGGCACCTGGCCGCCGATCACGTCGGTGATGGCCTGGGCACCGCCCTTGTAGGGCACGTGCATCAGGTCGATGCCGGCCGCGCGCGTGAACAGTTCGGCGGCCATGTGCGGCGTCGAGCCGTTGCCGGGCGAGGCGAAGGCAATGGAGTTCGGCTTGGCCTTGGCCGCGGCGATCAGCTGCTTGATGTTGCCGTAGGGCGCACTGGCATTGGCCGCGATCACCACCGGCACGCGGCCGACCAGCGCGACGGGGACCAGGTCCTTCTCGGCATCGAAGGGCTGCGGCTTGTACAGCGCCATGTTGGCGGCCAGCGCGTTGGCGGCCATCAGCAACGTGTAGCCGTCCGGCTTGGCATCGATCACGTACCTGACGGCGATGTTGGTGCCGGCGCCGGGCTTGTTGTCGATGATGAAGGTCTGGCCCATGCTCCTGGAGAGGGCCGCGCCCAGCGTGCGCGCAACCGCATCGACCGCGCCACCGGCGGAATAGCCGACCACCAGGTTCACCGGATGCTCCGGATAGCTGGCCTGGGCCCGGCCGGCCAGCGGCAGTGCGGCCGCACCCAGCAGGGCCAGGGTCTGGCGGCGCGAGAGCGAAGAGATCATTCCTTGTTCTTTCAGTCAATGTAGCGCAGCCCGGCCTTGGCCAGCGGCTCGCGCATCTTGTACATGTCCAGGCCCAGCACGCCGGAGGCCAGCTTCGCCCGCTTCTCGCCCTCGTTGGCCTCGCGCGCCGCGGCCGCCTCGTGCACCTTCTTCGCCATGGCGGCAGGCACGCAGACCACGCCGTCGTCGTCGGCCACGATCACGTCCCCCGGATGCACCAGTGCGCCGGCGCACACCACCGGGATGTTGACCGATCCTAGCGTGGCCTTCACGGTGCCCTTGGAGCTGATCGCCTTGCTCCACACCGGAAAGGCCATCTCGGTGAGCGTCTTCACGTCGCGACAGCCGGCATCGATCACCAGGCCGCGCGCGCCACGCGCCTGGAACGAGGTGGCCAGCAGGTCGCCGAAGAAGCCGTCGGTGTTCTCGGAGGTGCACGCGGCAATCACGATATCGCCCGGCTGGATCTGCTCGGCCACCACGTGCAGCATCCAGTTGTCGCCGGGATGCAGCAGCACGGTGACGGCGGTGCCCGAGATCTGCGCGCCGGGATAGATCGGCCGCATGGTGGGCTTCATCAGCCCGACCCGGCCCATGGCCTCGTGCACGGTGGAAGCGCCGAATTGCGCCAGAGCGTCGGCGACTTCGCGGTCCGCGCGCTTGATGTTGCGATAGACGACACCGAGTTCGTACATGACTGGTTTTTCCCTTCAGAAAGTCTGAACGCAGAAAGCGCAGAAGCTACGCAGAAAACGCAGAAAAATCCATCCAATGAATGGGGTTCCCTTTTGCGACTTCTGCGGTACTTCTGCGTCTTCTGCGTTCAAAACTGCTTTTATCTGCCCTGCTTCTTCAGCAAAGCATCGAGACGCGAGAAGACGCGGCGAGTATTGGCTTCGAAGATCTGGTGCTTTTCCTCGGGCGAGAGGATCTTCGACGCGTCGATGTATTTCTTCGTGTCGTCGTAGTAGTTGCCGGTGGTGGGATCGATGCCGCGCACCGCGCCGATCATCTCGCTGGCGAACAGCACGTTCTTCACCGGGATCACCGTGTTCAGCAGGTCGATGCCGGGCTGGTGGTACACGCAAGTATCGAAGAAGATGTTGTTCAACAGGTGCTGGTCCAGCAGCGGCTTCTTCATCTCCTGCGCCAGGCCACGGAAGCGGCCCCAGTGGTAAGGCACCGCGCCGCCGCCGTGCGGGATCAGGAAGCGCAGCTCGGGGAAGTCCTTGAACAGGTCGCCCTGCAGACACTGCATGAAGGCCGTCGTGTCCGCGTTCAGGTAATGCGCGCCGGTGGTGTGGAAAGCCGGATTGCAGCTGGTCGAGACGTGGATCATCGCCGGAATGTCGTACTCGATCATCTTCTCGTAGATCGGGTACCACAGGCGGTCGGTCAGCGGCGGGCTGTTCCAGTGGCCGCCGGAGGGATCCGGGTTCAGGTTGATGCCGACGCAACCATATTGCTCCACGCACTTCACCAGCTCGGGGATGCAGGTCTCGGGCGCCACGCCGGGCGATTGCGGCAGCATGGCCACCGGCACGAACTGGTCCGGGAACAGCTGCGAGACGCGAAAGCAAAGCTCGTTGCAGATGGCCGCCCAGGTGCTGGAGACCTCGAAGTCGCCGATGTGGTGGGCCATGAAACTGGCGCGCGGGGAGAACAGCGTCAGGTCGTTGCCGCGCTCCTTCATCAGGCGCAGCTGGTTGCCTTCGATCGATTCGCGGATCTCGTCGTCGCCGATCTTCAGCTCGGACACGGCCGGCTTTTGCGACGGGTCCTTGATGCCGGCGATCTGCCGGTTGCGCCAGGCCTCCAGCTGCTTGGGCGCAGTGGTGTAGTGGCCATGGCAATCGATGATCAGGCTCATTGTCTCGTTCCTCGGAAAGTGCCCGCTGCGGGCGGATGAAATCAGGCGGCGTCCATGCCATTGCGGCGCTTGGCCTCTTCGGCGGCAGGCGAGGCCAGGAAGGCGAACAGTTCGCGCACCGCACCGGCCTGCGTCGACGCCTGGCACAGGCCAGCGGAGAAGATGGTGTCGATCTGCACGGGCGCCGGCATGGGCCCGACGAGGTCGATCCCCTGCAGGTGGATCAGCTCGCTCAATTGCTGGAAGCCCAGGGCCACTTCGCCGCGCGCGACCAGCGCCCCCACCGGGATGCCCGGTTGCGCCTGCACCAGCCTGCCCTGCAGCTCCTGCGCGATGCCCCAGCGCTCGAACAGCTTGACCAGGGCGACGCCGCTCGGGCCAGTTGAATAGCCCACGGTGGGCGCTGCCAGCACGGCGCGCTTGAGGGCTGACTCGGTGGAGATGTCCGGGCGCGCGGCACCGGACTTCACGGCCACCGTCACCCCCGAATGCACCAGGTCCACGCGGCTGCCCGCGACCAGCTGGCCACTGCCAATGAGCTTGTCGATGGCATCGCCGGCAAGCACCACGAAATCGAAGGCCTCGCCGGTCGCCACGCGCCTGGCCGCATCGACCCCGCCGACCGCCTCGACGGCTACCTTCTGCCCCGACTGCTGCTCGTAGGCCTTCGCCAGCTCGTTGAGGACCTGGCGAGTCGCCATGGACGAGATTCCGGTGAGGGGCGCGGTCATCGCCGCATTGTCTTCCGCAGCGGCGCGCAGCAGAAGGGAAGCCTGCGACTAGCAGCTATACCGCTTCGGCATAATTGGCACCAAGGTATTCCGGTTCATGGATCTCAAGCAGCTCGAATATTTCATCCGCGTTGCCGAACTGGGCAGCTTCACGCGCGCCGCGATCGAGCTCGACGTGGCGCAGCCCGCGCTCAGCCGCCAGGTGCGCCTGCTCGAGGTCGAATTGCGGCAGAACCTGCTGGTGCGCAACGGCCGCGGCGCCGTGCCCACCGAGGCGGGCAAGCTGCTGCTCGATCACGGCCGCGGCATCCTGCACCAGGTGGAGCGCGCGCGCGAAGACCTGGGCCGGCTGCGCGGCGGCCTGGCCGGACGCGTCGCCGTGGGCTTGCCCAACAGCGTGGCCCGCGTGCTGACGGTGCCGCTGACACGCGCCTTCCGCGAGTTGCTGCCCGAGGCGCGGCTGTCGATCAGCGAGGGCCTTTCCGGTGGCCTGCAGGAAGGCCTGGCCAGCGGGCGGCTGGACATCGTCGTGCTGTACAACGCCCAGCCCTCGCGCGAGCTGGACCTGACGCCGCTGCTCGAGGAAGACCTGGTGCTGGTGCGCGCCCGTCCGCCCGGCCTGCACGAGGATCCGCCGCCCGGCCCGATCGATTTGTGCGAGGTCGCGAAGCTGCCGCTGGTGATCCCCACCCGTCCGAACGCGATCCGCATGCACGTCGAGTCCGCGATGGCCGACATCGGCTGCCGGCCCGACGTGGTGCTGGAGATCGACGGCGTCTCGGCGATCCTCGACCTGGTGCTCGATGGCGCCGGCTGCGCCATCCTTTCGCGCAACGCGCTGCTGAATTCGCCGCGGCCCTCGGCCTACACTGCGCAGCAGATCGGCAGCCCGCCGCTGCGCATCCGCCTGTCGCTGGCCACCAGCCTGCAGCGGCCGGCCACCCCGGTGCAGAAGGCGACGCTGGACCTGATCCGCGCCCGCGCGCCGGCCGTGGTGGCGCGCACGACTTGAAAACAAGGAAACGACGATGCATGGGTCCCGACTGTTCCTCGCCCTCGCCTGCAGCCTGGCCGCCCATGTGGCCGCGGCAGCGGACCTGAAGGTCCTGAGCGCCGGCGCCTTCAAGCCGGTGCTGGTGGCGCTGCAACCCGCCTTCGAACAGCGAACGGGGCACCGGCTGGTCATCGATAACGACACAGCGGGTGGCCTGCAGAAACGGGTGGCCGCCGGCGAGGCCTTTGACGTGGTGTTCTCCAGTCGCGACTCCTTGCGGGCGATGTCGCAGGCCGGCCGCCTCGCCAGCGAACCGCCGACGCAGGTGGCCCGCGTGGGCATCGGCATCGCCGTGCGCAAGGGCGCGCCGCTGCCGGACATCGGCAGCGTGGACGCTTTCCGCAAGCTGCTGATGGACGCACGCTCCGTCGCGTACATCGATCCGGCCGCGGGCGGATCGAGCGGCATCTACCTCGATCGCCTGTTCGAAGGCTGGGGCATCGCGCCGCAGGTGCGCGCGAAGGCGGTGCTGGTGCCGGGCGGGCTGGTGGCCGCGCGCGTGGTCGACGGCAGCGCCGATGTGGGGATCCACCAGATCAGCGAGATCCTGGCCGTGCCCGATGCGGTGCTGGTGGGGCCGATCCCGGCGGAGATCCAGAATTACACCGTGTATGCGGGGGCGGTGGCTGCCCGCACGGCGCAGGCCGCGGCCGCGCGTGAGTTGCTGGCCGCCTTGCGCAGCGAGCAGGGCGTGGAGATCCTGAAGATGAAGGGCATGGAGGCGCCGTAGGCTGGGCTGACCGAAGGTCACCCCAGCGATGCGCGCTGCTGCTGGGGTGCGCTGCGCGCAGCCCAGCCTACGAGGCCATTGCGGGCACGGCGACGCGGGCCTTACTGCCGCGGAATCTTCGCCTGCGCGATCACCTGGCTCCAGCGCCGGATCTCGGACGCGAGCAGCGCCTGCAATTGCTCCGGCGTGCTCGAACGCGCATCGACATCGAGGTCCGCCAGTTGCTCCCGCACCTGCCGGCTGGCCAACGCCACCTGCAATTCCCGCGTGAGCCGCTCGATGATCGCCGGCGGCGTCCGTGCCGGCGCCGCGATGGCATTCCACGAAGCGATCTGCAGGTGCGCGAGCGCGCCGCCGCTCTCGGCGGCCGTCGGCACGTCGGGCAGGCCGGTCGGCCGCCGCTCGCCGAAGCTGGCCAGCACGCGCAACGCCTTGCCCGTGATCTGCGCCTTGATCGGCGCGATGATCTCGATGCCGGCATCGAGCTCGCCACTGCGCAGCGCGGTCACCAGCGCCGGCGTGCTGTTGAAGGGGATCACCTGCGCCGAGATCCCGGCCGTGCTCTTGAACAGTTCGGCCGCCAGGTTCTGTGTGCTGCCGGCGGCGACCGTGCCGATGTTCAGCTTGCCCGGGTTCGCCCGCGCGGAAACCAGCAATTCCCCAAGCGTCGCAAAGTGCGAATTCGCCGGGACGATCACGCCCAGGTCGAAGGTCGCCAGCAGCGAGACCGGCGCGAAATCCTTTTGCGCATCGAACGGCAGCTTCTTGAACAGCCCTTGGCTGACCGCGGTGCCATTGCTCATGAGAAGCAGCGTGTAGCCATCGGGCGCGGCCTGTGCCACCACGATGCCGGCGGTGACGCCACCGGCGCCGGGCCGGTTGTCGATCACGATGGTCTGCCCCAGTTGCTCGCCCAGCTTCTGGCCGACCGCGCGCGCCGTGAGGTCGGCCACGCCGCCCGGCCCGAAGGGCACCACCACACGAACCGGCCGGGTGGGCCACGGAGCCTGCGCCCGCACGGTGGGAACAGCGGCAAAAGCGGCAAGCGCGGCGAGCGCCTGCCGGCGATCCGGATGCATCGAGCTATCGTGCCACACCGAGCAGGCGATCGAGCAGCTCGGGGTTGCCGCGCAACGCGGCCGCGGTATCGGCATGCACCACGGTGCCGTGATCGAGCACGATCGCGCGGTCGGAGATCGCCAGGATCGCCTGCGGATGCTGTTCGACGATGATGGCCGAGAGGCCTTCCTCGCGCGTGATGCGGGCAATGGCGCGCAGCAGTTCGCTGACGATGATCGGCGCGAGCCCTTCGAGCGGCTCGTCGAGCAGCAGCAGCTTGGGATTGAGCACCAGCGCGCGGCCCAGCGCCAGCATCTGCTGCTCGCCGCCGGAGAGTTGCGTGCCGAGGTTGGTCTTGCGCTCGGCCAGGCGCGGGAACATCTCGTAGACCCGCTCCGGCGTCCAGCGGCCAGGGCGCGCCACAGCCGTGAGGTTCTCGTGCACCGTCAGCGACTTGAAGATGTTGCGCTCCTGCGGCACCCAGCCGATGCCGGCCGCGGCGCGCTGGTGCGAAGGCAGCTTGTGCAGCGCGACCCCGGCCAGCGTGATCGTGCCGCCATGCTGGCGCGTCGCCCCGGCCAGCGTGTTGATCAGCGTCGTCTTGCCGGTGCCGTTGCGCCCCAGCAGCGCCAGCGTCTGGCCCTCGCCGAGGGCGCACGACACCTCCTGCAGCACCACCGCTTCGCCATAGCCGGCGCGCACCTTGTCGACCTGCAGGAGTTCAGACATTGGAGGCCTCCACCGCGGCATGGGCGCTGTCGTCGCCGTGGCCCAGGTACACCGCCTTCACCTCCGGGTTGTTCTCGATTTCCTCCGGCGTGCCCTCGGTGAGCAGCGTGCCGTTCACCAGCACGGTCATGCGGTTGGCGAAGCTGAACACCAGGTCCATGTCGTGTTCGATCAGCAGCACGGAGACATCGGCCGGCAAGGCGGCCACCGTCTCCAGCAATTCCTCGCGTTCGCCCGCGGGCACGCCGGCGACCGGCTCGTCCAGCAGCAGCACGCGCGGCTCGCAGGCCAGCGCGATCGCGATCTCCAGCAGGCGGCGCTTGCCATACGCGAGGTGCTCGGTCGTCTGGTTCGCCACTTCGGCCAGGCGGAACTGCTCCAGCAATTGCTGTGCGCGCTCGGCCACCGCCGCATTGCTGCCCAGCGACTGCCACCAGCGTGCGCCCAGGCCCCGCTGCTGCGAGACCACGAGCGCCAGCGTCTGCAGCGGCGTCATCGACGCGAACAGCTGGTTGATCTGGAAGGTGCGCACCATGCCGCGCCGCACGCGCTGGTAGGGCGCGAGCCGGGTGATGTCCTGCCCTTCCAGCGTGATGCGGCCCGCGGTGGGCTCCAGCACGCCCGTCAGCAGGTTGATCAGCGTCGTCTTGCCGGCGCCGTTGGGGCCGATCAAGGCATGCCGCGCGCCGCGCCGCAACTGCATCGACACGTTGTTGGTGGCCGTGATGCCGCCGAACTTCTTGACCAGCCCTTCGCAGGACAGAACGATGTCGTTCATGCGCTCTTCCTCCGGAACCAGGTCCACGGTTTCAGCAGCCGGTCACGGCCCACCAGCACCAGAACGACCAGGAACAGGCCGATCCAGAAGGTCCAGTACTGCGGCGTGATCTGCGAGATGACGTCCTGCAGCAGCCTGAAGATGATGGCGCCGATGATGCCGCCGTAAAGCCAGCCCACGCCGCCGATCACCACGATCAGCATCACGTCGGCGGAACGGTGGAACTCCAGCACGTCGATCGAGGCGAAACCCGAGGTCTGCGTGAACAGAGCCCCGGCGGCACCGGCCATGGCCGCCGCCAGCGTGTAAACCGAGATCAGGCGCGCGTTCACCGGGATGCCGATCGCCATCGCGCGCAGCCGGTTGTCGCGGATCGCCTTGAGCGTGCCGCCGAAGGGCGAGTTGACGATGCGGCGCGCCAGCAGGAACAGCAGCAGCAGGACCGACATGGAGTAGTAGGAGTTGACGCGGCCGATCAGGTCGAAATCGAACTTGCCCAGGATCGGCGAGAAGGTCAGGCCCTGGATGCCGTCGGTGCCGCCGGTGAGCCAATCGAGCTTGTTGGCCAGTTCGGCCAGCAGCAAGGCCACGCCCAGCGTCACCATCAGCCGCGTGAGGTCGCTGCCACGCAGCACGGTGAAGCTGGCCACGAATCCGAGCACCGCGGTCACGCCCATGGCCACCAGCAGCCCGAGGTGCGGGTCGGGACTGAGGTGCTTGCAGAACAGCGCCGCGGTGTACGCGCCGAGGCCGAAGAACGCGGCATGACCCAGCGAGACGATGCCCGAATAGCCCAGCACCAGGTCCAGCGAGACGGCGAACAGCGCCACGATCGCGATCTCGTTGATGATCAGCGCGTACGAGGGAAACAGCACCGGGGCGGCAAAGGCCACCAGCCACAGCACCGGCTCCCAGGGTTTCATGCGGCTCGCCCGCAGCAATTGCACTTGCGCGGAAATCACGGGAGGACCTCCATGCTTCGCACTCCGGTACCTTCGCCGAGGGAGCGGCCCGGCGCGGTCACTGGACTACCCTCCGCACTACGCGCTGCGGGACTATTCGCCTTGGGGCGGCCCGGCGCGCTCATGCCTTGCCCCCTTGCCGCACGAACAGGCCGTTGGGCCGCCACAGCAGGATGGCGATCATCAGGCTGTAGACGATGAAGGCGCCCATCTTCGGGATGTAGTACTTGCCCGCCACGTCGGCGATGCCGAGCAGCAGCGCCGCCAGCAACGGCCCGGTGATCGAGGAGGTGCCGCCCACGGCCACCACGATCAGGAAATAGATCATGAACTTCAGCGGGAACGAGGGATCGAGCCCGAGCACTTCGGCGCCAAGCGCACCGCCCAGCCCCGCCAGGCCGGAGCCGAAGGCGAAGGTGGAAAGGAACACCACGTTGACGTTGATGCCCAGCCCCGCGGCGACGCGCTGGTCATCCACCGAGGCACGCAGGCGGCTGCCGAAGCGCGTCTTCGCCAGGATGTATTGCAGGCCGACGGTGAGTGCGGCGCACACCGCAATGATGAAGAGGCGATAGTGCCCCATGCCCAGCGAGCCGATCTCCGTGCGGCCCTTCAGCCACGCCGGCAGCTGGATGATCTGCTGCGTCGAACCGACGTAGTAGTCGACGGCGGCAACGGACATGAACACCAGCCCGATCGAGAACAGCACCTGGTCCAGGTGCGGCTTGCGATAGAGCGGCCGGTACAGCGTGCGCTCCAGCACCGCGCCCAGCAGCGCCGCGCCGGCGAAGGCAAGCGGCAGGCAGACGAGGAAGGGCACGTTCAGGCGCTGCATCAGCAGCACCGTGATGTAGCCGCCGGCCATGGCGAACGCGCCGTGGGCCAGGTTGATGAAATTCATCAGGCCCATGGTCACGGCCAGGCCGACGGCCAGCACGAACAGCAGCATGCCGTAGGCAATGCCGTCGAAGAGGATGGTGAGCATGGGTGATGTGGTGTTCGCTCCCTCCCCCACCGGGGGCGGGTTGGGGTGGGGGCGCCCCGCTCCCAGCCTCCCCCGGCGGGGGGAGGAGCCAGGCAGCCTTACTGCTTGGCCTTCCCCGGATCCTTCACGTCCTTGATCACGTCGAACTCCACGTTATAGAGCTGACCATTCTTCTTCTCGACCTTGCGCAGGTAGACGTTCTGCACGATGTCGCGGGTCTGTGCGTCGATGAACACCGGGCCGCGCGGGCTTTCGAAGATCTGGCCCTTCATCGCGGCCATCAGCGCGTCGCCGCCGCCCTTGCCGGCGGTCTTCTTGAGCGCTTCGTAGACGAGGCGCGTGCCGTCGTAGCCGCCCACCGCCATGAAGTTGGGGCGCAGGTTCTTGTTGGCCTTCATGAAGGCCTCCAGGAATTTCTTGTTGGCCGGCGAATTGTGGTCCACCGAGTAGTGGTGCGAGGTGACCACGCCCAGCGCGGTGTCGCCCATGTCATTGAGCAGGTCGTCGTCGGTGACGTCGCCGGTGCCGATCAGCCTGATGCCGGCCTTGTCCATGCCGCGTTCGGCAAACTGCTTCATCAGCGCGGCGCCCGCGCCCGAGGGCACGAAGACGAACAGCGCATCGGGCTTGGCATCGCGCACCTTCTGCAGGAAGGGCGCGAAGTCGGGGTTCATCAGCGGCACGCGCAGCGACTCGCTCACCTTGCCGCCGTCGAACTGGAAGCGCTCCTTGAAGAACTTCTCGGCGTCCAGGCCCGGGCCGTAGTCGGACACCAGCGTCACCACGTTCTTGATGCCGTTCTTCGGCGCCCAGTCGGCGAGCGCCACCGACACCTGCGGCAGCGTAAAGCTGCTGCGCACGATGTAGGGCGAGGCTTCGGTGATGCTGGAGGTGGCCGCGGCCATCACGATCAGCGGCGTCTTCGATTGCGTTGCGATCGGCGCCACGGCCAGCGCCGAGGGCGTGATGCCCATGCCGGCCAGCACGTTGACCTTGTCGTTGACCACCAGTTCCTGCGCCAGGCGGCGCGTGTTGGCCGGCACGCTGCCGTCGTCCTTCACGATCAGCTGCACCTTCTTGCCCGCCACGGTGTCGCCGTTCTGCGCCATCCACAGCCTGACCCCGGCCTCCACCTGCCGGCCGGTGGTGGCCTGCTGGCCCGTCATCGGCAGGATCAGGCCGATCTTGAACACGTTGTCCTGCGCCAAGGCGAGGCCGCTGGCCCCGAGCAGGCCGACGGTCGCGACGGTCTGGAGGAAGGTTCTCTTTTGCATGACGGGCGTTCTCCTTTGAATTCGAATGGGGCTGGACAGGCGGACACACCGCGTGCAGGCTGCGCGTTGCAGCGCATTCTCGGCGCGCGACCGGCGCGGGCAAAGGGGCTAGTGTGCTCTACCAGTTATGACGGATTGGGATAGCGGCTACCCTGATATGCAGCGGCGGACCGATCTACTGTAGAGCTTACACTCGCAGCTATTCCGCTTACTTCCGCAGTACCCCATGAAATTCCCGCGCCTTCTCGCCCGCTTCGCCCGCAGCACTGCCTTCGTGCTCGGTGCCGCTTGTGCCCTTGCCAACGCCAGCGCGCAGGACATCGTGCTGGGCCAGGTCGGTCCCTTCACCGGTATTCCGGTGCCGGACGCACCCGAGATCCGCCAGGGCATCCAGGCCTATCTGCAGCAGGTCAACGCCGCCGGCGGCGTGCGCGGGCACAAGCTGTCGGTGTTCGACGTGGACGACAAGTACACCGCCGAAGGCTTCGTCGCTGCCTACGGCACGGCCATGCAGCGCAAGCCGATCGCCCTGCTCTCGCCCGTCGGTTCCGCGGCCCAGACAGCCATGCTCCAGCAGAAGCTGTTGGACAAATCCGACGTCGTGATCGTCAACGCGGTGCCGGGCGCGGAAAGCCTGCGCAACCCGGGCCACCCGCGGCTGTTCCACATCCGCGCCGGCGACAAGCAGCAGATCGAGAAGATCGTGCGCCACGCACGCACGCTGGGCACCTCGCGCATGGTGGTGCTGTACCAGGACCTGCCGATCGGCACCTCGGGCTGGACGGTCGCCGAGCAGGCCGCCAAGGAGGCCGGCGGCCTGGAGCTGCCGGGCGTGAAATCGGGCATGGATGCGCCCGCCCTGGCCAAGTCCGCGGCGCAGGTGGGCAAGCTGGAGCCGCAAGCCGTGCTGGTGGTGGGCGCGCCGCGCTTCATGGCCGATGGCGTCGCTGCCCTGCGCAAGGCGGGCGTGTCGCAGTCGCTGTTCGTGCTGTCGTATGTACCCGCGGGCCTGCTGGTGAAGCTGGCGGGTGTCGAGGGCGCGCGCGGTGTCGGCATTGCGCAGACCTATCCGAACCCGAACGGCATCACGCTGCAACTGCAGCGCGACTTCCAGGCGGCCATGAAGGCGGCCCACCCGGAGGTCACGAGCTACACCGCCTTCCAGCTGGAAGGCTACCTGTCGGCCCGCACCGTGGCCGAAGCGCTCAAGCGCAGCAAGGAGCGCGAGATCACGCCCGAATCACTGGAGCGCGCCCTGCACTCCGCCGGCGAGATCGACTTCGGCGGCTTCCGCGTCGACTTCTCCAAGGGCAACGTCGGCAGCCGCTGGGTGGACATCGCCGTGGTGGGGCAGGACGGCAAGCTGCATTACTGAAGTCGCGTTCGGCTCTCGACGCCTGTTCGGTGGGGTGCCTGCCTCTGAAGCAGCGCCGAGGCGGGCATCTTTGAACGCAGAAGTCGCAGAAGTTGCGCAGAAGTCGCAGAAGATTTCCGCAAGATTTTTTCTGCGTGTTCTGCATGCTTCTGCGACTTCTGCGTTCAAAATTTCAAACGCCACACTGCCCTGCGAGGGCCCCACCCTCGAACAGACTGCAGCTTCACCGCTGCCGGATCAACCGCACCCCCGGCATATGCGCCAGGTGCGGCCCCTGCACCGCCTCACGCAAGTTGCGTTGGGCGATGCGCGAGTGCTCGCGCAGGATGGCCTCGGCGCGTGCGCCTTCGCGCCGCTCGATCGCATCGAGCACCTGGCGATGCTGGTCCTGCGCCACGATCAGCATGTCGCGCGCGCGCGGTGAGCTGGCCTGCACCACCACGAAGCCCGAAGGCGATGCGAAGGGCAGGCTCACCACGCGCTCCAGTTCGCGCAACAGCACCGGGCTGCCCGCCATCTCCGCCAGCAGGTTGTGAAAGCGCTGGTTGAGGCCGACGTAACGGGTGAAGGCTTCGTCGTCGAGCGCCGGTCGTTCGAGCACCGCGTCGATGCCATCCAGACACGCGCGCGCCTCCGCCAGCACCACGCTCGCCACCCCACGCTCCGCCGCCAGCCGCGCGGCCAGCCCTTCGACGGTGCCGCGCAACTCGATCGCGTCGGACACGTCGCGCTCGGAGAAGGTGCGCACGGCGTAGCCGCCATTGGGCAGCGACTGCAGCAGCCCCTCCTGTTCCAGCCGCATCAGGGCCGCGCGGATCGGCGTGCGCGAGACGCCGAGGCGCTCGACCAGCGTCAGCTCCGCGATGCGGGCGCCGCCCGGCAACTCGCCGGCCAGGATCATCTCGCGCAGGCGCAGCTGCGCCTTCACCGCCTGCGAGCCGCCGGCCTCTGCTTCCGCGGGCGCGGGCGGGAGGGGCTGCGGCGCGCTCATGCCGAGGTCGATGTATACATTGACGCCAGATTAGCGGTGCGATCGAACGGAGTCAACCGGGATCGGCAGAGGCAGAAGGCCGCAACGTACGCGTTATCCCGTACGTCTCGTTGTATACAACGAGACGACCGAGACCTATGATCGAGGCTTTCCTCTTGTGCCCGCATGTCCATGTTTCCCAAGAACGCCTGGTACGTCGCCTGCATGCCCGACGAGATCGACGACAAGCCGCTGGGCCGCACCATCTGCAACGAGAAGATCGCCTTCTACCGCGGCAGCGAAGGCCAGGTCGCGGCGGTCGAGGACTTCTGCCCGCATCGCGGCGCGCAGCTGTCGCTCGGCTCGGTCTGCGAAGGCAAGCTCGTGTGCGGCTATCACGGGCTCGTCATGGGTTGCGACGGCAAGACCGTGTCCATGCCCGGCCTGCGCGTGGGCGGCTTCCCGAAGATCCGCGCCTATCCCGTACTGGAGCGCTACGGCTTTGTGTGGGTCTGGCCGGGCGATGCGGCGCAGGCCGACCCCGCGAAGCTGCATCACCTCGAATGGGCCGAGAGCCCGGAGTGGGTGTATGGCGGCGGGCTGTATCACATCGCTTGCGACTACCGCCTGATGGTCGACAACCTGATGGACCTCACGCACGAAACCTACGTGCACACCACCAGCATCGGCCAGAAGGAGATCGACGAAGCCCCGGTCACCACCAAGACGCAAGGCGATCACGTGATCACCAGCCGCTTCATGGAAAACGTGATGCCGCCGCCCTTCTGGAAGGCCAACCTGCGCGGCAACCACCTGGCCGACGACGTGCCGGTCGACCGCTGGCAGGTCTGCCACTTCCATCCGCCCAGCCACGTGATGATCGAGGTGGGCGTGGCGCACGCCGGCAAGGGCGGCTACCAGGCGGATGCCAGGGACAAGGTCTCGAGCATCGTCGTGGACTTCCTCACGCCCGAGACCGAGACGAGCATGTGGTACTTCTGGGGCATGGCCCGCAACTTCAACGTCAAGGACACCAACCTCACGGCGCAGATCCGCGAAGGCCAGGCGAAGGTGTTTGCCGAAGACACGCAGGTGCTGGAGGCGCAGCAGCGCAACCTCTCGAAGTACCCCGATCGCCGGCTGCTGATGCTGAACATCGATGCCGGCGGCGTACAGTCGCGGCGCATCATCGACCGCATGATCGCCGCGGAGCAAGCGCCGCAGCCGATCGCCGCCTAAAAGAACGACATGCCCCAGATCGCCGTCAAGGTCCTGCGCAGGACGCAGGAAGCGCAGGACATCGCCAGCTTCGAACTCGGTCGCCCCGACGGTTCCGCCCTGCCCGCCTTCAGCGCCGGCTCGCACATCGACGTGCAGGTGCCGGGCGGCCTCACGCGCCAGTACTCGCTGTGCAACGACGCCACCGAGCAGCACCGCTACCGCATCGCCGTGCTGCACGATGCCGCGTCGCGGGGCGGCTCGGCCGGCATGCATGCCGCGGTCAAGGAAGGCGACACGCTCCTGATCAGCGAGCCGCGCAACCACTTCCCGCTGGTGCATGCGCAGCGCACGCTGCTGCTGGCCGGCGGCATCGGCGTGACGCCGCTGCTGTGCATGGCGCAGCGGCTGGCGATCTCCGGCGCCGACTTCGCGCTGCATTACTGCACGCGCTCGCCCGAACGCACGGCGTTTCGCGAGGAGATCGCGGCCTCCTCGTATGCGCAACGCGTGCAGTTCCACTACGACGACGGCGATGCGGCGCAGAAGCTGCAGTTGCGCGAGCTGCTGGCACGGCCCGAGGCCGGCACGCACATCTACGTCTGCGGGCCCACGGGCTTCATAGCCTGGGTGGTGCAGGCAACCAAGGACCTGGGCTGGCCGCCGGAGCAGGTGCATCTCGAATATTTCGGCGCGGCGCCGCAGCAGACCGCGGGTGACGGCGCCTTCCAGGTGAAGATCGCCAGCAGCGGGGCCACCTACGAAGTGCCCGCCGACCGGACCGTGGTGCAGGCGCTGCAGGCGCACGGCATCGAGATCCTGACCTCGTGCGAACAGGGCGTGTGCGGCACCTGCATCACGCGCGTGCTGCAGGGCGAGTGCGAGCACCGCGACCTGTATTTCACCGACGAAGAGAAGGCAAAGCACGACCAGTTCACGCCTTGCTGCTCGCGGGCGAAGAGTGCGCTGCTGGTGCTGGATTTGTGAGCGTTGCACAGGCCGCAGCTGGGGTGGCCTGCGGCCAGCCCAGCCTACGAGGCCCATCGTCCCGCGTAGGCTGGGCTCGCGGAGCGACCCCAGCAATGCCACCCCAGCCGACGCTACGAGCCCGCTTAAGATCGAGCGATTCCGTGAGAGAGACCGAAACCATGATGCAACTCCCCGCCCGCTACGACCACGTCGGCAGCTTCCTGCGCCCCAAGTACCTGCTCGAAGCGCGAGCGCAGAAGGCCCAGGGCGAGATCACGCCCGAACAGCTGCGCGAAGTCGAAGACAAGGCGATCGCGGAGATCGTGAAGTTCCAGCAGGATGTCGGCCTGCAAAGCATCACCGACGGCGAATTCCGCCGCACTTATTTCCACATCGACTTCCTCGAGCAGCTCGGGGGCGTCAAGACCGACATCCCGGTCACCATCCGCAAGCCCGATGGCAGCGAGGAACTCGCCCCGCCCGTGATCCGCGTGATCGACAAGGTGCGCCATGCCAAGGACATCCAGAAGGCCGACTTCGAATTCCTGAAGTCGCAGGTAGCCGCCGGGCGCACGCCGAAGGTGACCATCCCCTCGCCGACGATGCTGCACTTTCGCGGCGGTCGCGCCGGCATCAGCAAGGACGCCTATCCCGAGCTCGACCCGGCCTTCTACGACGACGTGGCGAAGGCGTATGGCGACGAGCTGCGCTCGCTGTACGAGGCCGGCTGCCGCTACGTGCAGATGGACGACACCAACCTCGCCTACCTGTGCGACGACAAGATGCGCGAGGCCGCCCGCCAGCGCGGCGACGATCCCAACGAGCTGCCGCATCGCTATGCGGGGTTCATCAACAAGGTGGTCGCGCGCAAGCCGCAAGGCATGCTGCTGGCGATGCACCTGTGCCGCGGCAACTTCAAGAGCACGCACGCGGCGGCCGGCAACTACGAGCCGGTGGCCGAGGCGCTGCTCAAGGAGATGGAGATCGATGCGTACTTCATGGAGTACGACGACGAGCGCTCCGGCGACTTCCGCCCGCTGCGTTACCTGCCCAAGGGCAAGACCGTGGTGCTGGGCCTGGTGACCACCAAGTTCGGCCAGCTCGAAGACAAGGACGCGCTCAAGCGCCGCATCGACGAAGCCGCGAAGTACGCGCCGATGGAGCAGCTGGCCCTGTCGCCGCAATGCGGCTTCTCCAGCACGGTGCACGGCAACAACATTGCCGTGGAAGACCAGCGCAACAAGCTGCGCCTGGTGATCGAAACGGCGCGGGAGATGTGGGGGACGGATTGAGTGCCCCCTCTTGGCAGCCGGATCGGAGACAATTCGCCGCATGCCAAGCGTCCTGCTGATCGAGGACGATGACGCGCAGCGTCTCGTCGCGAGCTTCGCACTGAAGAAGTCCGGCCACCGCGTCCGCGAGGAACGCGACGGGCCGCAGGGCATCGCCGCGGCGCGCGAACTGCGGCCCGACGTGATCGTGTGCGACGTGATGATGCCGGGCATGACCGGCTACGAAGTGCTCACGGCCTTGCGCGCCGACCCCGGGCTCGCCACGGTCCCTGTCATCCTGTTGACGGCCATGTCCGACCGCGAGCACATGCGCCAGGGCATGAACTCCGGCGCCGACGATTACCTCACCAAGCCCTATCGCTCCGACGAGTTGTGCGCGGCCGTGACCGCCGTGCTGGCGCGGCGGCAGGTGCAGGAAGAGGCTTTCCGCAGCTCGGTCTCCGGCATGGTCGAGTCCGCGCTCGAGCAGCAGAAAGAGACGCTGGGCCGGCAGTACGAAACGCATCTGCAGCGCGAGATCAACTCGCGCTGGGCCAAGGCCAATGCGGCCACCGACCTGCACTACCCGCACGCCTTCCTGCTGCTGGCCGACCTGCTCGGCGACCGCGCCGGCGCATCCGAGACGGAACTGGCCGAGCGCGTGCGGCAGGCGCAGCAATCGGCGCGCGACAAGCTCTATCTGTTCGGCGCCACCCAGGTGCTGCCCTATGGCACCAAGCTGCTGGCGGTGTTTTCGGGCGACGAGGCCAGCGTCACCACCCCGCCCGAGATGCGGGTGCTGCGCGCGGCCATCGCACTGGCCAAGGCGGCGCCGCGCGAGCAGACCGTGCGCATCGCGCTGCATACCGGCCCGGTCGCGCTGGTGGCTGTGAACGACGGACTGCACGGCGACCAGGGCCACGCACTGGTGCCCGGCGAATCGGTCAATACGGTGGCGGCGCTGGAGGAGTTTGCGGCCGCCAGCGGCTGGCGCATCGCCGCCTCGCAAGCGATGGCGCGGACGCTGGCGGACGAGGCGCGGACCGGACGGCGCGAGACCACCGCGCGCGGCGAGCCGGCCATCGAGATCGTGGGCCTGGCGAACAGCCCCTGAGCGCGTCTTCGTCGTCGCCTGTAGGCTGGGCTGCGCGCAGGGCACCCCAGCAGCAGCGCCGACAGCAAGCGCTGCGCGCATCGCTGGGGTGACCTTCGGTCAGCCCAGCCTACCGGGCCAACATCGCGGCTGCGTAAGCCTCGGCCGCAACCGACCAGGCCTGGCCGAAGCCGCCGACGAAGCGCACCGAGCGCGGCGTCATCACGAACAGCGAGAAATCGGCAAAGCCGAACAGGTCTTTGCTCTGCGGAAAGCGCGCGAGGTAGTGCTGCCGCGCCGCGTCGTACCCTGGCGCATCGGCCGCGCAGCGCAGCGCGTCGCCCTGCAGCGTGGCGCGCGCCAGCGCCTGCGCCGGCACTTGCTCGCTGCGCGGGTCCATCGCCAGCAGGCTGACGCCAGCGTGTTCCTCCATGTCGCGGGTGTGCGTGGCCAGCCGGCTCACGTGGATGACGACGCGGCCATCCGGCAGCAGCGCGAAGGGCACCATCGAGACGAAGGGCTCGCCGCGATGCAGCGTGCCCAGCGCGGCGATGTCCTGGCGCTGCAGAAGTTGCCGCAGCGCGGCGGCCTGCTCCGGTTTCATCCGCCCATGGTAATCAAGGCGAGAAGGCGGCGCGATGGCTGCGCACATACTCGGCGAGTCGATCCCACACCGTCGCGTCCTCGCCGATCTCGCGCGCCAGCCGGGCGAAGGCATGCCCCGGCTCGGCGCGGAATTTCTCCAGCCACAGCTGCCGCAAGGGCTCGAAGTACTGCGGCTCGTCGAACGGAAACAAGAGCGACGAAGCCTCCAGGCAATCGGCCACGGCGCTCGCCCCTATGCGCCGGTAGGCCGCCACGAACAGTGCGTACGGCGGGTTGTTGGGGAAATCCGCTTCGTAGAAGTACTCCAGGCCGCCGTTGTCGATGATGCCCTGCGCCGACTCCACCAGCAGCAGCGTCTGCAATTCGACCGGCAAGGCCTGCAGGTCGCCACCCGCCGCCTGCAGGCGGACCAGGGCACGGTTGTAGGGCTCTCCCAGGGCGGACGTGTTCATGCGCGATAGCGATACGGCTGGATTGCGGACATTGGAACGCAGGCGGGTTCTTCCTGCACTGGTTCACGCTTGGACAGCGATGCAGCGTGCAAAGGCCGCCGGAAACGGCCCCGCCAGCGCGCTGGCTGACCTAGAATTTTGCGCGAGGAGCCGAGGTAGCGGCGGGCGCATGGCCCCCTGCTCCTCGGCTGCTTCATGGCCGGCCACCATACAACCACAAGGACAACCAACGCATGCGGAGGAACTGGCAAGGGCTTTTCATGCGCACGACGGTGGCGATCGCTGCCGCCACCGCGCTCGCTGCCAACGCGCAGCAGGTGAAGCTGCGGCTGGCCAACAGCCTGTGCACCAGCATGACCAACCAGGCGCTGGCCAGCCAGCTGGTGCCCCCGTTGTCCTCCAGCGCCGCGGCGGGCAGCATGGTCAACTCGGACCTCGCGCAGCGCATGGAAGAGCAGCGGCAGGGCTTCTTCTCGCGTCTCGACGGACTGGTGCCCTTCAACGGCCTCTATGCAGTCGGCCAGGCGGACCAGTCCTTCCAGGAAAACTTCGGCGCCCGCTACAGCTTCGGCCTGGAGTGGGAGCTGTACAAGGAAGGCCGCGGCGAATCGCGCCGCGCCCTCGAGCGCCAGCGGCTGGAAAACAAGACCCAATACCTGCAGGTGCTGCGCGACACCGAGCAGCGGCAGTTGCAGGAGCAACTGCTGGCCGTGGAGCAGATGCGCACCAAGTTGCTGGCCGTGCTCTACCAGCGCGAGGTAGAGGCGGTGAGGCCCGTGCTCGAGCGCCGGCAGCAGGAGCTGGCCGCCGGCCGCGCCACCAAGTTCGAGCTCGCCGAGATCCAGTTCAAGGCCGAGCGCGCGGCACTGCGGGCGCAGCACTATGGCAGCACGCCCGACGTGCTGGTGTATCCGCAGGCGCAGGAACTGATCAACCGCATCGAGGACGTGCAGCTGCGCCCCACGCCGGAGTTGACCGACCTGGCCTTCGAGCGCTCGCCCGAAGTCCAGTTGCAGACGCTGCTGGCCGACCGCGCCGCGCTGCTGCCGACGATGCGTGACGAGACCACGGTGCGCTTCTACCTGGAACGCAACAAGGACTTCGATCGCGCAAGCTTCAACGCGGCAGGCGTGCGCGTGCGCATTCCGATCGGCAACGACCGCGCCCGCGACGCCGTGGTCGAATCCTCGCGCGAGCTGTACGACCAGCAAAAGGAGTCCTTGCGCGCCGCCCTCTCGCAGCGTATCGCCATGCTGACCGAGCGCCTGCGCCTGAAGCAGAACGACATGCGCCTGCTGCAGGCCGAGAACCGCATGATCCGGCAAAAGGCGGAGCTTGCCTGTTACCGCCTGGATCACCCGGTCACCTCATTGCCGGATTCCGATCGTGAGGTGGAAGAACTCACGCTGCGCCTGGTGGGGCTGCAGCGCGAGATCCTCAGCGCCCGCCTCGACGTGCTGGAGGTGCTGACGCAGATCAGTGCGCTGGTGAAGCCGCGCGAGCCACAGGAGTTGTATTCGCTGGCCGACCCGCAGCGCTAAGCAGCGTGTTGCCCGGGCCGTCGGGCGGCGCCCAGTGCGCGTCGCGCGGCGTGATGAACACGGGGCCCCAGTGGTGTTCCGGCGGGATGGCGAAGCGCACGTCCTGCGCCGTGTTGTGGTGGCTGAAGCCGCCGTGGAAATTCAGGTCCACCTCGCTGTCGATGTCGCGCAGCTGGTTGAAGGCCGAACTCCATTGCAGCGCCATGTGCCGGATGCCGCGCACCTGGCAGCCTTGCACCGTCCCGCGGTAGCTGCGGGCGATGCGCAGGTAGCCGCTGCCGCCGTCGCCCTTGTTCCAGGCGCCGTCCAGCACGCACTGGCGCAGCGCGAAGCCGTGGCTCTGCTCGAAGGAGACCGGGTTGCGCCCGGCATTGCGCACGGTGACGCGCTCCACCACCGCGTCCTGTGTCCACATCAGCGAGATGCCATCGACCTGGAAATCCGGCAGCACGTTCTGGTAGACGTGGCGCACGCTGCCGATGTCGCGGCCTTCCACCACCTGTTCGACCGTGAAGTCCGCCAGCCGCACGCCGCGCACCGGCTTCACGCGCAAGACTTCGGTGCGTCCCGCATCGAAGGTCACGCCGGTCGGCCCGGCCAGCTTCAAGGCATCGCCCTCGCGGCCGGCCACCAGCACCAGCGACTGCCGCAGGTAGGGATACTCGCGGTTCCACTCCTCGCTGCCCAGGCGGTGCAGGAAGGCGTCGTCATTCGGCTGCTTCAGCCACACCAGCGTGCCGGGCTCGAAGCCGCTGGCGCCCGGCGTGTGCAGCAGCAGGTCCTGCTCGCCCAGCGGCTGCGCCAGGTAGCCCACGCGCGGACCGGGTTGTCCCTCGACGCGGATCACCGCCGGCGCCGGGGCCCGCAGGTGCGAGACGATGTGCGTGCGGTCGGCGCCGGCGCCGAGCAGGCTCACGTTGTCGCGGCGGATCACCAGCGGCTGGCGGAAGTCCAGCTGGCCGGCCGGCAGGCGCACCGTCACCGGGCCGGGCGGCGCGCGGTCGATCAGGGCCTGCAAGGCCGCGGCATCGTCCTGGCGGTCGTCGGGCACCACGCCCGTGGCCCGCGCATCGATAGCGCTCGCGGTGGCACTGCCCGGCACCGCTTGTGCTGCGAACAGCTCGCTGCCCGGCAAGCGCAGCACGCTGTGCATCAGAAGGATCAGCAGTGCAAAACTCAGGTACGCGATCAGCATGGTGCCGTTCGGGGCCAGCCGCCGCAACGCCCCGCCCGGCGCGGTGGACTGTTTCGCCCCGCCCTTGCTCCAGTTCTGGTCCGCCAGGTGGTGCCAGGCGCGGATCTTCACCACCGAGCCTACCCAGTGCGTGTACAGCATGATCGGGATGGTGCGCAGGGTCACGCGGTGACCGTTGGCCGCGATGATCAGGATCTGCAATGTGCGAACCAGGGCCGCCCAGGCGATGTACATCGGCAGGAACAGCAGCGACTTGGTGACGGCCATGACCACCGCGCCCGTGATGCCCACCAGCGAAGTCCACATCGAGATCCGCTGGTCCAGCAGCACGAACCAGATGAACCAGCCGGTGCGCCGTGGGCCGAGGGCGAGCGCGCGCGGGTTGTTGCGCATGGTGTTGCCGAACCAGCGGTAAGGCAGCGAGACGCTGGCGCGCAGGAAGCTGGTGCTGCGGCTTTCCAGCGAGACGCAGGTGACGTCCGGCAGGTACAGCATCTTCCAGCCGCTCTTGAGCACATAGAACCACGAGCTCTTGTCGTCGCCCATGAGAAAGCGGAAGCGGCCGTGCAGCCAGTGATCGATGGTGTCGTTCTCGATCATGCGCACGAAGTCTTCGGCGACCACGATGGAGGTGCGGAATACGGAGAACCGGCCGGTCAGGGTCAGCACCTTGTGCGACAGGCTGTGCGACTGGAACAGCACATGGCGCAGGCCGAACTTCAGCCCGAACCAGTCGCGATACCAGGGGGCGTGATTGGGGATGAAGGCGACCTCGTTGCTGGTGACTGCGCCGAGGTCCCGGTAGGCGAGGAAGAAGGGCAGCACGCGTTCCAGCGCATTGGGCTCCATCCAGGTGTCGCCGTCCATGAGGACGGTGATGCTGTCCGGATCGTCATCGAAGCGACGGGCGACTGCGCGCAGTGCGTGGCCCAGGGCAACGCGCTTGCCCTCGCTCTGGCGCTGGAATACCAGTTCCACCCGGTCGCGTGCCGGATGGGCACGCCAGGCAGCCGCCAGCACCGCCTCGTCGGCGTCGCTGCCGACGGCGGCCACCACCGTCACGGCGCAAGGCAGCCGCGCAACGTTGCCCATCAGGGCCTGCATGGCCTCGGTGCTGACCCAGGGCTCCTCGAGGTAGCTGGGAACCACGATGAAGATGCGCTTGGGCGGGGTGCGGGTGGCCGCCACCGCCCGCGCCGCGGCGCGCAGGCGCGGGTAGTGCCACAGGGCATAGCAGGCCGCCCGCAGATAGTGCAGCAGCTGCCACCCATAGCGCCAGAACGCCAGCACGCCGAACGCCAGCACCACCTTGTAGTGCAGCGGATGCAGGCCCTCGCGCGCCCAGGTCAGGAACGCAAACGAGCCGACGCCGAAGCACAGCACCGGCAGGATCGCGGAGCACAGCGCCTGGGCGCGGGGGGATCCTTGCCTCATGACCAGGGCAGCGAGGGATTGCGGATCCAGGCCGTCACGCGCGCATTGGCCGGCAGGCGCACGGACTGGTCGTCGAGGTCGATCTTGATCAGCGTCTGGTCGAGATTGCCTTCCTGCGTGACGGGCGCCGCCGCGGACACCGCGGCCAGCCCGATCGCCGAGACCTTGCCGCTGTACTTGCGGTTCTGGAAGGGCACCACCACCGTGGCCGCCAAACCGGGGTGCAACTTGACCGCATCTTCGTTGGGCAGCCGCAGCAGCACGCTGGGTGCGACATCGCTTTCGAGCAGCACCACGGGGTCGCGCGCCTGCACGAATTCACCCGGCATGCGCTCCACCTGGAATACGCGGCCCCGCACTGGCGCCCGTACCACGCTGTCCGCCTCCTGGAGCGCGAGCAGTTCCTTCTTGGCGGCGAGATCCACGCGCATGCGCGTGAGCGAATCGGAGACGTCGATGCTCTGCGTGCGGCTGGCGCCCTCGGCCACCTGCCGCATGAAATCGTTGCGGACCGACTGGACCTGCTGGGACACCGTCATCAGGTCGCGTTGCGTGATCACGCCGGATTCGTACAGCTGGCGGGCGTTGGCGAGTTCGCGCTGGCGGTCGCCCATGTCACTCTGCAGCGTCTGCAGCAGGCCGCTTTCGGCCCTGCGGCGGTCGCGCTCCAGCTTGGCCTGCCCGGCCGCCATCAGGGCCACCTGCTGTTCCAGCGCGCGCACTTCGGTGCGCAGCGCGGGATTGTCCACGGCGAACAAGGCCGTGTTCGGTTCCACCTGCGTTCCCGGTTGCACCAGCAGCCGGACGAGCTGGCCGTCGTGGTTGGCCGTGACACGCGCGATGCTGCCACTGACGAAGCCGGTGCCCTGCAGCTGGTACGTAAGGTTGTACCAGAGGATGCCGGCCGCCACCCCCAGCACGCCCAGGCCAAGCAGCGCCGCCCCAGCTATGCGCGTCTTGCTACGCCCCGGCAGTCCCGAACCCGCCTGGTGCAGCATCAGCGGCGCGTGCACCGGCGTTTCCGCCGCGGGCAGCGCCGCCACCGCCACGATGTCGTCCACGTCGCCCAGCTTGCCGTCGAGCGAGAGCTCGATGTAATGGCGCAGGATGCGGCGGTTGCGCGCGGACAGCTCGTGGAATTCGAAGCCGGCGACGCCATCGTGCTCGCCCCGGTACACCAGCTGCACGGGGATCAGCAGAGTCGACTCGAGCATCGGAAAGCTCAGGCGCGCCTGCATCAGCTCGCCCTCGGCCGGCACGCGATCGAGGTCCATGAGCCCGACGCCCGTGGTCGACCAGTCGCTGGCCGCGTGGTTTTTCCCGTCGACTTCGACGAAGAGCGGGATGGCAACGCGCATGGCCTTGCGGGAGAGGTTTGCTTCACGCGAAATCATGGCTTCGTCCTCTGAAATAACTGCGCAGCTATCGTTACATCGCAACATTCCGAGAGGCGGCGTAAACATCCCGATCAACTGTAGGAACGAGCCTACCGTCGAACAAGCGGCACCGACTGCCTGCCCGCTGAGGCACGCAGTACTCTCGGTTCCATTGCGCATTCGCGACGGAGAACTCACCCATGAACGTCACCATCGTCGGCACCGGCTACGTGGGCCTGGTCACCGGCGCCTGTCTCGCAGAACTCGGCAACAACGTGTTCTGCCTCGATGTCGACCAGGCCAAGATCAAGCTCCTGAATGCGGGCGGCATGCCCATTCACGAGCCCGGGCTGGAAGAAATCATCCAGCGCAACGTCGAAGACGGCCGGCTGATCTTTTCGTCCGACGTGGCGGCCAGCGTTGCCTTTGCCGACCTGCAGTTCATTGCCGTCGGCACCCCGCCCGACGAGGACGGCAGCGCCGACCTGAAGTACGTGCTGGCGGCGGCGCGCGCGATCGGCCGGCACATGGACGGCTTCAAGGTGATCGTCGACAAGTCCACGGTGCCCGTGGGCACGGCGCAGAAGGTCGACGCCGCCGTGCGCGAGGAGCTCGCCAGGCGCGGGCTCAACGAGCTCGACTTCGCGGTCGCGAGCAACCCCGAATTCCTCAAGGAAGGCGCCGCCATCGAGGACTTCATGCGGCCCGACCGCATCGTGCTGGGCGTGGACGGCAATGCCCGCGGCGAGCGCGCGCTGGCCATGCTGCGCGAGCTGTATCGGCCGTTCAACCGCAACCACGAGCGCACCCGCGTGATGGACGTGCGCAGCGCCGAGTTCACCAAGTACGCGGCCAACGCGATGCTGGCCACGCGCATCAGCTTCATGAACGAACTGGCCAATCTGGCCGACCGCGTAGGCGCGGACATCGAGCTGGTGCGGCAGGGCGTGGGCTCCGATCCCCGCATCGGCTACAGCTTTCTCTATGCCGGTACCGGCTATGGCGGCAGCTGCTTTCCGAAGGACGTGGATGCGCTGTGCCGCACCGCGCACGAGCACGGCCTGCCCCTGCAGGTGCTGGATGCCGTGCAGCGCGTGAACCACTCGCAAAAGCAGGTGCTGCTGCACAAGATCTGGGCCCACTTCGGCCGCCACCTGGCGGGGCGCACGTTCGCGATCTGGGGCCTGGCGTTCAAGCCGGGCACCGACGACATGCGCGAGGCGCCGAGCCGCGCCATCATCGCCGCCTTGCTGCGCGCCGGCGCCAAGGTGCGCGCGCACGACCCGGTGGCGCAGGAGCAGGCGGCGCGCGCGCTGGCCGACGACCTGGCGGACCAGCCCGAGCTGCTGCTGAACATGTCCTATGTGGCCAAGCCGCTCGACGCGGTGCAGGACGCCGATGCGCTGGTGATCCTGACGGAATGGAAGAACTACAAGAGCCCCAACCTGCGGGCCCTGAAGGAAGCGATGCGCTCGCCCCTGGTGCTGGATGGCCGCAACCTGTACGACCCGCATGCGATGGCCATGGCCGGCTTCACCTACCTGGGCATAGGCCGCAACAACCTGCGCCTGGTGCCGGCCGACCAGCGCGTGCAACCCGAAATCGCCGTCGAGCAGGCCGTGGCCACGGACGACATCGCGAAGGGCTCAGGGGCCGTGCATGCCGCCTCCGAGGAGCCGATGGCCGTGCTGACGGGCCTGTGCACGAAAGCCGCGGAGGGAACGCAGAAGCTGCACGGGGAGCAGCCTTCGGCATGACGGATGACGGATGCGGCATAGCGTGAGGCGTGAGCAACGAAAGGATGTCATTGCGGGCTTGACCCACTACTGTCCGGAGATTTTTTCGAATAGTGAAAACTGGCTCGACGGCGCTTGTTCGTCCTCTTCGGGGGTGATCGCTGCCAATAGATCGGGCAGTGGGGTGCGCTCGAAGAGAGACAGGCTCAG
>NZ_JAQGNQ010000114.1 GCF_028291745.1 Ramlibacter sp. | reverse complement strand
CGGCGGCCGCGCCGTGCTGGAGATCTCCGGTGGCGTCACCCTGGAGCGGCTGCGCACGCTGGCCGAAACCGGGGTCGACCGCATCTCGGTGGGAACGCTGACCAAGGACGTGAAGGCCACCGACTTCTCGATGCGCCTGCAGGAAACGCCATGAGCGCTGTCATCCCGATCTTCGACGTCGAATACGAGCATCCGTTGCCCGGCAACACGTGCGACACCAAGCACGCCTGGGCCCGCATCCCGCCGGAGCCGGGAGCGGCGGAACGCGCGGCGCTCAAGGACAGGATCCGCCGCCTGCTCAAGGAGCGCAACGCGGTGATGGTGTCGCACTACTACGTCCATCCCGACCTGCAGGACCTCGCGGAAGAGACCGGCGGCATGGTCAGCGACTCGCTGGAAATGGCCCGCTTCGGCCGCGACCATCCGGCGCAGACCCTGGTGGTCTCCGGCGTGAAGTTCATGGGCGAGACCTCCAAGATCCTGTCGCCCGAAAAGCGGGTGCTGATGCCGGACCTGGATGCGACCTGCTCGCTGGACCTCGGCTGCCCGGTCGACGAATTCAGCGCCTTCTGCGACCAGCATCCGGACCGCACCGTGGTGGTCTACGCCAACACCAGCGCCGCCGTGAAGGCGCGTGCCGACTGGCTGGTGACATCGAGCTGCGCGCTCGACATCGTCGGCGCGCTCAAGGACAAGGGCCACAAGATCCTGTGGGCGCCGGACCGCCACCTGGGCGGCTACATCCAGCGCGAGACCGGCGCCGACATGGTGTTCTGGAGCGGCTCGTGCATCGTGCACGACGAGTTCAAGGGCTTCGAGCTCGTCGACCTGAAGAAGCAGTATCCCGCGGCCAAGGTGCTGGTGCATCCCGAGTCGCCGGCCGACGTCGTGGCGCTGGCCGATGCGGTCGGCTCCACCTCGGCGATCCTCAAGGCCGCCCGCGAGATGGATGCGCGCGAGTTCATCGTGGCCACCGACAACGGCATGCTGCACAAGCTGCGCACGCTCAATCCGGGCAAGGTGTTCATCGAGGCGCCCACGGCCGGCAACAGCGCGACTTGCAAGAGCTGTGCGCACTGCCCGTGGATGGCCATGAACGGCCTCGCGGACCTGGCGCGCGTGCTGGAGACCGGGGCCAACGAGGTGTTCGTCGAGCCGGCGCTGGTCGACCGGGCCCGCGTGCCGATCGATCGCATGCTGGCTTTCACCGCGGCGCTCAAGGCGGGCCAGCCGGCGGGCGCGCTGGTGCCGAATATCGGCGCGGCCTAGGGCCTGGTCAGCGCCGCAGCCGCGTGGCGCTGAAGTGCCACGCGTCGCTGCCCGCCACCAGCGCCAGCAGCAGCGAGGCGCCAAGCGCCCAGGCCAGCCCAAGCACCGGCCATTCGCCGGGGGCTAGCCGCAGCGCCAGCACCAGCGGCGCCCATGCCTGCACGAACAGCAGCAAGGTCAGGGTGAACAGCACCGCGCCTGCCGTGAAGCGGCCCTGCAGGCACTGGCCCGCGCCGGGCAGCACGCAGGAAGCGAGCACCTCGTGCCAGCGCCGCGCCGTGCGTTCATCGCGGAAGGCCGGCACGACGGTCGTTTCGTCGGGCAGTGCGGGCGAGGACATCAGCAGTTGCGCCACGCGCAGGGCCGTGATGCCGCTGGCCGAATGCAGTTGCAGCACCGTTCCCGTGGTGAAGGCCAGCGCCAGGTTGGGGGTTCGCATCAGCGCCTGAAGCCAGGGCGCGGGGCGCAGCTGCGGCGGCAGGTCCGCGGGACAACCGGCGTAGACGATGGAGCGGCGCGGCCACTCGGACAGCAGCTGGCGCTCGCGCGGCCCACCGGTAAACAGCAGCAGGCGCCGATTGGTCACCAGCAGCCAGCGCGGTCGCCATCCAGGCAGGTACACCGTCTCGCGCGCGATCTCGCCTTCGAGCCGGACCCGTTCGAAATCGCGGCCGCACAGCCACGCGATCGCTTTCTGGTTGAGGGCGACCTCGTACTCGGGCCGCGCGATCAGGCGGCTATGGCGCCGCTGCTGCCACCAGGCGGGCAGCAGCAATGCCGGCACCGTCACCAGCAGCAGCAGGCGCAGCGATTCAGCCAGCGGGTGTGGGGCCGCGCCCGGCCGGGTCGACAGCAGCAAAGGGAACGCCAGCCAGACGGCGATCGCCACCACCGCCAGCCGAACGGCCACCGGCACTGCGTGAATGCGCAGGCGTTGCCGCGCGAACCGCGCCCGCGCTGCGCCCTTGTGCGCCGGCACACGCGCCGCCCCGGCGACCTGGCCCGCACCCTGCGCGGGCTGCAAGAATCTCTCCATCCGCTTTCCCCCAACTTCTTGTTCTCGCACGCATCCAGGCTGGCTGACGGAGCAGCAGCCCGGGACGTAACAGAGTGTGCACTGCCGCTGTCGCTTTCCGCTCGGCGGCCGGACAGCCGGTGGTGCCGGGACGGACGGATGTCATCGCATGGACGTCATCCCGGGCTCGACCCGGGATCCACGACGGCGTTGGCACAGGCGCCGCTTGGATTGCGGGTCAAGCGCGCAATGACATCCTGCGTATCCATTTTCCGGATGCGGCGACGGCGCTCACGATGCAAGCTGCTGCAGCAACTCCTTGACGTCCTGCGGCAGCTTCAGCACTTCCGGCGTGGTGATCACGCCGATGCCCAGCGCGTCAAGGCCGTCGACCATCGAGCACTTGAAGCTCACGTCCGGCTGCTTGAGGCATTCGAGCACGCCGCGCCCCGCGGCCGTGGCGGGATAGCGCCCGGGGTGAAACGCATAGACCATGTCTTCCGGGTTGCGCGGGTAGACGGTGCGCTGCAGCAGGTCGGCCGGGTACTTGCGGCCGGTTCGCGTGCGGATCACCCATGCCATGCGCGGGGCAAGCTCGGTCATCGGCTGCATCGTGTCCGCGGAGTGGGCGCCGTGCAGGCCCACCATGGTCTGCGCGATCGGCCGGCCGTCGCTGAAGGAGCGTTCGATGCCGCTCAGGAAGATCAGCCCGCAGGCCGATTCGCACTTGCCCGACACCGCGGTGGACAGGCCTTCTTCGTGGATGCGGGAGCCGATCTGGTACCCGGTCCAGAGGTCGCCGCCCGGGCTTTCGTGCAGCAGCACCAGGTGCACCGGGCCGATGGCGAGCTGGTCGCGCAAGCGCACGAGGTCGTTGCCCTCGACCGGGCCGGACATCACCAGCGTGTCGCCCACGCGGTGAAAGTCCATGGCGTGCACGGCAGGCGCCAGCGCGAACGCGAACAGCAGCGAGGCAAGAAGGCGTGGCATGCAGGTCCCCTGAAGACACTCTGCGGCGTCCCCATGCCTGAGTTATAGCAACAGGCAGGCGCGCCGACCAGTGGCCGGCGTGTAAAAGACGATGAGGTCGTGACGCCCGCCGCGCCCTTGCCTCAGGACGGCTGCAGCGTGGTGGGAACGGCGACCTCCGCCATGCGCGGATAGTCGCGGCTGTAATGCAGGCCGCGGCTTTCGTGGCGCGCCTGCGCCGAGCGCACGATCAGGTCCGCCACGGTCACCAGGTTGCGCAGTTCCAGCAGGTCGCGCGTCACGTGGAAGGCGCTGTAGAACTCATGGATCTCCTGCTGCAGCAGCTTGATGCGGTGGGCCGCGCGATCGAGCCGCTTGTTGGTGCGCACTATGCCCACGTAGTCCCACATGAAGCGGCGCAGCTCGTCCCAGTTGTGCGAGATCACCACCGCTTCGTCCGCATCGGTCACGCGGCTGTCGTCCCAGGCCGGGATGTCGCCGACCGGCGGCAGCGGTGTGGCCAGGATGTCGTCGGACGCGGAGCGGGCAAACACCATGCATTCCACGAGCGAGTTGCTGGCCAGGCGATTGGCTCCGTGCAGCCCGGTGTACGCGGTCTCGCCGATCGCGTGCAGGCCGGGCAGGTCGGTGCGGCCGGCCAGGTCGGTGTGGATGCCGCCGCAGGTGTAGTGCGCCGCCGGCACCACCGGGATCGGCTGCCGCGTGATGTCGATTCCCAGATCGAGGCAGCGCGCGTAGATGTTCGGGAAGTGCTCCTTCACGAAGGCGGGCGGCTGGTGAGAGATATCGAGCAGCACGCAGTCGAGGCCGTGCTTCTTCATCTCGAAGTCGATCGCCCGCGCCACCACGTCGCGCGGGGCCAGTTCCAGGCGCGGGTCGTGGTTCGGCATGAAGCGCGTGCCGTCCGGCAGCATCAGGCGGCCGCCCTCGCCGCGCACGGCTTCGGAGATCAGGAAGTTCTTGACGTGCGGGTGGTACAGGCAGGTCGGGTGGAACTGGATGAACTCCATGTTCGTCACGCGGCAGCCGGCGCGCCAGGCAGCGGCGATGCCGTCGCCGGTGGCGGTGTCGGGGTTGGTGGTGTACAGGTAGACCTTGCCGGCGCCACCCGTGGCCAGGATGGTGTGCGGCGCGCGGAAGGTCACCACTTCGTCGCTGGTCTCGTCCAGCGCGTACAGGCCCAGGCAGCGGTTAGGCCCGGGCATCCCCACTTTGGCGGACATGATCAGGTCCACCAGCATGTGGTGTTCCAGCATGGTGATGTTGGGCGTTTGCTGCACGCGCTGGATCAGCGTCTGCTGCACGGCCGCACCGGTGGCGTCGGTCACGTGCACGATGCGCCGCGCGCTGTGGCCGCCCTCGCGCGTGAGGTGCAGGTGGCCGTCTTCCTCGGAGAAGGGCACGCCCAGGCTTTGCAGCCATTCGACGCTCAGCGGCGCGTGCTCCACCACGAAGCGGGTGGCCGCGGGATCGGACAGGCCGGCGCCGGCCACCAGCGTGTCGTCCACGTGCGAAGCGAAGCTGTCGCTGCGATCCATGACCGCGGCGATGCCGCCCTGCGCCCAGCCGCTGGAGCCGTCGCTCATGGACCGCTTGGTGAGGATCGCCACCTTGTGGGTGGGCGCCAGGTGCAGCGCAGCGGACAGGCCGGCCAGGCCGCTGCCGACGATGAGGATGTCGAAATCGCGAGGGATGGCTTGGCTCAATGCGGCCTCTTCTTGTAGGGACTCGTTGGGGGGATCAGGCGCTGTGATAGGCCAGGCGCACGTAGATGGGGGCGTAGGCTTCGGCCTGGGTCACCTCGATCAGGGTCTCCTTGGCCAGTTCCAGCGTGGCGATGAAGGTGACGACCAGCACGGGCGTGCCCTTGGTCACGTCGAACAGCTGCTCGAATTCGACGAAGCGCCGGCCTTGCAGCTTCTTCAGGACCATGCTCATGTGCTCGCGCACCGAGAGCTCCTCGCGCGTGATCTTGTGGTGCTGGATCAGTTTCGCGCGGCGCAGGATGTCGCGCCAGGCGTCCTGCAGGTCGGCGACGGCGACGTCGGGAAAGCGCGGTTGCAGCGACTGTTCGATGTAGACCTGCGCGCGCAGGACGTCGCGCCCCAGTTGCGGCAGCTCGTTGATGCGAAAGGCCGCGGCCTTCATCTGCTCGTATTCCAGCAGGCGGCGGACCAGTTCGGCGCGCGGGTCCTCGGCCTCTTCGCCCGGCGCCGCCTTCTTGGGCGGCAGCAGCATGCGCGACTTGATCTCGATCAGCATGGCCGCCATCAGCAGGTACTCGGCGGCCAGTTCGAGATTGCGCTCGCGGATCTCGTCGACGTACGTCAGGTACTGGCGGGTCACCGCCGCCATCGGGATGTCGAGGATGTTGAAGTTCTGCTTGCGGATCAGGTACAGCAACAGGTCCAGCGGTCCCTCGAAAGCCTCGAGGAAAACCTCCAGCGCGTCCGGCGGGATGTACAGGTCGTGCGGCATGGTGAACAGCGGCTCGCCGTACAGGCGCGCGAGCGCGACCTGGTCGACCACCTCCGGCAAGCCGGTCTCGCGCGCCGCCGGCGGCTGCGGGAGTTCGGGCAAGGCGGTTTTGCTGCTGTCCATGCAGGGGAAAGTCCGATGGCCTCAGCGCGGACGGCGCGGGTCGTCGCCGTACACGTACGCCTTCTGCGGCACGCGCGCGTCCTGCCACTCGGCGATCGCCTCGCGGTCCAGCTTCTTGTCCCACCAGAGCGCGCGACCGGCCCGTTGCTGCGCCTCGAGATCGGGCTGCTCGGTCTTGAGCTGCGCAATGAACTGGGTGACGTCGGACCGGTAGTCGGGCCGGCGGAAGATGCGTTGCAGGAAGGACATGGCGGCCATTTTACCGGGGGGCTGCGGCCGGCCCCTCAGGCCGCGACTTCCGCCGACGCCAGGTGCCGGGCCAGCTCCACGTCGAAGCCGGCGCGTTCGATCACCTCGCGGGGCTGGTCCTGCAGGCCTTCGATGCGCAGAGTGCCCTGGCGCAGCAGGATCGCCTTGTGCAATTGCCGCAGCGTGTCCAGCCCGGAGGTGTCCAGGTGCACCAGGTGCAGCGCATCGAGCACCACGTCCGGACCCTCGGGTGCGCTCTCCACGGCCTGCACGATCGAATCGATCTTGGCGGTGGCGCCGAAGAACAGCGAGCCGTAGAGGCGATAGCGCAGCAGCCCGCCGCCGCGCTCCAGCGGCTCGACGCTGAACAGCGAGCTCATTTTCTGGATGAACAGCACGCAGGCCGTGAACAGTCCCACCTCCACCGCCACCGTCAGGTCGAACACCACCGTCAGCGCGAAGGTCCCGAGCATCAGGACGCGGTAGTGGAGGCTGTAACGGCGCAGGTGCGCGAACTCGCGCCACTCGCCCATGTTCCAGGCCGTGTAGAGCAGGACGCCGGCCAGCACCGACAGGGGCACCAGCAGCGCCAGCGGCGCGGCGGCCAGCACGATGACCGCCAGCGTCAGGCTGTGGATCACCCCGGCCACCGGCGAGGTTGCGCCCGCGCGGACGTTGGTCACCGTCCGCGCGATGGTGCCGGTCGCCGGCATGCCGCCGAAGAAGGGCACGATGAAGTTGGCCACGCCCTGCGCCATCAGCTCCTGGTTCGGGTCGTGCCGCGGCAGGCTGGTGAGCTGGTCGGCCACGCGCGCGCACAGCAGCGACTCGATCGCCCCGAGCAGGGCGATGGTGATGGTGGGCGTGACCAGCAGCTTCACCGTTTCCCAGCTGAAGTCCGGCAAGGCCATGGGCGGCAGGCCGGGCGGGATGCTCCCGAAGCGGCTGCCGATGGTGTCGACCGGCAGGTGCAGGAGGACGGACAAGGCCGTCAGCGTGACGAGCGCCACCACTGCCCCGGGAATCCGCGCGCCAACGGCGCTGGCCTGGTGCATGCCGGGGATGTCCTGCGCCAGCTTGTTCGCCGGCGACTCCGCATGCCAGAGATGCTGCCAGATGAACAGGCCGGCGAGGCAGGCGGTGCCGAGCGCGAAGGCATACGGATTGAACGTGTCGAGATGCCGCGCGATCGTGCCCAGCTGGGTGAAGAAGTCGGCCGGCATTTTCGAGATCGACAGTCCCAGCCAGTCCTTGACCTGCGACGCTGCGATCAGCACCGCGATCCCGTTGGTGAAGCCGATGACGATGCTCACCGGCACGTAGCGCACCAGCCGTCCCAGCTTCAGCAGGCCCATGACGAACAGGAGCACGCCGGCGCAGCTGGTGGCGATCAGCAGGTTGGCGACCCCGTAGCGCTCGATGATCCCGTAGACGATGACGATGAACGCACCGGCCGGGCCGCCGATCTGCACCGAGGAGCCTCCCAGCAAGGCGATCAGCAGGCCGGCGATGATGGCCGTCCACAGGCCCGCTTCCGGCTTCAGGCCCGAGGCGATGGCAAAGGCCATCGCCAGGGGCAGGGCGACCACGCCGACCGTGAGGCCGGCGCCCAGGTCACGCAGGAACCGGTCGCGCCCGTAGCCGCGAAGCGAGGCGAGCAAGCGGGGTCGAAAGGGCGCGAGCGAGACTGGTGGCATCGGCCATTCTTGCACCCCGGCCTGGCGCGGGCGAGCGTCGGGCCCGCCGGGGCATCATTGCCTGGAGTCGCCGGGGAGGATGGCGTCGGCGGCGAGGCCGACGGCCTTGCCGGTGATCTTGACCGTGCCGACCGCGGCATCGACCGCCAGCGACCCCGCCGTCACGGCGACCGAAGCCGCGGCGCCGGCCACGGTGACGATGGCGCAGCCGGAGAGCGCCGTGGCAAGGGCCGCGAGGCCGGCGAGGGCCGCCAGGCGGGCCGGGGAGGAGCGGGTGGGCATAGGCGCGTCCGATACAGCTGAGACGCACGCATTCTAGGACCGGCTGGCCTTGCCCTGACGCAGATCAGGTAAAGCCCGAGGGCGGGCCGCGCGCCAGTGCGTCAGCGCACCCGCATGCCGGGCTCGGCACCCGGCCAGGGGCTCAGAACGTAAATCCCGTTCTTCTGCTTCTCTTCGGCGTGGCTGGCCGCCAGCACCATGCCTTCGCTCACGCCGAACTTCATCTTGCGCGGCGCCAGGTTGGCCACCATCACCGTGAGCTTGCCGACCAGGTCTTCCGGCTGGTAGGCCGAGGCAATGCCGGAAAAGACATTGCGATGGCGCCCCTCGCCCACGTCGAGGGTCAACTGCAGCAGCTTGGTCGACCCTTCCACCGCCTTGCACTCGACGATCTTCGCGATGCGCAGGTCGATCTTGGTGAAGTCGTCGATCGTGATGGTCTCCCCGATCTCCTCGCCCCCCGGCTGTTCACTCCCTCCCCCACCGGGGGAGGGCTGGGGTGGGGGCGCTCCCGCTCCCACTCCGACTCCCGCCTCGCGCCCTCTCCCGCTTGCGGGAGAGGGCTGGGGTGAGGGGATTGCGTCCACAGCCGGCTCGAACAGCGCATCCACCACCTTCATGTCCACCCGCTGCATCAAGTGCTTGTACTCGCCCACCTGGTGCCCTTCGCCCAGCGGCCTGGCAGCATTGTCCCAATCGAGCGGCTCGCAGCGCAGGAACTGCTCCGCCTGCTTGGCGAGTTCCGGCAGCACCGGCTTCAGGCACGCGGTGAGAACCTTGAAGGCCTCCAGGCATTCCGAGCAGACGCGCGCCGCCTCCTCGCTCTTGCCTTCCTTCACCAGCTTCCAGGGAGCGGCGCTGTCGAAGCGCAGGTTCACTTCGTCGGCAAACGCCATGACCTCGCGCAGCGCCTTGCCGTAGTCGCGGCTCTCGTATTGCTGCCGCACGCTCTCCACCAGCCGGCCCGGATTCAGCGCGGAGAGGTCGCCCGCGACCAGCTTGCCGCCCGCGATGAACTTCACCGCGCGGCTCGCGATGTTCACGTACTTGCCGACCAGATCGGAGTTCACCCGCGCGACGAAGTCGTCGGGGTTGAAATCGACGTCCTCGACGCGGGCATTCAGCTTGGCGGCGATGTAGTAGCGCAGCCACTCGGGGTTCATGCCCAGCGACAGGTATTTCAGCGGGTCGATGCCGGTGCCGCGGCTCTTGGACATCTTCTCGCCGCTCACGGTGATGAAGCCATGCACGTTCACCTGGTTGGGCGTCTTGCGGCCGCTGAACTTCAGCATCGCCGGCCAGAACAGCGTGTGGAAGTAGACGATGTCCTTGCCGATGAAGTGCACCTGCTCCACCTGCGGATCGGAGATGTACTGCTCGAACGTGGCATCGGTGCGCGAGGCGGGGTGCCAATGGTCCTTCGCCTGGCCCCGGTCGAAGTGGTTCTTCAGGCTGGCGAGATAGCCGACGGGGGCATCGAGCCAGACGTAGAAGTACTTGCCGGGCACGTCGGGAATCTCGATGCCGAAGTAGGGCGCGTCGCGGCTGATGTCCCAGTCGGCCATGCCGGCCTCGAACCACTCGCCGGCCTTCTTGGCCATCTCCGGCTGCAGCCTGGGCACGCCGGTGCCGTCGGCATCCTTGTCCTGCGTCCAGGCCTTGAGGAACTCGACGACCTGGGGCTTGGACAACTGGAAGAAGTAGTGGTCCGAGCTGCGCAGCTCCGGCCGCGCGCCGGTCAGCGTCGAGTAGGGGGCGATCAGTTCGGTGGGGGCGTAGACGCTGCTGCATACCTCGCACGAGTCGCCGTACTGGTCCTTCGCATGGCACACGGGGCACTCGCCCTTGATGTAGCGATCGGGCAGGAACATGCCCTTGACCGGGTCGTAGAACTGCTCGATGGTGCGCGTCGTGATCAGGCCCTTGGCCTTGAGCTGGCGGTAGATCGCCTGCGCGAGTTCGGTGTTCTCCGGGCTGTCGGTGGAGTGCCAGTTGTCGAAGCGGATGTGGAAGCCGTCGAGGTACTGCTTGCGGCCGGCAGCGATCTCGCCCACGAACTGCTGCGGCGTCTTGCCCGCCTTCTCGGCCGCGATCATGATCGGCGCGCCATGCGCGTCGTCGGCGCCCACGAACTGCACCATGCTTCCCTGCATGCGCTGGCTGCGCACCCAGATGTCGGCCTGGATGTACTCCATGATGTGGCCGATGTGGAACTTGCCGTTGGCGTAAGGCAGGGCGGTGGTGACGAAGAGCTTGCGCTGGGGCATGGGGGTTTCCGAAGGGAACCGGAGATTTTAGCGAGGGAGCGGGCCGGCGCCTCTTCACGACGGTTTACCAGGCGCTGGTGGACCATTGGGTTCTTTACGACAATTCCGGCGGTGAGCCGGTCCTGATCGACTGGAGTGGCAAGGCAATGAGCAAGAAAGGCGATGTCGAAGAGTCGCAGCCGGTCTACGGCGCGCCGCCGCAGCCATCAGGCGCAGACCTGAAGGGCTCGCTGGCCGCGTTGCGACGCGCAGCGAATCGGGCCAGGCAGGTCGCGCAGCAGACAGGCACGGACCTGATCGTCATGCGCGACGGTCAGCTGATCCGCATCAGTCCTGCCGAGCAGCAGCCCTGAAGGCCGGCAGCGCCACTCAGTACACTGGGCGCAACAGGAACACACGCACCATGGCCACCCAGGAACAGTTGCTCGCGGCGCTCGCGGGCGTCAAGGACCCGAACACGGGCAAGGATTTCGTTTCCACCAAGGCCGTGAAGAACGTGCAGATCGAAGGCGGCGACGTCGCCTTCGAAGTGGAGATGGCCTATCCCGCCAAGAGCCAGCTGCCGGAATTGCGCCGCGCATTCATCGCTGCCGCCAAGTCGGTGCCCGGTGTGGCGAACGTCTCCGTGAACATCGCCACCCGGGTCACGGCCCATGCCGTGCAGCGCGGCGTGCAGCTGATGCCCAACGTGAAGAACATCATCGCGATCGCCTCGGGCAAGGGCGGCGTCGGCAAGAGCACCACCGCGGCCAATCTCGCGCTGGCACTCGCCGCCGAGGGCGCCACCGTCGGCGTGCTCGATGCCGACATCTACGGCCCGAGCCAGCCGATGATGCTGGGCATCCAGGGGCGTCCCGAGAGCGAGGACGGCAAGACCATGGAGCCGATGGAGAACCACGGCATCCAGGTGATGTCGATCGGCTTCCTGGTGAACCAGGACGAGGCCATGATCTGGCGCGGCCCCATGGCCACCCAGGCGCTGGAGCAGCTGCTGCGCCAGACCAACTGGCAGGAGCTCGATTACCTGATCGTCGACATGCCGCCCGGCACCGGCGACATCCAGCTGACGCTGTCGCAGCGCGTGCCCATGACGGGCGCTGTGATCGTCACCACGCCGCAGGACATCGCGCTGATCGACGCCCGCAAGGCCGTCACGATGTTCGAGAAGGTGGGCGTGCCCGTCCTCGGCATCGTCGAGAACATGGCGGTGCACGTGTGCAGCAACTGCGGGCATGCGGAACATATCTTTGGCGAAGGCGGCGGCAAGCGCTACGCCCAGGAGAAGGGCATCGATTATCTCGGCGCGTTGCCCCTGGACATGCAGATCCGCCTGCAGGCGGACAGCGGCAAGCCCACGGTGGTGGCCGACCCCGACAGCGAGCCGGCGAAGATCTACAAGGCGGTGGCACGGCAGATGGCGATCAAGATCGCGGCCAAGGCCAAGGACTTCTCCGCCAGGTTCCCGACCATCACGGTATCGAAGGACACCTGAGGGCCGGTGGCGCTGCACAGCGGTGCGGATCGCCTCCAGCACAGCAGCAGACGGTCCATCCCGAAGGCACAATATGCACCGATGCCGCCTGTTCATTCGACCACACAAAACCATCTCCTGGCGGCGTTCCCCACCGCCGAATACGGACGTCTCGCCGCTGACCTGGAACTGGTGCCCATGCCGCTCGGCAAGGTGCTCAGCGAATCCGGCGGCCGGATGGACCATCTCTTTTTCCCCGCCACGTGCATCGTTTCGCTGTTGTACGTGCTGGAGGACGGGTCTTCGGCCGAGATCGGTGTCGTCGGCAACGAAGGCGTCGTCGGCATCTCGCTGTTCATGGGCGGCCACACCACGCCCAGCCGCGCCGTGGTGCGCAGCGCCGGTCATGCCTACCGGCTGCGCGCCGGCGTGCTGCTGCGGGAGTTCGAGCTCGGCGGCTCCGTCATGCGCCTGCTGCTGCGCTATACGCAGGCCCTGATCACGCAAATGACACAGACCGCGGTGTGCAACCGGCACCACTCGGTGGAACAGCAGTTGTGCCGCTGCCTGCTGCTGAGCCTGGACCGGATGTCCGGTACCAGCCTGACGATGACGCAGGAGCTGATCGCCAGCCTGCTGGGCGTGCGCCGGGAAGGCGTGACCGAAGCGGCAGGCCACCTGCAACGGGAGGGCCTGATCCGCTACCGCCGCGGGCACATCGAAGTGCTGGACCGCGCCGGGCTGGAAAACGCCGTGTGCGAATGTTATGCCGTGGCCAAGCTCGAATTCGACCGGCTGATGTGCGATGTCCCGCGCGGCCAGGCCGGGTAGCCGAATTGCTGCGCGCGCGCGTTATGTTGGACTGCGCACATACGCCGGCTGCGGAGCGTGCTAGGGTCCAAGCATGCTCGAACCGAGAACCGCCGGCATCGTCCGCGCCCGCCCGACCGACCCCTTGACCCAGGGCGGCAGCGCCTCGCGTCTGGTCAAGGCCGGCGCCCTGCAGAACGCCATCCTGACCAGTGCGAACTTTTCCATTATCGCGACCGACGAGAGCGGCATCATCCAGCTCTTCAACGTCGGCGCCGTGCGCATGCTCGGCTACCGCGCCGACGAGGTCATCAACCGGGTCTCCCCCAGCGACCTGCACGACCCGCGCGAAGTGACCGAGCGGGCCGAGGCGCTGACGCTCGAACTCGGCACCACCATCGCCCCCGGCTTCGAAGCCCTCGCCTTCAAGGCGTCGCGCGAGATCGAGGACATCTACGAGCTCACCTACATCCGCAAGGACGGCAGCCGCTTTCCGGCGATCGTCTCGATCACGGCGCTGCGCGGCGACGACGACGCGATCATCGGCTACCTGCTGATCGGAACCGACAACTCCACCCGCAAGCTGGTGGAGTCCGAGCTGCACGCGGCGCTCGCCGCCGCGGACAAGGCCAATCTCGCCAAGTCCGAGTTCCTCTCCAGCATGAGCCACGAGCTGCGAACGCCGCTGAACGCGATCCTGGGCTTCGGCCAGCTCCTGGGCAGCGGGCAGCCGGCACCGACCGCGGTGCAGAAGCGCAGCATCGAGCACATCCTCAAGGCTGGTTGGTACCTGCTGGAGCTCATCAATGAAATCCTCGACCTGGCGCTGATCGAGTCCGGCAAGCTGACCTTGTCCAACGAACCGGTGTCGCTGGCGGAGATCGTCTCGGAGTGTCAGGCGATGGTCGAGCCGCAGGCGCGCTCGCGCGGCATCCAGATGGCGTTCCCGGTCCTCGGCACGCCGCAGTTCATTCTTGCCGATCGCACGCGCGTCAAGCAGGTCCTGATCAACATCCTGTTCAACGCGATCAAGTACAACCGCCCGGAGGGCAGCGTGACCGTGGAAACGGCGCCCGGCGTGGACTGCATCCGCATCAGCGTGCACGACACCGGGATGGGCCTGGCGCCCGAACAGCTCACCCAGCTGTTCCAGCCGTTCAACCGGCTGGGCCGGGAGTCGGGCCCGGAGGAAGGAACCGGCATCGGCCTGGTGGTAACCAAGCGGCTGGTGGACCTGATGGGAGGCGCGATGGGGGCCGTCAGCACGGTCGGCGAGGGAAGCACCTTCTGGTGCGAATTCAAGGTCGCGAGCGCGCCGGAGTTCGTGCCGGTGCCCTTGGGCGATGTCGACGCGGTGCGGCCTCCCGTGCCGCAGGGAGCGCCGCAGCGCACGCTCCTCTACGTTGAGGACAACCCGGCCAACCTCGAACTGGTCGCGCAGCTGATCGAGCGTCGCGGCGACCTGCGCATGGTGAGCGCCACCGACGGCAGGCTGGGCATCGAGTACGCACGGGCCTGCCTGCCCGACGTGATCCTGATGGACATCAACCTGCCCGGCATCAACGGCATCCAGGCCATGCAGGTGCTGCGCGCGCACCCAGCCACGGCGCACATCCCGATCATCGCCCTCAGTGCCAACGCGATTCCGCGCGATATCGAGCGCGGCCTGGAAGCGGGTTTCTTCAGCTACATCACCAAGCCGATCAAGGTCGCCGAGTTCATGGACGCCCTCGACGTTGCCCTGCTCGTGTCGCATGGCGCCAAGGCGGCCGCGGCGGCGGCGGAGTCGTCGTGCTGAGCGCTGCACCCGACACCCGCGACGCGAAGATCCTGGTGGTCGACGACCAGCCGGCCAACGTCGCCCTGCTGGAAGACGCGCTTCGCCAGGGCGGCTACACCCGGGTCGAGTCCACCATGGATCCGCAGGAGGTGTGCGCCCTGCACCGCAAGAACCGGTACGACCTGATCCTGCTCGACCTGCAGATGCCCGGCATGGACGGCTTCCAGGTGATGGAAGGCCTCAAGACCAACGATCACGACCCGTACCTGCCGGTGCTCGTCATCACCGCCCAGCCGGGGCACAAGCTGCGCGCATTGCAGGCGGGCGCGCGCGATTTCATCAGCAAGCCGTTCGACCTGCTGGAGGTGGCGACCCGCATCCGCAACATGCTGGAAGTTCGCCTGCTGTACCGGCGCCTGGAACAGTACAGCCTGGAACTGGAGGCAGCGGTACAGGAGCGCACGGCCGAATTGCGCGAGAGCGAAGCGCGTTATCGCAGCCTCACCGAGCTGGCTTCCGACTGGTACTGGGAACAGGACGAGCACGGCAATTTCACCAAGGTCTCCGGGCCGGTGCTGGAGATGCTCGGCGTCCGGGTCGACAGCCTCGCCGACGAGGCACCGGTGGGCGGCAGCCGCCCCGCAGACGGGTGGAACGATGCCGAGCGGTCTGCGCTGCAGGCCGCCGTCCAGGCGCGTGAGCCGTTCCTGAATTTCATCTTCAGCCGCGTCAACGCCGACGGCACGCGCCAGAGTTTCCAGGTCAGCGGGGAACCGATGTTCGGCGCCAGCTGCAAGTTCCTGGGCTACCGCGGGATCGGGGTGGAGCTGAGGTCAAAGGGGTAAGCATGGCCGCATCGTCGCAGGCGGACACCGCCATCCTGTCGGTTGCGCTGCTCAACCAGCAGATCGAGGCCGCGCGCTCCGAGCTTGCGCTGCTGCGGGGCCAGCTCGTCCAGCTGAGGAGCGACATCGCCGATGCGCCAGGCGAGGCCTTGCGCGCGGCCAACGAACTGCTCGCGCGCGCGCGGTCCGACGCCAAGCTGGTCGAGGTCGTCGCCACGGAGGCGCACGGCCGGCGGGTCAGCTTCCTCGCCACGGTGGCCCACGAATTGCGCAATCCGCTGATGCCGCTGCGGCTGGCGGCCGTGATGCTCGATCGCGCGCGCACCGACGAAGCAGCGCACGCCCGGCTGCAGGCGACCATCACCGGGCAGGTCGCGCAGATGACCCGCCTGATCGGCGACCTGCTGGAGGGATCGCGCATCAGCACCGGCAACTTCCGGCTGGAGCGAACCGTCATCGACCTGAACGCCGTGCTCGATCGCGCGATCGAGACCAGTCAGCCGGGAATGGATGCGCGCAAGCACCGCTTCGAACGCAGTCCGCGCTCAGGGCCCGTGATGGTGCTCGGGGACGCGGTGCGGCTGGTCCAGGTCTTCGGCAACCTGCTGGAGAACGCGTCGAAGTACACGCTGGAAGGTGGCGCGATTTCGCTGCGCGTGGGCATGCGCGGCCATGCCGTCGTGGTGACCATCACGGACAACGGCATCGGCATCAGTGAAAAGGCCTTGCCCCATGTGTTCGACATGTTCGTGCGCGACCAGCACGCCACCGAAGTCAACGAAGGCGGGCTGGGCATCGGGCTGGCGGTCGTGCGCGAACTGATCAAGGCCCACGAAGGCAGCGTGGGCGCCACGAGCGCTGGCAAGAGCCAGGGCAGCGAATTCGTCGTGATGCTGCCGGTTGCCGCGGTGTCCAGGACGGCCTGAGGCTGGCGGTCGGCCGCCTTCGCCGCGCGCCGGTCGCCGCGCGCAGCCCGGCTCGATGGCTGTTGCACAATCCGCGTCATGCTTCCCGCGGCCACAGGCGCGGGGATCTCTTCCCATGACCTCACGCCCCAGCATCGAAGTCGCCGTGGTCCTGCGCAAGCGCCGCACCGCCAGCCACTGGCAGCCGTGGCAGTGGGAGCTGGAAGACGTGGTGCCCGACGAGCCGGCCTACGGCAGCGAAGCCCGGCGCCTCTACCAGGGCGAGGATGGCGAGCGCTGGCTGCATCCGGGCTTTCGGGCCGAATTGTTCCGCGACGATGCCGAGGGCTACTTCCTCAACGTCAGCGCGCCGGCGCCCTGCTGGTTCGTGCTGTGGCGCATGGAAGAGCAGGCCGGCGTGGCCGACGAGCCCATCCCCCGGCCGGTGGTGGTGAGCCTGAGCTATCACGAGGCGGCCCGCTGGCTCGATGCGCAGGAGAGGGTGGAGCAGGTGCCGGCGCCCCCGCATATCGTCGAGTGGATGCACGCGTTTGTCGAAGCGCACTATGTGAGCGAGCCCAAGAAACGCAAGCGGCCTGAGAGTTTCCGGCGAGTGGAGGATCGCTTCGGGCAGCGGGCTTCGGGGACGACCGAGAAGAAGGTCGGCGGGGGAGACGGCAATGGCTGAGGGATTCCTCGGGCGCTGGGCGAAGCGCAAGGAGGCGGTGCGCAAGGGCGAGGCCGTGCCGGACGAGGTGCCGCTGCCCTCACCCCAACCCTCTCCCCCGCGGGGAGAGGGAGCAAGACCGGATTCGCTCTCTCCCCCGCTCGCTGGAAAGGGAGCAAGACCGGATTCACTCCCTCTCCCTCTCGCTCTCGCGCGACAGGGAGCAGGACTGGATTCGCTCCCTCTCCCGCTCGCGGGAGAGGGCAGGGGTGAGGGGACGGCGCTCCAGCAAGCTCCGCCCCCCACCCTCGCAGACACCCAGGAGCTCACCCCCACCTCCGACTTCACCCGCTTCGTCCGCCCCGGCGTCGCCCCCGAGGTGAAGAACGCGGCCCTCAAGAAGCTTTTTGCCGATCCCCACTTCCATGTGATGGACGGCCTGGACGTCTACATCGACGACTACAACAAGTCCGATCCGATCCCGCCGGAGATGCTGCGGCAGCTCGTGGGCGCGCGCTTCCTGGGCCTGTTCGAGGACGAAGAGCAGCAGGCCGCCGAAGACCCGCCGCCGCAATCCGTGGCACAGTCCGATACCGCACAAGCATTACCGCCGGCCGAACACGATGGCGACCCTGATCTGCGACTGCAACAAGACGATGCCGCTGGACCCGGCGGTCCTCGGCCGGGCCCTGGATGAAAAGCTCACCCTGCACTCCACGCTGTGCCGGCGCGAGGCCGGCGCCTTCCAGCAGGCGGTAAAGAGTGGCGACGACGTGGTCGTCGCCTGCACCCAGGAAAAGCGGCTGTTCGGCGAACTCGGCCAGCAGACCGAAGGCGCCGTGTCGCCGGTCCGCTTCGTCAACATCCGCGAGACCGGGGGCTGGAGCCGCGACGCGCGCAGCGCGATGCCCAAGCTGGCCGCATTGCTGGCCGCGGCCAGATTGCCCGAGCCGGAGCCGGTGCCCACCGTCACGTACCAAAGCGCCGGGCGGCTGCTGGTTATCGGTCCCCTGCAAGAGGCCGAGCGCTTTGCCGCCCTGGCCGGCGATGTCCTCGACGTCACCATCTTCGCGCGCGGCGGCAGCGGCGCGCAGGAGCGCAGGTACCCCGTGCTCGGCGGCCGCATCGGCAGCCTCACCGGCTGGCTGGGCGCCTTCACGCTGGCCTGGTCGCAGGACAACCCGATCGACCTGGACCTGTGTACGCGCTGCAATGCCTGCGTATCGGCGTGCCCGGAACAGGCGATCGGCCTGGATTACCAGGTCGACCTGCAGTCCTGCACCGGCCACCGCGCGTGCGTCAAGGCGTGCGCCGTGGCCGGCGCCATCGACTTCGCGCGCCCGCCCGTGGCCCACAGCGACAGCTTCGACCTGGTGCTGGATCTGCAGCGCGAGCCGTCCTTCGCACGACACGCGCCTCCCCAGGGCTATTTTCACCTGCCACCGGGGCAGGCGCAGGGGCCGCGCGCGCTCGAGGTCGTGATCAAGCTGCGCGAGCTGGTGGGCGAATTCGAGAAGCCCAGGTTCTTCGCATACAAGCAGAAGCTGTGCGCCCACAGCCGCAACAACCAGGTCGGCTGCGACGCCTGCATCGCGATCTGTTCCGCCGAGGCGATCACCAGTGACCGCGCCCGCCAGCAGATCCAGGTCAATCCCAATCTGTGCGTGGGCTGCGGCGCGTGCACCACCGTCTGCCCCACGGGCGCAATCTCCTACGCCTATCCGCGCGCCAGCGAACAGGGCGCGAAGATCCGCACCGTGCTCTCCACGTACTTCACTGCGGGAGGCACGGCGCCCGTGCTGCTTTTGCATGGCCACGAGCGCGGACAGGCTCTGGTCGAGGAACTCGGTCGCGCCGCGCGCGTGGGCCGTGCCGAGGGTGTGCCGGCCAACGTGATCCCGCTGCCGCTGTGGCACATCGCCAGCGTCGGCATCGAGCTGTGGCTCACGGCGGTCGCCCAGGGCGCCGCGCACGTAGCGGTGCTGGCCACTGGGGAAGAGGCGCCGCAATATCTCGAGGGGCTTGGCTTGCAGATGCAGGTCGCGCAGGCGATCGTCGAAGGGCTTGGCTACAGCGGCCGGCATTTCAGCCTGCTGCAAGTCGCCAGCGCCGACGCGCTCGATGGCGAACTGCGCCTGCTGGCCAGCCGCCGCGGAGCGACGCCCGCGGCGCGCGCGCGCTTCGCCGTCTCCGGCGAAAAGCGCACGACGCTGGAACTCGCGCTTGACCACCTTTGCGACCAGGCGCCGCGCAAGCCGGAACAGATCGCGCTGCCGCCAGGCGCCCTGTTCGGCACGGTCGCCGTCGACAAGGACAAGTGCACGCTTTGCATGAGCTGCGTGGGCGCCTGCCCATCGAGCGCGCTGCAGGACAACCCGGAGTCGCCGCAACTGCGCTTCGTGGAGAAGAACTGCGTGCAGTGCGGCCTGTGCGCCACGACCTGCCCCGAGCAGGCGATCGCGCTGCAGCCGCGCCTGCTGCTCACGCCCGAGCGCAAGCAGGCCCGGGTGCTGAACGAAACCCAGCCCTATGGCTGCATCCGCTGCGGCAAGGCTTTCGGCACGCTCAAGGGCATCGAGTCGATGATAGGAAAGCTCGCGGGCCACGCGATGTTCCAGGGCGCCGCGCTCGAGCGGCTGAAGATGTGCGGCGACTGCCGCGTGATCGACATCTACAGCTCGCGGAACGAGGCGCGCATCACGGATCTATGAGCGAGCCTTCGGCCATCACCCGTCCCGTCCTCACCGCCGCCCGGGCGCCGCTGACGCGCAGCGTGGAGATCGTCAACGAGCATGGCGAGCTCGAGACCATTTCCATCCCGGCCGAACGCGATCTCACCGTCTACGTTGACAAGCGCGAACTCGTCACGCTGATGACGCTCGGTGCCCATCCCGAATGGCTGGTGCTGGGCTACCTGCGCAACCAGCGCCTGGTCGAATCGCTCGAGGCCGTCGAATCTGTCACCGTCGATTGGGAGGTCGGCGCCGCTGCCGTCAAGACGCGCACCGGCATCGAACGCATCGAGGAACGCACGGCGCATCGCGTGGTCACCACCGGCTGCGGGCAGGGCAGCGTCTTCGGCCACCTGATGGACGAAGTGGACAGCTTGCGCCTGCCCGATGCGCGCATCACCCAGGCGCAGCTGTACGGCGTCGTGAACGCGATCCGGCTGCAGGAAAGCACGTACAAGTCCGCCGGCTCCGTGCATGGCTGCGCGCTCTTTCGCGGCGAGGAGATGCTGCTGTTCGTCGAGGACGTCGGCCGCCACAACGCCATCGACACCATCGCCGGCTGGATGTGGCTGAACCAAGGCGAGATCGCGCCGCCGACGCGCGAGGCGCCGTTCGTGTTCTACACCACCGGGCGGCTGACCAGCGAGATGGTGATCAAGTCGGCGCAGATGCAGGTGGCCATCGTCGTGTCGCGCAGCGGCATGACGCAGATGGGCCACGACATCGCGCAGCGCGTAGGCCTGTGCACCATAGGCCGCGCCACCAACCGCCACTTCCTCTGCTACACCGGCCGCGACCGCCTGCTGCTGCAGCCGGAGCTGGCCGCGCGCCCCAGGCCAGCGGTGCCGCCGCAGGCATGATTGGCGCATGACGCTGCACTCCGCCTGGTCCCTCGGTTGGCGCACGCTGTGGCGCGACCTGCGCGCGGGCGAACTGCGCCTGCTGATCGTCGCCGTGACGCTGGCCGTCGCGGCGCTGACGGCCGTCGGCTTTTTCGCCGACCGCCTCAAGGGCGGCCTCGCCCGCGATGCGCGCCAGCTCCTGGGCGGCGACGTCGTCGTGGTCAGCGACCAGCCCACGCCGGCGGACTTCCTGCAGCGGGCGCAGGCGCTCGGCCTGCAATCCGTGACCACGCAGGTGTTTCCTTCCATGGCCCGCGCGCCCGACGCACTCGGGGGTGCCAGTCGCCTGGTGGCGCTGAAGGCCGTGCCCGAGGGCTATCCCCTGCGCGGCAACCTGCAGGTCACCGACCGCCCTGACGCCCCGGGCAGCAAGACCCGCGAGGTGCCCCGCCGCGGCCAGGCGTGGCTCGATGCCGCCGTGCTCGAGTCGCTGAATCTCAAGATCGGCGACCCGCTGCTGCTCGGGGACGCGCAGCTGCATATCGCCCGCATCATCACGGTCGAGCCCGATCGCGGCACCGGCTTCCTCAACTTCGCGCCGCGCGTGATGATCAACACGCTGGACCTGCCGGCGACGCATCTCGTGCAGCCGGCCAGCCGGGTGAGCTGGCGCTTCGCCGTTGCCGGTCCCGACCGGCAGGTCAAGCAGTTCGCCGATTGGGCTGCCGCGCAGGCCAGGCGCGCCGACGTGCGCGGCGTGCGCATCGAGTCCTTCGAAACCGGCCGGCCCGAGATGCGGCAGACGCTGGATCGCGCAGAGAAATTCCTCAACCTGGTCGCGTTGCTTGCCGCCTTGCTCAGTGCGGTGGCCGTGGCCCTGGCCGCCCGCGGATTCGCCAGCCGCCATCTCGATGACTGCGCGATGCTGCGGGTGCTGGGACAGAGCCAGCGCACGATCGCGCTCAGCTACGCGATCGAGTTCTCGCTGATCGGGCTGGCTGCCAGCGCGCTGGGCGTGGCGATCGGGTTCGCGGTGCACTTCGGCTTCGTCGCGCTCATGAGCGACCTCGTGCAGACCACGTTGCCGGCGCCCGGCAGCTGGCCGGTGGTGTTCGGGATGGGCATGGGCCTCACCTTGCTCCTGGCGTTCGGGCTGCCGCCGGTGCTGCAACTGGCGCAGGTTCCGCCGCTGCGGGTGATCCGGCGCGACGTCGGCAACCTGAAGCCGGCCTCGCTGCTGGTGCTGGGCATCGGCGTTGCCGGCTTTGTCGCCTTGCTGCTGGCGGCCAGCAGCGACCTGAAGCTGGGGCTGATCGCGGTCGGTGGCTTCGCCGGTGCGGTGCTGCTGTTCGCCGGCCTCAGCTGGGCGGCGGTGAAGCTGCTGCGGCGCGTCGTCAACGAAGCGACCGCGCCGCGCTGGCTGGTGCTGGCCACCCGGCAGATCGGCGCGCGCCCGGCTTATGCCGTGGTGCAGACCAGCGCCTTGGCGGTGGGCATGCTCGCCCTGGTGCTGCTGGTGCTGCTGCGCACCGACCTCATTGGCAGCTGGCGCCAGGCCACGCCCGCCGATGCGCCCAACCGCTTCGTGATCAACGTGCAGCCGGACCAGAGCCAGCCCTTTTTGCAGATGCTGCGTGGCGCCGGCGTGCAGCGGCTGGACTGGTACCCGATGTTTCGCGGCCGCCTCGTCGCCGTGAATGGCCGAAGCATCGCGCCTGACCATTTCGCCGATGACCGTGCGCGCCGGCTGGTCGATCGCGAATTCAACCTGTCCTTTTCCGCGCAGCCGCCCGCGCACAACCAGGTGGCGGCCGGACGCTGGCAGCCGGGCGAGCAGGGCGCCATCAGCGTCGAAGAAGGCCTGGCCACGACGCTGGGGCTGAAGCTCGGGGACACGCTGCGCTTCGACGTGCAGGGCAGCACCAGCGAGGCGAAGATCACTTCGCTGCGCAAGGTGGACTGGGGCTCGATGCGCGCCAACTTCTTCGTCATGTACCCGGTGGCCGCGCTGCCCGACATGCCGGTCACCTACATGGGCGCCTTTCGCGCGCCCGCCAGGCCCGGCTTCGACAACGCCCTGGTGCACGCCTTCCCCAACGTCACCGACGTCGACATGACGGCCACCCTCAACCAGGTGCAAGGCGTCCTCGACAAGGTGATCCGCGCCGTCGAATTCCTCTTCGGCTTCACCTTGGCCGCGGGCGTGGTGGTGCTGTTTGCCGCCGTCACGGCCACGCGCGAAGAGCGCGCGCGCGAGTTCGCGATCATGCGGGCGGTGGGCGCGCGCGCCAGCCTGCTGCGCCAGGTGCAGCGCGCCGAGCTGATCGGGGTGGGCCTGCTCGCCGGCTTCCTGGCCAGCGTGGTCGCCTCGGTGGTGGGCTGGGCGCTGGCGAAGTACGCCTTCGATTTCGCCTGGACGGCCTCACCCTTGGTGCCCATCGAGGGCGCGCTCGCGGGGGCCGTGCTGGCGCTGGCCGCTGGCTGGTGGGGACTGCGCGAAGTGCTGAGCCGGCCGGTGGTGGAGACCTTGCGCAAGGCCTCCGAATAGCTTCGCTGGGACAATCGCGGCATGGACAAAGAGGATCAGCCGCAACCCGCCACCCCGTTCGAGTGGGTCGGCGGCGAAGACAAGGTGAAGGCGCTGGTGGAGCGCTTCTATGACCTGATGGACCTGGAGCCGAAGTACGCGGAATTGCGCGCGGCCCATGGCAGCGAGCTCGAACGGGCGCGCCAGAACCTGTTCTGGTTCCTGTGCGGCTGGCTCGGCGGCCCGCAGCACTACACCGACCGCTACGGCCACCCGCGCCTGCGCATGCGCCACATGCCCTTCAAGATCGGCGTGATCGAACGCGATCAGTGGCTGGCGTGCATGGACCAGGCGATGGGCGAGGTGGGGGTCGACGAGACGCTGCGCGCGCGCTTGCGCGAGTCGTTTTCCCAGACTGCGGACTGGATGCGCAACGCGCCGGGGTGATGTTCGGCCCTCGCTAGCGGTAGGGTGGCCGCACAAGAACTTTTCAACGCAGAAGTCGCAGAAGCAAGGCAGAAAACGCAGAAGGATTCCTCGCTGTGTTTTCTGCGTCTTCTGCGGAATTTCTGCGACTTCTGCGTTCTGAAATGACTTGATCCGCGCCGCACGTTGGCGGGCGCCTTCGGCTACGCCCGCCGGGCCTTGGCGGCCTTGGCCGGCAGGCGCTGCAGCAAGCGGAACGCCCCCTCGTCCGCCAGCGCCGAAAACTGCCGCGCCAGCGTCTCGGCCACTTGCCGGATCGCCGGCGTGTCGCGGCCCGAGAGCGGCTGGGCGATCACCAGCAGGCGGTGCAGGCTGGCATTGGCCACATGGAAGGCGTCGAGCCGATGCGCCCGCACGTCTTCCTGGAAGGTCGAGGCCGGCATCAGCGTGATGGCCTGCCCGCGCATCACCATGCGGCGGATCGCCTCCACCGAATCCACCTCCGCCGCGACGTTCAGCGCCCGCCCGTGCCGCCGCAGTTGGTCCTCGATCACGGTGCGCAGGCCCGAGGTCACCACCACCGGCTCGTTGCCTAGCTCGTCGAGCGTGTAGTAAGGCTGGATGCCGCGCGCGCCCGGCGGCGTGATCACCAGGATCTCCTCGGACACCGCCGGCTCCGCCTGCAGCATCGTCGTGCGCGGCGGATTGGTCAGCACGGCCAGTTCGATGCGGCCGGTGATCAGCAGGTCCAGCAGCGTGGCACTGAAGCCCTCCACGATCTTCAGCTGGATGCCGGGGTAGTCCGCTGCCACCTGCGCCAGGCAATCGGGCGCCAGCAGCGGCGCCAGCGTGGGCGACAGGCCCAGGCTCACCGCCCCCTGCACTTCGGCGGCACCATCCTTCAGGTCCATGCGGGCGAAGTCCACCTCGCGCACGACGCGGCGGGCCCGCTCGAGAAAGCGGCGCCCGGCCGGCGTGAGCTGGATGCCGCGCGGCAGCCGGGTGAACAGGGTGCATTCCAGCTCGTCCTCGATCGTCTGGATCTTGCGGCTCAGCGCCGATTGCACGATGCCCAGCTCGCCGGAAGCACGCGTGATGCTGCCAAGTTCAGCAGTGAGGATGAAGCACTTGAGGCTGCGGATGTCCATCGTAGGTTTGCTTGTGCCATGCCATTGTTGCATGGCTGGCATGCTGACAAAGCGTTTGTCCAGAGAGGCAGTGCTGCCTAGCATCCATGCTCGCAAGAGATTCCTTCAGGAGTGAACATGGACGCTATCGAAGTCGCCGTCATCGGCACCGGCTGGTGCGGCGGCATCCGGGCCGAGACCCTCGCCCGCCACCCGTTCTGCAAGGCGCTGCACGTGGCCGAGAGCCGGCCCGAGCGGCTGGCCGAGGTCAAGGCGCTGGTGAAGCCGAAGACGGCCACCACCGACTGGCACGACATCGCCAACAACGACAAGATCAGCGCGGTGTACATCTCGGCGACACCCGAGACCACGCACTACCCGATGACCAAGGCCTGCCTGCTCGCCGGCAAGCACGTGTTCCTGGAAAAGCCCATCGCGATGACGCTGGAAGAGGCCGACGAACTGATCGCGCTGGCCCGCAGCAAGAAGCTCAAGTTCACCATCGGCTATTCGCAGCGTTTCAACCCCAAGTTCGCCTATGTGCGCAAGGCGATCCGCGAAGGCTCGATCGGCACGCCGGTCAGCGCCCTTGTTTCCCGCCACATCAGCCGCGCCCTGGGCACGAAGATCACGGGCCGCACCAAGCTGTCGCCCGCCGCCATGGAGTCGACGCACGACCTCGACTTCGTGCTGTGGTGCCTGGAGCCGGCCAAGCCCGTGCGCGTCTACTCGCAGAACAACTACGGCGCGATCAAGGCCATGAGCGGCACCGAGACGCCCGACCTGCAGTGGATCAACGTCACCATGGACAACGGCGTGTCCTTCGTGGTCGGTGGCGGCTGGAGCCTGCCGCCCAACTACCCCAACTTCTCGACGACGATGATCGAGATGATCGGCACCGAAGGCGCGGTGTTCGTCGACGACAGCCACAAGGACGTGATCGTGCGCTCGATGAAGGACGGCATGCAGCTGCCCATGTCGTCGATGCCCGGCGAGAAGGTGGAACACGTGTGGGCCGGCCCGATGGCCGCCGAGACCGAGCACTTCCTCAACGCCGTGGTGCGCGACGAGCCCGTGATGGTGACGCCGGAGCACGCGCGCATGGTGATGGAGCTCTATATCGCCGCCGACCTCTCGGCGGAGACCAACCTGCCGGTTACGCTGCCGCTGGCGCGCCCGCAGCTGGCCAGGGTGGCCTGAGCGGCGCGCCGGGTCCCGACAACATAAAACACAAGGAGACAAACCCGATGCGACTCTTGCGCCGCTCCCTTCTCGCCGTGGCGGCCGCCCTGCCGCTGGCGGGCCTGCCCGCGCTCGTGCAGGCCGAGGGCTATCCCAACAAGCCGATCCGCGTGATCGTGCCGTTCGCGCCCGGTGGCGCCTCCGACTTCGTCGCGCGCATCCTGGCGCCGCGGCTGCAGGCCGAACTGGGCCAGACCATCCTGATCGACAACCGCGCGGGTGCCGCCGGCAACATCGGCATGGAAGCCGCGGCCAGCGCCGCGCCGGACGGCTACACGGCCTTCCTGGGCAACGTCGGCACGCTGGCGATCAACCCGGCGATCTTCGGCGCCAACCAGAAGGTCAGCGCCGCCGACCTGATGCCGGTGACGCTGGTGGCCAATGCGCCGGACGTCATGGTGGCCAACCCCAACGTGCCGTCGAAGACGGTGGCCGAGTTCGTCGAGCACGCGCGCAAGACCCCCGGCATGAGTTTCGCCTCGCCGGGCAGCGGCAGCCTCAATCGCCTGGAAATGGAGCTGTTCCGCCAGGAGGCCAAGCTGGACATGACGCACGTGCCCTACAAGGGCGGCGCCGGCCCCGCGCTGGTCGACATCGTCGGCGGCCACGTGCCCGTGGGCTTCGTGCCGGTGCCCGCGGCCATGCCGCTGATCAAGGGCGGCCGGCTCAAGCCCGTCGCGGTGGCAAGTGCCAGGCGGCTTTCTTCGCTGCCTGACGTGCCGACGCTCGTCGAATCGGGTTTTCCCCAGGTGGTGGGGGGCTCGTGGCAAGCCGTGATGTTCCCGCTGCACACTCCCGAGCCGGTCATCGAGAAATGGCATGCCGCGCTGCTGAAGGTGCTGGCGCGCGAGGACGTGAAGGCCGACCTGCTCAAGGGCGGGGTCGAGACCGCGACCAGTGCCTCGCCCAAGGAGCTGGCTGCCTTCATCCAGCAGGAAGCGCGCCGCTGGGGCGCCGTCGCCAAGAGCTCGAACGCCACGGCCGATTGAATCGAACAGGAGTTTCCCCCAATGACCGTTGAATCGCGTCCCATCGGCCTCGCCATCATCGGCGGCGGCCGCGTCGGCTTGTTCCGCGGCGAGGTGGCCGCGCGCCATCCGCTGGTGAAGTGGGTCGGCCTCGCCGAAATCAAGCCCGAGCGCGCCCAGGAAGTGGGCCGCAAGATCGGCGCCAACTTCATCACCGCCGACTACAAGGAGCTGCTCGCGCGGCCCGAGGTCGATGCGGTGATCGTCGCCACCGACGAACACCTGCACGTCGGGCCCGTGCTGGAAGCGGCACGTCTCGGCAAGCCCATGCTGATCGAGAAACCGCTGGCCACCCGCGCCAGCGAGTCGCGCCAGGTGATGGAGGCGATAGCGAAGGCGAAAGTCGATGCCGTCGTCGGCTACACGCAGCGCTTTCGGCGCCGCTGGCTGGCGGCCAAGGAGAAGGTGCGCACCGGCGCGCTGGGCGAGGTGACGCTGGTGACCAGCCGCGCCTTCATGAACCGGCTGGTGGCCATCGACAACTACGTGCGCACCGACGATCCCTCCAGCATCTCGCCGATGGTGATCTCCGGCACGCACGCCCTCGACATCGTCATGTGGATGATGGAAGGCAAGCAGCCGGTGGAGATCTACGCCAAGTCGAACGACAAGGCGCTGGGCCCGCAGTACAAGGGCATCGACTGCACCGCCGGCATGATCACCTTTGCCGACGGCAGTGCCTACCACCTGAGCATCAACTGGGCGCTGCCCACCACCTGGCCGGGCGCGGTGTACAGCCTGGATGTCGGCATCGTCGGCACCGAGGGCGTGCTGACCATCGACGACACGCACCGCGACATCGTGCTGGCCGTCTCCAAGCCGCAGATGACGGGCTATGCGCCCGACAAGCAGCGCCTGGTCGACTTCATGGGCAGCTACCCGCCGGGCGACATGGCCCTGGGCGAACTGCGCGGGCCGATGCGTGAAGAGACCGAGTCGTGGCTCAATCGCGTGGGTGCGGGCTGGACGACGCAGGCCGCCACCACCGCCGAAGCGCACATGAACCTGATCCTCACCAAGGCGCTGGACCTGTCCGCGCGTACCGGCAAGGCGGTGCGCTGCGAGGACTGGGCCGAGCTGGAATCCAAGCTGGACTGAACATATGCTGAACATCGCCGTCATCGGCCTCGGATGGTGGGGCCGCATCATCACCGACCTGGCTCGCCAGAGCGACAAGCTGCGCGTCGTGCGCGTGGCCGACGTCAGCCCTTCGGGCGAGGCGTTCGCACGCGAGCGCGAGATCCCCTTCTCTGCCAGCTTCGAGCAGGCGCTGGCCGACCCGAACGTGAAGGCCGTCGTGCTGTGCACGCCGCACTCGCAGCACACCGACCAGATCGTCGCCGCGGCCCGGGCGGGCAAGCACGTGTTCTGCGAGAAGCCGCTGTCGATGTCGCGCGCCGACGTGCTGCGCGCCATCGCGGCGGTGGAGCAGGCGGGCGTCGCGCTGGCCGTGGGCCACGAGAAGCGCTTCGAGCCGCCGATCCTGGAGATCATGAAGCTGGTGAAGTCCGGCGCGCTCGGCACGCCGCTGCAGGTGGAGGCCAACTTCAGCCAGGACAAGTTCCTCACCCTGGCCAGCGACAACTGGCGCCTCTCCGGCAAGGAAGCGCCGGCCGGCCCGATGACGGCCACCGGCATCCACCTGCTCGATCTGTCGGTCGGCGTGTTCGGCGAAGCGGACACCGTGCATTGCAGCGTCAAGCAACTGGGCAGCCCGCTGTCCAACGGCGACACGCTGGCGGCGCTGGTCACCTTCAAGAAGGGTGGCCATGCGCTGATCAGCGCGATCCTGGCCACGCCTTTTGCCGGCCGCTTCGCGGTGTACGGCTCGCAGGGCTGGGCCGAGGTGCGCGACAAGACGCATCCCGAGGCGCCGGAAGGCTGGACGCTCACCAGGCACCTGCGCGGCGAGCACCGCGCGACCTCCGTCGACCTGCAACCCGCGCCCGCGGTGCTGCACAACCTCGAAGCGTTCGCCGATGCCGCGGAGGGTCGGGCGCCTTATCCGGTGCCGCGCGCAGAAATGATCGCCAACGTCAGCGCGCTGGAAGCGATCTTCCGCTCGGCGAAGTCGGGCGCGATCGAGAAGGTGGAAAGTTGAGCGGGGCGATGAGCGCTCCCGCCGCCCTGGACGCGCGCGAACTGCGGCAGGTGCTGGGCTCCTTCGTCACCGGCGTGACCGTGATCACGACCGTGGATGCGCAGGGCAAGCCGCACGGGCTGACGGTCAACTCCTTCAGTTCGGTCTCGCTCGACCCGCCGCTGATCCTGTGGAGCCAGTCGCTCACGGCGCCCAGCCACCCCGTGTTCCGCGATGCCGAGCGCTTCGTGGTCAACATCCTGGCCGACGACCAGGTGGCGATCTCCAACCAGTTCGCTCGCGGCAAGGACGACAAGTTCGCGGGCTGCGCGATCGATACCGGCCTCGGAGGCGTGCCCCTGATCCGCGGCAGCGCCGCCTGGCTGGAATGCAAGCGCATGGACTGCTTTCGCGGCGGCGACCACATGGTCTTCCTCGGCCAGGTGGAACGCATGCAGCGCAGCGGCAGGCAGCCGCTGGTGTTCGGCGGGGGGCGTTACCTGGTCGCGCAGCCGCACGACCTGGGCAGCCTGCTCACCGAGAGCGGTCCCAACATCGCGCGGCTGCAGGCCGTGCGCCTGGCAACGCGCGCCGTGGTGGAACTGTCCGACGAGATCGACGAGACCATCGGCCTGGGCGTGTGGGGCAATCACGGCCCCACCATCGTGCGCTGGGAAGAGGCGAAGGAGCCGGTGAGCGACAACCTGCGCACGGGGCTCGTGCTGCCGGTGCTGACGTCCGGCACCGGTCTCGCCTTCGCGGCCTGGCTGCCGACCGAAATGACGGCGCCCTTCATTGGCGAAGAGGCCGCCACCGACCGCGCGGCCAACCGCGTGCCGCGCACCGAGGGCCTGGAGCAGCGCGTGGCGCAGTTCCGCGCGCAAGGCTTCGTGCGGCTGGAAGGCATCGAGGATTTCACCGAGCTGTATGGCCGCAGCATCAGCGTGCTGACCGTGCCGGTGTTCGCACCCGACGGCGCGATGGTGTTCGCGCTGACCGCGATCGGCGCCTCCGATCGCCTCGACACGAGCGACCAGGGCAAGGTGCTCGCCGGCATGCGCCGGTGCGCCGACACACTCACTCAACGCCTGCGCGGCACGCCCGCGCTGGCCTGACCCGATAAAGAAAGACCGGAGACTCCATGAAACTGGGCATGTTCATGATGCCGCTGCACCCCCCGGGGCGCAATGCAACGCAAACGCTGGCCGAAGACCGCGAGGCCTTCCTGCTGGCCGACCGCCTGGGCTACGTGGAGGGCTTCGTCGGCGAGCACGTCACCGACATCGCCGAGAACGTCACCTCCAGCCTGATGTTCCTGGCCTCCCTGGCCCACGAGACCAAGGACATCGTGCTGGGCACGGGCACCATCAACATGCCCAACGGGCATCCGGCGGCGATCGCCGCGCAGGTGTCGATGCTGGATCACATCCTCAAGGGCCGCTTCATCATGGGCATCAGCCCGGGCGGCCTGATGTCGGATGCCGAGGTCTTCGGCAACTACCAGAAGAACCGCAACGCGATCTTCCTGGAGAGCATCAACATGGTGC
>NZ_JAQGNQ010000095.1 GCF_028291745.1 Ramlibacter sp. | reverse complement strand
TCATGATGGACCGTGAAACCGGCCGCTCCAAGGGCTTCGGTTTTGTCGAAATGGCGTCTGCGGAAGTTGCCGAGGCTGCCATCAAGGCGCTCGATGGCATGTCCGTGGATGGACGCTCGATCACCGTAAACCTGGCCCGCCCTCGTGAGGAAGGCCGTGGCCCGGGCCGCTCCGGTGCAGACGGTTTCAAGGCCACCAATCGAGCGGACGTTGGCTATGGCAATGGCGGCTACGGCGGCGGTCGTTACTAACACTGGACGCCATGCGAATGGACCGGTCGGTGCCGAGGTAATCCGTCGCATGCCTGGTCTCTCGATCCGGTCGCGCGAAAGCGTCGGGTGCAGATGCAGCCCTTTTTCCCGCGACGGCGGCTCCTAGCCGGGAAACAGCCCTGCCCGACATGACGGCGTGGGTGGCAACCCGAGGTGCGCGCGAGCGCAGCGCCGAACTCCGCGAGTCCAACCGCGGACTTTTCCTAGCTGCCCCGGTACTGCAGCCAGATGTTGTAGTTCGGCAAGCCGGCCGTGTAGCCCGTTACGACGTCCGGGCCATGCGCACCGACACGGGCCCCAAGGCCGCTCGGGCGGTGTTCGATGCGGACCCCGGGGTCCGGCCAGTGAAGCCACGCGTCGGACGTGGTGCACACCAACTCGCGCCACATGCGGTACGACAGGAACGCGAAGTGAGAGAAGCCTTCCTTCCGATTGCGCATGGTGTGCGGGTCTTCGAGCCCGTCGCGACCCGACGGCCAGAATTGCCGATCTGGCGGAAAGTGTCTGTATCCGTAGTCCATGCAGCTCCACAGCTCGAGGCCCCGGTGCGGGACGCTGCGGAACGTGAAGAACACGTTCTCGTCCGCGTAGGTGTAATAGACCTCCAGGCCCGTGATGTCGCCGTCCTTATCCCTTCGAACCCCGACACGAGACGGAAAGAAGACGGCGCGTGCGTCGTCTCGCACCAGGTAGGGAACGTCGCCCTGGAAGCCATCCAGAGGACTGTTTGCCGCAATGTATGGGACGTGCCACGGCTCGACGTAGGCAAGATGGAGGTTGGCTTCGCATGCAGGCTGCGGATGGTCGATATAGCGCCACCCCTTCGGCTCGGGTCGGCCGAGCGGAGACAAGCACGGTTCCGCGAGCGCGCGCTCGCCGTCCATGCCTGGCTTGATGTCCTTCTCGCCCCTGAACAAGCGCTTCCACTCCGGCTTCCATGCGCCGCCCCACCAGCCGCCAGTTGCCAGCAGCGAGAAACGGCAGCGGGGTACCAGCAGCTCCGGCCAGCTGAGAAGCGCGTCCGTCAGGAAGTCGTCCAATCTCCGCCAAAGCCCGTACGAAATGCTGTCGCCAAACTGTGCGTAGTCCAACTCCACAAGATTCCCCCGGCCTCGATGCGGGCTGATGTTGAAACGCACAGGAAGCTGGATCTCTGCGTCGCGGTACTCACCAACGTAGGACTTCGTGTCTCCGAGCCAGTCCTCCCGGGTTGCCACCAGCTGTTGGCCGGTGAGAAAGTTCATGATCGAGCGGGGCGAGTCCCCGTAGTGATACCACCCGTACTTCTTCAACTCCACGCTCCCTTCACGGCACCCGCGACGCGGGTGATCACAGGTACAAGTCATCCGCATGCGATCGAGCCGACTGTCGTGCCAGGTTCTACCGCAGGACTTCAGTTACTTCATCACGATGGAACAGATCAACAAGGCAGCGCACGCGAAGGAAAAGACCCAGTTCGCCAGAGTCTTTGCCCGGCAAACCGGAAGCGGGACCAGCGCCAGCAGCGCGCCAATTGCCACCGTAGTCGCACCCTCAAACTGCGCGCGAACTCCGTGACTGCACACCGATTGGCCGCGCCTCAAGTGGCAATACTCGGCGGTCCAGACGCCGACTCGCGTTTGTAGTCGATCGCCACGGATGCAGTTATAGCGAGTCCTCCAAGTCAGCGGAGCGCGGCAGCACGCTGCAAGAGCCTTGACGAGCCAGGGAGGTGCGCTACCAGGTCCAGCGATGTGGCGCCGTCCTTCTCAACGCGTGTACGCAATCGCCTGGGTAGGAATCCGCGAATTCGGCCAAATCACTCGCGACGTTTTCTGATCATGGTACGGGATATCGCAATCAGCGCATTCAGGGCCGCTTTTGGCCGGTTGCGGCCATAGCCTATTTTGCTGTGAGTGCGACACCTGCTCGCTTTCGCGCGCCCAGGAAGAAAGCTGCGCCATAGGCCACGGGTACTGGAAATGCGAAGACTGCGAGTCCCAGACTGACGGCAATGAAGGTGACCCACAGCGCAACCGCAGGGACAACGGCCCCCACAGTGATCGCGCAAGCGAGAGCATTTCCGAACAGCCGTCCCAGGATAATTCCGAGGCCTTGGGCGAATCGAGCGTCGGGCGCAGCGAACGCCTTTGCAGGTGGCGCATTCAGTTGCGGCGAGCGAAAGAGGCCTCTACCGACCGCGAGACCGCCCAAGGCGTTGCGGACGTCACCTCGGACATCCCGATTGTCCGCACCAATTTCCGAGGCCCGACTGGCATCGAGGTGAGCGCCGTGGTTAGCGGAATGGAACGCAGCAGGGCGCTATGCGCAGACAGGCTGTCAACTGCGAGACATCCTCGCGCGGCGGTTTTCCACGGATTGCCGCTCGATGAGTTGAGCCGTGATGGCATTCCCCCATGGCGGTGGCCACCGGCTTGCGCTTAGATATCCGCTCCTACAAGGGAATCAAACAAAGGAGACAAACATGGTGAGTATCGGGATCCTGGTCCGGCGTGCAATATGCGCAGCCGCCCTCCTGGCCGGCAGTGCATTCGCGCAGACGGCCCCCTTCAGTGACACCTACAGTGGCGCACCTGCAGGCGGAGGGAGCTGCAACAGCACCTACAACATCGCGGGTGTCGAGCCGGCCGCGACCGGCACTTATCCGGTGTTCGTGTACATGGTCGGGACCAGCGAGACCTACAACAACGCGTCGGCGACGGAGGCGGTGAACCGTATGGCCTCCAAGGGCTATGTGGCTGCCACGATCCAGTACGGCAGCAGCGTGTTCGGCAGTTGTTCTGCCATCGGCTCCAAGGCATCGTGTGCCTTCAACCCTGCCAGCGCCGCCAGCGCGGTCAGCAAGCTGTGCGGGCGGGGCAAGGCTGACTGCAGCAAGGGGATCGTCGTCGCCGGATTCAGCCAGGGATCGATCATGGCCATCCTCGCGAAGAACTACGACGGCCGGGTGCAGGCTGCATACGGGCTGGGCGCCGGTGTGCAGTACTCAACCTACGACCTCCGCGCCTGCGTGGCGAATGGCAACCGGACGCTGCCGACCTCGCGCTTGCGTGCCGTCGACGGGGAAGTCGACAATTTCATCGGACCCACTGCGACCAACGTGCGCTCGCAGTTCCAGGAGCTCACCGGCATGAACTGCGGAACCGCTGCCTATGGCTGCTTGGCCAGCAACAACAGCGGGTGGATCATCGTGCACAACGCGCAGGTCGGTGACGGTTCAGCGGACCACTGCTACATGCGACAGTCCGGTGGCTGCCTGGGCAGCCAGAATTCGCTAGACGCCGGGTGGAAGAGCGGTGTGCAAGACTGGGAACTGGAGACCAACCTGAACTGGTTGACGACGTTCACGACCAAGTGAGGTACGCGCCGTGCGTTTCACTGCCATCGCTTGCACGTTTGCGGCTGTAGCCGCTTTGCTCGCGGGCGTCTGGTACAGCGCGGCCTCCGATGTCCCGCTACCGGCCGCAGTGCTTCAAGCTTCGCTGGTGGAGGCGGTGGCGCTGCATGGTGGCAACGGCGTCGCGGGCACGCCAGCCCCCACTGCCTCGCCCGCCGACGTGACCGCACCGATTGACCCGCCCAGCACCGTAGCGGCGCCGTCGCAGGTGCTGCGGCGTGCCCTGGTGCGTGAATTCGCGAAGCTCGGAGATGTCCCGCTGGCGATCCTCGAGCAGGAACTGGCGCGTGAGTTCGCCAATGGAGACCCTCTACAGGCGCAGGCGGCGGCGGCATTGGCCAGCAAGACGATCGCGTTCCAGCTCGAGGCCGATGGTCTGCAGCGCGCTATCGATACCGCAGGAAATCCACAGGCGCTGCGCGTCCACGTGAAGCACCTGCAGGATCTGCGCGCGCGAAGCTTCACGCCGCAGGAACGCGCGGCCCTGTTCCCCGACGACGATGCCTACGAAGAGCTCCTCGTGGCAAGGCTTCAGCTGCGGCACGAGGTCAGCCCCGACGACGAGGAGCAACAGCGCCGCCTGGCGGAGCTCGAGGCGTCGGTCAGTCCAGCGCTCCGGGCCGTGGAACGCGAGCGATCAGGCATCGTGGAGCAGGCGAGCGAAGCGATATCGAGCCGCTAGTCACTTCGATGGCGTAAGCGTGGAGAACAGACGATCAGGCAACCGAGGCCGCAGGCAACCACCGCGCGGCGATCTGCAGCAACCAGGATACGGCGGCTTGTGGCCGGGAGCAGCCATCTCATGCTTTTCCAGCAGCGGCGAAAGAGCTCTAGGGGACCGAGCTTATCGGCCCAACCCTTCGAGATCTACCGAAGAACGCAGCACCCGCACCAAGCGCCGAAATTGGCATCGTCACTGCTGCTCTTCCAGCGGTTTATAAATCGGCAGACGATTTGAAGGTTTCCGGGAGCGTAGTGGCCGTTGCTGTCGGTTCGATCCAGGGAGCATTGCAACTCGCTGTCCTGCACCTCTCCTGGATACTGGAGCTTCAGGCCCGAAATGGCACACAGCCCGTCTTCATCGTGCAACATGTCGATCAGGTATTCGCGGAATCCCTCGTCAGAGTCGAATCCAAAATCCTTGTTCTTTACTCGAGTCAACACCTCCTGGCGTTTGATCGCAATGCAGTCTCTCGGGCCTGAGCTGCCATGACCGCCGCAGCTGCTTCGATGCGATTCAGTACGGTTCCACGTGCTGCAGGTCGCCGCTCCTGGAGGTCTGACGCCGCCATGTCGCACACGACCACCAGCCCTCCGCCGCTGGGAGGGGCGCGACCTATTCGCCTGCCGGCGCCCCCTTCAGGGTTTGGTGAACACGACCGAGCCGTTCACCGCGTAGAGACGGCAGCCCGTGCCGCCGGCCCGCGTGCAACCCGCCAGCGCGCGTTCCGTCGGGTCGCTGGGCAGGGTCGGGTCGGACGAACGCAGTCCGTATGCCGACCACCAGTAGCCGTTGGTGCCGATCGCGAACGCGCGCGGTGTCGCACGGGTGAGCCACTCGCGATAGGCCGCGCGGCCGCGATCTGACAGCCAGGGCATCGCGTCGACATCCTCGATCGCGGCATAGCCGGTGGCGATGAGGGACGGCGGCGGCCTAAGCGCGCCGGGGCTGGGCGCGGCGGCGGTGGCCGGCGGCGTCGCCTGGGCGGCCGCCGTGCCCGCCTTCGGGGCCGGGCCCTCGGCTTCCCAGACGATCTGGTCGTTGACCGCATAGAGCTTGCAGGTCGCGTGCGCGCGCCGCTCGCACAGCGTCAGCGCGCGCTCGTTCGGATCGTTCGACAGGGACGGGTCGTTGCTGCGGCCGGTCCAGGCCGCCCCGAAGCCGCCGTTCGGGCCGATGGCGAAGGCGCGCGGGTGCGGGCGGTTCAACCACTCGGTGTAGGTCTCGCGCCCCTTAGCCGCCATCGGCGGCAGCGCGTCCAGGTCCTTCAGCTCCGCGTAGCCGCTGGCGCTGGGCGTGCCGCCGGGACGCGGCAGCGTGAAGTTCGTGGTGCGGCCCATGACGACGCGCACCCGCTCAGGGTACTCGTACGCCGCCCCGGTGTTGTGGTCGATCACCGCGCCAATCACGCCGCCGACCAGGATATTCCCGTACATCGCGGCACGCGTGCCGGATTCCACGATCACGACGCCCTCCGGCAACGCCGCGCGCCGGCAGCGCACCTCCATTGAGTGGTTCGAGCGGTGCACGACGACCTCGCCCGGCGTCCGCACGACCCAGCTGCCGCGGTCGTTGGTCAGCGTGCATTCGGCGGTGTCCACCGCCGCGCCTTCGGTCGTCTGCGCCTGCACGTGCACCCGCTGTGAGTCGCCGCCCGTGACCGACGCACAGCCGGCCAGCGCCACGGCCAAGCCGGCCGCGACCGGCCGCATCGTTCTGTGAAGCATCTCCTCTGCCCTCCCTCATGGATGAGCTCTCATTGTGGTGCACCAAAGGACGCATGTCACATGCGTGCCAGGCGAACGCCGAGGAATACCGGCGTGCGACCGGTTCGGCCATCACGCAAGTGTCGGCACGGTGGTGCAGCTCGTGGACGTGCGAGCGCGCAATCCACTTTTTTCGGCGGCGTACCCAACGGCTTCCTTGAGGATTGCGTTTTCCAGGGTCTTCTTGCCCAGGACGCGCTGCAGCTTCGCGATCTCCGCGCGCGCGGCTGGCCACTTTTGCGGGGGTACTCAAACCCCTAGCCACTCCTCGATCGCCTGATGCGGCCGTTCTAGAGTGTACGTTTGTGCAAATGCACCCGTTACCCCACCATAAGCCGACAACTCGCCTTTGAGACGCGTTCGCTGCGAGATTCACAAGAAACTGTGCCGCTCCGCGCTCCGCGTCGCTTAATTCGCCCAGCTCCGGGCACCGCATTCTCGCTGCGTGGAGCGCAGCCCGGTTTATGTCGGGGAAGCCGAGGGTGCTTGGACGACCCAGAATTAAGCAGAGGCCGGCGAACAGGCAGGCGGCCTGGAAATAGCCATCGATTGACTGAGGCGCAAACCACCCGAGGGGTTTCACCATCCAGTAGAAGAATGCGGCAGCAAAGAGAACAAAAAGTAGCCACGCCCAGAAGGCGACCACGCTGGGCCTTGCAGCCGTTGCGATGGCTAACGGCTCCGGTCCACACGTGCAGCTTACATGATGGAGCAAGCTCAATTAGGCACGGCAGCTTCGAGATCTCACGCCAGTCTCGGTTCCCCGACGCCGTCCACCCAGCTCTCCACGCACGGTGGCTTGCGGCCAAAAGCAGCAATCACCGGGCGGTGCAGGCGATCTGAGGCGACTGAGAGCGGGCTCGCATGAATTGCCATGGCATCATTGCCGCCGAATGACGCAGCAGAACCGAGTCGACCCGTGGGGCGCCCTGCAAGCGGTGCCGAGTCGTGGCAGCCTCATGGGCAACCGAGGCATCCTCCACGACCATCAAGGCAACATCGTTCGTAAGTGGGCATCGTCAACATGGGTGACATGCGTCTTGAACTTTCGCGGGCGAACCTCGCCTGGCGTATTCAGACCAGGGCACTATTCGAAGCTGTTCTTTCTGGACGAGGCCACTGCGTTCGCCGCAGGGCATCGTCCTTGCGGAGAATGCCAGAGGGCACGACACTTGGAGTTCCGAGACGCCTGGAAGGCGGCGAACGTTCCCGAAGATCGGCTGGAGCGATTCTCTTTGTCAGCCCTGGATCGCCAACTGCATGCAGAGCGCGCATCTAGGACTGCGTCGAACGGGAAGGTGACGTTTACCGCGCCTGTGTCGGAGCTCCCCTTCGGGGTGCTTGTCGAATGGGCTGGTGACGCCTGGCTCGTAGCGAGCGCGACCGAGGTACGCCGTTGGTCGTTCGAAGGCTACGACAGGCCGGTGGAGGCACCCGCTGTAGCGGTAAGCGTGCTGACGCCTGCATCGACGGTGAGGACCTTTGGGCGGGGCTTCCGGCCGCGAGTTCACCCGAGCGGCCTCTGAGATCGTGAACGTGCGGTGCGTCTAGGCGGCTATGGGCCGGGAGCGGAATGCGGTGATTCAGACGCCAGGCTGCCGTCGCAGGCTGCTTCCGCATGGATTCACGGACTGCCTACCTTCAAGGCTCCGCCAGGTGTAAGCTGGCCGCCCAGTCCACGAGATGGCCATGAACATCCGTCCATTCCTGGCCGTCGCGGCCGCCCTGATCACGGTCGGCTGCTCATCGCTGCCGCAGGGCAATCCCATCGCCGCCATGGAGGCGGATCCGCAGTGTTATCCGTACAGAGCCTTGTTCCAGCAGCGCTCATCCATCGGGCTGCAGGACGAGTGCACGCGACGCATGGGACCAGCCTATTGCGAGCGATGCCTGGTTCAGTAGCGAGCCGCGAAGCTCAAGCCCGACGGAAATCGAGAAGACGGGTCTTCCAATACCGCTCGTTGAAGCCGTTCAGGCGAACGGTTCCTCCCGTGCTTGGCGCGTGCACGAAGCGCGACTCCCCTGCGTGGATTGCGGCGTGCGACGGAGATCCACCTTCGCCGAAGATCAGCAGGTCCCCTGCGCGCAACGCACCGGCGCTCACGGACTGCCCCCAGCGGCTGATCTGTGCCACGGTTCGCGGCGGTGCAATCCCTGCCGATTGCCTGTACACGTAGCCAATCAGGCCGCTGCAGTCGAACCCGGCCTCCGGCGTGTTTCCACCGTAGCGGTAGGGCGTCCCTACGAGGCCCAGCGCCATGAAGGCCGCTTCGCTGGCCTGCAGGTCGGACATCGGTGAGAGCCGTGGAACGGAGGCTTCCTGGCTGCCGTATTTCGCTGGCGCGGCACAGCCGGCCAAACCGGCCAGCGCAAGCCACCCCGCGCCGGCGACGAGTCCCCGCCTGTCAAAAGTCATGCTGGCGATCGTACGTCCATCTCTCGTCAGGGCGAAGTGCATGCCGAATCGCTCGCAAAACCAACTTGGCGCGCTCCTCCTAAGCCGCTCGTGTCTGGCGACCCGTGAAGCCCGCCGAGCCGGGCTTTTTCGGGGGAAACTCAGGCCGCTCCAACCAACACCGGCGAAGGATGCGCTGAACACCTCGTTGCCGTGCGTCCATTCGAGGAGCACCCGGCTGCGCACGACTACGCGCGCGCAGCGCATCCCTCTCCTTCGCGAGGCCGACGACCTGCCCTTGCAGCTCTTCGACTTTGTTGCGCAAGGCGCCATCACCAGACCGGACCTAGGCGTGCTCCCGGTCCTTGAGTTCGGCGAACCGGACGTTGTCGCTGCTGATGCCGTCGAGGTTCTTTTGCCCGGCCATTCCTATCCCGATCGTGATCGCTATGTCGACTTGCGCTTGCGTGTTCGCGTCTGGACTGATCTTCATGTGGCCTCCAGGCAATACCTCAGCTTCCCGCTTTGAGCGCGGACAGACTTAGCCGGCGCGCCGCCGCTTGCCTGGCGTGCCAGTCGCTCGAAAATGTCTTTCCCTCGCAAAGCCATGCAGGCAGATGGCGTGCATGCGGTGTCCTCCTTAAGCGGCACATCATCCTGGCGGCGGCGACATGTCGTGTCGCATGCAAGGCCAATGCTGCTCCTGGCCGGGAGCAGGCATCCAGGGTTCAGGCCAGCGCGATGATGTCCGTCAAACCCACGTCCACGCCAGCCTGCGAGAGCAGCGTCGTGACCTGGCCGCGATGGTGCGCCTGGTGGTTGAAAAAGTGGGTCAGCGCCTGCCAGGCGGGATGCTCTCGCAGAACACCTTTGGTGTTGCTGTACCGGATGTTCCGGGTGAGGAAATGGGCAGGCATGTCCCGCACCCACGCCTCGATCGCGGCATCAAGCGCTTCTCGCGCTTTGCGCAACTGTGCCCATTCTTCGTGAATGACGGCGCCATGAAGGGCACCTGCGGGCAATTCCAGCAGTTCGGAAGTCAGTGCAGGGAAAGAGACGCCTTGCGCTGCGAACCGTCCTAGCCACAAGCGGTCCGCCCACAGCAGGTGGTTCAGGGAAGAGCTGATCGAACCGAAGAATGCGCCGCGATTGCGGCGACGATCCGCATCGGAAAGCTGCTCACACGCATCGAACAGGCGGCCATTGAACCAGCGGTTGTACTTGGCGAGGAACTGGTAGTTCGCGACCAAAGCGTGACCAAGGCTGTCCATGCGGCATTCTGCCTCGGGGCGCGCACTCCCCTCATGTCCGCTTCCGACCTTTACGGCCATTTTCTGCATCCGGCGCCGTCCGAGACCCATTTCGTCGCACGGCCAGCGACGGCGCGCGAAGGGCCTGGATACTCCGTTTGCGCATCCCCCCGGCAGCGCCGCCAAATCCGAAAGGCATCCACCATGCTCGCCCGCTCCACGTTTGATTTCCGTGCCCTCCCCTTGGTGATGGCAGCAGCCTGCTTGTCGCTGCTGCAGCCTGCCGCCAACGCCTCCGAGGTGGGATTTCGCCGGATGACGGTGGCCGCCAGCGCGGCGAATGACAAGCCGGCGCACTTCGCGCTCTATTACCCGACGCCTGATGCGGCCCGGTTGATCCCCATGGGGCCGTTCCCGCAGACAGTGGCCATCAACGGAGCACCGGAGACGAAATTCAAGGGCCTCATCTTGATAAGTCATGGCACGGCCTCCGTCGATCTTGGCTTTGCCACGCTGGCGCAAGCGCTGGCGCGCGACGGCTACCTGGTTGCCAGTGTCGAGCACGTGGGCGATACCTGGCAGGACCAGTCGATGCGTGCCACGCCGCGGCGCTACTTTGCCGAGCGGCCGCGCCAGGTATCGCGCGTGATCGACACGTTGCTCGCCGACCCGCAATGGAGCCCTGGCATTGCCCATGGTGCCGACGGGCGCCCGCTGATCGGTGCACTGGGCCATTCGGCTGGCGGTTACACGGTACTGGCGCTGGCAGGCGGCAAGCCGGTGCTCTCGCGCATGCGCACGCATTGCGAGACCGAAGCGGAGCTGGACCCCGTCCTGTGCAACATGAGCCGCGCCACCGGCGGCGCCTCAGTGCAGGCAAGCGCCACCGCGGACGGGCAGGAAGAGCCAGTGCAGGCCGATCCACGAGTGCGGGCAGTGATGGCGTTGGCGCCGATGGGGGTGGCATTCAGCGCGTCGTCGCTGGCATCGATCACCGTTCCGGTGGCTATTTACGCTGGCGAAAAAGACACCTTTCTCGTGCCGCGCTTCCACGCGCAATGGGTCATGCAGAACATGCGCGGCGCCAGCACAACGCTGCAACTCGTGCCCAATGCCGGACACTACGCGTTCATGGACACGCCGACGATGGATCTACCCTCACCGGACGGCAGCGTGGCCAGCGACCCGAAAGGCTTCGACCGGCCTGCGTTCCTGGACCGCCTTGCACAAGAGTCAATCGCGTTTTTCGAGAAGAATTTGCGATGAATGTGAGCACGCCGCTGGGGATGCCCAATCGACGCGCGCTCTCTGTCAGGTATTGGAGGTCGGAGTAGTACGTCTGCCTGAGACGGATCACGATGTCGACGTCGCTGTCCGCAAAAATGTTCGTTTCGTTCCCGTACGATCCCTGGAGGAAGATGTCGAAGTCCTGCGCGTCGAGAACGTTTGAACGAGGACCTCCCGGCAGTGGTCGGCAACGCGGTCGACGAGATCGGAGATGCGGCAGGGGGCGCGGCGCTGTTCACGCTTGCAATGATGATCGCGCAGAGCCCGGTGCGGCTCGGGCGCTATGTGCTGGCGAATCCCGCCCTGAAGAATTCGTGCACCCTCGCTAATGCGTCGCACCGACCGTGCGCAAAGCCTCCGCAGCCGTCGTGTTGCGCTGCGCGATCGCCATCTGCAGGGGCGTGCCGCCGCGCGCATCGACGTGGTTCGGGTCGGCCCCGCGCGCAACGAGCAGCGGAAGCATGTCCAGCCGCCCGAAGAGCGCGGCAAACGCGAGCGCGGTTTCCCCGGCGTTGTTGGTTTGGTCGATGTCGCAGCGCGTATCCAGCAGCATCTTCGCGATGCCGGTCTCGCCCTTGAACAGCGCACCCATCAGCGCGCTGTTGCCGTTCCTGTCGGCGGCGCAGGCGTTCGCGCCCGCCGACATGAGGAGCTTCAGGGCATCCGGATGCGCGTTGTACGCGGCAAGAATCAGCGCCGTGTGGCCTTCGGGCGTCGCCGTCTCGAGCGCAAAGTGGGCGTCGAGCAGCGCCTGCAGGATGTCCACGCGGCCCGCTCGCGCCGCGGCAAACCACTCATCGGCATACTGCGCCACGCCCGTGCCCTCGGAACGGGAAGAAGCGCCCCCCGGCATGGGCTGGGGTTGCGCGGCAGCCGCCAGGGCCAGCGCTCCCACGGCAAGCACTGTCACTGCGCGAGCGACGTGGCGCAAGGCATGAAGGTGTCGCATCCCGTTCTCCGGCAAGGGGGCAGGCGTGAATGAAGACCTGCGGGCCGTCGATCAGTTGTCCGCCAGGCGTGCCGCCGCGCTCTGCACACGGGCTGCGTCGGCGTGCGTCGCGCGGGCGAGACGCGCGCCGTAATCCGCATCGGCCTTGTAGAAATACGAGAGCATCGTGTACTTGTTGGACTCGTTCCTGACGCCGTTCAGGTCAGCCGACAATGCCGTGACGAGGTCGGCCTTGCCCGCTTCCGACAGGGACCGGTAGTACTCGCCGGCCTGGCGGAAATCCAGCGGCTTGCTGATCGGCGCCAGCTGCGTCGTGCCCGTGAGCGGGGTCCGCAGGTACCTGTACTTGTCCTGCGCGCCGAGCTCGTTGATCGTCGAAGGTTCGTAGTTCACTTCGCCCTTGCGGTCGCCTGCGTTCATCGCGCCGTCCTGGTTGAAATTGTTCACCGCCACGCGCGGGCGATTGATCGGCAACTGCTGGTAGTTCGCACCGATCCGGTACATCTGCGTGTCGGTGTACGAGAACAGGCGGCCCTGCAACATCCGGTCCTCGGAGGGCTCGATGCCAGGCACCAATCGCGAAGGGTCGAACGCCGATTGCTCCGTCGAGTCGAAGTAGTTGTCGGGAATGCGGTTGAGGGTCATCGTTCCGACGTTCTGCTCGGGGATGGTCGACGGCCACACCTTGGTGTCGTCCAGCGCGTCGAAATCGAACCTGGCGAGGTCCTGCGGCGCGAGCACCTGGACGTACAGGTCCCATTGCGGAAAGTCGCGCGCCTTGACCGCGTTGTAGAGATCGTCGGTCATCAGGTTCCAGTTTGCACCGATCGAGGGTTTGACGTCCTGCGCCCGGATGCCCTGCAGGCCCTGGTGGCTCTTCCAATGGAACTTCACGTAGTGGACTTCACCCTTGGCATTGACGAACTTGAACGCGTGCACGCCGAAGCCGTCCATGCGGCGATACGAGTCCGGCATCCCCACCAGGCTGTACAGGCGCGTCAGCATGTGGGTCGCTTCCGGCGTGTTCGCGAAGAAGTCGAACGCGAGGTTCGGGTCCTGGACACCCGTCACTGCCGACGGCTTGTTCGCGTGCACGAAGTCCGGGAACTTGATGGCGTCGCGAATGAAGAACACCGGGTGGTTGATGCCGACGATGTCCCAATTGCCTTGCTGCGTGTAGAACTTGACGGCAAAGCCGCGCGGGTCGCGTGCCTGCTCCGGCGAGCCGCGATAGCCCATCACGGTGGAGAAGCGGACGAACACGGGGGTCTTCGTGCCGGGCGCGAAGACCTGCGCGGTGGTCAGCGAACTGATGTTCGCCGTCGGCACGAACTCGCCGAAGATGCCGGTGCCGCGCGCGTGGACGACGCGCTCGGGGATCCGCTCGCGATCGAAGCGCTGCAGCTTCTCGATCAGGTGGGAGTCCTGCAGCAGCACCGGACCCGAGGGTCCCGCCGTCTGCGAATTCTCGTTGTCGCCAACGGGTGATCCGCTGTCCTGGGTCATGTCCGCAGCTTGCGCGCTCAGCATGACCAGGACGCCGGCGAGCAAGCTCGCGACACGTGAAGTTGTGGCAGTTGTCTTGCCCATGATGGGTTCAGCCTTTCAGAGGTTTCGCGGGGAGGTTGTCGGTGCTCGCCAGATTGGCGACCGGCGCCGACGCCGCGATGACATCCGGCGCGTCGGGCGTTACGGCTGAAACGGGCGGAGTGAGGGCACGTGACTGAATGGGCGGGAGATGCTCTTCCATCGGCTCGCGCCCAGTTACGCCTGCAATGGCGCGCCCGGATTGCGGAATCGAATTGCCACCCGTTCCGGCCGCCGGGCCGGCGCTGCTTGGCAATGCGCCCTATTAGGCCCCGGGACTGCTACTTGGCACTTCGATCCACTACCGGGCGCTGGACGATGAGACGCAGTGGGTCTGCTTTCAGCATGAACGCGGCCAATGGCGCTTGTCCCCTGTGCCGGAGCCTTATGACGGCTGGGATGAGACATTCGCTCCCAGCGTCGCCGTGCCAGGTGGCCCCGGCTGGCTGCGCGTGGTCGCAAGGGCATCGGAGATCGGCAGCGATCCGGCCGTCGCGGACACGCGCGACAAGCTGGGCATCTACAGCCGCACGGGCCTGCTCACGAGCGGCGGAGGCGCGCCGCTGCCCTCGCTCGAATGAGCAGATTGGCATTGCAGCGCAGGGGCTCACCCCCTGCGAGGATGCTCAAAGTCCGTATTTCATCTCGACGTAGAAGGCCGAGTTGTCGCGCAGGCGCCCATAGAAGGTGTTTGAGCCGCCAGCGAACACATCCACTCCGACGGTCAGCTTCAGCTGGTCGTTGATCGCATAGATCACCTTCGGCCGCCACACCTGATCGCCGCGGGTCAGCGAAACCACCGCCGCGAGTTCGGCTTCGAGCGTGTTGTTGAACCACTTGTCCGACAAGCGCAGACTCAGGCCGTGCTCGAAGCGGTCGCGCTGGTTCACCGTCAACGCGCTTTGCACCGCGATCTCACGCAGCAACGGATCGCCGATGCCTCCCGGGTCTTGGAAGTTGCTGATATGGCGCAGGTAGTACTGCACATTGACGTAGATGCCGTTGTCGAATGTGCGGTCTGCGCCGGCGACGCCATAGAAGAAGGGTTTCTTCACGAGTGGCCGCATCACGGGGTCGTAGCTCGTCCAGGTATACGCCGCCTCGCCCCGCAGCCCCCACGGCCCCGCCACCGTTGCGACGTCGCCCCCGAACACGCGGATGCGATGGTTGCGCAGCGCCAGGTCCGCCGCGTTCTGGTTCACCCCGAGAAAAACCAGATCGGGATTCACATCGAGGCCGTCGTAGAACGATAGCGACCCTTCCCAGCGCGTGCCTGAGCGTTCCAGCTTGAATGCTGCCCCTTGTCCGTCCGGCACTTGCCGTGCGACGTCGACGCCCGGCGTGTGGGGGATGGGAATCACGTTGGAACGGAAGCTTGGCAGCCAGATGGCCGTCATCGCGTAGTCGCCGAAGTGGTAGGTCAGGCGCGCAGCCGCGGTGCCCAGTCGCTGGTCGTCGCTCTCGGGTGTCAGCAACGTGAAGTCGCGCGGACTCAGGTTGTCGGTCGGGTTCAATTCGTCGGCACGGCCCCACGCGATGATCTGCTGTCCGACGCGCAGATCGACGGGGCCCGATCGCACGTTGATGTAGCCCTCGCGCAAATGGCTCTGGCGTCGGCCTCCGTCGTCGCGCGACCATCCTTCCAGCGTCATGGTGGCCGCGTCGCCAAGCTTCGGCGCGGCCCGCAACCACACCGACGCGGCCCCGAGATTCTGCCGGTCGTCCAGCTCGCGCGATGAACTGAAGTACGCGCCCCGCAACGACCCGCTCGCGTTCAGCCACTCGCGCAAGCCGGTGCGGCTCTCGTCCTCGGCGGCCACCGCACTTCCTGCCACGCAGCAGGCCAGCACGGCCAGCTGCCAGCGAAGCATCGTCCGCCCTTCGCGCGCCGCACGCCGCCTCCCTCTGTCTGCGCGCGTGCAGCGCGGGTGCTGCAGCGGCTGTCCGCGGCGGTCGAGGAATTCGGGTTTCGCGATCATGGCGCCGAAATATAGCGCCACTCCCTGCGGGGATCCTGCGCGGCCGTGCGGCTTGCGCTGGCAATTGAGCAGCACGCATGCGCCACCGAAGCCGTGGCCTGCGTCGATCGCAAGTGAAACGGGCAGCGCACCAAGCGGCCAACGCTCCTGCGCACCTCTCGTTGTGCGTAACCCGATCGGTCGATCGTCTTTGCGATGGCGTCGCCTAGAGTTGGCTGCATCGGGAAAGCACGATCCCACCTGCAGACAAGGAGCACGCAATGGTCCCCGTTTCCTACAAGAGCGCAGCTCGGCCAGTGCAATACCTTCCGCCCGCGCAAGCGCGGGACCTGTTTCACGCAATCAAGGCGGCGATCGTCGCCAGGTGCGAGGTGATCCGGAAGGCCCAAGAGGCAAGCAGCCAGCGGCACCACCCCTCCTTCACTTCTTCGGAGCATTGCGCGTGAACATGATTGCAAAGTCGAGAAGCGACGTCGTCGCCTGGCTCACCGCTTACGTCCACGAGCGCCACCAGGCGGCGTGGGCCGGCGATCGGGTGGCGCTCGCCGATTTCGGCATCGACTCGCTGTCAGCGGTCGACCTCGTGTGCGCACTCGAGCGCTGGCTCGGCATTCCCGTGCCGACCGATCTTCTGTCGGGAGTGACCGACACGCACGGCCTGCTGCAGGCGATCGCAGACCTGCAGCGGCGCGCTGCCGAGCGCCTGCCGAGCGAAAGGGCATGGGAGAAGCACGTCAACCCTTACCTCGCGGCGAAGCTGAAGCAACTCAAGATCGACCGCACTTTCGTGCGCGGCGAAGGCGCTTACCTGTTCGACCAGGAGGGCCGCCGCTATCTGGACTTCATGGCGCAGTACGGCGCCTTGCCGTTCGGCCATCACCCGCAGGAGATCTGGCAGGCGATACAGGCCTTGCACGCCGACGCCGAGCCCGTGTTCTGCCAGCCGTCGATTTCGCATTCATCCGGGGAACTGGCAAAACGCCTGCTCGAACTGGCACCGCCCGGCCTGCGCTACGTCACGTTCTCCAACAGCGGTGCCGAGGCAGTCGAGGTCGCACTGAAGCTGGCGCGCCAGGCCACCGGCCGCATGCGCATCCTGTCCACCCACCGCGGTTTCCATGGCAAGACCTTCGGCGCGCTGTCGGCCACCGGCAATCCCGACTACCAGGCGCCATTCGGCCTGCCGTTGGACGGTTTCGACAAGGTGGGCTTCGGTGACATCGCCGCGCTCGAAGCTGCGCTGGCCTGCCGCCCCGGCAGCTACGCCGCCTTCATCGTCGAAGCGATCCAGGGTGAGGGTGGGGTGCGCATGGCGGAGCCGGGATACCTGCGCGCCGCCAAGGAGGTCTGCGCACGACACGGCACGCTGCTGGTCGTCGACGAAGTGCAGACCGGCCTCGGGCGGACGGGCGCGCTGTTCGCCTGCGAGACCGAAGGAGTCGAACCCGACATCCTCACGCTGGCGAAGGCCCTGGGCGGCGGCCTGGTTCCCATCGGAGCAACGCTTTGCAGCGAAGGCGCCTACGGCGAGCGCTTCGCACTCAAGCATTCCTCGACCTTTGCCGGCAATGCACTGGCCGCGCGCGCAGGACTCGCCACGTTGGACCTGCTGACGCGCAACGATGGCGCCTTGCTGCAAAACGTGCGCCGTGAAGGCCAGTACCTGCTCGAACGCTTCGAGGCGATCCGCGCACGCCATCCCTGGCTGGTGAGCGAAGTGCGCGGCCGCGGGTTCATGCTCGGCATCTCCTTCACGACCGAGCGCGCGCCGTGGCCGGAGAACTTCCTCGGCATCGCCGCGCAAGAGGGTGAACTGGCGCAATTCGTCGCCAGCTACCTGCTCAATGTGGAGAACGTGCGGCTCGCGCCGACATTGAACGGCGGCAACGTGCTTCGGGTGCAGCCGCCCTTGAATGCGACGCACGAGCAATGCGTGATGGTCGCCGATGCGCTCGCGCGCACGGTCGACGTGCTCGCGTCCCGCCAGACGGGCATCTTCTACCGCGCCATCCTGCGGCGCGAGGCGCCGCCGGCCCTGCCCGCGCCGGCGGCGGCGCCCTCTTCGCCGGTGCCGACCGCGGACGACGGCCGGGCGACGCGCTTCGCCTTCCTGATGCATCCGCTGGACGAAGCCGGCTATGCCGAATACGACACCAGCCTGGATTCCCTCGAACGCGACGAATTGCGCGAGTTCTCGGAAAGCATGACGGGATTGCTTGATCCGGTCGTCGGCACGACGGTTGACATCGAATCGGCGACCGGTGCGCGCGCACGTGGCGACTTCATCATGATCAGCCACACCGCCGCCCAGCTGAAGCAGATGCCGCAGAGCGAGGCGCTGGACGTGCTCAACAAAGGCGTCGCCCTGGCACGCCGGCGCGGGGCTTCGATCGTCGGACTGGGCGCTTATACGTCCGTGGTCAGCGGCGGCGGTGCAAGGCTGGTCAACCCGACGGTCAAGCTCACTTCGGGCAATTCGTACACCGTGGTCTCCGCGATCGAGGCGCTCGACCTCGTGGTGCAGCGCCACGGCCATCGCTGGGACGAGAGGACGGCCGGTGTGGTCGGTGCCGCCGGCGCCATCGGCGCATGCATGGTCATGCTGCTGTCCGAACGGGCGCCCCGGCTGGTGCTGATCGGCAACCCGGCGCACGAGCCCGCGATCGGCCGGGAGCGGCTGCTCGCCATTGCCCGCTCCATGGTGCGCCACGCGCTGGCCGATCCATCGCGGGGCGTCGAACCCGCGTCGCTGGCGGCGCAGATCGTCGAGCACAGCGCATCCGGCGCCACTCCCGAAGAAGTGCTGCTTGCGCTGGAAAGCAGCGGACGGCTGATCCTGACGGCCAGCATCCAGGCCGCGGCGATGGCCGACGTGATCGTTGCCGCCACCAGCTTTCCCGGCCAGCTGTTCAACCCCGACCTGATGGCGCGCAACGCGGTGATCTGCGACGTCTCGCGGCCGCGTTCGATCGGCGAGTCGATCCTGCAGCGACGGCCCGATGTGTTGGTGATCGACGGCGGGATCGTCGCACTGCCCGGACGGCCGCGCATCGGACCGTACGGGCTCGAAGACGGCACGTCGTACGCCTGCATGGCAGAAACGATGCTGCTCGCGCTCGAAGGCGATCCGCAGGACACGAGCCTGGGCCACGCGCTCGACGCGGCCGAAGTGCAGCGGCAGCAGCGGCTGGCCCGCAAGCACGGCTTCTCCCTTTCAAGCCTGCGCAGCTTCGGGCGCCCGGTAAAGCTCGAAGCCTGACCCCCGCCGCCTCGGCGGCTCCTGATTTCTCAACGGACGGTGACCCGACATGCCCAACCACGCCCCTGCTTCCCTGCTCGTTCCGGAATGGCCCTATGCCTGCGCAACCCTCGTCGAGGTCGCGCACGCGCATGCCGCCCGGACACCCGCGCAACCAGCCTACACCTTCGTCGACTACGCGACGGAGCGGGCGTGCGAATCCACGCTCACCCACGAGTCGCTGGACCGGCGCGCGCGCCAGATCGGGGCGCTGCTGCAGATGCACGGAAGCCCGGGGGCGCGGGTCCTGCTGCTGTATCCAGGCGGGCTGGACTATGTGGCCGCCTTCTTCGGCTGCCTGTACGCGGGAATGGTTGCGGTGCCGGCCTATCCGCCACTGAACGCGCGGCTGCACACGCGGCTGGGTGCCGTGGCGCAGGACTGCCACGCCAAGATCGCGCTGACCGATGCACCCACGCTGGCGCAGATGGGAGACCTGACGCGGCTGTGCCACCCGCTGGCCAGCATGCAATGGTTCGCCACCGACGGCGCCCTCGACGGCCTGGAACATGCCTGGCGCAAGACCGCCATCGATCGCAAGCAGCTCGCCTTCCTGCAATACACGTCGGGCTCGTCGGGCACGCCCAAGGGCGTGACGGTCACGCACGGCAACCTGATGGCCAACGTGCGCGCGATCGCCGAACAGGGCCAGTATGTGCCGCAGGACCGGTTCTTCTCGTGGCTGCCGCCTTATCACGACATGGGACTGATCGGCGCCATCCTGTCACCGTTCTGCGCCGGCATGCCGGCGGCGTTCATGACCCCGCTGACCTTCGTGCGCCGGCCCTCGCGTTGGCTGCGCGAGATTTCGACGCGTCGTTGCACCATCAGCGGTGCGCCCAACTTCGCCTATGAGTTGTGCATCGAGAAGGTCAGTGACAGCGAGATCGAGGAGCTCGACCTCTCGTCCTGGCAAGTGGCGTTCTGCGGCGCGGAGCCGATCAAGCTCGCCACGCTGGAGCGCTTCGCCGAGCGCTTTGCCGCGTGCGGCTTTGACAGGCGCTCGCTGTATCCCTGCTACGGCATGGCCGAGACGACGCTGATGGTGACCGGCAAGCAGCGCCGCGACACCTTCAAGGCGCGCATCATCGACAAGGAAGCCTACGCCCGGGATCAACTCGCGATCGTCGCCAGCGCCGAGGACCATGCAGCCGACCGCGCGCAGGCCATCGTCTGCTGCGGAGCGGCGGTGCCGGGACACAGCGTGGCGATCGTGGATCCGGTCACGCTGGCCTCCCTGCCGGAGGATGCCGTCGGCGAGATCCTGGTGGCCGGCCCTTCGGTGGCCGCGGGCTACTGGCAGCGCGAGACCGAAACCCTGGCGAGCTTCCGCGTCCGCATCGACGGCCACGAGGGCGAGTTCCTGCGCACCGGGGACCTGGGCTTCCTGCATGGCGGCGAGGTCCACGTCAGCGGACGACTCAAGGACCTGATCATCGTGCACGGCGTGAACCACTATCCGCAGGACATCGAGGACACGGTGAACCAGTGCCACGAGGCCATCCGTCCCGATTGCGGCATCTGCTTCTCGATCGAGCACGAGGGTGAAGAGCGGCTCGTCGTGGTGCAGGAAGTCGGCCGCCGCGACAAGGAAAACGGCCCGCAGATCATCCAGGCCATCCGCGATGCGATCGCGAACCGGCACGACATCCATCCGCATGCCGTCGCACTGGTCGAAAGGGGCAGCATCAACAAGACCACCAGCGGAAAGCTCTCGCGGCGGCCGTGCCGTGAAGACTTCCTCGGCAACGAGCTGAAGGTCGTCACCCAGTGGACCAGCGCCGTCGTGGCACGTGGCAACGGCGCCGTTGCGACCTTCTGAAGCAACACCTCCCGGAGCAGAAATTGAAAACTTACGCGCATTGGTTGTTGCGGGTCCGCTGGTGGGTGATCGCGGTCATTTCGATCATCACCGCCGTGCTGGGCCTGCTTTCGCCGCAGTTGAAGGTCACGGTGGATCCGTCCGCGCTGGTCCCGAGCAGCAGCCCGACGATCCAGGCCATCGACCGCATCAACGACCGGTTCGGCTCCAAGTACATGGTGCTGATCGGCGTCACGCCGAAACACGGCGACATCTTCCAGCCAGCCGTGCTGGAACGCGTGCAGCGCATGACGGCGAAGCTGGCCACCCGGCCGGAGGTGGTCCAAAGCAACCTCATGAGCCTGGCCGCGCCGCGGGTGCGCAACATCGCCGGCCACGCGGACGGCTTCGATGCCTTGCCCTTGATGGACCGTGTGCCGGCGAACGGCAGCGAGATGAGCCAGCTGAAGGCGGCGCTGCAGGCCAACCCGGTGTACCTGGACACCATCGTCTCGAGGGACTTCAAGACGGCGGCGATCCTGGTGGAGCTCAAGGAAGGCTTCGACGGCGTCGACAAGCTCCTGGCGCCCATCACGGCCATCGCACGCGCCGAATCCGGTGCGGACGTCGACATCGCCATGGGCGGCAACCCGGTCTTCATCGCCAAGTCAGAGACCTTCGGCCGGCGGATCAACCTGCTCTTCCCGCTCGCAATCCTCGTGATCGGCCTGCTGCACTTCGAGGCCTTCCGCACCAGGCAGGGGCTCATCCTTCCGCTGGTCACGGCAGTCATGGCGGTGGTGTGGGGGATGGGGACGATGGGCCTGCTGCGCCAGTCGCTGGACATCTTCAATTCGCCGACCCCGATCCTGATTCTCGCCATCGCGGCCGGCCATGCCGTGCAGCTGCTCAAGCGCTATTACGAGGAATACGAGCGCCTGCGTGCCGGGGGCACGGCCCCGCGCGAAGCCAACGTCGGTGCCATCGTCGGCTCGATGGCGAGCGTCGGCCCCGTGATGATGATCGCCGGAGGGGTCGCCGCGCTGGGCTTCTTCTCGCTGATCGTGTTCGATATTCCGACGATCCGCTCGTTCGGCATCTTCACCGGCGTGGGCATCCTCAGCGCGGTGCTGCTCGAGATGACCTTCATACCGGCCGTGCGCTCGCTGCTGCGCCCGCCGTCGGACAGCGACCGCTTGCGCGAAGCGGCCACCCGGATCTGGGACCGGATCCCGGCCCGGCTCGCCGACCTGGTGGTTCGCCCGTCGGGCCGCCGCCTCCTGTACGGGCTGTCCGCCGTCGCAGTCGCGCTGATGGCGTTCGGCATGGAGCACGTGGTCGTCGACAACAACAGCAAGAACTACTTCTCCAGCGGCCTGGACATCCAGCACGACGACCGCTTCCTGAACGGCCGCCTGGCGGGTACGAACACCTTGTACGTGATGGTCGAGGGTTCGGGCGAGGACGCGATCAAGGACCCCGGCGTGCTCGCCTCCATCGAACGCCTCCAACGCCACATCGAGACCCGTCCGGAGGTGGGGAAGACGCTGTCGATCGTCGATTTCCTCAAGCGCATGAACCGGGCGGTGCACGCCGACGACGCCGGGTACGACGCCCTGCCGACGGGCCGGGACCTCGTGTCGCAGTACCTGTTCCTGTACGCGATCTCGGGTCAGCCCAGCGACTTCGATGCGTACGTCGACGACCACTATCGCTCCGCCAAGGTCACGGTGTTGCTGAAGACGGGCAGCAACGCCTATGTCAAGCGGCTGGTCGCGGACCTCGATCGCTACGCCAAGGCGGAATTCCCTCCGGGTGTCCGCGTCTCCTTCGGCGGCGACACCGCGATGACCGTCGCGCTTTCGGACGCCATGGTCTACGGCAAGCTGCGCAACATCCTGCAGATCTGCGTGGCCGTGTTCCTGATTTCCGCTCTGGTTTTCAGCTCGGTGCTGGGCGGCCTGATCGTGCTGCTGCCCGTGCTGCTTTCGATCTTTGCCGTATTCGGCGTGATGGGCCTGTTCGGCATTCCCTTGAACATTCCCAATTCGCTGATTTCCGCGATGGCAGTCGGCATCGGTGCCGACTATGCGATCTACATCCTCTACCGCTTCCGGGAACAAATCATGATGCAAAGCAATGTTGAACAGGCCCTGCGGGCCACCCTGGGCTCCGCCGGCAAGGCATGCCTGTTCGTCGCCACCGCGGTGGCAGGCGGCTACGGCGTGCTGGCTCTCTCGTTCGGATACAACGTGCACCTGTGGCTGTCGCTGTTCATCGTTGTTGCGATGATCGTCAGCGCGCTGGCCTCGCTGACGCTGGTTCCGGCCATCGTGCTGTCGCTGCGGCCCGCGTTCATGTTCGGCGCGTCCCTCAAGCGGATGGCGCTGGCCCGGCAGGTGTTCATCAGCGTCGCCGTATCGGCGGGCGTGCTGCTGATGGTCCCGCGCCTGTCCCATGCGGAGACGGACGAGGCCGCCCTCATGCAGAAGAGCGTCGATGCCATCAAGGTACGCGACTCCGATTCCAGCGCCACCTTCACCCTGACCAACCGCAACGGTGAATCGCGTCGACGCACGACCTCGAGCTACACCAAGCTGCAGCCCAACGGCAGCGACAACATGCGTTTGGTGAAGTTCCTGTCACCGTCCGACATCAACGGCACCGCCACGCTGATGGTCGAACATGCCGATCGGGACGACGACCTGTGGGTCTACCTGCCCGCCTTGAAGAAGGTCCGGCGGCTCGCCGCGGCCAACAAGAAGGACAGCTTCGTCGGCACCGACTTCAGCTACGGCGACATGATCGGCTTCAAGGTCGGGGAGTGGACCCACCGCCTGGTCCGCGAGGAGCAGGTGGACGGCGTCCCGTGCGACGTGATCGAGTCGCTGCCGAAGCAGGAATCCGTCAAGACCGACAGCGGCTACTCGCGGCGCCTGACCTGGGTGCGCAAGGACACCTTCGTCGCGGTGCAGATCGACGTCTGGGATGTCGCCGGCCAGCCGCTCAAGCGGATGACTTTTGCCGACCTGAAGCCGGCCGGCTCCGCCGGCAAGTGGCAGGCGATGCGCATGAGCGCCGCCAACCTGCAGACCGGTCACAGCACCGTCATCGAGTACACGAAGTTCGAAGCCGATCGCGGGATCGGGAACGAGTACTTCTCGCCGCGCTCCCTTGAGCAATGAAAAGGGAGGCCGCGCGCACATAAGCACCCGTTCTCACCCTCACCCACTTTGTCTTTCTTGACCCAACCGTCGAACCCTCAGGAAACATCATGAACTGCAACGCACTGAACACCCACCTCCAGCAAGTCATCCGGCGTACCGAGCTCGCCCTCGCCGCCTATGCCAGGGGCGAATTCGTCCTGGTCTCCGATGACGAAGATCGCGAGAACGAAGGCGACCTGATCATCGCCGCCGACTACGCCGACGCGATCGCCGTCAATTTCATGATCACGCACGGCCGCGGCCTGGTGTGCCTGGCGATCAGCCCGGAGATCGCCGCCCGCAAGCAGCTCAAGCCGATGGTCGAACGCAATGGCGACCACCTCGGCACCGCGTTCACGGTCAGCGTCGATGCGACGACCGCGCACGGCGTGAGCACGGGCATTTCCGCCAGCGATCGAGCGAAGACGATCGAGGTCGTGATCGGGCAGCAATACGGCGCTTCGGATCTCCAGGCTCCGGGACATCTGTTCCCGCTGATCGCCCGTCCCGGCGGGGTGATCGAGCGGCAGGGCCATACCGAAGCTGCCGTGGAGCTTTCGCGCCTGTGCTGTCTGACGCCGGCCGGCGTGATCGTCGAAGTGATCAAGGCCGACGGCGAGATGGCGCGCAGGCCGGAGCTGGAAGTGATGGCACGCGCGCACCGCCTGCAGTACCTGACGATCAAGGATCTCGTCGAGTACGTGCAGTGGCAGCGGAATGGCCAGGCGGAGCGCGAGAACGAGCTCGAGCAGCTCAGGGTCGCCTGAGGCGCGGCGAGGCCGAAGAAGAACGGGGGAACCGACGTGTCGAACCAGCAGCCAAGCGCCCGGCCGGCACGGCCGGCTCCCCGCCCCGGACCCGGCGGCACTTCCCCCGATCTGAACGCCGACTACACGGCCGTGCCGGCCAAGTGCCTGGTGCTGCGGGCCATCTACCGGGTGGTGACCTGGCTGTTCCTGTTCTTCATGCGCAAGCACATCGATCGCATCGTCGGCCTCGAGCATCTGCCCGAAAAAGGCCCCTTCGTCATCGTCGCCAACCACCTGAGCTACATGGACGACTTCCTGCTCGCCCATGCGATTCGCCTGTACTACGGGGAAAAGCTGTACATCCCCACCAACAGGAAAGCCTTCAAGGGCATCTTCCGCTCCTGGCTGCACCTGGCCTGCGGCGCTGTGGAAATCGATCCCGCGGACCGGGAAGGCACGTATCGCGCGCTGCGGCGGCTGATCGCCGACGGCCGGATCGTCCTGGTGTTCCCGGAAGGCACCCGCTCCGACGGCAAGGCCCTGCTGCCGTTCAAGTTCGGCGCCTTCAATCTCGCGCGGGAGCTGGGTGTTCCGCTGGTGCCGGTGGCGCTGCTGGACACACACCGGGTGCTGCCCAAGTGCCGGCTCTGGCCCGTGAAGGGAAGCCGGGCCAGCGCCGTGATGCTGCCGCCGGTGCTGCCCGCCGATTTTGAGCGCGACGGCGTGCCCGCCGTGAAGGCAAGCTGCCGCGAGCGGCTGGCAGCCGTGCTCCAGTCCGAAGCGCCATGGAACGCCGAGGCGGCGCAGGTCACGGCGCGCCATCTGGCCGCGCGCGCGGAGCACCTGCTCGAGGACCTGATCGAACGCGGCCCGGAGATGATCCGCTGGACGGACCTGCGACCGGTGTTCCGCCTCGTGGAGCTCGCGTCGCACAGCGACCCGGGCAGCCACGAGATGCAGGTTCAGCAGTTCCGCGCCTGGGGTTTCCGGCTGCTGTCGGCGCCCAAGCCCTTGGCGCCCTTGCTGTTGCCGCGGTTCCGCGCATTGGGGGCATGCGCACTGCGCCGCGATCCCCACCAGCCCTTCGTCCACTACGTCCACGGCCAGTTCCACCTGCGTGCCCCCCGCATCGTCGGCGGCAGCCGGCAGCGTGCACTCGCGTCGTTCGAGGAGGCATACCGCTCGGCGCCGTCCTACGGCATCGACCGGACCCGCTTCTCGATCTCCTATGCGCAGGCGCTGGCACGCAACGGACAGCGGCACCACGCACTGCACCTCCTGCAACGGGACTTCGCCGGCTACCCGCTGCATCCCACGCGCCTGAAGCAGCGGGCCGAACGTGCCGGCGCGCTGGTCCTGCGCCTGCAGGCCGCGCACCCTTGAACCTGCCGCCGCCATCCGCTCACGCGTCCCGGCAAATCGCCTCCACCATGAAGGAAAGTCCCATGCAGCTCGAACCCCAGGAGCCGTTCGCCACCCCGCAGCCGAAGCCGAGGATTCCAGCCCATTTCACCCGCAAGTCATTGCTTGGCGCCTCCGGCCTGATCGCCTTCATGCTGGCGATGTTCCTGGTCCCCGCGGGCATCAACTACTGGCTGTGGATGCACTCCACCTGGCCATGGTGGGGGTGCCTGGCAGCGAGCCTTCCGCTCTTCGTGATCGCCGGCCAGGGCGTGCACCTCATGGGTTGGGTGGCGCACGACGGCTTCCATCTCACGTTCCATTCCAATCCCAGGGTCTCTGCGGTCATCGCCCTGTTCTTCTCGTCGATGACGCTCGTGTTCTACGAGTCGGGGATGGCGATCGACCATTGGTCGCATCACCGCTTCGCCAATACCGAGCATGACCCGGACCTGCGGCTGCTGCGCCGCTACAGGACCTTCTGGGGCCGGATGTTCGGCCAGCGCAATCGCGCCAACGCGCACTATTTCCGACGCGCGCTCCACCTCGCTCTCGGGCGTCCGCTGCCGCCGGAGATCTCCAACGTGAGGTTGCCGTTCAGGCCGCCGGTGATGCGTGCACTGGCGGTGCTGAACCTGCTGTTCGCGCTCGGGTGGCTGCTGACGTACCTCCATGTCGAGACGCTGCTGCCTGGCTCCATCTGGATCTGCGTGGCGGTGCCGCTGGTGGTCAGCGGCTGGCTGTCGGGCCTGCGCTCCTTCACCGAGCATGCCCATACCGGGGTGGGCGATCTGCACAACACGCGCAGCCGCACGCACTGGCTGTTCACGCTCATCGACTACGGCGGCAACTACCACCTCGAACACCACCTGTACCCGTCGGTGCCCCAATGGCGCCTGCCGGCCCTGCACCGCTGGCTGGTGCAGCACGGCTTCTATGACCGCTTGCCCGATCCGTCGGTCATCGACCCGCACCTTTCCGTGTACCGCTACACCCTGGCCCGCTATGAATACGGCCGCAAGTCCAGCGCGCCGCGGGAAACCGCGGTGCCGTCCCCCGTCCACCCCTGACCCTGAGGAACATCTGCAATGGAAGCTCTCTCTGAACCCGCGGCGAAACGCCGCATGGTGCTGGCCGAAAGGCCGATGCGAGGCCTGGAGGTCGTGCTCGCGCAAGTCGGCGACACGATGGGTCCCGATCTCATCGTCGCTGCCCTGCGCGGTCCGGTGTCCGAAGCGCTGCTGCGCGACGCTTGCTGGCGCGTGCAGCAGAAGCATCCGTCACTGCGCGCCGCCATCCGCTGGCCGCAGGGGCGCGCACAGGCTCCATGGCTGCAGGTCTTCGAAGCGGATCGCGACGCCCTCGATGTGGTGGTGGTCGAGCCTGCCGACGCGGGCCCGCAGCCCTGGCGGCGGACGCATTCGGCCCATTGGGAATGGGTGGCAGAGGAGCAGTCGAAGCACCGGTTCGACCTCGATGCAGGGTTCCTTTTCCGCGTCGTCTGGGTGCCGGACTCGTCCGGCGACACCGGCCACCTGATCATCTGCAGCCACCACGCCGTGGTGGATGGCACATCGCTGATGCGGCTGGTCAACCAGGTTCTGCACGAGATGTCTGCCTTGCATGAGATCCTCACCGGAAGCGGCGCCTTGCACGCGCGGGCAGCAGCACGCCTGCGCCCGGTCGAACCGATGCCTTTGTCGGCGTCGCTGTATTCGCACCTGCGCTTCGGCTGGCTCGACAAGGTGCTCACGTGGGTGGGGCGGTGGCAGTTCGCGCGGGAGCAGAAGCAGTTCACCACTGCGCCGTGGCTCCCGATTGCAGCGCCGGGGCCCGGCAACCAACTGCAGGTGCGCACCCAGTGCGTCTTCCGGCGGGGCCAGCCAGGCGCATGGCAGGAGCTGTCCACGCAATGCAAGCAGCGCGGCGTCACGGTCGGCGGCGCCTTCAGTGCATCGGTGCAGTTCGCCGTGGCACGCTACCTGACGGAGCACGGAATGCCAGTGCCGATGCGCGGCCGGCACGTGGCGATGCCGCTTTCCATGGACTACAACATGCGCGGCCGCGTCGACCACGGCCAGATCGACGGCGAGGCGATCGGCCTCGGGACGAGCATCGCCAGCATCGGCGTGAAGGTGTCGCCGGAGATCGGATTCTGGCCACTCGCACGACAGCTCATGGAGAGCGCGCGCCAGCAGGTGAAGCTCGGGATACCGAAACTGTTCCAGGCCGTCACCGACACGGTGACCGACTACCGCGAATTCATCGCCCGCTGGGGGCTCGACCACCGCCGCTCGGGCGGCGCCGGCGACGGGATCAACATCAGCAACGTCGGCCGCTACCCGTTCGCGGAGCGCGTCGGCTCCTTCGCGATCGAAGACGTGTTCGGCTTCAACGGAGCGTGCGTCGGCGGCCCGCTGTTCATCTTCTGGCTGCGGCAGGTGGACGGCCACCTTTGCTACAACGCGATGGCCTGCAGCCCCGCGGTGGACCGGCAGCGCCTGGCCCAGGTGTTCGGGCATGTCGTGGAGCTGATGGAACGGCTGGCGCCGACGGCGCGGTCGGACGATCTCACCCTGGCCGCGTACAGCCGGATGCGCGCCGCGCAGGCTTTGCCGATGCCCGCGCCCGCGACCGCCGACGTCCTCGCCGCTGCATGGCCGCGGGAGCTGTGATGTTGCAGCCGTCAACGCCCGTCCGGGACCTGAAGGACCTGCTGGCCGTCGAGTCGAGGCCGCTCGATTCCTATTGCGCCGTGCAATCCAGCTACGAAGCATTGGACGCGGCGGCCGCGCAGTGGCCCGACAAGACCGCGCTGCGATTCTTCATCGACGGCCATTGCCATGACCGCCGCCGCATTCCGATCCGGGCCCGGCTGCGCGCAGCCGGCGCGCTGCTGCGTTACTGCAGCCCGGTGGCACGGCCCTACGAGGAATTCAGCTTTCGCGAAGTGCGCGAAAAGGTGTCGCAGACCGCGCGGCTGTTTCGCGAGTACGGGGTCGGCCGAGGCGACGTGGTGTCATTGCTGTTGCCGAATCTGCCGGAAACCTTGTTCTGCCTGTGGGCCGCGGAGGCGGTGGGCATCGTGAATCCGATCAACCCGCTGCTGGAACCGGAAATCATCGAGAGCATCCTCGTCCAGGCCAACACGCGGGTGCTGGTGACTGTCGGCAACCTGCCGGGCAGCCCGATCTGGAGCAACGTGCAACGCCTGCTGGGACGCGTCCCGAGCCTGCGCGCCGTCATCCTTGTCCGCGGCGACGGCACACCGGACTGCGTGCACTACCGCCGGGCGCTCGCGCGCCAGGAGCGCGCGCCGCTGCCGCGCGAGGCATGGCCCGACGCGGACGACGTGGCCAGCCTGTTCCACACGGGCGGCACGACGGGCTCGCCCAAGCTGGTTCGCGGAACGCATCGGAACAAGCTCGCCAACGCGAAGATGCTGGCCCTCGTGACGCCGCTGCGCCGGGAGGATGTCGGCTTGCTCGTGCTGCCGATGTTCCATGTGAATGCCGCGATCAATGCGCTGTTCGGGTTGCTGCTGGGCATGACGACCGTGATCGCCGGACCGGCGGGATTCAGGACGGCCGGCGTTCGGGAACGGTTCTTCGACATCATCGAGCAGCACCGCATCTCGTACTTCAGCGCGGTTCCCACGATCTTCTCCGCCTTGCTGCAGGCGCCGCCGCGCTCACAGGACCTGCGTTCGATGCGCTTCGCGATATCGGCCGCGGCGGCACTGCCCCGCGAGGTGATGCGGGCTTTCGAAGAGCGCACCGGGATCCGCATCATCGAAGGGTACGGCCAGACCGAGGCGACCGTGGCAAGCTGCCTCACGCCATTCGGTGCCGCGAGCAGGCCCGGCTCGGTGGGCCTGCGGCTGCCGTTCACCCGCCTGAAGGCCGCCGTGCTGGACGGACAGCGCCACGTCCGGGACTGCGCGCCCGACGAGATCGGGCAGCTGCTGATCGCCGGCGACCACGTCGCCAACGGCTATCTCGATCCGCGGCACGACGGGCAACTGTGGGTCGACGACGGCATAGGGATGCGCTGGCTGGCTACTGGCGATCTCGCGCGTGTCGACGAGCACGGCTACGTCTGGCTCACGGGCCGCGCCAAGGAGCTCATCATCCGCGGCGGGCACAACATCGATCCGCGCATGATCGAGGAGGCGCTGCAGTCGCATCCCGACGTCGTGACCGCGGCCGCCGTCGGGCAGCCGGATGCGAGGCTGGGGGAGGTACCGGTGGCTTACGTGACGCTTGCGCCCGGGAAGCCCCACCACACCGACGACCTGCTCCACCACGCCACCCGGCACATTCCGGAGCGGGCAGCATGGCCGAAGGCCATCCGCGTCATCGACGAGATGCCACTGACGGCTGTCGGCAAGGTGTTCAAGGCGAAGCTGGTCCAACTGGAGCACGAGCAGGCCGTGCTCCAGGCCCTGCAGGACCTGGAACCGCAGCGGCGCCTGCTGGGCGTCGAATGCAGACCGCACCCTGAACACGGACTGCTCACCGAGGTCCGCCTGCAGGCGAGCGAAGGCGAGCGCCGACAGGTGGAGCGCGCGGTGGCGCAGCGCCTGGGGCCTTTCGCGCTGCGCTATCGGCTGACGCTCGAACCTGCACCCGCCCGCGATGCACTGCACTGCGCCGCGGAAATGCGCGCAACCGCGCTGGATCCCATCTAGATCGAGAGGAAACATGATGACGACAAGGCATGCTCCATCCGGCCGGCGGAGGCCACGATGAACTGGATCGCCCGGTCCGCGCCGCCGCCGATCCAGCCCCGAGGGGAAAGCGGGCGTCGCGTCGTTCCTGATCGCGTCTGGGCCAAGTGCCACTCCTGCCGCACGACGCTGTTCGGCCAGGAGTTGCTGCGCAACCTCCACGTGTGCCCGCGATGCGGGCACCATGCAGCGATCGGCGCGCGCAGCCGCCTGGCATCCCTGCTGAAGGCGGGCAGCACGACGGAGATCGGCTCCGACGTCGTGCCGCGCGACCCCCTGCGCTTCGAGGACTCGTCTCCCTACACCGTGCGACTCGAGCGTGCGCAGACGGCTTCGTCCGAAAGCGAGGCGCTGGTGGCACAGACCGGGCTCCTGTCCGCAAGCACCGGCATCGAGGTCGCCATCGCCTGCTTCGACTATCGCTTCATGGGCGGCTCGATGGGCTCGGTGGTGGGGGAACGCTTCGTTCGGGCGGTCGATGTCGCATGCGAGCGGCGGCTGCCCTTCGTCTGCATCACTGCCAGCGGCGGTGCGCGCATGCAGGAAGGACTCTACTCGCTGATGCAGATGGGAAAGACCACCGCGGCCATCGCCCAGTTGAGGCGCGTCGGCTTGCCGTTCGTCTCGATCCTGTCCAACCCCACGATGGGCGGCGTGTCTGCGAGCTTCGCTTTCCTGGCCGACATCGTGGTCGCCGAACCCGGAGCGTTGATCGGCTTCGCGGGACCGCGCGTCATCGAACAGACGCTGCGCACGAAACTGCCCGCGGGCTTCCAGCGTGCCGAATTCCTGCTGGAGAAGGGCGCGATCGACCTGATCGTTGATCGCCGCCAGCAGCCGCAGATGCTGCATCGCACGCTGGGCATGCTGCAGCGCGATTGCCCGACGCAGATCCACTTCCTGGAAACCGAGGAGAAAGCCTCATGAATGCCGGACAGCTCGAACGTGAAGTCATCGATCTGCAGCAGGAAAGCCTCGTGCAGATGCTCGATACGATCGCGACGGCGCGCCTGCCCGATCCTGGCGAAGGCGGTGTGCCGGGCGATGCCCGGTCTTGCCTGACGTTGGACGATGCGCAGCCCGACCTCGACGCCTGGCAGATCGCCCAGCTGGCGCGTCACCCGCAGCGGCCGCAGGCGCTCGACTACATCGAGGGGCTGTTCACCGACTTCGTCGAACTCCACGGCGACAGGGCCTTCGGCGACGACGCAGCCATCGTGGCCGGCCTGGCGCGGTTTCGAGGGAGGCCTGTCGTGGTGATCGGCCACCAGAAGGGGCGCAATGTCAAGGAGCGCATGCACCGCAACTTCGGAATGGCACGCCCGGAGGGCTATCGCAAGGCGCTGCGGATGATGGGGATGGCCGAGCGGTTCGGTCTGCCGCTGGTCACACTCATCGACACGCCCGGCGCCTTTCCCGGCATCGACGCCGAGGAGCGCGGGCAATCGGCGGCCATCGGTGAATGCATCTACCGGCTCTCGCAGCTGAAGGTGCCGACGGTGAGTATCGTGATCGGCGAAGGCGGCTCAGGCGGCGCGCTTGCCATCGGCGTCACCGACCGGGTCTGCATGCTGCAGTATGCGACCTACTCGGTGATTTCCCCGGAGGGTTGCGCATCGATCCTCTGGAAGAGCGCCGCCAAGGCGAACGTGGCGGCCAGCGCGCTGGGAATCACGGCGCCGCGGCTGCATGCGCTGGGGCTGATCGACGAGGTGATCGCGGAACGCGACGGCGGTGCCCACTGCAGCGCGGAGAAGGCGATCGAACAGGTCGACGCGGCCTTGCTTCGCGTGCTGACGGCTCTGGAGGCGATGGACGCAGCCTCGCGGCTGGCGCAGCGCCTGGCGCGGCTGCGCTCATTCGGTGCGTTCGCCGAGACTGCCAGGCCTGCGGGCGCCGATGCCGAAGGCTGGACGTCCTCGTGAACAATGCCGGCAACTTCTACGCCGGGTTCTTCGAGGAACTGAGCCCCGACGAGGTTCGCAGCCAGGTCGAGACGCTTCTGTTCGGCCCGATGAACGTCACCTGCGCCGCGCTGCCGCAGATGCGCAGGCAGCGCTCGGGCCTCGTGCTCACCATTTCTTCGACTGCGGGCATCACTGGGCAAGCGTTCTGCACGGCCTATGCCGCCGCCAAGTTCGGCGTGGAGGGTTGGATGCAATCGTTGGCTCCCGAGGTGCACCAGTTCGGTATCCGGACCATGCTGGTGGAACCAGGCTTCTTCCGGACCGAACTGTTCACGCCAGACTCCACGACGTTTGCGAAACCCAGCATTGCCGACTACGCCGAGCAGACGCGCGAAACTGCGACTGCTTGGAGCGGCATGAGTGGCAAACAAGGCGGTGCCCCTGTGAAGCTCGCCAGCGCGATTGTCGTCCTGCGATCGGTAGAGGTTTCAGACATGTCGAGTCCTTCAAGCCAGGAGAAAAGTACCCCCATAAGGCTTGCCTCGATACCCCACCTCGTACCCCCATAAGGGGTGGGAACGTCATGGACGTCCCGGGACGCAGAAAGACAAAAAGCCTTGATTTCTCAAGGCTTTTTGCTGCTGGAGAGGACCTCTGGGGACCTCTTCGGACTTCGTCCTGGCGGAGCGACAGGGATTCGAACCCTGGATGCAGGTTTTTGCCCGCATACTCCCTTAGCAGGGGAGCACCTTCGGCCACTCGGTCACCGCTCCGTGACGGGGATGATACCCGAACTCGAGGTCCCGGCCGCGCCGGGACGCTGGCGTGCTTGCGCTCCTATCCGACCGGCTGATCGAGATCGAACGCCCGGTGCAGTGCGCGCACGGCCAGCTCCATGTACTTCTCGTCGATCACCACCGAGGTCTTGATCTCGCTGGTCGAGATCATCTGGATGTTGATGCCCTCTTCCGACAGCGCGCGGAACATCTTGGAGGCGATGCCGACGTGGCTGCGCATGCCGATGCCGACGATCGACACCTTGCAGATGCGCGTGTCGCCCTGGATGCGATCGGTGCCCAGCGTGGGCAGCACCGAGGCCTTGAGCACGTCGACCGTGCGCGCATAGTCGTTGCGGTGGACGGTGAAGCTGAAGTCGGTCTTGCCGTCGTGGCTGACGTTCTGGATGATCACGTCGACCTCGATGTTGGCCTCCGCCACCGCACCCAGGATCTGGAAAGCGATGCCGGGCCGGTCGGGCACGCCCAGGATGGAGATCTTCGCTTCGTCGCGGTTGAACGCGATGCCGGAGACAACGGCTTGTTCCATTTTCTCGTCTTCCTCAAAAGTGATCAGCGTGCCGGATGCCGCTTCTTCCTCGATCGCGATGTCCCACGGGGTGAAGCTCGATAGCACGCGCAGCGGAACCTGGTACTTGCCCGCGAATTCGACCGAACGGATCTGCAGGACCTTGGACCCCATCGAGGCCATCTCCAGCATTTCCTCGAAGCTCACGGTGGCGAGGCGCCGGGCCTCGGGCACCACGCGCGGGTCGGTGGTGTAGACGCCGTCCACGTCGGTGTAGATCAGGCACTCGGCCGCCTTCAGCGCCGCGGCCACCGCCACGGCGGACGTGTCGCTGCCGCCGCGCCCGAGCGTGGTGATGTTGCCGAGGTCGTCCACACCCTGGAAGCCGGCGATGATCACCACGCGCCCGGCGGCAAGCTCGCGCCGCACCCGCCCGTCGTCGATCGAGTCGATGCGGGCCTTGGTGTAGGCACTATTGGTGCGCACCGGCACCTGCCAACCCGCGAAGCTGACCGCGGGGATCCCCTCGGCCTGCAGCGCCAGCGCCAGCAGGCCCACCGAGACCTGCTCGCCGGTGGAGGCCAGCATGTCCAGCTCGCGCTGCACGGCTTCGTCGGTCCTGGCGGGCGAGACTTCCTTGGCCAGGCCGAGCAGGCGGTTGGTCTCGCCGCTCATGGCGCTGGGCACCACCACCATCTGGTGACCCGCGCGCGCCCACTTGGCAACGCGCTTGGCGACATTGCGGATGCGCTCGGTGGAGCCCATCGACGTGCCGCCGTATTTGTGAACGATCAATGCCATCGGAACCGGGATGAGAAAGGCCACGCAGTGGCCGGAGACAGGAGGCCCCAGGGACGCGGGGCGACGCACCTGGAAGCGCGGGATTATACCTAGCGCCCCCATGGCCTCTTCGTTCGGGGGCTCCGGCACCACGGAGTGGGCGCCTGTGCCCACATCGGCCCCCACTTAGGGGCCGCAAACCCGGCATCGGGGGTGCCATCGCCACGGCACGTTCGTGCCAGCGGTAATAGGTCACGAGTTCCTTCCAGGTCAGCCTGCGGTCAGGTTGGCACAGCCCGTGCGTCACACCCCTTTGCAGGAAGAGGACGGCGCCGCCGCCGCGGTGCCGCCGGGCCAGGAGGGGGCTGCGCATGGCTTGGCAATGAGTGCGGCCGCGTACCCGAACGTGCTGAGCTGAACAACTTGAGGTCTTCATGAAATCGAAATTGCATGTCATTTCCGCCGCCGCATTGCTGGCCATTGCCGCCACCGCTCCGGCGCACGCCAGCCTCGAGCGCACCGGCCCCGTCGACCGCGCCCCCGCCATCGGCGGCTACCCGAGCTGGTTCCAGGACCACACCGGCGTGACGCTGGAGTTCTGCAGCCTGACCAACCAGACCGAATGGGACGGCGGCTGGTGCGTGGTGGCGCCGCCGGACGGCCCCCCGAACGGATTGCCCGAGGTGTTCCCGACCAACTACTTCGGCGAGCACTTCTACTACGACGCGGCCAATGTGCTGCTCGACCCGGGCAACGCGTTCAAGGCCCGCCTCGTGCTGGCGGTGGAAGCCGCGTTCTCGGGGGGCCCCCCGATCGATGGCGACCAGATGACGTTCACCCGCCATCGCATCCAGATGAACACGCTGCCGTTCGACGGCGACTACCGGGTGATCACGCCCTTCAGCGACACGATCTACCTGGATCAAAAGGTCGGCGACCGCATCTTCGAGACGGTGGACATCGGCGTCGCCTGCCCCACCACCTTCGACTGCACGCTGGCCGGCACGCTGGGCCCGTTCCTGCTGCCCTCCGCGACCGCGGGCGGTGCGGAGATCCCGCCGATGCCGGATTTGCAATCCGCGCCTTCCGGCACCGATCCGTTCTACGACCTGCTGGTGGCCACCGGCGCCACGACCGGCGCCCCCGGCACCGGCAAGAAGTACCTGGCCGACCCGGCTCGCGTGGGCACGGTCACGGGCACCCCGCTGCCCGACTTCACCGCGAACAATGTCGACGGCACGTCCGCCCAACGCAACCACAACACCTTCCGCGTCGAAGTGCGCGTGCCCACGCCCAACCACGACGGCCCGGTCTTCTACACGATCGACGGTGAGAGCAACTTCACCGTGGCAGGCCGCCTGATGACCGGCAACCTGCCGGGCCGCGTGAACGGCGGCCGCGCCGTGTACCGCGCCGACGCCAGCGGCAATGCCACCGACGTCGACGTCTTCAGTTCCGCGTCGCCGACCGTGCAGGCGCGCATCCCCGGCCAGCCGGTGCAGGGCGTCGTCAAGCCCGCGCTCGCCTTCTATCCGCAGGCTTGCGGCGGTGCCGTGACGATCGATCCCGCCACCGGCGCCACGACCGTCAACCCGCCGCCCTACACCGCACCGGCGGGCACGCAGACCAGCCTGGTCAACGACACGAACAGCACGGACTACTGGGGCCAGGCGCCGGTCACGGGCAAGCCCGCGAGCCACGTCTGCATCGTCGACACCACGGCGCGCAATGCGGCGGGCCAGATCGAGCCGGCCTACTTCCTGCGGCCGCTGACCGACGACGTGGTCGTGAAGACGGCGGCGTACAACGGCCCGTCCGGCGGCACGCTGGCCGTGACGGCCGAATCGAGCGACCCGACGGCCTTGCTGACGCTCGCCGGCTTCGGCAGCGGCGCCCCTGCTGCCGACGGCTCCTTCACCGGCCGCGGCCCCGGCGCGGATCTGGCGGGCAACGCGGTGACGGTGCACGCCATCACCTCGCCGCCGAACCAGGTGCAGGTGGTCTCCTCGCGCGGTGGCGCCGGCTTCCACACCGTCCAGACGGCGCGCGGCATGGCCGTGGCGGCCGGCCAGATCGTGGCCGGTAACGACACGGCCACGGTGCTCGAGGACTGCTCGCCCAACGCGTCCGCCAGTTGCGCCCCCGGCCAGGGCGTGACCATCGACCTGCTGGCGAACGACACGATCGCGCTGAACGGCACGCAGCAGAACCTGCGCCAGCTGCTGCAGCAAGGTGGCAGCGTCACCGTGACCCTGGTGCAGGGCGCGCGCCTGGGCATCGCGAGCGTCTCGGCCGACGGCATCCTGAGCTACACGCCGAACCCGAACGCCAATGGCACCGACGCGATCTCGTACGCCGTGTCGGTGAACGGCGGCGCGGCCTCGAGCGCGGCGGTGGCCACCATCACGGTGACCCCGGTGAACGACCTGCCGATCGCGGGCGACATCACGATCAATGCGGTGCAGAACGCCGCGATGACGCTGAACCTGCTGGCCACCTCCACCGATCCCGACGGGGCCGCCGACCTGAAGAACGTGGTGATCACGGCCTGGCCGCCGCAACTCGGGCCGCAGCCGGTGCCGGTCAAGGGCGTCATCAGCTTCACGCCGGCGGCAACGGGCAACTTCGCCATCGGCTTCCGGGCGGTGGATGCCGCCGGCGCGCAATCGATCAACACGGCGACCAGCACGGTCACCACGGTGGCGAGCGAGACCATCGGGCTGACGCGCGTGCTGTTCGAGTCCGGCAGGAACCGGTTCCGGGTTGACGGCACCGACACGATCCGCGCCAGCCAGACGATCTCGATCACGTACACGAACGGCACGCTGTCGCGCGGCCCGAACGCGGGCCAGACCTGCGACGGCACCGACCGCATCCCGGAGTGCACGGTGGGCACGACGGGTGTGACGGCGACCGGCGCCTTCAGCTTCGACTCGCAGTTCGCGGCGACCGCGTTCCAGAACCCGAACCCCGCGGGTGGCTGGAGCGTGGCACCGACCGTGGTGCGCGCGTGGTCCAGCAACCCGGTGCTCGGTGGCGGTGCGACGCTGACGATCACGAAGAAGTAAGTGGGGGTGAGGGGCGGCGCGGCCGGGAGGACCGCGCCGCCCACGATGCCGGCAGACCGATGTCGTCGCGGGACCGGTTGGATGTCATTGCGGGCTTGACCCGCAATCCAGATGGCGCCGATGCAAGCGCCGCCGTGGATCCCGGGTCAAGCCCGGGATGACATCCTCGCTACTCCACCGTGTACTGCAGCCGCTCGCCTTGCCGCTGCACGAACCCGCTCCCCACCTTGATGCGAATGCGGTGTCCGCGCGTGGTGCAGTCGGCCACCTGGGCCAGCAGTTCATCGAGCTGCGCGGCGCTGGCAGTGGCGCTGTACGTGGTGCGCAGCCAGTGGCGCAGCACGTTGGCCTGGCGCGAGCGCGGCATGTGTTGCAAGGACGTGATCCCGGGCACGCCGCCCATGCGCGCCAGGTCTTCCACCGCCACCGACTCCAGCAGCTCCTGCCCCTGCGCCGCGTGGCGCGAGGACCGCGCGAAGGTCTCGCGGTAGTGTGGAAACGCCTGTTCCAGCGCGGGCAGCAGCAAGTGGCGGATGCGGTTGCGGGTGAAGGCGATGTCCGCGTTGCTCGGATCCTCCACCACGGGCACGCCCTTGTGCGCGATCCACTCGCGAATGGCCCGCCCGCTGATGGCCAGCAGCGGCCGCACGAACACCATCCCCTCGCGCTGGAACACCGGCGGCATGGCGGCCAAGCCGGGCAGCCCGGCGCCGCGGCTCAGCGCCAGCAGCAGGGTCTCGACCTGGTCGTCGGCATGCTGGGCCAGCAGCACCGACTGCAGCCCGTGCTCCCGCGCCGCATGCGCCAACGCCTGGTAGCGCGCCTGCCGGGCGGCATCCTCGGGGCTCTCGCCCGGCGCATTGCGCGCCGACACGCGCCGCACATGCAGCGGCACGTGGATCGCCGCGCAGGTGTCGCGGCAATGCTGTTCGAAGTCGTCGGCCGCATCCTGCAGGCCGTGGTGCACGTGGACCGCCTGCACCTGCCCCTGCCAACGGGCAGCGGCGGCGATCAGCAAGGTGGTGGAGTCGGCGCCGCCGCTGTAGGCGACGCCCAGCGGCAGCGGCAACTGCAGTCCGGCCAGCGCCGCGACCGCCGGATTGCCGCCGGCGTCTTCAGGCAGCTTCGGCCTTGGTGTCGGAGAAGCGGCCATAGCTTTGCAGCCGCTCGTACCTGCGCTCCAGCAGCTCGCGCACCTTCAGGTCGCTGAGCTGGCGCCAGGCGTCGTTCAGCGCGCGCTTGAGGAAGGCGGCCATCTGCTTGTGGTCGCGGTGGGCGCCGCCGACCGGCTCGTTCACGATCTTGTCGATCAGGCCCAGGGCCTTCAGCCGATGGGCGGTGATGCCCATCGCGTCGGCCGCATCCTGCGCCTTGTCCGAGGTCTTCCAGAGGATCGAGGCGCAGCCCTCGGGGCTGATCACGGAGTAGATGGAGTACTGCAGCATCAGGACCTGGTCGGCCACCGAGATCGCCAGCGCGCCGCCGGAGCCGCCCTCGCCGATGATGGTGGTGATGATGGGCACCTCGAGCTGCGCCATCTCGTAGATGTTGCGGCCGATGGCCTCGGACTGGCCGCGCTCCTCGGCGTCCATGCCGGGATAGGCGCCGGGCGTGTCGACGAAGGTGAACACCGGCAGCTTGAACTTCTCCGCCGTCTTCATGAGGCGCAGCGCCTTGCGATAGCCCTCGGGCCGGCTCATGCCGAAGTTGCGCAGCCCGCGCTCCCTGGTATCCCGCCCCTTCTGGTGGCCCAGCACGACGCAGGGATTGCCGTTGAAGCGCGCCAGGCCGCCGACGATCGACTGGTCGTCGGCGAAGTGGCGGTCGCCGTGCATCTCGACGAAATCCGTGAAGATTTCATTGAGGTAGTCCAGCGTGTACGGCCGCTCCGGATGGCGCGCGATCTTGGTGATCTGCCAGGGCGACAGCTGGCTGTAGATGTCCTTGGTAAGCTGCTGGCTCTTCTTTCCCAGCTGCTCGATCTCGTCCGAGATGTCGACCGCGGACTCGGTCTGCACGTATCGCAGTTCCTCGATCTTGGTTTCCAGCTCCGCGATCGGCTGTTCGAAATCCAGGAAGGTCTTCTTCGCCAAGCCAAACTCCTCAGGTTGCCGCCCTCGCTTGCCGGTCAGTAGGCCACCGGCAGCGGGTCGAGCGATCTCCAAATATACCAAGTGGCGACCGAGCAATACGGGTTCCAGGCCGCCGCCACCTCGCGGGCGTCGCTGCGCGAGACCGGATCGCCCGAGAAATAATTCTTGCTGATGCCGGTGATCAGGCCCACGTCGTCCAGCGGCAGGACGTTGGGACGCATCAGGTGGAAGATCAGGAACATCTCGGCGGTCCAGCGGCCGATCCCGCGGATGCCCACCAGTTCGCTGATGATGTCCTCGTCCGCCATCTCGAGCCAGGCGTCGGCGTGGACGGCGCCCGAATCGAAATGCAGGGCCAGGTCCACCAGGTATTCGATCTTGCGCGCCGACAGGCCGGCGGCCCGCATGTCGTCGACCTTGAGCTTCAGCACGTTGGCCGGCGTCATGCGCCTGGGCAGGGCCGCAAGGCGATCCCACACGCTCTGCGCCGCCTTCACCGAGATCTGCTGGCCGACGATGCTGCGCGCCAGCGTGGTGAAGGCGTCGCCGCGCGACTGCAGGCAGGCCGTGCCGAACTGCGGGATCAGCCGCTTCATCACGCGGTCGCGCCGGGTGAGGTACTTGCGGGCCTCGTCCCAGTACTCCGGCGTCACCAGCTGCGCGCCGTCGGTCACTGCTTGGCTTCCCAGGTGGTCCCGGCCGGCGAGTCCTTCAGCACGATGCCCAGGGCCAGCAGTTCCTGGCGGATGCGGTCGGCGGCGGCGAAGTCTTTCGCCTGCTTGGCGGCGGCACGCTCGGCGATCTTCTGCTCGATGCTTGCTTCATCGAGCGAGGCGCCGGCGCGCAGGAAGGCCTTGGGCTCGCCTTGCAGGATGCCCAGCGTGGCGCCCAGTGCCTTGAGCAGGCCGGCACGATCGGCGGACCTGGAGCGATTCACGTCGGCAGCCAGTTCGAACAGCACCGCGATCGCTTCGGGCGTGCCGAAGTCGTTGTCCATCGCCGCCTTGAAGCGCGCGGCGTGGGGATCGGCCCAGTCGATCTGCACCGGCGCGGGCGGCACCGCGTCGAGCGCTGTGTACAGGCGCCTGAGCGCGCCGCGCGCGTCGTCGAGATGCACGTCGCTGTAATTGAGCGGGCTGCGGTAATGCGCGCGCACGATGAAGAAGCGCAGCGTCTCGGGATCGAACTTGCGCAACACCTCGCGGATGGTGAAGAAGTTGCCGAGCGACTTCGACATCTTCTCGTTGTCGATGTTGACGAAGCCGTTGTGCATCCACACGCTGGCCAGCGGCACGCCGTTGGCGCCCTCGCTCTGGGCGATCTCGTTCTCGTGATGCGGGAACTGCAGGTCGGCGCCGCCGCCGTGGATGTCGAAGGTCTCTCCCAGCAGCGCGCAGGACATCGCGGAGCACTCGATGTGCCAGCCAGGGCGGCCGCGCCCGAAGTCGCTGTCCCATTGCGCATCCTGCGGCTCGGCGGGCTTGGCCGCCTTCCACAGCGCGAAGTCGAGCGGATCTTCCTTGCCTTCGAGCACGGCGACGCGTTCGCCCGCGTGCAGTTCGTCGAGCGACTTGCCCGAGAGCTTGCCGTAGCCGGGGAAGCGGCGCACGGCGTAATTGACGTCGCCGCCGGCACGGTACGCGAGCCCCCTGGCCTCGAGCTGGCGCACGATCTGCAGCATCTGCGGGACGTAATCGGTGGCGCGCGGGTCGTGGGTGGGACGCTCGATGGCGAGCGCGTCGAAGTCCCGATACATCTCGGCGATCATGCGGTCGGTGAGGGAGCGCACAGTCTCCCCGTTTTCGAGCGAACGGCGAATGATCTTGTCGTCGATGTCCGTGATGTTTCGCACGAACGTGACGCGCAGGCCCGAGGCCTTGAGCCACCGCTGCACCAGGTCGAAGGCCACGGTGGCGCGCGCGTGGCCCACGTGGCACAGGTCATACACCGTGATGCCGCACACGTACATCCGCACGTGCCCCGCCTCGAGGGGCGAAAAAACCTCCAGAGCACGCGTGAGCGTGTTGTAGATGCGCAGGCTCATTGGAATCCAGGGATGCGGGGTCGGCGTGGCGCCGTGCGCAAATGTTGTTCTGGGGAAAGCGGGGATGAGCCGCGGCGCAGCCCCACGGCTACAATCGGCCCGCAGTATATAGCCCCCCTTCGGGGCATGTCACACGTGTTGGAGCAAGGGGCCCCATGAAGTTTGCGCGCAAGAATCTTCCCAAATCACTGGGACTGGCCGTTCTGACGGCCGCCCTGCTGGCAGGCGGCGTGGCGCGCGCGGACGAATACGGCGACGTCAACCAGCTGCTGCGCTCCGGCAAGCTCACCGACGCCCTGAACAAGGCCGACCAGTACCTCGCCGCCAAGCCCAAGGACCCGCAGATGCGCTTCCTCAAGGGCGTGGTGCTGACGGAGGCCGGCCGCATCAACGAGGCGATCGCCACCTTCCAGAAGCTGACCGAGGACTACCCCGAGCTGCCGGAACCCTACAACAACCTGGCGGTGCTGTATGCCGGCCAGGCGCAGTTCGACAAGGCACGCGCGGCGCTGGAGATGGCGATCCGCACGAATCCAAGTTACGCCACCGCGCACGAGAACCTGGGCGACGTGTATGCCAAGCTCGCGAGCCAGGCCTACAGCCGCGCGCTGCAGCTCGATGCCGGCAACACCGCCGTGCAACCGAAGCTCGCGCTGATCCGCGAACTGTTCGCGCCCGCCGCCCGCGGTGCTGCTTCCGCCGCCGCCGCGCCGCGCCAGAGCACCACGGTCGCCGCCG
>NZ_JAQGNQ010000072.1 GCF_028291745.1 Ramlibacter sp. | reverse complement strand
CGATGTTGCGGACCTGGCCGGTCAGGTTCGCCGCCATCAGGTTGACGTTGTCGGTCAGATCCGCCCAGGTTCCGGCGACGCCGGGCACCTGCGCCTGCCCGCCGAGCTTGCCTTCCGAGCCCACCTCGCGCGCGACCCGGGTCACTTCGGACGCGAAGCCGTTGAGCTGGTCCACCATGGTGTTCAGGGTGTTCTTCAGCTCCAGGATCTCGCCCTTCACGTCGACCGTGATCTTCTTGGAGAGGTCGCCGTTGGCCACCGCCGTCGCCACGTCCGCGATGTTGCGGACCTGCGCGGTCAGGTTGTTGGCCATCGAGTTGACGTTGTCGGTCAGGTCCTTCCAGGTCCCGGCCACGCCGGGTACCTGCGCCTGGCCACCGAGCTTGCCTTCGGTACCCACTTCACGCGCCACGCGCGACACCTCGCCGGCAAAGCCGTTCAACTGGTCGACCATCGTGTTGATGGTGTTCTTCAGTTCCAGGATTTCGCCGCGGACGTCGACGGTGATCTTCTTGGAGAGGTCACCCCGCGCCACGGCGGTGGTCACTTCGGCAATGTTGCGCACCTGGTTCGTGAGGTTCGACGCCATCGAGTTGACGTTGTCGGTGAGGTCCTTCCAGGTGCCCGCGACCCCAGGCACCTGCGCCTGGCCACCGAGCTTGCCCTCGTTGCCCACGTCGCGCGCCACGCGCGTCACTTCCGAGGCGAAGCCGTTCAACTGGTCGACCATCGTGTTGATGGTGTTCTTCAGTTCCAGCACCTCGCCGCGCACGTCCACCGTGATCTTCTTGGAGAGGTCGCCGTTGGCCACGGCCGTCGTCACCTCGGCGATGTTCCGCACCTGCCCCGTGAGGTTGGACGCCATGAAGTTCACGTTGTCCGTGAGGTCCTTCCAGGTGCCGGCCACGCCGGGCACCTGGGCTTGGCCACCGAGCTTGCCTTCGGTGCCCACCTCGCGCGCCACCCGCGTCACTTCGGAGGCAAAGCCGTTGAGCTGGTCCACCATCGTGTTGATGGTTTCCTTGAGCGCCAGGATCTCGCCCTTCACTTCCACCGTGATCTTGCGCGAGAGGTCGCCCTTGGCGATGGCCGTGGCCACGCCGGCGATGTTGCGCACCTGGCCCGTGAGGTTGGAGGCCATCGAGTTGACCGAGTCGGTCAGGTCCTTCCAGGTGCCGGCGATGCCGGGCACCTGCGCCTGGCCACCGAGCTTGCCCTCGGTGCCGACTTCGCGCGCCACCCGCGTCACTTCGGAGGAGAAGCCGTTCAACTGGTCCACCATCGTGTTGATGGTTTCCTTCAGCTCCAGGATCTCACCCTTCACGTCCACCGTGATCTTGCGCGAGAGGTCGCCACGCGCCACGGCCGTGGTCACCGTCGCGATGTTGCGCACCTGCGAGGTCAGGTTGTTGGCCATGGAGTTGACCGAGTCGGTCAGGTCCTTCCACGTGCCGGCCACGCCCGGCACCACGGCCTGGCCGCCCAGGCGCCCGTCGGTGCCCACTTCGCGCGCCACCCGCGTCACTTCCGAGGCGAAGGAACGCAGCTGGTCCACCATGGTGTTGGTGGCTTCCTTCAGCTGGAGAATTTCGCCGCGCACGTCCACCGTGATCTTCTTGGACAAGTCACCGTTGGCCACGGCGATGGTCACGTCGGCGATGTTGCGCACCTGGGCGGTAAGGTTGCCCGCCATCTGGTTGACCGAGTCGGTCAGGTCCTTCCAGACGCCGGACACGCCCTTCACCTTGGCCTGCCCCCCCAGTTTGCCCTCGGTGCCCACCTCGCGCGCCACCCGCGTCACTTCGGAGGTGAAGACCGAGAGCTGCTCGATCATGGTGTTGACCAGCTTGGCCGAGCGCAGGAACTCGCCCTTGAGCGGACGGCCATCCACCTGCAGGTCCATCGGCTGGCCGAGGTCGCCCTTGGCCACGGCGCCGATGGTGCGGGCGATGTCGTTGGTGGGGCGGACCAGGTCGTCGATCAGCGTGTTCAGGGAATCGACCTGCGCCGCCCAGCTGCCGATGGCGCCGGGCGCGGAGATCCGCTGGGTGAGGCGCCCTTCCTTGCCGACCGTGTTGGACAGGCGCGCGGCCTCGGCGGTGATGCGGTCCGCATAGGCGATGCTCTGGTTGAACGCCTCGGCAATACGCGCATCAATACCGGACCATTCGGCCGGCAGGCGGATCTCGAAGTCACCGCCGGCGAAGGCCATCAATGCGGCGAGCACTTGGCGCGAGCGTGCTTCCGCCGCTTCGACGCTCAGGGTCTGGATGGGTGGCATCAGGCCCGCGGCCTTCTTGCCGGCGACCGGCCGGGGCGCTGCGGACGGCTCCCTGGCCGCGGAGCGAGCGGCGGCCTTGACGGCCTTCTTCTTCAATGCAGCGGTGGCGGCCTGGTCCATGGAATCTCCGATGACGTCGCTTCTTGTTTCAGCTGCGCGCCTGCGGGCCAGCGCAGCTGATCAGGGACTTGCCTGCCGATGCGGGCGGGGCCGGCAGTCGTTTCAGACAAACGTTTACATACGGCCGGGCCGGCACGCGATGGTTCAGCCTCAGGCGAATGTCAGTGTCGGCGTCTTTTTCCGGCGCTGTCGTAGGACGTCGCCGACAAGCGCAGGGCGAGGCCCGGCGCCGCTTGCCCACTCGACAAAAGAATCACGATCCGGTGCCCGCTGTCGCTCCAACCCGACAGTGGCGGCCCGCCCAATCGAGGGACGGACGCCATGGCGTGCCCGGCTGCATCGTCCTAGACTCCAGCCGCCCATCCACGAAGGAGACATGCATGATCAAGGTCAGCGTCCTCTACCCGCAAAGCGCCGGCGCCCGTTTCGACCACGCCTACTACCGCGACCGGCACATGCCCATGGTCAAGGACAAGCTCGGTGGCGCCTGCCTCCACTACACTGTCGACCAAGGAGTGGCTGGGGGTGCACCCGGTGCGCCGGCCCCTTTCACGGCCATGTGCCACATCTACTGCAAGTCCCTGCCCGACTTCCAGCAGGCGATGGAGCCCAATGCGCAGGCCATCATGGCCGACGTGGCCAACTACACCGACATTCAGCCGGTGTTCCAGATCAGTGAAGTGGTGGTCGAACAGGGCTGAAGCTGCGCTGGCGCCGTGGTTCCCAGGGGACAGGCGCCACGAAATCGTTGCGTAAATCCGGCGAATCATGGATGAGCAGGGCCTGCCCGCGATCCGGCAGCCCCGGATTAGGTAGTATTCCCTAACCCTGCCATGTCGTTTGCCGTATTCAAGGCCCTGAAGGCCGCTCCCTCTTCTGACCTGATCCGCTCGGCCCGCAGCAGCCTGCTGTTCCTGAGCGCGGTGGCGGTGCTGGGCACGCTCATGGCCGTGGCCGTGGGCGTTGTCGCGCTCACCCGCACCTACCACGCGCTCGACGACGCCGAAAGCGTCGCCCGCACGCTGCAGCTGCACATGCAGGTGGACATGGTGCACGACGAGCTGCGCGGCGACGTCGCGACCGCCGCCACCGCCGGACCGCAGCCTGACTTCGAACGCCATGCGGCGCAGCTCGAAGCCTATGTGCGCCAGCTGGAAGCGCGGCCATTGCCGCAGCCGCTCGCCAGCGAGGTCCGGCAGGTCGCCAGCAGCGCGCGCTTCTACCTGGCCGCCGTCCGCCAGGTCATGCACAAGAGCGGGCCGATCACGGCGGCCGACGTGCTGGCGATCAGCGACCAGTGGCGCGCTCTCGAGGGGCCTCTCGACCGCCTGACGAACGAGCTGCATGGCGAGGTCGGCGATGCCCAGGAGCGCGGCAGCATCAGCTATCACAACGGGCTGGCGCTGCTGGTGCTGGCGCTGGTCCTGATCACCGTCGGCCTGGTTTACGCTGGCCGCAGCATCACGCGCACGGTGCTGGCCACCGGGCGACAGATGACGGCCGCCAGCGAGGCGGCGCGCCGAGCCGGCCAGAGCCGGGCCGAATTCCTGGCGGCCATGAGCCACGAGATCCGCACGCCCATGACCGGCGTGCTGGGCATGGTCGACCTGCTTGCCGCCGAACAGCTGTCGCCCCTGCAGCGGCGCTATGTGGAGGGCATGCGCGCGTCGGGCCGCCACCTGGTCAACGTCATCAACGACATCCTGGATTTCACCCGGATCGAAAGCGGCCGGCTCGAACTGGAGCAGATCGATTTCTCGCTGCCCGACGTGCTGGAGCGCGTGCGCTCGCTGGTCCATCCGCTGGCCGTGGAGCGCGGGCTGGCGCTGCAGATGAAGTTGAATCCGCACTCGCCGCCGGTGCTGTGCGGCGACCCCACGCGGCTGCAGCAGGTGCTGCTGAACCTGACCACCAATGCGGTGAAGTTCACCGACCAGGGCACGGTCACCGTGACGGTGGCGCACGTGCCGCAGGACGACGCCGGCCTGCGCTACCGCTTCGAGGTGCGCGACACCGGCGTGGGCATCCCGGCGGAGCGCCAGGGCGAGCTGTTCAATGCCTTCCGCCAGGCCGACGAGACCATCTCGCGCCGCTTCGGCGGCAGCGGCCTCGGGCTGGCCATCAGCAAGCGGCTGGTGGAGGCCATGGGCGGCAGCATCGGCATGGAAAGCGCACCGGGCCGCGGCAGCCTGTTCTGGTTCGAGCTGCCGGTGGCCATCGGCGACATGGGCCGCCTCGGCACCCGCGGCGATCCCGACCGCAAGCCGTCGCAGCCGCGGCGCATCCTGGTCGCCGAGGACGTGGAGATCAACCGCCAGATCCTCGGCACCACGCTGCGGCGCGCCGGCCACACGCTCACCTTCGCGCACGACGGCGAGCAGGCCGTGAAGCTGGCGCAGGAGCAAACCTTCGACCTCGTGCTGATGGACGTGCAGATGCCGATCATGGACGGCATCGAGGCGACGCGCCGGATCCGCCAGCTGCCCGGGTCGAACAGCGAGATCCCGATCCTGGCGCTCACGGCCAACGTGATGGCGCAGGAGCGCGAGCGCTACCTCTCCGCCGGCATGGACGAATGCCTCACCAAGCCGATCGACTGGGACCAGCTGTTCGGCGCGATCGAGCGCCACACGCCCGGCGGCGACCAGCCGATGTTCCGGCCCGTGCCGCTGCCGGTGTCGGCCGGCGAGGAGCAATCGCTGCTCAATCCCGCGGTGATCGAGTCGCTCAAGGAAATGGCCGGCCCCGAAGTCCTGCGCGAGTGGATGCAGACCGGCCTGAGCGGCTACGAGCGCGGCCATGCGGCGATGAGCGACGCGGGTGACGACCCCGAGACGATCGCCCTCGAGGCGCACAAGATCAAGGGCTCGGGCAACACGCTGGGCCTGCCGCGGATAGGCGCGCTCGGCGCCCGCATCGAGGCGGAGGCCAAGCGCGGCGTCGTGCCCGAAGCGATGCTGGCGGAATTGCAGCAGGCGATCACGGCCACCAAGGCCAGGCTGACCGCGCTCGACCTGCTCTGACGTCTCCTGGATCATCCCGGGGTTGACCCTGGATCCACGACAGCGCGCGCACGACCGCTGCATGGCTTGCGGGTCAAGCCCGCAATGACATCCCTGGCGGCGCCCCCCGGGGCCGCCCATCTGCGCTAGAACAGCACCCTGCGGGCCCGCCGGGCGCGCGCGGAGCTTTTCAATGGACGGATCGTCGGGCGGTCGGCTGCAGGGCAAGGTGGTGCTGGTCACCGGCGCGGTGCAGGGCATCGGTCTCGGCATCGCCGAGCGCATGGGGCGCGAGGGCGCGCAGGTGGCGCTCAACGTGCATCGCGACGACGAGCGGGCGCAGGCCGCCCGCCGCCAGGTGGAGGCCACCGGCGCGCGCTGCGAACTGTTCGCGGCCGACGTGTCGCAGGTGCCGCAGACGCAGCAACTGGTGGCCGACGTGGTCGCGCGCATGGGCGGCCTGCACGTGCTGGTCAACAACGCCGGCATCGAACGCAATGCCGGTGTGTTCGAGATCACGGAGGCGGACTACGACGCGGTGCTGGCCACCAACCTGAAGGCGCCTCTGTTCCTCTCGCAGGCGTTCGCACGCCACGTGCAGCAGGCCGGTGGCGGCGGCCGCATCGTCAACATCAGCTCGGTGCACGAGGAGCTGCCCTTCCCGCACTTCGCCCCCTACTGCGCCAGCAAGGGCGGGCTGAAGATGGTGATGCGCACGCTCGCACTGGAACTCGCGCCGCTGGGCATCACCGTCAACGACGTGGCGCCGGGCGCGATCCGCACGCCGATCAACCGCGACCTGCTGGCCGACCATGCCAAGGTCGACGCGCTGCTGGCGCAGATTCCCGCCGGCCGCATGGGCGAGCCGGAGGACGTCGCCGGGGCGGTCGTCTTCCTCGCCGGCGACGACGCGCGCTACATCACCGGCACCACGCTGTTCGTCGACGGCGGGCTGCTGTGGAACTACTCGGAGCAATGAAGACACCGCTGGCCCACCCCCACGCGCGTCATGCGGCGGCGGCCGCCGCGCCGCCGCCCGACATACTCACACCGGCCGACCGTTACCAGGAGCTGTTCGAGACGGTGCAACGCGAGGCCGTGTTCGCCGACAGCAAGACCTTCGTGGACTGCGCCCCGCGCGATGCACCCGAAGCGATCCTGGCCCGCTACCGCGCGCAGCGGCACGCCCCCGGCTTCGACCTGCGACGCTTCGTGCGAGACCACTTCGGCTCGCCCAGGCCGGCGCACGCCGACTATGTGCCGGTGCCGGGACAGACCATCGCGCAGCACATCGACAGCCTCTGGCCCTTCCTGGCCCGCGAGCCGCACCGGCACCCGGTGCGGGGCTCGCTGCTGCAGCTGCCGCACTGCTACATCGTGCCGGGCGGCCGCTTCGTGGAGCTGTACTACTGGGACTCGTATTTCACGATGCTGGGTCTGGCCGAGAGCGGCCAGGCGGACATGCTCCACTGCATGACCGACAACTTCGCGCACTTGGTGGACGCGTACGGCCATGTCCCCAATGGCACGCGCACCTACTACCTGAGCCGCTCGCAGCCGCCGGTGTTCGCGCTGATGGTGCAGTTGTGCGAAGCGCGCGGCGGCCCACCGGCCCTGCACTACCTGCCGCAGCTGCTGCGCGAGCACGAGTTCTGGCTGGATGGCGCGCACGACCTGCCACCCGGCCAGGCGCGCAGGCGCGTCGTGCGCCTGCCCGACGGCGCGCTGCTCAATCGCTACTGGGACGATCGCTGCACGCCGCGCGAGGAGTCCTGGCGCGAGGACATGGCGACGGCGGCGCGCAGCGGCCGGCCCCATGCGGAGGTCTGGCGCCACCTGCGCGCGGCCGCCGAATCCGGCTGGGACTTCAGCACGCGCTGGCTGGCGGACCGGCGCGTCGGCCTGCCTTCGATCTGCACGACCGACCTGCTGCCGGTCGACCTCAACGCCTTCCTGCACGAACTGGAGGCGACCATCGCGCGGCTGGCGCGGGCGGCCGCCGACCCGAACACGGCTGACGCGTTCGAACGCCGCGCCAACGCGCGCGCCGCGGCGATCGACCGCTACTTCTGGTCGCCGGCCGGCAACCACTACGCCGACTGGAACTGGCGCACGCACCGGCGGCGCGAGCTGCTGAGCGCGGCCACCATGGTGCCCCTGTTCTGCGGCCTCGCCAGCCAGCCGCAGGCGCGGGCGCTGGAGCGCACGGTGCGCGCACGCCTGCTGGCGCCCGGCGGCCTCGCCACCACCGAGCACGGCAGCGGCGAGCAGTGGGACCGCCCGAACGGCTGGGCGCCGCTGCAGTGGCTGGCCGTCGAAGGGCTGGCGCGCTACGGCTGCCACCACACGGCCGACGAGATCCGCGCTCGCTGGATGCACACGGTGCAGGTGGTCTACGACCGCGAGCACCGGTTGGTCGAGAAGTACGCGCTGCGCGATGCGGCGCACGCGCCGGCCGGCGGCGACGGCGGCGAGTACCCGCTGCAGGACGGCTTCGGCTGGACCAATGGGGTGGTGCGGCGGTGGATCACGGCTTGACGCTGGAGCGATGTGGCTCGTAGGCCGGGCTGCCGAAAGGCACCCCAGCGTTTTGCGCGCAATCGCTGGGGTGCCTGCGGCAGCCCAGCCTACAGGGCAAGCAAAGGCCGCAGGCCGGAACACCCCGCCTAGCGTTTCGGCGGCAGCAGCTGCAGCGCCTCGCGCAGGCCGGCGGCGGACAGGGGCTTGACCAGGTGCAGGTCGAAGCCGGCCAGGCGCGAGCGCTCGCGGTCGGCGGCCTGGCCCCAGCCGGTCAGCGCCACCAGGCGGATGCGGTCCCCGGCCGGCAGCCGGCGGATCTCGCGCGCCGCTTGCAGGCCGCCCATGCCCGGCATGCCGAGATCGATGAAGGCCAGGTCGGGCGCGAAGCTGCGCGCCTGCTCCACGGCCTGTTCACCGTCCCCGGCGGTCACCACCTCATGCCCCTCGACGCGCAGCAGGATCGCCAGCGTATCGGCGGCGTCCTCGTTATCGTCGGCGATCAGCAGGCGGCGCGGCGCCGGTGCGCTGGCCCCGGTCGTCGCTTCGCTGGGCGCGGCTGCCGCGGCCACAGCGACGAACGCGCGCGGCAGCTGCACGCAGAAGGTGCTGCCCTTGCCCGCGCCTTCGCTCTCCACGGTCACGCTGCCGCCATGCAGGCGCACCAGGCTGTTCACCAGCGACAGCCCGATGCCCAGCCCGCCTTCGGCATGCCGCTGGTGATCGCGGACCTGCGAGAACAGTTCGAACACGCGCTCCTGCTGCTCGCGTGGAATGCCGATGCCGGTGTCGCTCACGCTCACGAACACCTGCTCGCCCCTGGCGGACAGCTGCAGCGTGATGCGGCCGCCCGGCTCCGTGTACTTGGCGGCATTGGACAGCAGGTTGGAGAACACCTGGGCGAGCCGGTCAAGGTCACCCTCGACATAAATCTCCTGCTCGGGCAGTTCCAGCTGCAGCAGGTGGTGCCGCGCATTGATCGCCAACTGCGTCGCCTCGATGCTGCGCGCCAGCACCTCGCGCACGGGGATCACCCGGCGCTCGATGCGAACCTTGCCGGCGCTGATGCGGGCCACGTCCAGCAGATCGTCGACCAGCCGCACCAAGTGATCGAGCTGCCGGTCCATCACTTCCACCGTGCGCTGCGCCGACGCCTCCGGCGGCGTGGACAGCCGCAGCACCTGCAGGCCGTTGCGGATCGGCGCCAGCGGGTTGCGCAGTTCGTGCGCCAGCGTCGCGAGGAATTCATCCTTGCGGCGGTCGGCTTCGCGCAGCGCCTCCTCGGCCTGCTTCTGCTCGCTCACGTCCTGCACGAACTCGACCACCTCGTCGCCGATGCGGCGGGCGGCGAACAGGCCCCACCAGCGCGTGCCGTCCTTGCGGATGTACTGCTTCTCGTAGGGCATGCTTTCCCCGACCGTGACCACCTCGCGCACGGCCTGCAGCGACACAGCGTGGAACTCGGGCGGGGTCAGCTGTTGCCAGGTGAGGCCCAGCGCCTCCTCGCGCGTCATGCCCATCATCCCCAGGAAACCGTCGTTCATGTCGACCAGGCTGAAGCCCTCGCCCCAGAACATCACGCCGACCGTCTTGATCCGCTGCACGCTGGCCAGCCGCTCCTGCGTGCGGCGCCGCTCGGTGATGTCGTTGAAACGCACGGCCACCAGCGCATGCTGCGGCTCGCCGATGCGAAAGGCGTGCACGTCGAACCAGCGGCCGAGCGCGTCGGCGCGGTCGCTGATGCGCACTGGGTTGCCCGTGCGCGCCACCTCGCCGAACACGCGCAGCCAGTAGCCCTCGGAATTGGCCAGCAGCGTGCTGCTGCTGCGACCCACCACGTCCCTCAGCCCGGTGTGGCGCGTGAAGCTCGGATTGGCCTCGACGAAGCCCGCGTCCACCGCCGCGCCCGCCGCATCGAACTGGATCTGCAAGATGCAGAAGCCCTCGTCGGTGGCGTCGAACAGGGCTTTGTACTCCCAGCCGGAAGTGGCGTGCAGCGGCGGACCGGGGCGGGTGGACATGCTGTGTCAGGTGTACCGCGAGGCGGGTCGCGGGTGTGTAGGTGCGCGTCCGGCAGAGCCTGTCGGCGCGCCGGGAAGGCGGTCCGTAGGCCAGCCGCGCCGGCCGCCGCGCGGCCACGGCTGGCCTCGCGCGGCCATGGACGAGCAGAAACCCCGGCGAAACGCCAATGCCGCCCGGCCGGCCGTGCCCGCAGAATCGCACCCACACCTACCTGGAGCGCCCCCATGCCGACGACCCGTCGTGAGCTGCTTGCCTGCTGTGCCCTGATGGCGACCGGAATCGCCGGCCGCGCACTGGCCCAGGCGTTTCCGGCCCGGCCCATTCGCATCGTCGTGCCGTTCCCGCCCGGTGGCACCGCCGACGTGCAGGCGCGCCTGATCGGCGAGCACATGGCGCACACACTGGGGCAGCCGGTGGTGACCGAGAACAAGCCCGGCGGCGGCACCATCATTGGCAGCGCGTACGTGGCCAAGGCGCCGGCGGACGGCTACACGCTGCTGCTGATGGCCAACAGCTTCGTGATCAACGCCAAGCTGCACGCCAGCTCGCTGCCCTACGACGGCATGAAGGCCTTCGAGCCGATCGCCTGCCTCACCAATTCGCCGCAGCTGCTGGCGGTGAATGCGGCCAGCCCGTATCGCACGCTGCGCGAATGGGTGGATGCCGCCAAGGCCAAGCCCGGGACCCTTTCTTATGCCACGGTCGGACCGGCCACCACGCAGCACATCGCCGGTGAGATGCTGCAGCGCGCGGCCGGCATCCGGCTGATCTACACGCCCTTTGCCGGCGGCGCGCCGGCCGTCACCGCGGTGCTCGCAGGGCACGTGGACACCGTGCTGGCCAACGTCTCGGAACTGCAGGCCTTCATCGACGCCGGCAAGATGCGGGCGCTCGCGGTCACCACGCCGCAGCGGCTGGAGACGATGAAGCAGGTACCCACCGTCGCCGAGTCGGGCTGGCCCGGCTACGAGGCGGCCGCCTGGTTCGGCCTGTCCGCGCCGGCGGGCACGCCCCGGGAGATCGTCGCCAAACTTGCCGCCGCGGCCACGGGCGCCGTGAACGACCCGGAGCTGCGCCGCAAGCTGATCGCGATCGGCCTGGAGCCCTATGCGATGGGCCCCGCCGAATTCGCCGCCCATATCGCCGACCAGTACGGCAAGTACGCGAAGGTGATCGAGGAGGCGGGGATCCGGGCTTAGCAGCCTTCCTAGGCAGCGGCCGCGCCGGCCGCGCCGGCGGCATTCGCCACATTCGCCACATTCGCGGCCAGTTCGCGCTGCCGGTGCACCGCCTTCTCCACCAGCGCGGCCACCAGCACGCCGCGCTCGACCAGGAACTCGCCGACGCCGCCGTTTTCCTCGGGACGGTATTCGCGCACGGCCTCCTCGTACTGGCGGCGATCGACCGATCCGTTGTCCGCCAGCACCTGTGCCAGGCTCTCCGAGACCGGCGCCGCGACACCGCTTTGCGCACACAGCACCTCCAGCGCCTGCGCGAGCTCGCTGTCCAGCGCAATGCGCTGCAGCGGCGCGGCGCCGAAATGCTGCGCCAGCTGCGCCAGCGCCTCCTCTTCGAGCGGGACGGCCACCGCCAGCAGCGGCTCGCCCGCTTCGCCGCGGCCGATGAACACGGCGCGATGCCGGGCGGCGAGCTCGGTGTCCAGACCCGACGCATGCTCGCGCACGAGCTCGCTGGTGAGCTGAGCGCGCGGCAAATCGGCCTGGCAGGCCACGGCCTCGGCCAGCGTGTCTTCGTCGAGCCAGCCGTTCGCCACCAGCACGCGGCCCAGGGGCACGCCGGTCGTGCCGTGTTCGCGCAAGGCGTCCTCCAGGCGCGTGGCATCGACGGCGCGCCACGTCTGCAGCAGTTCGCCCAGCCGTTGCCGGGCGCGGCCCAACTGGTCGGAGGTCGGGAAATCGTGGGCCGTCTTGTCCCAGGCGAGCTTCTTGCCGAGGATGACCGACTGGATGTACAGGCGCCAGGCGCGGCCCACCGCCATGCAGTTGACGAAATTACCGATCACCATCCGCGGCAGCGACATGACGCCATGGCGCCAGCCATACAGGCGCGCCGTGAAGTAGGCACGCTGGGCGCCGCGCACCGCGAAGAAGCCGGCGTTGGCCCACAGCAGCACGATCCACGGGCTGCCGGGCACGAACAGGTGCGCGCCTGCCGGTTCCCACCAGCCGGCGGCAGCGCCGGCATGCAGAAGCACGAACAGCAGCGACAGCACATAGGCGGCGATGCTGATGAAGGAGGTGAGCACGCCCTTGCGGTCATGCAGCATCAGGTAGCGGGCCGCGAAGGAGCGGCCGCGCCACGGGATCTGGTGCCAGCCCTGCAGGCCGATGCCCAGCACCCAGCGCGACTTCTGCCGGTAGGCCGCGCGGAAGCTGTCCGGGAAGAACTCGCGCACCGACAGCGGCGCGCACAAATCCTGCTCGCTCTCCTGCCCGCGCCAGTCGCGCCGACGCACGCGGTAATCCACCGGGAAGATGCCGAAGATCGACTGCATGTCCAGCGCCTGCAGCCGCATGCCGACGTCGTAGTCCTCCGTGAGGCTGGCGGTGTTGAAGGGCTCGCCACCGTTCTCGCCGATCAGCGCATCGAGCGCGCGCCGCGAGAAGCACGTGCCCACGCCGGCCGACGGCACCATGCCGGCGATGCTCTCGCGCACCACCATTTCCTTGCCGTGGCTCTCGGCGAATTCATCCATGTAGGTGCCCGCCACCCATTCGGTGAGCTTGCGTTCCAGCGATGCCACGGGCAGCTGGATCATGTCCTTGCGCGGCAGCAGGTAGTTGAAGAAGCGCAGCTCCAGCGGATGCAGCACGTCCTCGCTGTCATGCAGCACGACGCCCGCGAAGGTGATCCCCTTGTCGCGTTCATAGGCAAGGATGGTGTCGACCACGCAGTTCAGGCAGTCGGCCTTGCACGTGGGCCCGGGATGCGGCACCTCAACGCGGTGCACCTGGCGATAGCGCCGGCGCACGCGCTCGACCTCGGCGATCGTCTCCGCGTCGTTGCAGTAGGTGCCGATGAAGACCACGTACTCGCGATAGTCCATCACCTGCACCAGGTTCTCGACCATCGCCGCGATCACGTCCGACTCCTTCCACGCGGGCACCATGATCGCGATGGGCTGCTCCGGTTTGTCCAGCAACTGCGCCGGCGTCAGCGGCTTGCGGTGACCGGTGCGTTCGAGCGACCACCAGCGCGCCAGCCGCCGTGTCCAGTACCACCCGTCGATGAAGAGATCGTCCAGCGAGGACAGCAGGATGGCCAATGCCACCAGCACGGCCGCTGCCTCGAGCACTGCCTGGATCTCCGCAACGGGCACACGCATGTTTCTTCCTGTAGTTATTCGCGAGCGACTGTAGTGGCGCGCCTCGCGGCAGACCGTGAGGCGGCCACTGCGGACGCGTGTAGGACGAGACGCACGAAGAGGCGGGAAGCCTTGGCACAATCACCGTGGAATTCTCCCGCCGCCAACTCTTTCCCCTTCTTCGCGCCATGACACTGAAAACTTCCGACCTGTGCGATGCGTGCGAAGCCGCCCTGCCCTGCGCATTGCCGCTTCGGGGTTGGGGGCGGCGGCGTTCGTTCGCGGGCAACATCCGCACGCTGCGCGTTTACGAGGACATCGCGCTCATGCGTGACCTGGTCAGCGAGCGCGGGCAGGGCCAGGTGCTGGTGATCGATGGCGGCGGCTCGCTGGCCCGTGCGCTGTTCGGCGATGTGATGGCGGCGCTGGCCGCGCGCAACGGCTGGGCAGGGCTGGTGATCCACGGCGCGATCCGGGACGGGGTGGAGATCGATCAGATGGACGTCGGCGTGAAGGCGCTGGCGACGGTCCCCAAACGCGGGGAGCGCACCGGCGCTGGCGAAGTGGACGTGCCCGTTACCTTCGGCGGGCTCACGTTCCACCCGGGGCGCCGCGTGGTGGCCGACGAAGACGGGGTGATCCTGCTGCCCGAGGGCATTACCGAGGCGGACATCGAAGTGGCCGATGCGCTGGCGGCGACCGCGGCCTATGCCGCCGGGATCGACACCAGGAAGTGAAGAGGCCGCGCCTCAGGCATGCGGCGCCAGCGTGAGCTGAACGGTCGCGAAGTCCGGGTCGGGCACCAGCGTGGCCGCGGTGACGACGGCGGCGGCGATGGCCAGGACGGCAGTGGCGATATAGCCGGTCATGATGCTTCCTCGGTGGGACGCGCTGCGTCCATGGCGATCACTCTAGGCACGTGCTGCGCGCACCGATGTGCGAACACGCACCGTCCGCGCCATCAGCCGTTGTTGCTGTCGTGCCTGCCCAGGCGATGCAGCGAGGCGTCGGCGCGATGCCAGGCATGGCGGGTGGCAGCGCCGATCTTGTGCAGCGCGCCGGTGAAGTTGCTGGCAAGCTGGTGCGTCGAGGTCGATGCAGTGCCCGACGAGGACGCGTCGTGATCTTGCGCGGCGGAGGCCGAACCGGCGACGGCCAGCGTGGCGGCGAGTGCGAAGGTCGAGATTTTCATGGTCGTGTTTCCCTGATGCGTACCTATGCATGGAACGCGTGCGCGAGGGGCGCTGCTGTCGGACGACTGCCAACGTGCGCGTGTGATTTGCAGTCCTTCAATCGTGGATGACAGCCCCAAGAAAAAAGCCAGCGGCTTGCGCCGCTGGCTTCCCGTGCCGGTTCTGACCCGCGCTCAGTTGCGGTCCGCGCGTGCCCCGCGCCGCGAGCTGCCGCCCGACATGCTGGTGCCGCTGTCGCCGGAGCCGCTGCCGGTCCCCATGCTGGAGCTGCCGCTGCTACTGCTGCCCAGCGAGGTGCCGGAGCCCGATCCGCTCGAGCCGGTGCTCAGGCCGGTCGAACTCGACCCGCTCAGACCGCTGCCCGTGTCGCCCATCGTACTGGCGCCAACGCCGGAACGGTTCGAGGCCGTGCTGCCACCCAGGCGACTGCCCGAGCTGGTGCCCGCACTGACGCCTGCGCCCGTGTTGCCCGCGCCGCCTCCGGTGCTGCCCATGCCGGTCCCCATGCTGCCGCTGCCGCTGCCGCCGCTGTTCGCGCCGGTGCCCGCAGCACCGGAAGCACCCGCAGCACCCGCACCGCCGCCACCGCCGCCACCTGCACCTTGCGCCATCGCCGCGCCGCCAAGCGCCAGGGCAGCCGCTGCTACCAACGTCGAGATCGTGTACTTCGCTTTCATGCCTGTTCCTTCCTGAAGGGTTGATTGCGGCTTCTGCCACCGCAGGAACACCAAGGTACGCACCGTCGGCGGGCACGGCATGGGGCGAACGCCGCACGCCCTCGTGGGAGGCGCAGTGACACCCGTGTAGGACACAGGGAGTCCGACCACGTCCTGTCTTTTCTTCCAGTCCGACCGCGCGGTCGGCTACACCTGGGCTCCGTGCGGTTGTGTCAGCGCTCTCCCACCGGCTCTGCCGTGTCGGACACTTCAGTCCCGTGCGCGGGCTCAGCTGGCCAGCAAGGCGCGTTGCACGCGGTCCATGGTGAACGGCATCTCGCGCACCCGCACGCCCGTCGCGGGCACCAGCGCATTGGCGATCGCCGCAGCCAAGGGCCCGTGCGTGGGCTCGCCGGCGCCCAGCGATTTCTCCTGGGGCCGGTCGATCAGCGCCACCTCCACGGCCGGCACTTCGCTGAACTTCAGGATCGGGTAGTCGCTCCAGCGCTCGCTGGTGACGCGCGTGCGATCGAACTGAACCGCCTCCTTCAGGCACCAGCTCACGGTCTGGATCGCGCCGCCCTCCACCTGGTTGATCACGCCGTCCGCGTTGACCACGCGGCCCACGTCCACCGCCAGCCAGATGCGCCGCACGCGGATGTCTTCGTGCGCTTGCACCTGCGCCACCGCGGCGCACCAGGCGCCGCTGTTCTTGTAGCGCGCGAAGGCAATGCCCATGCCCTCGCCTTCGCGCTGCGGGCGTGCCCGCCAGTCACACATCTGCGCCACCTTCTCCAGCACCGCGATGCCGCGCGGATCGCGCAGGTGGCGCAGCCGGAAGTCGAGCGGATCAACGCCCAGCTCGGTGGCGATCTCGTCCATCATCGATTCGGCCGCGAACACGTTGCAGTGCGCCCCCAGCGAACGCAGCGAGGAAGTCCGCAAGGGCATCGTCAGCAGCCGGTGATTCACCACCTGCAGGCGCGGGAAGTCGTAGGTCGGCACCGAGTTGCGCTCGGCCCCGGCGCCGGAGGCAATCGGCACGTTGATCGCCACCTGCGGCTCGAAGCCGATCATCGGGGCGGCATGGAACACGGGCACCGGCAAGCGGCCGGGCCGCATGCTGTGGCCGTTGGACCAGATCTCGTGCTGCCAGTCCACGATGCGCCCGTCCTCATCGACACTCGCCCGCACGTCGACCGCCATCGCGGCGCCGAAGGGCGCGCAGCTCATTTCGTCTTCGCGCGTCCACAGCAGGCGCACCGGCCGGCCGGGGGCTTCGCAGGCGATCACGGCGGCATCGGCCGCCGCATCGTCGGCGCCGTTGTGCCCGTAGCAGCCCGCGCCCTGCATGTGCGACACGGTGATCGCATCCGCCGGCAGCGACAGCAACAGTGCGAGCTCGCGCTGCATCGGGTAGACGCCTTGCGCATGGGTCCACACCTCGAGCCGCTGGCCGTCGAAGCGGGCGACTCCGCAGGACGGACCGATAGCCGCATGCGCGATGTAGGGACGCGCATAGCTCGCAGCAAAGCTGCGCCCGGCGGGCACGGCGCCGGCCTGGCCCTGCTGCGCGACCACCGTCGTCTCGGCCGGCTGCGCGCGCAGGAAGGCGGGCAGGTCGTTCACGTCGGGCAGCGACTCCCGCTCGCGCCATTGCGCCGCCGCCTTGAGCTTGCGCAGGGCGCGGGTCGCCTGCAATTCGGTTTCGGCGATCACGGCCAGGAAGCCACCGCGCCGCACGACGCGCACCACGCCGGGCAAGGCCTCGACGCTGGCCGCATCGACTTGCAGCAACTCCGCCGACGGCGAAGGCGGATGGGCGACTCGCGCGTGCAGCATGCCGGGCAGCTCCAGGTCGTGCAGGAAGGTCGCGCGTCCGAGCAGCTTGTCGGGCAGGTCCAGGCGCAGCGGCGATTCGAAGGATCCGTCCTCGCGTGCCGGCTTGGGCGCAACCTCGCCGGTCGCGGCGCGCTGCAGCAGTGCGGGATCGGCGAGCTCCCAATAGCTGGTGCGCACGTCCGGCGCGCCGCGCACGCGGATCTCGCCGTCGATCACTTCCAGATCCTGCGGGGCGACCTCGAGACGGCGCGCAGCCTGCCGCAGGTAGAGGTCGCGCGCTTCGGCGCAGACCTGGCGCAGCGCGCCGCCCGAGTCCTGCACCGACAGGCTGCCCGAGGTGAAGCCCTCGTTGGGCGCGCCGGCGGTGGTGGCCCGCAGCATGACGATGCGGTCGACCGAGACATCGAGTTCCTCGGCGACGATCTGGGCCAGCGCGGTGGTGATGCCCTGCCCCAGTTCCACCTTGCCGCTGCGCACTTCCACGCGGCCTTCGCGCAGGATGGCGAGCCACTGTCCGAGCTGCGGATTGGCCTTGAGGCTGACCGAGAGTTCGCCGTTCATGCCTGTCCCCCCGCCTTGCTGGCGCGCAGGATCGCGCGGACGATGCGGTTGTGGGCGCCGCAGCGGCACAGATGGCCGTCGAGCGCGGTGCGCACCTGCTGTTCGTCGGGATGCGGCACGCGTGCGAGCAGCGCGCTGGCCGTGGCCAGGATGCCGGAGAGACAGTAGCCGCACTGGCCGGCCTGTTCTTCCAGGAAGGCCTGCTGCAAGGCACCGGGCTGGCCATTGCGGGCCAGCCCTTCGACCGTCACGATCTCCTTGCCCTGCGCGGTCCACGCGGGCGTATCGCACGCCGGGGTGGAGACGCCGTCGACCAGCACGTGACAGGCGCCGCACTCACCGACGCCGCAGCCGAAGCGCGTGCCCTTGAGGCCGCAGGCCTCGCGCAACACATCGAGCAGCGGCACGTTCTCGTCGGCGCTGACCTCACGCTCGCTGCCGTTGATGCGCAGCCGCAACCTCGTCGTCTCCATCGCCATCCTTCCCGTCCCGCGGGGGCGGGACCGAGAGCGAATGATGGAGCATCCGCGGCGACGGGGTTCCGGTGCCGCCCCTTATTGACAGCTGGAGCTGTCGGCGGACTCGAGGGTGCCCGTGCCGCGGCAGCGTGCCACCGCTATACTTTGTCTTCGCTCCGGGGTGCGGGCGGCACGTGCCGCTTCGCTGAGATGGCCACACCAAACCCGTGAACTTGAACCGGTTCGCACCGGCGTAAGAAGAGCTGTCGGGCCAGGCCTCTCCACGGGCCGCAGTCCCGCCATCCCTCGGAGCCACGATGTTGATCGAAGGGATGGCCGCATGAAGTTTCTCCTCAGCTCACCCACCTCGCCGCGCCCGGGCCGATGAAGATCGGCATTGCCGGTGCCGGCCTGCTCGGGCGCCTGGCCGCGGGCCAGCTCGCGCGCGCCGGGCACGAGGTGCACGTGTTCGATCCCGCGGCGCACGCCGAGGCGCGGGGCGCTGCGGGCTGGACAGCCGCCGGCATGCTGAGTCCGGTGGCGGAACTGGAGTGCGCCGACGAGAACGTGTTCCGCCTGGGACTGCGGACCATGGAGCTGTGGCCGGCCCTCCTGGCGCAACTGCCGCTGCCGGTGGAGTGCCGCTTCGATGGCAGTTTGCTGCTGGCGCATCGGGGCGATGAGGGGGCGGCGGCCCGGACCGTCGACCTGCTGTCCTCCAAGCTGTCTTCCGTAGGCTGGGCTGCCGAGAGGCACCCCAGCGATGCGCGCAGCGCTCTCTCCACGGCCGATGCTGGGGTTCGCTGGCGCGAAGCCCAGCCTACGAAGATCACGGCCGAACAACTGCGCGACCTGGAGCCGTCGATCCGCGGCCCCGCCCACGCCTGGCTGCTCCCCCACGAAGGCCGCATCCACACCGTGCAGGCGATGCAGGCGCTGGCCGCCGTGCCGGGCGTGCACTGGCACTGGGGTCACACGGTGGACGCGATCGATGCCGGCGTGCTGCGGCTGGGCGGCGGCGAGCAGCGCTTCGACCACGTGTTCGACGTGCGCGGCACCGGCGCGCGGCCGCAGTTGCCGGTGCGCGGAGTGCGCGGGGAGATCTTCTGGCTGCAGGCTCCGGGCCTGCAGCTCACGCGGCCCTTGCGCCTGCTGCATCCGCGGCATCGGGTCTACCTGGTGCCGCGCGCGCCCGACCTGGTGGTGGTGGGCGCCAGCGAAATCGAGAGCGAGGATCGCTCGCCGGTGTCCCTGCGCAGCACGGTCGAACTCCTGGCGGCGGCGCACAGCGTGCTGCCCGAGCTGGCCGAAGCGCGCGTCGTGCACAGCGAAAGCAACCTGCGCCCGGCCCTGCCCGACAACCTGCCACTGCTGGAGGTGCAGGCGGGCCTCACGCGCATCAACGGCCTGTTCCGCCACGGCTGGCTGATCGCGCCCGCGCTGGTCGAACAGGCCTTGCAGGAGATGATTCGATGAACCCGCAGATCACCATCAACGGCGAGTCGCGCGCCTTGCAGCAAGGCGAGACGCTGGCCGATGTGGTGGCCGCGCTCGGCCAGCCGCCGCAGTCGCTGGCCACCGCCGTCAATGGCGAATTCGTTCCGCGCTCGGCGCGGGGCACGCTGCAACTGCGCGACGGCGACGCCGTCTTCACGTTCCAACCCATCCAGGGAGGCTGACCATGGCCCTTCGCATCGGCGAGCTCGAACTCGCCAGCCGCTTCTTTCTCGGCACCGCCGGCTATCCCTCGCCGCAGGTCCTGCAGGAGGCGATTGCCGCCTCGGGCACCGAGGTCGTGACGGTGGGCCTCAAGCGGCAGCTGGCCGCGGCCGGGGCGCCCAGCGACTTCTATGGCCTGATCCGCAAGACCGGCGCGCGCCTGCTGCCCAACACCGCCGGCTGCAAGACGGCGAAGGAGGCGGTCACGCTGGCGCACATGGCGCGCGAGCTGTTCGACACGCGCTGGATCAAGCTGGAAGTGGTGGGCGACGAATACACGCTGCAGCCCGATCCCTTCGAGCTGCTGGAGGCCACCCGCACGCTGGTGCGCGACGGCTTCGAGGTGTTCCCCTACTGCACCGACGATCTCGTGAGCTGCCGCCGCCTGCTCGATGCCGGTTGCCGCATCCTGATGCCCTGGGGCGCGCCTATCGGTTCCGGCCAGGGCCTGCTCAATCCCACCGCGTTGCGCACGCTGCGCGCGCGTCTGCCCGAAGCCGTGCTGGTGGTCGATGCGGGCATCGGCTCGCCCAAGGACGCGATCCAGGCGATGGAGCTGGGCTTCGACGCCGTGCTGGTGAATTCCGCTGTCTCGCAGGCGCACGATCCGGTGAAGATGGCGCGCGCCTTCCGCCTCGCGGTGGAAGCGGGTCGCCTGGGCTACGAGGCCGGCATCATGGCGCGACAGGACATGGCCGCGCCCTCGACGCCGGTGACGGGCCAGCCCTTCGTGCTGTGAAGATCGCCAGCTTCAACGTCAATGGCGTGAAGGGGCGGCTGCCGCGCCTGCTCGAATGGCTGGAGGAAGCGCAGCCCGACGTCGCCTGCCTGCAGGAGATCAAGACCGGCGACGCGACCTTTCCCGCGCTGGCCTTCGAGCAGGCCGGGTACAGCGCGATCTGGCACGGCCAGCGCGCGCACCACGGCGTGGCCATCCTCGCGCGTGGACGCAAGCCGGTGGAGTTGCGCCGCGGCCTGCCGGGCGACGCCGGGGATGGCGCGGCGCGCTACCTCGAAGCGGATGTCGACGGCCTGCGCATCGCCTCGGTCTACCTGCCCAATGGCAACCCGGTGCCGAGTCCCAACTTCGACTACAAGCAAGGCTGGATGCAGCGGCTGCTGGCGCACGGCGAGATCTTGCTGGCCGACGGCCGGCCCACGGTGCTCGCAGGCGACTTCAACGTGGTGCCGACGAACTTCGACATCTACAACGCGGGCAGCTGGCGTTTCGACGCGGTGCTGCAACCGGAGACGCGCGAGAAGTGGGCGCGCTTGCTGGAACAGGGCTGGGTGGATGTCACGCGCGCGCTGCATCCGCAGGAGCGCATCTACACCTTCTGGGTCAACGAGGCGGCGTTCCACCGCAATGCGGGCTTCCGCATGGACTTCCTGATGCTGACGCCGTCACTGGTGCCGCGACTGAAGCAGACCCGGGTGGACGCGGAACACCGCGGGCGGGAGAAGCCGAGCGATCACGCGCCGGTGTGGGTGGAGGTGGAGTGGCCGTGATTCGGTTCGGATGTCATTGCCTGCGGATGTCATTGCGGGCTTGACCCGCAATCCACCGCTGCGCTCGATCCACCGCCGCATGGATCCCGGGTCACGCCCGGGATGACATCCCACGCCCGGGATGACATCGCGCGCCCAGGATGACATCCCTGCGCCCGGGATGACATCCGGAACAGCCTCACGCCGCCTCTTCGTCCACGATCGTGTTCGCCAGCACCCCGATCTTCTCGATGTCGATCTCGATGCGATCGCCCGCCTTCATGAACACCGGCGGAGTGCGCGCATAGCCCACGCCGGAAGGCGTGCCCATCGCGATCACGTCGCCCGGTTCGAGCGTCATCACCTCGGTCAGCAGGCACAGCGTTTCGACCACCGGGAACAGCATGTTCGAGGTGTTCGAACTCTGCATCACCTGCCCGTTCAAGCGCGACTCGATCTTGAGCCCGGTCGCGCCAGGCGGCAGCTCGGAAGCGGGCACCACCCAGGGACCGAGCGGCCCGGTGCGGTCGAAGTTCTTGCCGATGGTCCACTGCGAAGTCTTGCGCTGGTAGTCGCGCAGGCTGCCGTCGTTGAAGCAGGTGTAGCCGGCCACCACGGCGAGCGCGTTCGATTCGGTGAGATGCCGGCCCGGCTTGCCGATGATCACCGCCAGTTCCGCCTCCCAGTCGAAGCGATCCGATACCCGCGGGCGCAGCAGCGGCTCGCCATGCGCGGCCAGCGAGCTGGGCACGCGCAGGAAGAAGCTGGGGTACTCGGGTTTCTTGTGGCCGCCTTCGGCTGCATGGTCCGCGTAGTTGAGGCCCAGGCACACGATCTTGCCGGGCCGCTGGACCGCGGGCAGCAGTTTCGCCTGCGCCAGCGGCATCACGTTGGCGGCGTTCGCGCGCGCCTGCGCAAGCGCCCGCTCCACCTGCGGCTTCGGCTGCATCAGCCAGCCGACCAGGCCTTCTCCGCTGGCGGGTGCCGGCAGCACCACCACCTCCTGCTGCTCGACGCAACCCACCACGGGCACACCGGCCCGCAGCAACGAAACGAATCTCATGGGAGTCTCCTTGTGCGGGCGTACTGTAGCGGCTCGCGCCGCCGGTCCGCGCGATCGATGGGCCGAGTCTGCCATACGTCCCGCAGCGCTCCTGTCCGACACCCCTCGTCGACAGTACGGACTAGATTCGCCCACGAGTCAGGGACACAAACACACGCCATGGACGATGAGATCGAAGCGCTGAAGCAGGAAGTGCGGCACCTCATCGCGATGCACACCGCTTCCTATGTGACCATCACTTCCCTGGTAGCGACGCATCCGCACCCGGAGCATTTCCAGCTGCACCTGATCTCCGCCCTCGAAGGCGTGCTGGGCTCGGAGCGCCTGGCCAACTGGTCCGAGGACCAGAAGCAGATCGTGCGCCGGGTGGTGGAGACCTTCCAGAACGTGCGGCCCGCCGCGCCCATCGACCCGCTGGCCAGCGCGCTCGGCGATCGCGATCCGCGCCACAGCGGCCGCTGAGCAACGCGCGCTGTACCATCGCGGCCGTGTCACCGGTCCGCACCCAGCCATGCCCTTCGCCGTCCAGCTCCTGCACGACCAGCCTTACCTGCTGGCCCGCATCTCGGGCCCGGCCGTGCTCGCGGACCTGTGCGGCGCCGCCGACCTGATCGCCACGGTCGCGCGCCTGAAAGGCTACCGGCGCGCACTGATCGACATGCTGGCCATGGAGCCGCAGCTTTCCTTCACCGACCACCTGCAGCTCGGAAGCTACGTGGCCGCGGCGCTCGACGACCTGCAGCGCGTGGCGACGGTCGTGACCGTGCCGGTGCGCAGCGGCGCGAGCGAGAAGGCCGCGCAGAAATCCGGACTCGGCCTGCGCGCCTTCACCGATGACGACGAAGCGCGCGCCTGGCTCGCAGCGCCTTAGCCTTACGCCTTCCCGCCCTCTGCGAGCCACCACACCGGCAGCTGCGAGCAGTCGGCGCCATCGAGCCCACGCTGCGCGGCGCGCTCGAAGCTGGCCAGCGTCTGGGCGGTCAGAGGCAACTGGCGGCCGTGGCTGCGCGCCTCCTCGAGCATCGCACGCACGTCCTTGCGCATGGTGGCGACGTCGACCGTCACGGCCGCACTCGGCGTGCCGGCCAGGGCCTGCGCGATCATGCCGCCGCGTACCTTCAGCATGTTGGGGCCGCCGGAGGAATCGGTGAGGATCTCGATCACCCGTTGCGGATCCAGGCCCAGCGGCTGCACCAGCGAGAGCGCCTCGCCCAGGGTCTGCCAGTACACCATCAGCGGCAGGTTGACCGCCAGCTTCATGGTCTCGCCGGCGCCATGCGGGCCGACGTGCTCGACCCGCTTGCACAGCTGCTTCAGCAGCGGCCGGGCGCGCGCGACATGCTGCGCATCGCCGCCGACGAAGGCGATCAACTTGCCCTCCTTGGCGGGGCCCACGCTGCCGCCCACCGGGCACTCCAGGTAAGCCGCGTTGGCCTGGCTGGCCTGGCGCGCCAGCTCCTGCTGCTTGGCGGGTGCGACGGTGCTCATGTCGATGAACAGCTGCCCTTGCGCGGGCACCGAGAACAAGCCGTCGGGGCCGCCGTAGATCGCGTCGAGGGCACGGTCGTCGGTGACCATGCTGATCACCACATCGGCGCCGGCTGCCAATGCCCGCGGGCTGTCGGCCCAGGCCATGCCTTCCTCCAGCAGTGGCTGCGCCTTGTCGCGCGTGCGGTTCCAGACCGTGAGTTGATGGTCGAAGGTCGCGAGGCGGCGCGCGATCGCGCTGCCCATCTTGCCGGTTCCGGCAATGCCGATGCGCATGAAATCTCCTTGAATCTGCGGCGCATCCTAGCGGGCGAGGCGCGGCGGCGCCCCCGTGGAAATCAGGAGGGCGCGCCGCGCTCAGCGGCCGGGACCCGAATGGTCCTCGCGCAGTTCCAGCTCGCGCACCTGCAGCGCGCTGCCGTCCCAGTAGCCCTCGGCGCGCACCGTCTGTCCCACGGCCGGCAGCGCCGTGCCTGTGGCCAGCACCAGCAGCGTGCTCACGCCGTCGCTGTCCTGCACGACCACCTGGCGCGCAGCCGCGTCTGCGCTCCGGACTACGCCGGTGATCTCCAGCACGGCGCGGTCCGGCGGCGCGTCGGGCACGCGGATCTTGCGGGCAAGCACGCCGGTGGCGGCCTGCACGCCGTCGACTTCGACATAGCGCCCCACCGCGAGGCTGGCCGTGCTGCCGCCGTCGAACTGCGCCGCGGACGCATCGACGGCCTGCCCGCGCACCACGAAGCGCGCGGGCCCGGTGATGGCGGTGATCGCTCCGCGCAGCTGCGTGTCCCGCCCGCCTTGCGGCAAGGCCTGCACCGTGGCGGCAACGGCACTGCGGTCGTCCGATCCCCGCGAGTGCCCGCCGACGGTGAGATAGCTCCCTTCGCGCAGCGCGTCGCGGTCGGACGCGGTCAGCGCGGAGGTGTCGAGCGCTACCCCTTGCACCACCGCACCGCCGCCCGGCAACAGGTGCACGGCGCCGCTGACCCGCAGGTGCGTCGCCGCCGCGGGCGCGAGCAGCGCCACGGCGCTGGCCTGCCAGCGCGGAGGCAGCGTGGCGGTCCAGGGCACGACGGCCGTGACGGCCGTGCCCGCAGCCAGTGCAGGAGGCGTGGCCGCAGCGCTGACATCGAGCGCTCGGCCCGCCAGCAGCAGCGCCCCGTCGGCGCCCTGCTGCAAGGTACCCGTGAGCCGCGCCGGCAGCGCGCCGACGGCGGGCAGCTTCTCGATGCGCGTAGCGCGCACGAACTCGCCGGCGCCATCGGCGGCCTGCAGCACGCCATAGACCTGGACCGGGTCCCCGGCCCGCATTTCGGCCAAGCTCCCATAGCCCGCCAGCACGGTGACCGGCCCGCGCGCTGAATCGCCATTGACGGCCACGGCCTGGCCCCAGACCGTGAAGCGGCCCGCGCCCGGGGCTACATCGGCCACGCTGCCCACGAGCTGCGAGGCGATCCGCACGCGCACCGGGGTGGCCGCCGCATCGAGATCCACATAGGCGTACTGGCCGACCTGCAGGTCCGCGAGCGCTAGCGGCACGGCGGTGACGAGATCGGGCCGGCGCTCGAGCGCAGCGTGGCTGTCGTCGAACCGGGTGCCGTCCACGATCACGCTGCCCAGGCCGGTCACCGTGCCGGCAACGATGCCGGTGCCGCCGGTGCCCACGCCGCTGCCGTCGCCGCTCGCGATGAAGCCCGATCCGGGTCCCGCACCGCCGCCGCCGCAAGACAGCAGCAGGAACGCGAAGGCGCAGGCCAACAGGCGAAGCAAGGGTTTCATGGGTTCGGCTCCTCCGGCTCCGCAGGAGTGGACTCCCACGGCGCCGACCAGAAGTAACTGCCGATGCGCACGCGTACGCGGCTGTCGGCGCTGGCCTGGTCGGCTTGGTGGAGGCGGGTTGCCTCCTCGATCAGTTGACCGCGCGCCTGCGACCACAGCGTGCGCGCGAGCGCGTGCATCCGTGCGGCAGAGGCGGGCGTCAGGCCCGCGGCAAACACGCTCTGTTCCAGCAGCGGCTCGCCTCCGAGCACGTTGGAAACGGCGGCCGCGGCATGGTCCGCGAGGTTGGCCGCGAGCAGTTCGAGGGCGTCGCGCGAACCGGCCGGCGGCACGAAATCCGTGCGCGTGCTCACCACCCATTCCTGCGCGTCGCGCACGTCCACCCGGGCGATGCCGAGGCGGATCAGCTCCTGCAGCACGGTGAAGGGATGGACGTCCTGCGTGACCGCGCGCACGAGCGATTCGAACGACGGGGCGGCACCGGTTCGCGGCAGTTCGCGCGGCGCCCCGTTGCCGTCGGCATAGGCCCGGTCCGCGATCCAGCGGGCAAACACCCGCGCGCTGGCCGCCACCGGCTTGCTCACGCCGGCCGGCTGCCCGGTGAGGCGCCATGCCCGCACGTCCTTGCGATGCACGCCGCTCAGGACGCTGATGGCCGAATCGGTGCCGCCTGGCCCTGACTGCTGCAGCGCGGCCACGGCCTGCTCGATGAAGACACCCTTCAGCGCCGCGGCCAGGTGCGGGTAGTCGACGCCGGCATGCAGCAGCAGGCGCACGGCCGGACCCAGCACCGCGAGCGCAGCCTGCAGCACCTCATCGGGACGATGGGGGGCGGCAGCGGCAGGGCGAACCTGCTGTACCGGGCGCGGTTTGCGGGGCATGGCTTGGGGCGCCGGCGAACAATGGCTCGGCGATTCTTGCGTATCGTAACGCGCCGGTGGCATTGCATGGTAATTTTTCCCATGTAATCTCCACATCCCGGCGTCACCGCGCCGCAACCAAGGAGATGCTCATGTGCAACTGGAAAATCCAAGCGGGCGCGATCCGGCGCTGGCTGAAGCCGGGGCTGGCCCTCGCGGTAGCGGCTGGCCTGGCCGCGTGCGGCGGTGGTGGCGGCTCGACGAGCGCGGACAGCACCGGCTCGGGCGGCACCGGCACGACGGCCTCACCCACGGTCGTCTCGTCGGGGGTCATCACCGCGTTCGGCAGCGTGTTCGTCAACGGCCATCGCTTCGGCACCAACAGCGCCCGCGTGATCGACGACGACACGGGCGTTGCCACGGCGGGCGCCGTCGGCCTCGAGGTGGGCATGGTGGTCGACGTGCGCCACCGCGACAACGCCGCTGAGGCGGACGAGTTGCACGTGCATCCCCTGGTGCGCGGCTTCATCGACGCGGCCGACACCACGACGGGCCGCATCACGGTGATGGGCCAGACCGTGCAACTGAGCTCGGCCACCGGCTTCAGCGACCATCGCGCCTGCCTCACCGCCGCCACGCCCTGCACCGCCATCGCCACGGCCGCGGGACTCGGCGCGACCACCGGCGCCGGCAGCACGGCCACGCCGGGCAGCTTCGTCACCGTCAACGGCTTCCTGTTCAACGGCACCGGCACGGCGGCCAATGTGGTGGCCACGCTGGTTTCGGTGGCCGATGCACCGACGGGCGCGTCGCCCTTCAACTTCAAGGCCGAAGGCGTGGCGACCGTCACGACCACCGGGGTGAGCATCAACGGCTTGCGGCTGGACCTGTCGCATACGGTCTGCGTGATCGCCGGCCAGCCGGCCAATTGCACCGGCCTGGCCAACGGCCAGGTGGTGTCGGCGGGCTCGGCAAGCGCCCCCGCGCTGCCAGCCACCGTGCTGGCGGCGGACCGCGTGCGGCAATCGGCACGGGTGGAGGTCGAAGCCGCCGGCAACAGCGTGGAGCTGGAAGGCGTGGTCTCCACCGTGGGCACCGGCAGCTTCGTCGTGCGCGGCATCACGGTCAATGCCTCCGCGCTGCCCGCCGGTACGGCGCTGCCCGCGGTGGGTGATGAAGTGCGCGTGCTCGGCACGCTCTCGGCCACGGGCGACACGCTGCAGGCCACCAGTCTCGCCGTCGAACACCAGGCGCAGGCAGCGCGGCTGGCGCTGCTGGGCGACGTGACCAGCGTCACTGCCGGCGCGGCGAGCGGCACCTTCACCGTCACGGTGCTGGGACAGCCGATCACCGTGAATGCGCAGACACGTCTGGCCGACATGTCGGTGCGCGACTGGGATCGGCGCGATCCGACGGTGAACGCGTTCAACATCACGAGCTTCGCCTCGTACCTCGCGGCCAGCGTGTCGCAGCACGTGCAGATCGTGGCGGAGAGCGATGCCTCGGGCGCGCTGGTCGCCCGTTCCCTCACCATCCTGCCTGCCGCCACCGAGGTCGCGGTGGCCGGCCCGGTCGATGCGAGCCCGGCGCCGGTCGGCGGCACGCCCACCGTGTTCTTCGTGCATGGCATCCGCGTGAGCGCGGCGCCCTCGGCGATCGTCACGGCCAGCAACAACCGCGGCTCCGGCTCCGGCCGGACGACGACGACGACCGTGGCAGCGGGTGATCAGGTGGTGGTGACCGGGACGCTATCGGCCGGCAGCATCGTGGTCGCGGCGACGCCGAGTGAGAGCAACCGGGTGCTCGATGTCGGGACCTTGCGCGCGGAGGATGACGATCATGATCGCGGCTTGTTCTAAGTCGCAGTCCGGGTCGTGAAGGAAAGAAGGGATGTCATCCCGTAAAGAAGGATGTCATCCCGGGCTTGACCCGGGATCCATGCGGCGCCTGATCCACCGCCGCATGGATTGCGGGTCAAGCCCGCAATGACATCGTTGGCTCCCCCAATGACATCGTTGGCTCCCGCAATGACATTCGGGACGCCTTACGCGAGAAACAGCGCCTGCAGATCCGACAGGAAATCGAGGCCGCGCTCGGTCGGCTTCACGCGTGCAAAGTCGCGCTCGATCAGCCCCTTGGCCTGCGCTTGCCGCAGCGGCTGCTCGATCGTCGACAAGGGCAACCCCGTGCGCGCGGTGAAGTCCTGCAGGGCGAAGCCGTCCGCCAGGCGCAAGGCGTTGAGCATGAACTCGAAGGGCAGGTCGGCGCGCGTGACCTCCTCGTCCTGCGCAATGGCGTTGCCGGCGAGCGCGTTCTCCATGTACAGCTTCGGGTCGCGATTGCGCACCTGCCGCACGACCCGGTGCGGGAAGGAAAGCTTGCTGTGCGCGCCCGCGCCTATGCCCAGGTAATCGCCGAACTGCCAGTAGTTCCAGTTGTGCCAGCAACGATGTCCGGGCTTCGCATAGGCCGAGACTTCGTAGCGCTCCATCCCGGTGGCCGTGGTCATCTCGGTGATGCGATCGAGCATCGCGTACGCCAGGTCCTCGGGCGGCGTGACCGGCGGGAACTTGGCGAAGTACGTGTTCGGCTCGATGGTCAGGTGGTAGATCGACAGGTGCGGCGGCAGCAAGGCCATCGCCTGCGTCACGTCCGCCTCGAGCTGCTCCAGCGTCTGGCCGGGCAACGCGTACATCAGGTCGATGTTGAAGGTCTCGAAACTGGCCGCGGCCTCTTCCACGGCGGCGATCGCCTGGCCCGCGTCGTGCACCCGCCCCAATGCCTTCAGGTGCGCGTCGTTGAAACTCTGCACGCCGACCGAAAGCCGCGTGACGCCGGCGGCGCGAAACGCCTTGAACCGATCCTTCTCGAAGGTGCCGGGATTCGCTTCCAGCGTGATCTCGGCATCCGCCGCGAGCTTCACGCGCGCGCGCACGTCGGACAGCAGCCGGTCGATCGCTTCCGGCGAAAAGAGGCTGGGCGTGCCGCCGCCCAGGAAGATGCTGTGCACCTCCCGGCCCCACACCAGCGGCAGCGCCGCTTCGAGGTCGGCGCGCAGGGCGTCGAGATAACGCGCTTCGGGCAGGGCCGCGGGCTGCCATCCGGTGCCGGACCGCCCCAAGCCGGATGCCCCCACCTGCAGGGCCGACCCCGCGAACGTGACGGGCGCCAGTTCGTGCGAATTGAAGTCGCAATACGGGCACTTCTTCAGGCACCACGGCAGGTGGATGTACAGCGCGAGCGGCGGCAGCGCAGTCAGCTGCAGCGTGCCGGGGCGCATGTAGTGCTGGATGTCGTTCACAGCCATCTTTCGCGCATGAGCTGCACCATCTGCCGCGCCGCCTGGCCGCGATGGCTGTGCGCGTTCTTCACCTCGGGCGGCAACTGGGCAAACGTCTGGCCGAAGGCGGGGATGAACATGACGGGATCGAAGCCGAAGCCGTGGCCGCCCGCCGGCGCGCGAGTGATTTCGCCCACCGCTCGCCCCACCGCGATCAGCGGCTCGGGATCCTGCGGCGTGCGCACGGCGACCAGCGTGCTGACCAGCGCGGCGCGCCTTTGCGCCACGCCCTCCATCTGTTCGAGCAGCGCCTTCACGTTGTGGTCGTCGCCCTTGGGATAGCCGAATTGCGTCGCGTAATACGCGGTGTCCACACCGGGCAGGCCGCCGAACGCGTCGACGCACAGGCCCGCGTCGTCGGCGATCGCCGGCAGGCCCGTGTGCTGCGCCGCATTGCGCGCCTTGGCCAGCGCGTTCTCGACGAAGGTACGGTGGGGCTCCTCGGCCTCCGGCACGCCCAGCTCGCCCTGCCGCACGAGCGCGATGCCCAGCAGCGCGAACAGCGCCTGCAGTTCGGCGAGCTTGCCCGCGTTGTTGGAGGCGAGGACGATGCGGTCCATCACGCGCCCAGCGCCTGCTGCTGCAGCCGCACGAGTTGGGCGATGCCCTGCTCCGCGAGGCGCAGCAGTTCGTCCATCTCGGCCCGGGTGAAGGCCGCGCCTTCGGCGGTGCCCTGCACTTCGACGTAGTGGCCGGCGCCCGTCATCACGACGTTCATGTCGGTGTCGCAGGCGACGTCCTCGATGTATTCCAGATCGAGCAGCGGCGTGCCTTCGACGATGCCCACCGAGATGGCGGCGACCGGGCCGATGACGGGCGAGGCGGCGAGCTTGCCGGATTGCAGCAGCTTGTTCACCGCGTCCTGCGCGGCCACGAAGGCGCCCGTGATGGCGGCGGTGCGGGTGCCGCCGTCGGCCTGCAGCACGTCGCAGTCGAGGGTGATGGTGCGTTCGCCCAGCTTCTTGAGGTCGAACACCGCGCGCAGCGACCGGCCGATCAGGCGCTGGATCTCCTGCGTGCGGCCGCTTTGCTTGCCGCGCGCCGCTTCGCGATCGCCGCGCGTGTGGGTGGCGCGCGGCAGCATGCCGTATTCCGCCGTGACCCAGCCCTCGCCGCTGCCGCGCTTGTGCGGCGGCACCCTTTCTTCCACCGACGCGGTGCACAGCACCCGCGTGCCGCCGAACTCGATCAGCACCGAGCCTTCGGCATGGATGGTGAAGCCGCGCGTGATCCGCACGGGGCGCAACTGGTCGGCGGCGCGACCGCCGCTGCGGGAGAAAGTCGTCATCGACGAATGATAGGCAAGGGGGAGAGGACCTGCCTGACGGATGTCATTCGCGGACTCGACCTGCACGTTCACCCCCTGGATGCGATTGCGGGCTTGAGCCGCAATCCAGGCAGTGGATGTCATTGCGGGCTTGAGCCGCAATCCACGGCGGCGGTGGATCAATCGCTGCATGGATCCCGGGTCAAGCCCGGGATGACATCCTTCGGCGCGGGGCCGCGGCCCGCAAGGCTCAGGCCTTCTTCGCCGCCGAGCGCCGGATCGCCTCGTTGATCTCGGCGATCGAGCGTTCGATGGCCGCGTCATCGAGGTCATCGACCAGCGTGTCGAGCACGCCGGCCTGGATGGTCGAGGCGAAGACGCCGTCCATGATGCTGTCGGTGGAGATGCCGCGCGTGGACTCGAAGGTGTCCGGCGTCTCCCATTCCATCGCGATCACGGTGACGTTGTCCGAGTGCTCGCCGCCGTTGCGCAGCGCGCTCTCGACCAGGTCGGGCACCGCCTCGGAGACCGGCTTGTTCGACAGGTCGCGGACGATGTCGTTGTCCTCGATGCTGCCCCACAGGCCGTCCGAGCACAGCAGGATCTTGTCGCCCTGCTGCATCTGCACCGGGCCGGTGACGTCGAAGACCGGCTTGGTGGGAGAGCCAAGGCAGGTGAACAGGATGTTGCGGTTGATCCGGTCCATGCGGATCACGCCGGCGTTCTGCTGCTCAAGGTACGAGTGGTCGCGCGTGCGCGTCAGCAGTTCGCCGTTGCGCACGACGTACAGGCGCGAGTCGCCGCAATGCACCCAGGTGGCATGCGTGCCCTGCACGATGGCCGCCACCAGCGTGGTGCGGGGCGTGTCGAGCATGCCCTTCTCGCTGGCGTAGCGGATGATCTGGTGGTGCGCGGCCATCAGCGAGGTGGAGAGGAATTCCGCCACGTCCTTGACGACGGGCCGGGCTTCCTTCTGGTACAGCGCGGAGATGGTCTGCAGCGCGAGCTGCGCGGCGACCTCACCCTCGGGGTGGCCGCCCATGCCGTCGGCCAGCAGGAACAGTCCGGATTCGCGGGTATAGCAATACCCCATCCGGTCCTCGTTCTTTTCGCGCCCGCCCTTGCGGCTGATCTGGAAGACGGAGAATTTCACTTTGCCTTCGCTCCGAAGCCCGTCTTCTTCATGGTCTTCTTGGTGTCGGTCACCATGTTGTCGAACTGCAGCCGCATCTTCTCACCCACCGACAACTTCGTATAGCGCCGCTCGCCCTCCCGGCTCAGCTCCTTCTGCAGGGCGAACACCGACTGCGGACGCGACAGCGGATCGAGCGACATGCACCATTCGACCACTTCGATCAGGTTGTCCGAATAGACGCCGCGCAGGCGCGACAGCGCCAGCGAGAGGCGGTCCTTCTCGAGCCGCTGGGGCGCGTCGTTGGGCGGGTAGCCCTGCATGCAGGCATAGATGCAGGCGCCGATGGCGTAGATGTCGGTCCAGGGCCCCATGGAGGAGTCCCTGCGATACATCTCGGGGGCGGCAAAGCCGGGGGTGTACATCGGGCGAATGAAGTTGCCTTCCTTGGACAGCACTTCACGCGCCGCACCGAAGTCGATCATCACCGCACGGTTGTCATCCGTGATGAAGATGTTGGCAGGCTTGATGTCAAGGTGCAACATCTTGTGCTGGTGCACGATGCGCAAGCCCCGCAGGATCTCGTCGAACAGCGAGCGGATGGTCGACTCGCGAAACACTTTTTGCTTCTTCAGCTCGCGCGCGGTGATGACGAAGTCCTGCAGGGTCGCGCCCTCCAGGTAGTTCATCACCATGTAGACGGTCTCGTTCTCGCGGAAGAAATTGAGCACGCTCACCACCGAGCTGTGCGAGATCTGGGCGAGCGAGCGGCCTTCTTCGAAGAAGCTTTTCAGGCCGAGGCGATAGAGCGAGAGCTTCTCGGGCGCCACCTGCGGCAGCAGTTCGCCGGGCGGCCGCGTGGCCAGCGAGGAAGGCAGGTATTCCTTGATCGCGATCTGCTGGCCTTCGTTGTCGACTGCGAGGTAGACGACGCCAAAACCCCCCGCGGACAGCTTGCGCACGACCCGGTAGCCACCGATGACGGTATCCGGCGGCAAAGGAGCCGGTTTGAGCTTTGACATAATTTGAGATGTTGGAACGCTGCGGCGCTCCTTCGCAATCCCCGAAATCCCCCGCAACGAACGCAAAGACTTCTGAATGCCAGTTTACAGCATGACCGGTTACGCCTCGGCACAACACAGCTCAGGTGAGGCCGCGTCCGGTCAGGAAGTCGGCAAAGGAGCAACAGGCCGCCTGGGCCTGGAGATCCGCTCGGTCAACAGCCGCTTCCTCGACCTGTCTTTTCGGCTGGGCGAGGAACTGCGCGCCCACGAACCGCAGCTGCGCGAACTGATCACCGGCCGCATCAAGCGCGGCAAGGTGGAAGTGCGCGCCGGCGTGGAAGGCACGGAGGGCGAGGCCCTGCGCGAGCCCTCGACGGCCACGCTGCAGCGCCTGTCTGCCGTGCAGGACAGCGTGCGCACGTGGATGCCCGACGCGCCCGCGCTGTCGGTCGCCGAGATCCTGCGCCTGGCCGCCGCCGAAAGCGGCAGCGACGGCGACTGGGGCGAGCGCCTGCAGCAGCTGGCGGTCCAGGCCGTGGCCGACCTTCTGGCCGCCCGCGAGCGCGAGGGCGCACGGCTGGCCAAGATGCTGCTGGGCCACCTGCAGCAGTTGCGAACGCTGGCCGAACAGGCCCGCCCGCTGGTGCCGCAACTGGTGGAGCAGCAACGCCAGCGCTTCCTGGAGCGCTGGAAGGAAGCCATGGCGATGGGCGACGCGGGCGCGACGGTGGAAGCGGCGCAGGACCGCGCCCTGACCGAAGCCACCTCCTTTGCCATCCGCATCGACGTGGCCGAGGAGCTGACGCGGCTGGCCGCGCACCTCGACGAGATCGAGCGCCTGGTCAACAAAGGCGGCGAGGTCGGCAAGCGCCTGGACTTCCTGATCCAGGAACTGCACCGGGAGGCCAACACGCTGGGATCGAAGTCGGCGGCCCTGGAACTGACGAAGATCTCGGTCGACATGAAGGTCCTCATCGAGCAGATGCGCGAGCAGGTCCAGAACATCGAATAAGCTCGCTTATGGATTACCCCGGAAATCTGTTCGTGGTCGCCGCGCCCAGCGGCGCCGGCAAGTCCAGCCTGGTCAAGGCACTGCTGGAGCTCGACTCGCATGTCCAGCCTTCGGTGTCGCACACCACCCGCCCCCCGCGCGGGCAGGAAAAGCATGGGCGCGAATATTTCTTCGTGCCCGATTCCGAGTTCGACCAGATGGTGCTGGCGGATACCTTCGTCGAATGGGCGCATGTGCACGGCCGCCGCTACGGCACCTCCAAGAAGGCGATCGAGGACCGCATCGCCCACGGCGCCGACGTGATCCTGGAAATCGACTGGCAGGGCGCGCTGCAGATCAAGCGGATTTTTGCCAACGCGATCCTGATCTTCATCCTGCCTCCGAGCTGGGAAGAATTGCGTTCGCGCCTGGAGCGGCGGGGCGAAGACGCCCCCGAGGTGATCGAAACCCGACTGGCGAACGCGGCTACCGAGATGGCGCAGGCAGAAGAATTCGACTTCGTTATAATCAACGAGTTATTTGAGCGCGCGCTTTTCGACCTGAAAGCGATCGTGCATGCCCAGCGGCTCAAGTTCCTGTCGCAGCGTCGCGCCCGTGCGGACACCTTCGCCGCCTTGGGCATCCACTAAGCACTCCCGGAGAAAATCATGGCCCGCATCACCGTCGAAGACTGCCTCGAGAAAATCCCCAACCGCTTCCAGCTGGTGCTGGCCGCGACCTATCGCGCCCGCATGCTGAGCCAGGGCCACGCGCCCAAGATCGAGAGCAAGAACAAGCCGGGCGTGACCGCCCTGCGCGAGATCGCGGAAGGCAAGATCGGCCTGGAGATGCTCAAGAAGGTGCCGGGCTAAGCGGCTCGCGCGCAGACAAAAGGCACCGCCGAGGCGGTGCCTTTTTCATTACACGGGCTATCCGGGGCCAGGGGAAGGCGCCCGATTCTTGACCCTGATCGCTGGCCTGCAGTTGCTAGCCCCTATGATGGGACCATGAGTGCGGTGCTCCCACCGATTTCGGGCAGTGGCAAACGCCCCAGCAGTCCCATCCGCCCCTCCCCCGCCGCAGCCAACGCCGCTGCTGCGAGCTTTGCTGCGCTGACTGCGCGGCTCGACTACCTCGAGTCGGCCGAAGTCGACCTGGTCCGCAAGGCCTATCGCTTTGCCGACGAGGCGCACCTGGGCCAGATGCGCGCCAGCGGCGAGCCTTACATCACCCACCCGATCGCGGTCGCGGCACAGTGCGCCGAGTGGAAGCTCGATGCGCAGGCGCTGATGGCGGCCCTGCTGCACGATGCGATCGAGGACTGCGGCGTCACCAAGCCGCAATTGATCGAACGCTTCGGCGTGGCGGTCGCCGAGCTGGTCGATGGGCTCACCAAGCTCGACAAGCTGCAGTTCAACACGCGCGAGGAGAACCAGGCCGAGAGCTTCCGCAAGATGCTGCTGGCGATGGCGCGCGACGTGCGCGTGATCCTGGTCAAGCTGGCCGACCGCACGCACAACATGCGCACGCTCGAAGACGTGCCGCGCGAGAAGTGGCATCGCATTGCCAGCGAGACGCTGGACATCTACGCGCCCATCGCCCACCGGCTCGGCCTGAACACGACCTACCGCGAGCTGCAGGAGCTCTCGTTCAAGTATCTGCGGCCGTGGCGGTATGCGGTGCTCTCCAAGGCGGTCTCGCGCGCGCGCAGCCGCCGGCGCGACCTGATCCAGAAGGTGCATCGCGACATCGAGAGCGGCTTCGAGACCGCCGGCATGAAGGTGCGCATCTCGGGGCGCGAGAAGACGCTGTTCTCCATCTACAAGAAGATGGACGAGAAGCACCTGTCGTTCGCGCAGGTCACGGACATCTACGGCTTTCGCATCATCGTGCCGACGGTGACCGACTGCTACACCGCGATGGGCCTGCTGCACCAGTTGTACAAGCCGGTACCCGGCAAGTTCAAGGACCACATCGCGATCCCGAAGATCAACGGCTACCAGTCGCTGCACACCACGCTGGTGGGCCCTTCGGGCGTGAACGTCGAATTCCAGTTGCGCACCGAGGCGATGCACCTGGTGGCGGAGTCCGGCGTCGCCGCCCACTGGCTGTACAAGGCCAGCGTGCCGCAGGAAGAAAACACCGAGCGCCTGGGCACCAAGTGGCTGCAGTCGCTGCTGGATATCCAGAACGAGACGCGCGATGCCGCGGAGTTCTGGGACCACGTGAAGATCGACCTGTTCCCCGATGCGGTCTACGTCTTCACGCCCAAGAGCCAGATCCTGGCCTTGCCGCGCAGCGCGACGGTGGTCGATTTCGCCTATGCGATTCACTCCGACGTCGGCGATCACACGGTGGCCGCGCGCATCAACGGCGCGCAGGTGCCGCTGCGCACCGAGCTGAAGAACGGCGACGTGGTCGAAGTGGTGACCGCGCCGGTGTCCACGCCGAACCCGGCGTGGCTGGGGTTCGTGCGCACCGGTCGCGCGCGCTCCAAGATCCGCCATCACCTGAAGACGCTGGCGCAGGCCGAGTCGCAGCAGCTGGGTGAAAAGCTGCTGGCGCAGGCGCTGCGCGCCGAGGGCATGGAGCGGCTGCCCGCGGACAACGAGCTGTACCACCCGATCTGGGACAAGCTGCTGCGCTTCACCGGCAACCGCAGCCGGCCCGAGCTGCTGACCGACCTGGGCCTGGGCAAGCGCATCGCGGGCATCGTCGCCAAGCGACTGATGACGCTCCTGTCCGAACTGGGCGAGAAGCCCGACGCCCTCCTGATCAGCCGGGAGCGCTTCACCGCGCACGAGAACGTGTCGCAAGGCGGGCTGACGCTCGATGGCAGCGAGAACGCCTCGGTGCAGTTCGCCAGCTGCTGCCGTCCGGTGCCGGGCGATTCCATCCTCGGCTACCTGGGACGCGGCGAAGGCCTGGTGGTGCACACCGCCGACTGCACCGTGGCCAAGCGCCTGCAGCACAAGGATTCGGAGCGCTTCATCGGCGTCGAGTGGGCCGAGGAGCCGGTGCGTTCCTTCGAGACCGGCGTGCTGGTGACGGTGGCCAACGGCAAGGGCGCGCTGGCCCGGGTGGCGGCGTCGCTGGCCAATGCCGAGGCCGACATCACGCACGTCGACATGGACGACGAACGCGCGCAGGACGCGACGGACCTGCGCTTCGTGATCGCGGTGCGCGACCGCTCGCACCTGGAGTCGGTGCTGCGCAACCTGAAGCGCACGCCCAGCGTGATGAACGCGCAGAGGATACGGGCGGGGAGCTGAGGAGCTGGATGACATCCGGGAACGATGTCATTGCGAGCTTGACCCGCAATCCACGCACACCTACGCGGCCTCCGGCGCCGGATACCGCACCTCCAGGATCTCCACCCCCTTCACGCCCGCCGGCGTCACGAGCTTCACCACGTCGCCCTCGCGCGCCTTCAGCAGCGCGCGCGCAATCGGCGAGATCCAGCTCACCTGGCCATGGGCGCTGTCCGCCTCGTCGATGCCCAGGATGGTGATCGTGCGCTGGGCCCCCGTGTCTTCCTCGGCGTAGCTCACGGTCGCCCCGAAGAACACCTGGTCGTGCCCGTGGTGCAGCGAGGGATCGGTGACCTCCGCGATCTCCAGGCGCTTGGTCAGGAAGCGGATGCGGCGGTCGATTTCGCGCAGGCGCTTCTTGCCGTAGATGTAGTCGCCATTCTCCGAGCGATCGCCGTTGCTGGCCGCCCAGTGCACCACCTCCACGACCTTGGGCCGCTCCTCGTCGATCAACTGCAGCAGTTCGGAGCGCAGGCGCGCGTATCCCTGCGGCGTGATGTAGTTCTTGCCGCCGGCGGGCAGCGCGGGCAGCGCCGCGCCCTCCTCGTCTTCCTCGCTGTCGCTCTCGCGCGTGAAGGCCTTGCTCATGCGGCAAGCATACCCAGTGGCACGAGGCCGCGACAGCGCCCGCGTCCTACAGCGACAAGGGCACGCCGCCGAATGGACGAGCCTTTCTCCGGCCGCACGATGCGTTGTCCGAGGACCCGCGCCATGACCACCGAATACGCCGCTCTCCCCGTCATCAATCCCATGGCCGAAGAGGCCTACTGGCGCGAGGCCTATCGCCGCGAGCCGTACTACCGCGACGATCTGACCTACGACGATTACGGGCCCGCCTATCGCGTGGGTTACACCGGTCCGGTTCGGCGCCAGGGAGAATTCGAACAGCTCGAAGGTGCGTTGAAGCGCGATTTCGACCAGGTCCGCGGCCGCTCGCGGCTGCGCTGGGAGGATGCGCGCGAGGCCACCCGGGCGGCGTGGCGCCGGGCGACGGCTGGCAAACGCGCGCACTGAATCTGTCCAAAAATCAAGTGACTTTTATTCCAGCTTCTCCCCTGCAAATGGGGGAGAAACAATCGTGCGCTCTGTCCAACAATGGCTCGCAGGACCCAGGACCGCGTCGCAGCGCCACCCGACCTTGAACTCTCAATCGCCCCTGTCAGACCCCGCGCCGTATGTGCCGCCAGAGCTCAGCCGGCCGCTGGTGGCGGTGCTGCCCTTCCGGCCGAACGGCGACAACGCCGACCTGCGCATCCTCGGCGAGGAAATCGCCGACCTGCTGCGCGAGCGGCTCGCCGCGGATCCCGCGATGCAGGCAATCCTGATCAGCTCCGACTTCCTGGCCAAGGCGCCGCCGCATGCGCTGGAACTGATCTGCCGCGAACTGCGCATCGGCCACCTGATCTCGGGCAAGTGCCACGGCACGGCCAGCGAGCCGTCCCTCTATGTCGAGCTGAGCGACACCCGCGAATGGCACATTCGCTGGGCGAACTTCTACCGGGGCGGCGCCCGCGCCCTGCTCGCGGCCGAGGGCGAGGCCATGCAAAGCATGGCAGGCCAGCTGCGGCGGATCCTGGTCGAACGCCCCCCGCACTGATCTCCTCTCCTGCGGAGATCCCCCGTTTGGAGGATGTTCGCCTGTCGAGCGGCTTCCTAGCATCGGCCCAGGGGAGAGCACAACATGGCCAGTTATTTCGTCGCCTGCGAGCCGCAGCCCGATGGTGCCTATCCGGTCCACGACCGCAGCCGATGTCCGCCGCGCTGCTTCCCGCGCGAGGCAAGCACCGAGTATCTCGGCGAGTTCCTCGATGGCCAGCAGGCGCTCGCGGTGGCGCGCCTGCGCTACCGAAAGGCGCGGGATTGCGCCTGCGCCACGGTGGCGCCGCAGCGGGTGCTGGAACCGCCGCCGGTCTGTCTCGACGCGCTCGGCGCCGTGGGCGCGCTGCGCCCCTGAAGTGCTGCGGGGAAGCGTCAACGCCGTCCTACGTCAACAGTCCAGGGCCCGCGCCCATACTGGGCCGGCATGCCCCTCAATGCCATCGATCTGCTGTTGCTGGCCGTCGTGGCCATCGGCGCCCTGCTCGGATGGGTGCGGGGCTTCCTGTTTGCTGCGCTCGACCTGGTGACGCTGGCCCTCAGCCTGGGCGCAGCTTTCCTGGGCTACCGCGGCGTCACCGGATGGGTGGCACAGATCGCGCCTTCCCTCGGCATCTGGATCGCGCCGCTCACGTTCGTTGCCATCTTCCTGCTGGTGCACGTGATTCTCGGCGGCGCCGTGCTGCGGCTGGCGCTGCGCCTGCCTGAGCGCACGCATCGCAACGTCGGCAACAAGTTGCTCGGGATCCTTCCCGGTGCGGTCAATGGGGCGATGCATGCGGTCGTCGTGGCCGTGCTGCTCCTGACGCTGCCGCTCGGGCCGCGCGTGGGCAGCTGGGCCCACGAGAGCAGCCTGGCAGCGCGCTTCGCCGCGCCCGCCGAGTGGGTGGAGGTGCAGCTCGCGCCCGTCTTCGGCCCGGCCGTCGAGCGCACGCTGCAGGCCGTGACGGTGGACCCGGAGTCGCGCGAAAACATCCCGCTGCAGTTCCGCGTCACGCAGGCGCAGCCGCGGCCGGACCTGGAAAGCGAGATGCTGGAGATGGTGAACGCCGAGCGCCGCGCGGCGGGCCTGAAGCCGGTGGCGCCCGACGTGCAGCTGACGGAACTGGCGCGCGCGCACAGCTTCGACATGTTCGCGCGTGGCTACTTCTCGCACGTCTCACCCGATGGCAAGGACCTGGGCCACCGCCTGCAGCAGGCCAGGGTAGGTTACCTGTCCGCGGGCGAGAACCTGGCGTTCGCGCCCACGCTGTACACGGCCCACACGGGGCTGATGCACTCGCCCGGCCATCGGGCCAACATCCTGCGGCCGCAGTTCGGGCGCCTGGGCATCGGCGTGCTCGATGGCGGCAGCCACGGCCTGATGGTGACGCAAGACTTCCGGAATTGATCATGAAGGACACCGAAGCCCTGGCCGCGACTCCGGTCGATCCGCGCGAAGCGGCCGAGTCCGCCGGCCTGGTCTACGTGAACGACGAGGAGCCTGGCATCCGGCGCGAGCGCAAGGGCGAGGCGTTCGTGTACTTGCGTCCCAACGGCGATCCGCTGAAGGACGAGACGACGCTGGAGCGCATCCGCAAGCTGGCCATTCCGCCCGCCTACACCGACGTCTGGATCTGCCCCCGCGCCAACGGCCACCTGCAGGCCACCGGCCGCGACGCCCGTGGCCGCAAGCAGTACCGCTACCACCCGCAGTTCCGCGAGGTGCGCGAGAGCACCAAGTACGAACACATGTTGGAGTTCGCGCGGGCGCTGCCGGACGTGCGCGCCAGGCTGACCGAGCACATGGCGCTGCGCGGGCTGCCCCGCGAGAAGGTGCTCGCCACCGTGGTGCACCTGCTGGAGACCACGCTGATCCGCGTGGGCAACGACGACTACGCGAAGGAGAACAAGAGCTACGGTCTCACGACGCTGCGCAATCCGCACGTCAAGGTCGAGGGCTCGGAGCTGCGCTTCCAGTTCAAGGGCAAGAGCGGCAAGCAGTGGCGGCTGCAGGTGAAGGACCGCCGCGTCGCCAAGATCATCCGCGCCTGCCAGGACCTGCCCGGCCAGCGCCTGTTCCAGTACCGCGACGACGACGGCGAGGTGCGCGAGGTCACCTCCGCCGACGTCAATGCGTATCTGAAGGAGATCACCGGCCGCGACATCACCGCCAAGGACTTCCGCACCTGGGCGGGCACGGTGATGGCGGCGCTGGCGCTGCAGGAGTTCGAGGCCTTCGACACCAAGGCCACGCAGAAGAAGAACCTCAAGCAGGCGATCGAGCGCGTGTCCTCGCGCCTGGGCAACACGCCGACGATCTGCCGCAAGTGCTATGTGCACCCCGAGGTACTGAACGCGTACATCGAGGGGCAGTTGCTGCTGGAGATCAAGGAGGAAGTCGAAGAGGAACTGCGGCAGGACCTCTCGCGCCTCAGGCCCGAGGAGGCCGCGGTGCTGGCGATGCTGGAGTCGCGCTTGCAGCGGACGCTGGAGGGCTCGCTCAAGGAGAGCCTGGAGGTGGTGAAGAAGAAGACGCGGGTGAAGGCGGCTGGGAAGAAAGCCACGGTTCGTGCCAGCGAATAGCCGATAGCCGTCAAGCGCCTGCCAACGGATGTCATTGCGGGCTTGACCCGCAATCCACGACTTCGTTCATCCGGGGCCGTCTGGATCCCGGGTCAAGCCCGGGATGACATCCTGAAAGATATCTGAAGACATCCTCACGACATCCTTTTCCTGCGCTGCAGGTGGGGCGCCTACCGCCCCCCGTGCCGGCACTTCACCAGCACCCGCAGCACCTCCGCCACGCTCCACGCCTGCGCGACGCAGCCGCGCGGGGTGAAGGGCGGCTCGGCGTCGAAGACCTCGCTGATCGAGCCGATGCAGGCCTCGCTCAGGTGGGCGGCAAAGCCATCCATCAAGCGCTCGGCGCCGCGGTAGTCGTCCGGGTGCACCTTCAGCCAGGCATCGGCATACGGGCCGGCCAGCCAGCCCCACACCGTGCCCTGGTGGTAGGCCGCATCGCGCGCGCGCAGGTCGCCGTCGTAATAGGGCTTGTAGTCGGGATGGCCAGGCGCCAGCGAGCGCAGGCCCACCGGCGTGAGCAGCATGCGTTGCGCGACGTCCAGCACGCTGTTCCAGCGCTGCGGCTCCAGCACCGGGTGCGGCAGTGAGATCGAGAACAGCATGTTGGGGCGGATCGCCGCGTCGTCGCCGTTCTCGCCGTCGACCACGTCGTACAGGCACGAGGTCTGCGCATTCCAGAAGCGCCGGTTGAAGCTTTCGTAGGTGCGCTGCGCGTGCTGCGCCATTTCGCTGGCGCGCGCCTCGTCGTGCTCCTCGCGCAGCCAGCGCTCCATCAGGCGCAGCGCGTTGTAGAACAGCGCATTCAGTTCCACGGCCTTGCCGCGCCGCGGCGTCACGACCCACCCGTCGACCTTCGCATCCATCCACGTGAGCTGGTAGCCCTCCGCCCCCTGCTTCATCAGGCCGTCGCGCGCATCGACACCGATGTTGAAACGCGTGCCACGCAAGTGGTGGTCGATGATCGAGAGGAAGGTGGGCATCGCCTGGCGCAGCGTGAGCCGGTCGCCGGTGACGGTGACGTAGCGGTCCATCGCATGGAAGAACCACAGCGTGGCATCGGCCGTGTGGTACAGGCCGTCGTTCTGCCCCTCGGGAAACATGTTGGGGATCAGGCCGTCGCGCACGTAATGCAGGAAGGTGCGCAGGATGTAGCCCGCCTCGGCGTGGCGACCGGTCGCGAGCGTCAGGCCTTCCAGGCTGATCATCGTGTCGCGGCCCCAGTCGGTGAACCAGTGGTAGCCGGCGATCACCGTGCGGGCCTGGTCGCCTTCGGCCAGAGCGCGCGCGGCGTCGGCCTGGCGGCTGAAGGGCGAGATGATGAACTGGTCGGCGGCCAGCACCAGTTCGGCGGCGCGGCCGCTGCGTGCCTGCGGGTCCGCCTGTTCCAGCAGGCGCTCGCGCCGCGCGTGTTCCGCCTGCAGCGCCTGCTGCGGCGTGAGCGCATCGACCTTGTCCCAGCTTTCGGTGGACGCGATCAGCGTGCACTCTTCGCCGGGATGGAGCTGCGCGCGAAAGCGCCCCGGCGTCCACTCGCTGCCGCGCGCCGGATAGCCGCGCGCAGCCTCCACGCGGTAGAAGAATTCCTGGCAGGCGCCGCCTTCGAGCACGAGGTCGGCCTCGCGCCCCTGCAGCATCATGCGCAGGGGCGGCAGGTGGGTGTCGCGGGTCGAATGCACTTCGCAGCGGCGCCCCTGCACCTCCACGCGGCAATGCACGTCGCACTCCTGCGAAACCGGCGCTTCGTGGCCGCGGAAGTTCATGCGCGGTCGCAGGATCAGGCGCACGGGTTCGCTGCCGCCGCTGACGCGGTAATTGACGTGCACCGTGTTCTGGCCATAAGGCAGCACGATGCGCTTTTCCACCTCCACGTCGCCGACCCGATAGCGCCACACGGGCAGCCCCATCTCCAGCCGGAACTCGGTCAGCACCTCGGGCAGTTCATACCTGCCCTCGGATCCCTCTTCGCCGGACAGGCGGATCACGCGCTGGTCGGCCAGGCGCAGCCACTCGCCGATGTGGGCCAGCATCACGGTGCGGCCGATCGGAGTCGGCAAGGCCGCGATCAACAGGCCGTGATAGCGGCGCGTGGCGACACCGGCGATCGAGCCGGAGGCATAGCCGCCCAGCCCGTTGGTCACCAGCCATTCACGGGTCAGCAGGCTTTCCGGGTTGTCGTTGTTGCCCTGCCAGGGCATCGTGTTCAGGATGGCTTCGGCCAACGGCTTCCTCCACGGCATGCGGTGCGAGTACGGCGAGCGCGTGCGGCGGCAGGCGCCAGCTTTGCTCCCCATCGGGTTCGGACATTCCATTGCCGCCATAGACCGGCGCCTCGCTGTGCCACAGCAGGCGCCAGCGGCAGCCGGCCGGCGGCGCCAGCAGCGGCTCGGGCATCGGCAGCAGGGGCAGCGTCGCACCGAGGTTGATCACCAGGAGTCGGTCGTCGCCCCGCGGATCGAGAAAGCGCAGCAGGAAGGCCTCCGGCCCCAGCACCGCGCCATGCATGCGCTGCCGGTCCTGCAGCGCGAACACCGGGTCTTCGCGCCGCAGGCGCAGCAGGTCGCGGTGCAGGCGCACGATGTGCGCATTGCGTTCGCGGTCGGCGTGGTCCAGCTTGCATCGTCGGAATGTTTCTTCGTCGGCCGGCAAAGCGAGCAGCTTGCCACCATCTTCGCTCGCGATGTTGGGGAACTGCACGAGGAACTCCTGCCGGCCGCGGCGAATGAGCGCGTCCAGTTCTTCTCCGTGATCGGCGAAGTACAGGAATGGTGCGCGCGCGGCGAACTCCTGCCCCTGGAACAGCAGCGGCGTGCTCGGCGTCAGCAGCAAGAGCGCCGTCAGTGCGCGCAAGCGGCCGGGCGAGGTCAGTTCGTGCAGCCGCTGCCCGCGCGCGCTGTTGGCGATCTGGTCGTGGTTCTGCAGGAACTGGATGAAGGCGGTGGCTGGCGCGTCCAGCGCCGGTTGGCCGCGGCGCTTCTTCTGCCAGGCGTAATACTGCCCCTGGTACAGGAAGCCCCATTTGAGCGCGGAGATCAGCTCCTGCGGCGTGCCGCGCGTCTCCGTGTAATAGGCTTCGCAGGCGCCGGTGCCGGCCACGGTGGCGCTGTGATGGAAGTCGTCGTTCCAGAGCGCGTCGAGGCCCATGCCGCCCTGCGCGACCGGGCGGACCAGCACCGCGTGCTGCGGCTCGTTCTCACCCGCCAGATAGATGCTGCGCCCGGGTGCCGCGGCACGGGCGCGCTCGGCGATTTCGCCGACGATGTGGCGCGGGCTGGCATCGAACAGGCATTGGGTGGCGTCGATCCGCAGGCCATCGAAGTGGAATTCGCGGATCCAGTAAGCCGCGTTGGCGGCAAAGAACTCGCGCACCGGGCCGCTGTGCTCGTCGTCGAAGTTGATCGCTTCGCCCCACTCGTTCTCGTAGCGCTCGCTGGTGTAGTGCGGCGAGAAGCGCGCCAGGTAATTGCCGCTCGGGCCGAAATGGTTGTAGACCACATCGAGGATCACCCCGAGGCCGATCGCGTGCGCGCGATCGATGAAGTGGCGCAGCGCATCCGGGCTGCCATACAGCCGCGTCGGCGCGAACAGCTGCACGCCGTCATAGCCCCAGCCGAAAGCGCCGTTGAATTCATTGACGGGCATCAGCTCCAGCACCGTGATCCCCACGTCCTTGAGGAAGGGCAGGTGCTCCTCGGCGGCGGCATAGGTGCCTTCGGGCGTGAAGGTGCCGATGTGCATCTCGTAGAGCACCTGGCCCTGCGCGCTCACGCCCTTCCAGCCGCCGTCGTTCCAGCGATAACTGTCCAGGGGCACGATTTCCGACGGCCCGTGCGGCCCCTCGGGTTGCCAGCGCGATGCCGGATCGGGGAAGGCTTCGCCGCCGTCGAGGCGGAAGCGGTAGCGGTGACCGGGCCGAGCCTGCGCCGCCAGCCCGGCGAAGTAGCCTTCGCCTTCGTCTTGCAGTGCCACCGCCGGCACGGCCTTCTCTTCGAACAGCACGTCGACGCGCCGCGCGGCCGGCGCCCACACCCGGAAATGGGTGCCTTCGCGCGGCCGGTACTCTGCTCCTGTCGGAAGTCGCCTGCTTGCAGTCATCGCACCACACCCATTGCCTGAGGTAGACCAACGATTGTCGGTTCCGGGCGGGGCGGCGTACATGGCGCAGCTGTGCGCCGGCGCAGCCAGTGCATGCAGGACAGTTCGCGCAAGACGGAGCGCGTCGCAGCGTGGCGAGGTGAGGCGAGGCGACGCGCTATCGTGCCGCGAAGAGCACAACGCGCACTTCGCTCAGGCAGTCGGAAGCGGAATTTCCTGCGCGACCGCGTGGGCGGCCGGGACGCTGCGGAGTTCGCGGCTGATGTCGTGCAGCGAAGTGAACAGGAAGGTGCCCTGGTGCAGGTCCACGCCCGCGTACCACTGGCAATAGGCGGTGTCGCCGCTGACCGCCCGGACGATCATGGGCGCACCGCCAGCCTTCAGGCGGACTATGTCTCCCGTATGGAACTGCCGGTCCGGATTGGTCACGCGCCATTCTCGTCGTAACTCTCCCCAACAGCGCGTCAGTCTGATACTCGCGCGGCGTAGGACATTCCGCACAGAGGCTGAGCTGCAACTGCATGCAAGTGGCGTCACACGTTGGAACAGTCGCCCTAGCGACGGATTAATTTGCTGTTGTGCTGCTAAAGTTCTCATCCATGAAACTGCCGACGCGGCGCCTGATCGTCCTTGCCATGGCAGGGCAGTTGGCGAACGCGTACGCGGGAGACCTGTCGCCGCACGCCTTCGCGACGCTGACGCAGGTCGACTACTACCGCAACGTGACGCAACAGGAACTGGTGAGCTGCGGCGAATCCGTCCAGGCCTTGCTGAAGCGCAACGCTTCATGGGACCGCGAGGGCAACTGCATCGTCATCGGCCAGCAGCTCTGTCGCGCCGACTTCGAAGCGGCGCTGCGGGAACTGCGCAAACCCGCCGCTCGCGCTGCACTGAGGGCCTACCACTACGCCTTCGTCACCGCCCTGAACGGCATCGCGCCACAGAAGAACGAACCGCGCGACGGCTACGAGCGCCGGCAACAGGAACTGCAGCACCTGCTGGCGCACGCCTGGACGCGGTTCGAGCTGGCCGAGTAGATCCCGCGTCCTCTAGCTTGCGCCGGCGGCCGCCTCGAACACGGCAGCATGCACAGGGCCGATGCCGGCCGGTTGCCAGGGTTCGCGTTGCAGCCCCGACAGCGTGAACGCAATCGCGCCCTCGCGCCAGGGCAGCGTGGACAGCTCGATGCGGGCCGCGTCGCCTTCGATGCGGCCGAACGACGCCTCGAAGTCGACGAACGCTTCCAGTTCGACGCGGCTCGCCTCGCCCAGCTCGATGCGAGCCTGGATGCGCACGGCCTCCGCATCCCACACCGGGCGCTCGCGCACGAACAGGAAACGGTCTCCGGCGACACAAGCGATGCGGCGCGGCCCGGCGGTGTCCTGCCAAGCCCGCGCGCCCGTGCCGGTGCCGGGCAGCCGCTGCCACAGTTCGTAGTAGTCGGCATGCACGCCGAACTCCTCGACCTGCTCGCCCGCGAAGGCCATGCGGCCGACGTCCTGCGAGCGCCGGAACCGGAAATCGATCATGCGGTGCCACCAACAGCGGTCGCCGCTCACCGTGGTGATGCCGGCGAAGGCTTCCTGCCGCACCAGCCAGCGCAGTTGCTGGACGGAACAGTCGGCAGGCGACGCCACGCCAGCGAAGGAGGGGCGATCGGCCGGCACCCTCACGTCCGCGTGCCAGTGCGGCGTCTGCAGCCAGAACACGCGCGTTCGGGTGTCCTGCGGCTCGCTGCCCACGCGCAGGACCTTGCGTTCCCAGACGCCCAGGTAGTGCCGCGGCACCTCGTTCATGACGGCTCCCCGCGCACGGCAGGCAGCCGCCGGAAAAAGTCCATGTCGTGGTTGGGCCAGAGCTCGGCGCCAGTCTCGGCCGCCAGGGCCTTGAGCTTGCGGATGCTGGCGATCGCCTGGGCCTCGCGGCCCTGCCAGAGACCGCCGGGGGCGACCTCGTCGTCGAGGTTCTCCTGCAGGTCGGCGGCGTCGCCGCACAGCAGCACCGGCGCGCCGGTCGGCAGCTCGATCCACATCGACATGTGGCCGGCCGTGTGGCCCGGCGTGGCGACCGCCTGCACGCCCGGCGTCAGCTCGTACTCGCCCTCGCGCACGGTGAAGGGCAGCGGCCGGCCGGCCTGGTCCAGCAGTTCGTCGGCGAAGACGGCAACGTCCTCGCCGCTGCGGGCTGCTTTCAGTTCCTCCTGCTGCACGTGGATCTCGGCGCCGCAGCCGCAGCGGCGCAGCTCCCGCAGGCCGCCCGCGTGGTCGAAGTGCAGATGGCCGACGAACACCACGTCGACGTCGGCCGGCGTCAGCCCGAGCCGTGCCAGGTGCCGCGGCAGGCATTGCTCCTCGCCCATCTCGGGCGCGCCGAAGGCGAACACCGCGGGGTCGTAGTGGCGCGCGCGCAGCGCCGGATCGGCGATCTTGGCGTGATCGCAGCCGACGTCGTACAGGATGCGGCCATTGGGCGTTTCGACCAGGTAGGCGAGGATAGGCGCCTCGATCGTCTGCCCGGCGCCGCGCCGGTACGTCGAGATTGACTTGTCGTAGCGGTGCGTGGCAGTCAGCAGCGGCCACAGGCGCGTGGCGCGCGTCACGGTTGCGCCTCCAGCGTGGCCGCGGCCATCTCGCGCAGCACGTGCCCGGTGCACGCGACCGAGCCGAAGATCCCCCCTTCGACCCGCAGCATGGCGAGCGCGGGGGCCTGCAGCGCCGGGTCGCTGGCGGCAGTGGCGTCGGCCACCGTCACGCAGCGGAATCCCCGGTCGGTCGCCTCGCGCACGGTGGAGTGCACGCAGACCTCGGTGGTCACCCCGCAGACCACCAGCCGTTCGATCCCGTGCGCCTGCAGCAGCGCCTGCAGTCCGGTGCCGTGGAAGGCGCCGTAGCCGGGCTTGTCGATCACCGGCTCGCCGGCCGCGGGCCGCAGTTCGTCGATGAAGTCGTGCCCGTGTTCGCCGCGCACCAGCAGCCGGCCCATCGGCCCGGCGGCGCCGATCGCCGCGCCCGCGGCGGTGCTGCGCGCCAGCTTGGCCGGCGGGCAGTCGGACAGGTCCGGCAGATGCCCTTCGCGGGTGTGCACCACCAGCCACTTGCGGGCGCGGGCCGCATCCAGCAGGCGCCGGATGTTCGCGATCGGCTCGGCCAGGCGCGCGACGTCCAGCCCGGCGCGGTGCGCATAGCCACCCGGCGCGCAGAAATCGCGCTGCATGTCGATCACCAGCAGGGCGCTGGCATCGGCGCTCACGCAGCCTCCTCGCTCATCGAAGATCGTCGGGGTCGGGTTCATGCAGGCTCCGGGGCGGCCATGGATCGCTTCACACGGCGGTGAGAAAGGACACGCCGACCGCGCCGAGGAAGCCGTCGGCGCGCGCCGGCGTGCCGGGGGCCAGCACCGCGCCGTAGTCGGGCGCGAGGATGCGGCTGACGCGATGGACGTGGAAGCTGCGCACCAGATCGCGTACCGGCACGACCTGCGCACAGGCGTCGCCATAGAGCTCGCGGTGGTAGGCCGGCAGCCGGTGCCACGCGAGCACCGGGCGCTCGTGGTGTGCGTTGTGGTAGCCGAAGTTCAGCCACAGCAGGTTCAGAACGGGGCTGTCGATGCCGACCACGTTGGTGTAGGTATTGAGCTGCTCGTAGACGCGGTCGCGGACCTTGTCTTCGGGGATCGGCTGGTCGCCATCGATCGGATAGGCGTCGTAGGTGTGCTGGAAGCAGTCGGCGAAGCGCAGCACCGTCACGAACACCAGGTAGGCCAGCGCATAGAGCACCAGCGCCTTCGGCGACCACCAGCCCAGAGCGACGATCGCGGCGAGCCGCACCAGCGCGATGGTGACGATGCGCTTGCGCGCGGCGTGGCGCGCGGGGTCGCGGAATGGCAGGGCGATCACGAAGCCGCGCATCAGGAATTCGACCGCCGGCAGGTAGCACCACTCCAGCGCCAGCACCGTTGTTCGCACCCAGGCCGGCGCACGCAGCAGGAAGCCGCGCACGTCGAAGGTCACGACGTCGGCGCGTTCGACGTGGTGCCGCATGTGCTTGCGGCGCAGGTCCGCGAAGGGCGCGTAGCAGCTGCCGTTGATCCACGTCATCACGCGGCCCCAGCGCTCGTTCACAGCGGGCGATCGAAAGATCGCCAGATGCGCGAACTCATGGATGTAGTAGGCGGACCAGGTGAGCGCCAGCACGACGAGCATGAAGCCCGTCGCGTTGAGCCACCACGCCGGGGCGCCGAGCAGGGCGATGCCGACCGGCCAGCCAGCGAGCACCACGGTGAGCGCCAGCACGTTGGGGACGGCCCCGCCGGGGTCGCGCAGGTGTTGGGAGATCATGCTTTTGCTCCGTGCGGCACGCGGCGGCGGCACCCGGCGCCGCCGGGCCCGCCGCTGGCGTGGATTACTTCTTGGCCAGCGCGTTAACGAACTGCGCGTCTATGGTGGCTTCGGTGGCCGGCAGCGTGGTGATCTGGCCCTTGGCCTTCAGCAGCCCGCCGATGACGGCGCCGCTGGCGTAGTAGGAGGTGGTGTCCTTGCCCTTGGCGAAGGCCTTGGGCATCTCGGCCAGCGGGATGTTGTAGACCCCGGACAACTGCTCGCGCACTTCCTTGGCCGACACGCCCATGGCCTTGCCGATGATCTTCGCCGCCTCATCCGGCTTGGCGCGCATGAAGGCCAGGCCATCGAGGTAGCCCTGGATCACGCCGGAGACTTCGGTCGGCCGCGCCTTGATGAACTTGTCGTCGAACACCAGCACATCGGCGATCAGGCCGGGCGCGTCCTTGGAGGAGAACAGCACCTTGAACTTCTTGCCGCCGCCCTGGCCGACGATCTGCGACAGGCTCGGCTCGTAGGTGACGCCGATCGGCATCTGGCCGGAGGCCATCGCCGCCGGCACCGCTTCCGGCGTCATGCTCACGGGCGTGATGTCCTTCGCCGAGAGGCCGGCCTTGCTCAGGGCATAGGACAGCAGGAAGTCGGAGGGCGACAGCGGGTTGTAGCCGATCTTCTTGCCCTTCATGTCGGCGAGCTTGACGATGCTGCGGTCCGCCACGATGGCGTCGCCGCCGTTGGAGTAGTCGATCGGCATCACGACCTTCTGCGCCTTGCCGGCGGCCACCTGGCCGATCACCTGGTCGTAGGTCACCATGGCGCCGTCGATCGCGCCGCCCACCAGCGCCGGCGGGATCAGCGCCGGATCGCTGAACACCTGCAGCGACACCTTGAGGTTGTACTTCTTGAACAGGTCCTGCGCCTCGGCCACGTAGAACGGGCCGTAGCCGATCCACACCACGGTGCCGATCTTGAGCGGCGTCGGCGCTGCCACCGCAGCGGTCGCGGCGCTGCCGGCGAGCGCCAGCACGGCCAGCGGCCTGATCAGGCGGCCCAGCAGCGACTGGGCGCCGGATTGCAGGGACGGGAGGAAGGAAGTCATGGCGAAGGCTCCTGGTTGTGAAAATCGGGTGACGCCTGGCGACGCAGGGGGCGCAGCGCGCTTCCCCAAAGCGGTGCGGCGTCAGGCATTGAGCTTGTCCAGCAGCTCCACATCGGTGCTGAGGCCCGCGTTCTGGCGGATGCAGTCGAGGATCTCGGCACGCAGCGCGCGGAAGGCCGGCTCGTGCTTCATGTCCTGGTGCCGCTCGGCGGGAAGGGGTACGTCGTAGATGCGCTGGATGCGCCCGGGGCGCGGCTGCATGACCACCACGCGCTGCCCCAGGTAGATGGCCTCCTCGACGTCGTGCGTGACGAACACGATGGTCGTGCGCTCGATCCGGTGGATGTGCAGGATCAGGTCATGCATCACCTCGCGAGACTGCGCGTCGAGCGCTCCGAAGGGTTCGTCCATCATCAGGATGGAGGGCCGCCCGAGCAGTGCGCGCGCGATCGCCACCCGCTGCTGCATGCCGCCCGAGAGCTGGCGCGGCCAGGCATGGGCGAAGCGCTCCAGGCCGATCAGGTTCAGCAGGGCGTCGGCCCGGCCGGAGGCGGTCTCGACGTCGGACGACGTGAGCTCCCGGCGGTTGACCCGCAGCCCGCGGCTGAACTTGATGTTGTCGATCACGGACAGCCAGGGATACAGGCTGTAGTGCTGGAACACCATCGCCCGGTCGGCGCCCGGGCCGCGCACCGGATGCCCGTCGCACACCAGCTGGCCGCTCGTGTGGTACTCCAGGCCGGCGAGGATGCGCAGCAGCGTGGACTTGCCGCAACCGGAGGCGCCGACCAGCGTGACGAATTCGGCTTCGCCGACGTCCAGGTCGATGTTCTCCAGGGCGGGGACCGGGCTCGCGCTGCCGGCGAACACCTTGCCGAGTTTGCGGATGGCGACCTTGGACATGGTGCGATCAGCTCCCGCCATGCAGGTAAGCGAAGGCGCGGCGGTGCAGCCAGCGGAAGGCCTGGTCGATCACCAGCCCGATCACGCCGATCAGCACGATGCCCGCGAAGATGATGTCGGTCTTGAGGAAGCGCTGCGCCTTCAGGATCGAGTAGCCCAGGCCGGAGTTGGCTGCCACCAGTTCCGCCACCACGAGGTAGGTCCAGGCCCAGCCCATGGTGATGCGCAGGGTGTCCAGGATCGCCGGCTTGGCCGACTGCAGCAGCACCAGCCGGATGATCTCGCCGCGGGTGGCGCCCATGGTCTGGGCCGCCTCGATCTGCGCCCTGGGCACCAGCCGCACGTTCTCGGCGACCATCAGCACCATCTGGAAGAAGGTGCCGATCCAGATGATCGCCACCTTGGCGCTCTCGCCGATGCCCAGCCACAGCATCACCAGCGGAATGAAGGCCACGGCGGGCATGTAGCGGATGAAGTCGGTCAGCGGCTCCAGCAGCGCCTCCACCGGCCGGAAGGCGCCGATCAGCAGCCCGAGCGGCAAGGCGATGACCGCGGACAGCACGAAGCCGCCGACCACGCGGCCGACGCTGATCAGCGTGTCATGCGCGAGGTCGTCCTCGATGGCCCATTCCACCAGCCGCCGCACCACCTGCAGCGGCCCGGGCAGGAACACCGGGTCCACCCAGCCGGAGGCAGACAGCAGGGCCCAGAGCACGAGGGGAACGACCAGGCCCAGCGCGGCGAAGCCGATGTACTGGGCGCGCGAGAGCTGCCCCGCGATGGTCCACAGGCCGGGGCGGGCGGAGGAGGTGGCGCTAAAGAAGGACTGCATGGCTCCAGGCTCGAGTGGCGGGCAACGGGAGAGACGACGTCGAACTTGCGCTCGCCGTGATCTCCCGGGCTTTTGTCCCTCCGTGGAACCGCAACGATCTGCGGCCGACCGCTCTCGGACCAGACGGCCGCGCGAACGGCCCGGAACCCTAGCGGTCCTGCAACAGCGGGCCGCTTGCGCGGGGCCGCCTCTCACCGCCGGAAATGTGCAAGATCGGTGCCAGCAGCGAGGGCGGCGTGCCGCCCCATGGCGGTGCGCGCTGTGCGGCCTCATGCACGAGCGGCGGGGGGCGCGAGTCGCCCCTCGCCGCTCAGGCCAGTCCCGCCACGGCCCGCGCGAACAGCTCGAGCGGCGGACGGTACAGGCCGCGGCCGACGAAGCCGGTCGCGCCGTCGGCACCGAGCATCGCGAGTGCCACGAGCGGCGCCGCCGCCTCTGCGCACACGCGTCGCGCATCGACGGCGACCGGCCGCTCCAGCACCGGGTGCCACGCAGCCAGCAGCCGCCCGGCGAGGCGGGCATGGTCCGCCGGCAGGTGGCCCGCGAAGGCCTGCAGCGGCTCGGGCGCGCTGTCCAGCGCGAGCCCGCCGCAACCGAGCATGTCGATCACCGCGCTGTCGCCGATCGCGCCGGCCACGCCGGCCGGCGCAGGCCTCAGCAAAGTGCCGGAGGGCGGCTGGGCATCGGCACAGATCCACTCGCGCGGCGCGCCGGCCAGTGCGATGCCGAAGCGCTCGCCGTTGCCGCCCGCGCGCGTCACCAGCGTAGGCAGGTCGCCGCCTTCCGCGGCCCGCAGGATCAGCGCACTCGCCGCCATCCACAAGGTGAGGAAGAAGAGCGGCGTGGCATCCAGCGCATCGGCCAGCGCGCCGGCGTGCTGGCGCACCCCGGCCGCGAGCGCAGCGGTTGCCGCCGTGGTGCGACTGTGCAGGTCGTCGCCCTCCTGCAGCGCGCGCGCCGCCAGCGGCAGCAAGGGCACCGGCCCATGCTGCGCCAGCAGGCACCGCCAGGCAGGGGCGATCAGCTCGTCGCGCGCAAGCAGCCGCTCGCGCAGGCCCTGCTCGCGCGATCCCATGCGCGTGTCCGGCCCCCGCACGGTTGAGACGGGCGCGTACATGCGGCGGCCCTGCGCCTCCACCGCGAAGAGCGGGGTGCGCGCGGAGGCCACGAACGCGAGCGGCAGCACGCAACCATGCTCCTGCGCCGGCGTGAGCGTCACCCCGCCCGCGCGCACCAGCGCCTCGGCGTCCTGCTCATTCGCCGCCAGGCCTTCGTGCAGGATCGCGATCACGGCCGACGAGAGGACGACCGGCGGCGGCCGCTGCGGATCCCGCAGTGGCGGCCCCGCATGCAGCATCGTCCGCGCCGCCAGCCCCAGCGCTTCGCCCGCCGATGCGACCCCCGCCAGCAGCGGCTGCACGGAGAGCAGGCTGTCGATCGCGGACGGCATCGTCAGATCGCCATGCAGACTGCGCGCGGCCCGTTGCACGGGTTCATCGCCGCCCCCCTGGCGAGACGCGCCGCGCGAGCCGCGACCAGCGCTCGCGCAGAACCCGCGCGAGCAGGGCCGTGAGCGACAGCGGCAGCGCGCCGGCGCGACCTGCGGACGCGGCGGTGGCGCCCGCCGGCACCGCCTCGGCGGCCAGCCACATGGGCGGGCTGTCCGGGGCGATCTCGCGCGGGATGTGCTGGGCTGGCGGCGCCGCTGGCGCCGTTGCTGGTGCCGCCGCGGGCAGCGTTGCATTCAACCGGGCCTCGAGATTGGCGGCGAACTGCGCGGTCAGCGTATTGGCGATCTCCCGCACGAGACCGATGCGGCCGAACTGCGCCAGCGTGCCCGACAGCGTGTAGTCCACCCGCACGGTGACCTCGGTACCGGCCCCGGCCTCTGCCAGCGCGAAGTCCGCCGCGCCCTTGACGCGCGAATTGGTCTTGCGGTCGGCGGCCGCGCCCTCGAAGCGCCCGCTGCGCGCCGCCTCGTCGAAGCCGACGCGGCCGCTGCCGGTGAAGGCGGCCACGATCGGCCCCATCCTGACCTCGAAGCGCAGCGGCACCTCGCCGTCCCTCAGCTCGCCGGCCAGCGAGGCGCCGGGCAGGCACTCGACCAGCAGCGCGATGTCGTGGAAGGCGGGCCAGGCCTGCGCCGGCGGCACCGGCAAGGTGAAGCGCTGTTCAACCTGCATGGTTCGCCTCCGCCTGGCACTGCGCCAGCACGCGCTGGATCGCCTGCACGATGCCGCGGTAGCCCGTGCAGCGGCACAGGTTGCCCGAGAGTTCGAGCCGGATCCGCGCCTCGTCGGCATCGGGCAGGCGCTGCACGATGTCGCGCGCGGTGACCAGCATGCCGGGCGTGCAGTAGCCGCACTGCAGCGCGTGCTCGGCGCTGAACGCCTCGCGCAGCCGGGTCATGACCGGGTCGTCCAGCAGGCCCTCGATGGTGCGGATCGGACGGCCTTCGCAGCTGGCCGCGTAGGTGATGCAGGAGCGGGCGGGCGCTCCGTCGATCTCGATGGTGCAGGCGCCGCAGACGCCGTGCTCGCACCCCAGGTGGGTACCGGTCAGCCCATGCTGCTCGCGCAGGTGGTCGGCCAGCGAGGTGCGGCCTTCGGACTGCGAGCGCAGCGTGCGGCCGTTGACATGCAGGGTGATGGTGTTCATTCGGATGCGTCCAGGTCGGCCAGCGCGCGCCTGAGCATGGTGGCGTGCAGCTGGCGTTCATAAGCTTCCACAAGGCCGGCGTCGTCGAGCGCGCGCTCCAGGCCGGCATCGGTGCGCAGCAGTTCGAGCGCGCCCTGGCCTTCGATGACGTGCGGCATGCCGCCGAGCGCACCCAGCACGACCCGCGCGCTGCCATGCGTGGAGTCGGTCCACACCGCCGCGATCGCTTGCGCGAACTCGCCGGGCTTGCGGCACGCCTTGCGGTAGGCCCAGCGCGCCCGCGGCGAAAAGCGCCTGATCTCGATCGCGACCAGCAGTTCGTCCTCGCGCAGCGCGGTGGTGAACGGGCCGAGGAAGAACGCGCCCGCGCGCAGGCGCCGCTCGCCGACGGGGCCCAGCAGCACCAGCGTCGCGTCGAGCAGCGTCATGGTGCTGACCCAGTCGGCGGCGGGGTCCGCGTGCGCGAGGCTGCCGCCCAGCGTGCCGCGATTGCGCACGGCGCGGTAGGCGATGCCGCCAGCCACCGCGGGCAGCAGACCGCGGGTGATCTCCGGCAGCTGCCCGTCCTCGATGCGGGCGTGGGTGACGCCGGCGCCGATGCGCAAGGTCTCGCCCTGCAGCGCGAAGCCGCGCAGCGCCTCCACCCGGCTCACGTCGACCAGCTGCGCGGGCTGGGCGAGCCGCAGGTTCAACATCGGGCCGAGCGATTGCGTGCCACCCGCGGCCTTGGCCATGCCATCGCCCGCGGCGAGCAGCGCGATCGCCTCGGGCAGGCTGCGGCAGGCATGCAGTTCGAATGGTGCGGGCTTCATTCCGTCCCCTTGTGGCGCGCGGCATGCAGCGCAGCCAGGATGCGCCGCGGCGAGGCCGGGCACTCCAGGATTTCGACGCCCAGCGGCGCGAGCGCGTCGTTGATCGCGTTGACGATCGCCGCGGGCGGCGCGATGGCCCCGCCCTCCCCGATCCCCTTCTGCCCGAACTCGGTGTACGGCGACGGCGTCTCCATGTGCTCCAGGCGCGCCGAGGGCACCTCGGTGGCACCGGGAAGGATGTAGTCGGCCAGCGTCGAGGCGAGCGGCTGGCCTTCGCCGTCGTACGGCATCTCCTCGTAGAGGGCGGTGCCTATGCCCTGGGCGAGGCCGCCCAGGATCTGGCCGTCGACCACCATCGGGTTGAGCAGCACGCCACCGTCCTCGCAGATCGCGTAGTCGAGGATCTCCACCGTCCCGAGCTGCGTGTCCACCGCCACGGCACAGGCATGCGCCGCGTAGCTGAAGGTGCCCGTGTCCCGCGCCGGCTTGTAGCCGGCGCTGACCTCCAGGCCCGCGGGGTGGATGCCCTGGGGCAGTCGCTGCGGCTGGCGGTACCAGGCATGCGCCACGTCGAACAGGCTGATGCGCCGGTCGCTGGCGGGATCGACCACGCCGCCGTCGGCGAGCTTCAGGGCGGCGGCGGGCACCTCGAGCAGCACCGAGGCGATCGCCAGCACGCGTTCGCGCAGCTCCTTGCACGCGGTGGCGACGGCGCCGCCGGACATCACGGCACAGCGCGAGCCCCAGGTGCCGGTGGAATACGGCGACAGCGCGGTGTCGCCATGCACCAGGCGAACGTCGCCTTCGTCGATGCCCAGCATCGAGCAGGCCACCTGCGCCAGGGTCGTCTCCATGCCCTGTCCGTGCGAATGCGCACCGATGCGCAGTTCCAGGATGCCGTCGGGGGTGAGGCGCGCGTTGCAGGCCTCGTGGCCGGGCACCATGGGGATGCCCCAGCCGTGGTAGACCGAGGTGCCGTGCGCGGCCTGCTCGCAGTAGATGGCGTGGCCGATGCCGATGCGGCGGCCGTCGCTCTCGCCCTGCTTCTGGCGCGCCCGCCACTTCGGCAGGTCCAGCGCCTGGAGGGCGCGGCGCAGCGCCTGCGGATAGTCGCCGGAATCGAAGTGCTTGCCCGTGATGTTGTCGTAGGGCATCTCGTGCGGCTGCACCAGGTTGGCCAGCCGCACCTCGTGCGGCTCGAGCCCGGCCTGGCGCGCCACTGCGTCCATCATCACCTCCAGCGCGAAGCACACGCCAGTGCGCGCAACGCCGCGGTAAGGCAGGATCGGCGGCTTGTTCGTCGCCACCGACCAGGTGCGGCAGTCGTACGCCTCCATCCGGTAGGGCCCGGGGAGGATGGAGCCGATCTGCGCCGCCTCCAGGCAGGCCGAGAAGGGATACGAGGAATAGGCGCCGGAATCGACGCTCGCATCGCACTCGATTCCCAACAGCTTGCCATCCTTGCGCGCGTACAGCGTGATGTCGTAGTGATGCTCGCGGCAGTTGGTGCCGGCCGTGAGCTGCTCGCGTCTATCCTCCAGCCAGCGCACCGGCCGCTGCAGGTGCCTGGCCAGCCAGCCCAGGCACACCTCCTCGGGCAGCAGGATGCCCTTGTAGCCGAAGCCCCCACCCACGTCCGGAGCGATCACCCGGATGTGCCCCTGGTCGATGCCCAGGCACTCCGACAGCCCGGCCCGGTTGATGTGCGGCATCTGCGCGGCGCTGTGCATCACCAGCTGCTCCAGGCGCGGGTCCCACTGGCACAGCACGGCACGGCCTTCCAGCGGCGCCATGCTCTGGCGCGCCGTGCGCAGCTGGCGACGCACCACGATCTCGGCCCGCAACCGGACCTCGTCGAGGGCGCCCTGGACGTGCGTGTGCAGGAAGACGTTGTCGCCCCATTCCTCGTGGACCAGAGCGGGCGGCGTGGCGCCGCGCGCCTGGAGCATGTCCACCACCGACGGCAGATCCTCGATCTCCACGAGCACCTGCGCGGCGAGGTCCTCCGCCTGCGCGCGCGTGGGCGCCACGCACAGTGCGATGGCCTCGCCCACCTGGCGCACCTTGCCGCGCGCGAGCGGCCACTGATCGCTGGGCTTGAAGCCCTTGAGGCCGCTGACCGCGCGGATGGGCCGGACGCCGTGCAGGTCGTCCATCGTGAAGACGCTGTCCTCGTGCCCCTCGGGTTTGCTGATGGACAGGATGCGACCGTGGGCCACCGGCGAGCGCACGAAGGCCACCTCCAGCATGCCGTGCAGGCGGATGTCGCCCACAAACTGGCCGCGGCCGGTGAGGAAGCGCGCGTCCTCCTTGCGCCGCAAGGACGCCCCCACGCCGTGCCGGGCAGCGCCCAGGTGCAGCTGTTCGCTCTGGTTCATGCGGCCTCGCTGGCGAGCGCCTCGATCACCGGCAGGATCGAGGCATCCGCGTCGAAGCGCCGACCCTCGCGCAGGCAGAAGTCGGGGTTGAGCACCCGCTCGCCCACCAGCTGCGTGCCCTCGTTGTCGCGCAGCGCGAAGCGGCCGCGCAAGTCGTGCAGCACGCTGATGTCGGCGGGGTTGCCCACCTTGAGCGTGCCCAGTTCCGCCGGCAGGCCGAACACGTCGACCACGTTGCAGGTCACCATGCGCACCACGTATTCGAGCGGCATACCGAGGGCCAGCATCGCCGTCATCGCGGAGGCCAGCGAGAAGCGCTGCTGGCCGAAGAACATGTGCTCCTTGTCCGGATGTTCGTCGGGCGTGCCGGCCGGCTGCGGCACGTTCGTGTTGTAGCCGTGCGTGTCGGCACCAAGGGTGTGCGGCATGATTCCCGCGTCCAGGGCGATGCGGGCCATCCGGTAGCTGAAATGCGAGCCGTGGCCGACGTCGACCTTCAGCCCCAGCGCCAGCGCCTCGCGCACGATGGCGTGCACGCGCCCCTGGCGGTCGACGAAACCGCCAGGGTGGCGGGTGAACGGGTGGGCCAGGATGTCGCCCGCCTTGAGCAGCGGCACCACCTGCTCCAGGATCGTGTCAGGGTCGACGCCGTTGGCGCCCTCGGAAGGCAGCGGCCAGAGCTGCCCGAAGTGGATGTACAGCGGCATGCCGGCGCGGCGCGCGATCTCGGCGGACTTGGCCATCACCTCGATGCCCCAGCGCGCGAAGCCGCCGAGTTCGGCATGCGCCTTGAAGCCCTTGACGATGTCGCGGTTGGCCAGCGCCGCCTTGAGCGTCGCCTCCACGTCCACGCAGTCGGGCTTGTACAGCGAAGGGTAGTAGTGCCCCTCCAGCCCGCCGACCAGGTAGGAAGACAGGTAGGCAAAGACGCGGCTTGCCTTGGGCCGGACCACGTACTCGCGGAAGGCCGACAGGGTGATCGAGGACGGACCGCCCTGGTCGATCAGCGTGGTCACCCCGGAGCGCACGCCGCAGAGGTCGGCCTCCAGCCCGAAGCGGCCGGTGACGTGCTCGAAGACGTGGGCGTGCGTGTCGATCATCCCCGGGATCACGAGGCGGTCGCGCACGTCGATGCGCTCGCGCGCGGCGAGCGGCTGGCTGCCGGCGGGCACGATCGCCGCGACCTTGCCGTCGCGGATGGCGATGTCGTGGCAGCCGTCCAGGCCCTGCGCCGGGTCGACCAGGTGGCCGCCGGCAAGGAGGAGGTCGTAGTCGGGAAGCATGGAGTTCCTTGTGGTGTGGGCTGGTTCAGAGGGAGCGGCCGGCGCCGCCGTGCGCCGCGGCCAGTGCCAGGCGCTGCAGGGTGATGCGGCTGATTTCCGCGCGCGAGCCGTCGATGTGGCGCTGCACCAGCGTCTCGGCCTCTGCCGCGTTGCGCGCCAGCAGCGCGTGCAGGATCTGCGCGTGCTCGTCGAACGCGGCGTCGATGCGCTCCTCGCTGATGAAGTCGAGACTGCGGATGATGCGGATGCGTTCGGTGAGGCTCGCGTGCGTGCGCGCCATCTCGGCGTTGCCCGCCAGCGCCACCAGCGCGCTGTGGAAGTTCTCGTCGGCGCGCGCGACCGCCCCGCCCTCGCGCGTGCGACTGGCCGGGGGCGTCAGCCAGAAGTCGCACAGCGCCGACAAGTCGGGAGCGGGAGCCAGCGCGCACAGGCGCCGCACCGCGATCAGCTCCATCTGCGTGCGGAAGTCGTACAGGTCTTCGTAGTAGGCGAGCTCGAACGGCTTGACTTGCCAGCAGGCGTGGCCCTCGAGGCGCACCAGGTAGCCTTCGCGCGCGAGCACGTGCAGGGCGAAGCGCAGCGGCGTGCGCGACACGCCCAGACGGGTGGCGAGCTCCTGCTCCGCGTACCGCTGCCCAGGTGCCATGCGGAATTCGAAGATGTTGTCCTTGATCCGCGCATACGTCAGTTGCGCCAGCGTGCGCTTGCCTGCGCTGGCCTCGACCGGCGCGATGTCCTGCACGCTTTGCGACGCTCTGCTGGCGGCCTGCGCCCCGGTTTGGCTCATTCGTGTTCCAGTTTGGGATCCCGATCCGGAAACAGACCGGGTTCCCAGGATCCAGTGCAGGAGGCGTGCCAACACGCGGCCGCGCAGCAGGGTCTGCGCGAGCCCCCGGAGCGCTCAGGCGCTCGCCGGGATGGGAGCCGGCCGCGTCGCGAGAGCGAGGCGATGCAGGGTCAGGTGCCGGATCTCCGCGCGCGACGCCGCGATGTGCGCCGAGAGCAGCATCTGCGCCTCGTCGCAGCGGCGCGCGCGCAGCGCGCCGAGGATCCCGTCGTGTTCGTCGTAGGCCGCCTGGATGCGGGCGGGCTCCACGAAGTCCAGGCGACGGATGATGCGGATGCGTTCGGTGAGGTCCCGGTGCGTGCGCAGCATCTCGCCGTTGCCGGCGAGCGCAACCAGCGTGCTGTGCAGCGTCTCATCCTCGCGCGCGACGATCTGGCCGTCCAGCACGCGCTCGTGCACGGGCACGCGCCAGAAGGCGCACAGCGGCCCGAAGTCGGGCGCGGTTTCCATGGCGCAGAGGCGCCGCACGGCAATCAGCTCGATCTGCACCCGGAACTCGTAGAGGTCCTCGTAATAGGAGAGCTCGAAGGCCTTGACCTGCCAGCTCGCGTGGCCGTCCACGCGTACCAGGTGGCCCTCGCGCTCCAGCAGGTGCAGCGCGAAGCGCAGCGGGGTGCGCGAGATGCCGAGCCGGCGCGCGAGCTCCTGTTCCGCGTAGCGCTGGCCAGGCGCCATGCGGAAATCGAACAGGTCGCTCTTGAGCCGCTCGTACGCGTCCTGCGCCAGCGTCTTGCCGGTCTCCCGGCGGGACTCCGGCGCGAGGTCGGGGCCGATCGGTGGTGCACCCGCCGCCGTCGCGCCGGGTGACGGCGACGCCATCGAAGTGGATCGGACAGCGGCCATGGAGCGACGTCGCAACACCCATGCCAAGCTCGTGCGACGCTTCACGGCGGCAACAAGCATGCGGGTCGCACGCTCGTGGGGCGGCAGGCACCAACGCATGCCAGCTCGTGCATCAATTTGTGCTTGCATCGAGATCAGATTCGGGATCCCGATTGGGGATACCGATGCGACGCGACCGCCCTGCCCGCACTCGCGCGCTCGGCTCGCCCCTGGCAAGCGCGCCGCCGTCGCCAGGCCGCGCAGCCGTGGCATGAAAGCTGCTGAAAGAGCCCCTGCAAACCCGGTGTCGAGGGCGCATGCGCACCACACCGATTTTCCTTGGCAACCGCTCCTGCAGGAGGTATTGAATGAAACGTGTCTTCGCCATTTCCGGCAACCAACTTTCGATGTCCGCGAGTCGCTGGCTTCTGGGAATGCTGCTGGCCGGCCTGGCCGCCACGTCCGCTCTGGCGCAAGCCACGAGCGAGCAGATCGCCGCGCGCGGCCGCATCGATGTCGCCACCGAGGACGACTTCAAGCCCTTCGAATTCTTCGAGAACGGCAAGGCTACGGGTTTCGACACCGAACTGCTCGAACTGGTCAAGAAGAAGCTGGCACCGATCGACGTCAAGCAGCAGTTCATGCCCTGGCCGGGGATCCTGCCTGGCGTCGTCACCGGCAAGTACGACGCCGCCGTCACGGCCGTCCTCGTCACGAGCGAACGCAAGGGCACGTTCACCTTCACCACGCCGGTGGCGGAATCGACCACTTTCTACGCCTTCAAGAAGGGCGCGGCCATCGAATCCGCCGATGCGCTGCGCGGCAAGGTGGTCGGCGTGCAGACCGGCAGCGGGATGCTGGGCGACCTGAAGGCCTTCGATGCCCAGCTCAAGGCAGCCAACGGAACGGGCATCAAGCAGATCGTCGAGTACACGTCCTATCCGGAGGCCTACCAGGACCTCGCGCTTGGCCGTGTGGACGCCGTCGCCAATACCCGCATCAACCTGAACTCGCTGACCGAAACGCGTCCCGGCGTGTTCGTCATCGGCCAGAAGATCGGCAATCCCGTCTACATCGCCTGGGCGGTGAAGAAGGGCCACGCCGGGGCCTTCCCGATGATGAACAAGGCGCTGCTCGAGCTGCGCGCCAGCGGCGACCTGTACCGGCTGCAGAAGAAGTGGTTCGGCGCGACCTTCGAATCCATGCCGCAGGACATCAACTGAGCACCTGACGCGCTGACCGGCTGCGAGATGAACGCTTCCGACTACTGGCAGATCACGCAAGCTGCATTGGCGACGGTCACGCTGTCGCTGGCCAGCATCGGAATGGGCATGCCGCTGGGCCTGGCCATGGCGCTCGTGAGCTGGGGGCGCGTCCCCCTGCTCACGCCACTGGTGCGCGGCTATGTCAGCGTGATCCGCTCATGCCCGACGGTGACGCTGACCCTCCTGGTCTTCTTCGGATCCAGCCAGGCGGGCTTGAATCTGGACGCGATGGTCGCCGCCATCGTGGCGCTCACCTTGTCGACCGCCGCCTTCAACTGCGAGATCTGGCGCAGCCACCTGAACGAGTTTCCCCGCGACCAATACGACGCCGCGCTGGCCTTCGGCATGCGACCTGCCCAACGTTCCTTGCGGATCGTGCTGCCGCAAGTGGTCCGCCACAGCATCCCGGCGCTCGTCAGCGAAATGACACTGCAGATCAAGGCCACGCCCGCCGTCGCGGTGATCGGCATCGTGGAGATCACGCGCGCCGCGCTGCGCGTCGGCTCCGCCACCTACCAACCGCTGCCGCCCTTCCTCTACGCGCTGGCGCTGTACAGCGTGGTCGTGTTCGCCTTCGTGCAGCTGCAACGGATGGCGGAGCGGCGCATTGCGAGGTCCCCCGCATGACCGAAGGCCTGCTGAAGATCTGGTCGCTGAGAGCCGAAATCCTGAATGCGTTCGGCAGCACCATCCTGCTCACCCTCATCGGCGGCCTGTGCGCGCTGGCCGCGGGATTGCTGCTGGCGCTGACGGCAATGTCTCGCCGACGCGCCGTGCAGCGTGCCGTGACGGTCTACATCGACACGATGCGCTGCGTCCCCTTCCTGCTGTTCGTCTACCTCCTGTACTTCGGCCTGCCGACGCTGGGCTTTCGCATGAGCAACTGGGAAGCCGGCGCGCTGGCGATCCTGATGTACCACAGCGCCTACATGGCCGAAGTGCTGCGCGCGGCGATCCGGCAACTGCCCAGGGACATCCTGGAGTCCGCCACTTCCTTCGGCTACGTGGGTTGGCCGCTGGCCCGCCGGATCATCATCCCGCCGGCCCTGCTGCGCAGCATTCCACTGGTCGGCAACCAGTTCGTGCAGATCCTGAAGGACACCGCACTCCTGACCGTGATTGCCGTGACCGAACTGACGCACGCGCTGACCGGCATCCAGAGCACGTACTTCATTCCCGTCGCAGCCTACCTGACGGCTGTCCTTCTCTACTGGGCGCTCTGCGTGACGATCGAATTGACCGCGAGCCGGCTTGAATTGCTGGCACGAAAGCGCCGCGCATGAATCCATCCACTCCCTCCCCGGGCCTCCTGGCGCCGGCCCTGCGCCTGTCCGGCGTCTCGAAATCGTTCGGCGCCAGTCACGTCCTGAAGGACGTGTCCCTGACAGTGGCGAAGGGCGAAATCGTCTGCGTCCTGGGACCGTCCGGCTGCGGCAAGTCGACGCTCCTGCGCTGCATCAACTGGCTGGAGGAACCCGACGCCGGAACCGTCATCGTGTCCGGCGAGCGGATGGGAGCACGCGGTGCCCATCGCATGAGCGAGAAGGAGCTCGCCAGGGCCCGTTCGAAGATCGGCATGGTGTTCCAGCACTTCGCCCTCTGGCCCCACCTGACCGTCCTGCAGAACGTCATGGAGGCGCCCGTCCACGTGCACAAGCGGGATCGCTCCGAAGTCCGACGCGAAGCGATGGAACTGCTGGAGCGCGTCGGCCTGGAGGAGCGGCGCGATCATTTTCCCTCCCAGCTCTCGGGCGGGCAGAAGCAGCGCGCCGCGATTGCCCGGGCCCTCGCCATCAAGCCTGACCTGCTGCTGTTCGACGAGCCCACGAGCGCGCTCGACCCGGTGCTGGTGGGAGAGGTCCTGGGCGTGATGACCGGCCTGGCCAAGGATGGCATCACGATGGTGATCGTGACGCACGAGATGGCTTTCGCGCGCAAGGTCGCATCCCGCATCGTGTTCATGCATGACGGCCGCATCGCCGAGGAGGCCGCGCCCGCCAGGTTCTTCGACCAGCCCGGCACGCCCGAGGCCCGCGCGTTCCTGCGCCATTTCCAGCACGGCGCATCGGCTGCGCCGCTACATCTTGTCCATGAAGGAGTGAGTCCGTGACCGTAACCGAAACCAGGCTTGTCGAGCGCCACCGCGAAGTCGTTCCCGCGAAGGGACGCTGGTCGCGCCGGCTGCAGGCTGGAGAACAGTTGAAGATCATCGACACCCATGGTCGCCAGGCCGTGGACTTTCTCTGCTACGGCGATGGCCTGCCGCTGGACCGGATCAACATTCCCAACACGGTCAAGCTGAACAAGTCCCTGTACATCAGCAAGGGTTGCACGATCTACTCCGACCATGCCAGGCCGATGTTCACGGTGGTCGAGGACACCTGCGGCTTCCACGACACCCTCGCGGGCTGCTGCAGCTGCGAGATCGACAAGGTGCGCTACGACGTCGTCAAGACCGAAAGCTGCCGCACCAACTTCATCGCGGAGTTGGGCAAGTGGGCTCTGGCACCTTCAGAGATCGTCTCGAACATCAATTTCTTCATGCGCGTGCCGTTCAAGGAAGACGGCTCGGTGGTCATCGCGGAGGGCGTTTCCCGCCCCGGCGACCACGTCCTGCTGCGCGCCGAGATGCCGGTGCTGGCGGTCCTGTCGAACTGCCCCCAGCAGAACAATCCGGCCGCGGGATTCGCACCGACGGACATCGAGGTCGTCGTCTACGGACCCTCCGTCTGACCGGAGCCAGCTTCGTCGGTGCGCACGGCGTGTCCTTTCTGACCGTCATCTAGGGATCCCAGTGACTTCGTCCACTTCCCTGTCCGGCCGCACGGCCGTCGTCACCGGCGCCGCAGGCGGCATCGGCCGTGCGATCGTGGCGGAGCTTCTGCGGCAAGGCGCCGAGGTCCATGGCCTCGATCGCAACGCCGAAGCCCAGGCGCGCATGGCGGATGCCATGTCCGCGGTGGGCCGCTACACGCCCCACGTCGCCGACCTCGCAGACCGCGCGGACACCGACCGGGTGCTCGCCTCGCTGCGCGGCTTGCTGGCCGGGCGCTGCGACATCCTCGTCAACAACGCCGGCATCAGCACGCTGGTGAACTTCGCCGAGACGACGGATGAACAGATCGACGGGCTGTTTGCGATCAACGTCCACGCGGGACTTCGCATCACCCGCAGCCTGCTGCCGGAACTGCTAGTGGGCACGTCCCCCACGGTCATCAATATCGCATCCGAACTGGCGCTGGTCGGCCAGCCGGGCTACGTCGCATACAGCGCCACCAAGGGAGCCGTGCTGGCCTGGACGCGCGCGCTCGCGATCGAGCTCGCCCCGCGCGTGCGCGTCAACGCAATCTGCCCGGGGCCGGTGGACACCCCCATGCTGCAGTCCGAGTTCGCTGCCGCCGCCGACCCCGTTGCCGCCCGCGCAGCGGAAGTGGCTCACGTGCCGATGGCCCGGGTCGGCCGGCCGACCGACATTGCTTCGGTGGTGGCTTTCCTGGCCAGCGATGCGGCGGCCTTCGTCACCGGGGCAGCCTGGACGGTCGACGGCGGCAAGACGGCCGCCTGAGCCGTCCCCAGCCCCCACCGGATCAGCGGAACGTCGGCACCACGGGCAGCCCTTCGATCTGCCCGTAGCGCTCCGAGCGGGGCTGCCACAGGCCGTCGGCCATGCACTGGCGCACGTGCCGCGCGATCTCCCGCAGCGGCGCGAACCACACGCCGCCCTGCTCCAGCATCTTCTCGATCATCCGGTGCGTCTGCTGCCAGCGCGCCAGCCGGCCGGAAAGGAAGGGATGCCACACGGGGATCCACATCCCGCCGTGCTCCCACTGGGCCTCGAACTCCTCCCACCAGTTGCGCCAGGCGAAGGCCGGTGCCTGGATCGGCATCTGGAAGCCGAACTCCGTGCTGTGCATGAAGGGCGGCCAGTCGTCCATTCCCCAATGCGACGGCAGTTCCAGCAGACTGGCCTTGCTGCCCTCCACCAGGTAAGGCACGTCGTCGCCCATCAGCGATGCGTCGTACCGGATGCCTTCTTCCAGCAGCAGATCGGTGGAGCGGTGGGAGTAGTTGTAGAGCGGCGCGCGCCAGCCCACCGGCTTGATCCCGGTGATCTTCTCCACCGACGCCAGGCTGTGGCGCAGCCAGAAGCGCTCCTCCTCGTCGGAGAGCTCGTTGGGATGCTCGTGCAGCCAGCCGTGGCCGGCCACCTCGTGGCCGTCCTTGGCCATGGCCTCCACCGCCTGCGGATAGCGTTCGGCGCACCACCCCGGGACGAAGAAGGTCTGCTGGATGCCGAAGTGGCGGTAGCTCTCGAGGATGCGCGGCACGGCCACCGTGGGGCCGTAGCGCAGCTGCGAGGCCGTGGCCACCATCGCGTGCGCGCGTTCGGGATAGGAGAGGTACAGCAGGCTCTCGGCATCCATGTCGAAGGTGAAGGCCACCGCGCAGCGCGCGCCGTTGGGCCAAGGGACCGGATTGCGGATCATGGGTTCAGGCGTCCGGATTCGTAGGCGTGGGCAGTCATGTGGCACGGGTCGACAGGCAATAGGCATGCCTGCGCGCAGGCGCGGACGGGCCTGCCGACGGTGCAGACCAGCGAGCGCGGCACCGCTGAGCGCACCGGACGTGTGCGCGCAGGCGCATCGAGAGAGCAACGAAGGTTTCCCCTAGTCATCGTCGATTTTCCGCGCCCCAGAATGAGGCGCAGGCCGGACTGCATCCCCTGCCGGCTCGTTGCGAATCACACTCCGCAGCCCCCGGGATGACCATGCCAAAGGAGCTCCCATGCGCTTGCCCTCCATCACCGCCATCGCACTCGTTGCAACGCTGGGCGCCGGCATAGCCCACGCCGAATCGCCAAAGCTCAAGCAGAAGGACACCTACAAGGTGGGCTTCGCGCAGACGGAGAGCAACAACCCGTGGCGCATCGCGGAAACCAGGTCGATGCAGGAGGTGGCCAAGAGCTGCGGCTGGAACCTGGTCTACACCGACGCGGGCGGCTCGGCCGCCAAGCAGGTCGCCGACGTCGAAAGCATGATCGCGCAGAAGGTCGACCTGATCGTGCTGGCCCCGCGCGAGGAAAAGCCGCTGATCCCCGCCGTGATGAAGGCCAAGAAGGCGGGGATCCCGGTGATCCTGATCGACCGCAACGTCGACCAGAAGCTCGCCGGTGCGGGCAAGGACTACGTCACGTTCATCGGCTCCGACTTCATCGACCAGGGCCGCCGCGCGGGCGAATGGCTGGTGAAGGCCACCGGCGGCAAGGGCAAGATCGTGGAGCTCGAAGGCACGACCGGTTCTTCGCCCGCCAACAACCGCAAGAAGGGCTTCGACGACCTGGTGGCCAAGCATGCCGGGATGAAGGTGGTGGCCTCGCAGTCGGGCGACTTCGCGCGCGACAAGGGCCGCCAGGTGATGCAGACACTGCTGCAGGCGCACCCCGACGTGACCGCGGTCTACGCGCACAACGACGAGATGGCCATCGGCGCGATCGCCGCGCTCGAGGCCGCCGGCAAGAAGCCGGGACAGGACGTGATCGTCGTCTCGATCGACGGCACCCGCGACGCCCTGACCGCCATCGCGGCCGGCAAGATGGGCGCGACCGTGCAGTCCAGCCCCTTCTTCGGCCCGGTGACCTGCGACACCGCCAGGAAGTTCGCCAAGGGCGACCAGATCCCTGCCTGGGTGAAGGTCGAGGACAAGTTCTACGACAAGTCCAACGCCCAGGCCAGCATGGCCGACGGGTACTGATCGCCTCACTCCCGCACCATGACCGCCGAGGTCCCATCCGCGCCGCTGCTGGAAATGCGCGGCGTCGACAAGGCCTTCGGCGGCGTGCCCGCCCTGCGCCAGGCGCGGCTCGTGATTGCACCGGCGCAGGTGCATGCGCTGATCGGGCAGAACGGCGCCGGCAAGTCCACCTTGATCAAGGTCCTGACCGGCGCGTACGCGCGTGACGCGGGCAGCATCCGCTTCGGCGGGCAGGACGTCGCCTTCGCGGCGCCGCTCGACGCGCAGCGGGTTGGCATCAGTACCATCTACCAGGAACTGAACCTCGTACCGCAGCGTTCGCTGGCCGAGAACATCTTCATCGGCCGCGAGCCCATCCGCTTCGGCCTGATCGACTGGCGGCGGATCCACGAGGAGAGCGCCCGGATCCTCTCGCGCTTCGGCCTGGCGGTGGACGTGATGCGCCCCCTGCACGCCTGCAACACCGCCACCCAGCAGATGACCGCCATCGCCCGCGCCGTCAGCACGCGCGCGCGCCTGGTGATCATGGACGAACCCACTTCCTCGCTGGACGAGAACGAAGTCCAGACGCTGTTCGGGGTGATCCGGCAACTGCAGGCCGACGGTGTCTCGGTGCTGTTCGTGAGCCACAAGCTCGACGAACTGTATGCGGTGTGCGAGCGCATCACGGTGATGCGAGACGGGCAGACCGTCGCCGAACGCGCCATGCAGGACATGGGCCGACTGGAGCTCGTTGCCACCATGCTGGGCAAGGAGCTCTCCGCGCTGCAGGGCGCGCGGCGCGCTGCACCGGATGCTGCCGCACCGGAGGTGCTGCGCGTGGAGCATCTGCAAGGCGGTCGGGTGCACGACGCGAGCCTGGCGGTGCGGCGCGGGGAAATCGTGGGCCTGGGCGGCTTGCTCGGCTCGGGCCGCACCGAACTCGCCCGGGCCGTGTTCGGCGCCGACCGGGCGGAGTCCGGCGAAATCCGCATCAACGGGCAGCACGCCCGGCTCGAGCAGCCCGCGGACGCGATCGCCCGCGGCGTCGCCTACCTGTCGGAAGACCGCAAGACCGAGGGCATCGTGGCCGACCTGTCCGTGCGCGAGAACCTCACGCTCGTGCTGCTGCCGCAGCTCACGCGCCTGGGCGTGGTCGACGCGAAACGCCAGCTGGAAGTCACGCAGGAGTTCATCCGGCGCCTGGGGATTCGCTGCGCCGGTCCGGAGCAGCCGATGCGCGAGCTTTCCGGCGGCAACCAGCAGAAGGTGCTGCTGGCGCGCTGGCTGGCAGCGCGCATCGAACTGCTGCTGCTGGACGAACCCACCCGCGGGATTGACGTGGGCGCGAAGGCCGAGATCCTGCAACTGATTCGTGGCCTGGCCGACGAGCAGGGGCTCGCCGTGCTGATGATCGCCAGCGAACTCGAAGAACTCGTGGGCGCCAGCGACCGGGTCACCGTGCTGCGTGACGGCCGCAGCGTCGCGGAACTCGAAGGCAGTGAACTCACCGAGGCTGCCGTGATGAACGCGATGGCCCATGCTTCCCCGGGCGAAGCCGCGCATGGCTGAACTGGTTCCCCCGGCACCCACGCCAATCCACGCAGAGTCGCGGCGGCACGCGCCAGGCTGGCTGCAGCGCGCCCGGGCATTCACGGCCCTCCTGTTGCTGCTTCTCTTCAACGCCATCTTCACGCGCGACTTCCTGACCCTGCAGACGCTGAACGTGAACCTCTCGCAGGTGGCGCAGATCGTCGTCGTGGCGATGGGAATGGCGCTCGTGATCGCCACCGCGGGCATCGACCTTTCGGTGGGCGCGGTCGCCGCCTTTGCCGGCACGCTCGCCGCAGTGTTGCTGACGCAGGCCGCGGAACCGTTGGCGCGCACGGGGCTTGCCCTGCCCGCGGCGCTGCTGCTGCCACTAGTGGCTGCGGGGGGCTTCGGGCTGATGAACGCATTTCTGATCACCCGCTACGGGGTGCAGCCCATCGTCGCCACCCTGGTGCTGTTCATCGCCGGCCGCGGGCTGGCGGAAATGCTCACGGGCAGCAACCTGCGGACCTTCCCCGAGGAGACCTTGCACTGGTTGCGCGGCAACTTGCTGGGCGTGCCGGCGCAGGCCTGGCTCATGGCGGCTGTCGTCGCCGCCACCGCCTGGGTCGTGCGCCGCACGCTGTTCGCGCGCTGGCTGCTGGTGGTGGGCGGCAACGAACGCGCGGCACACCTGGCCGGCGTGCCCGTGGCGCGCGTGAAGTTCATCGCCTACGGCGCATGCGCCGTGCTGGCCGGCGTGGCCGGGATCATGAACGTGGCCATGATCTCCGCGGCCGACCCGGCCAAGATCGGGCAGAACATCGAACTGGACGCCATCGCGGCCGTGGCGGTAGGCGGCACGCTGCTGTCCGGGGGACGGGTCAACGTGGCGGGAACGCTGGTCGGCGCGCTGGCCATCCAGTTGCTTGGCTACACCCTGCTGGCGCACGGAGTGGCCTACGAGTACGCGCTGGTCGCCAAGGCCGCCATCATCCTGCTGGCGGTGTACCTGCAGCGGCGTGAACGCACGGCATGAATACCCACCGCGTTCCCGGGACGCGCCAGCCGCGCACGGCAGGCTGGTCTCAGCGCGTGCAGTCGCAAGGTGCGCTGATCGCGCTGGGCCTGCTGCTCCTGTTCGGCGGCGTGCGCTATGACGAGTTTGTCGGAAGCCAGAACATCTCCTTCCTGCTGGCCGGCACCTCCAAGTTCGGGCTGATCGCGATCGGGATGGCCTTCGTCATCATGAGCGGAGGCATCGACCTGTCGGTGGGCACGGTGGCGGTGCTGGCCAGCGTGGTCGCCGCCAGACTCTCCCAGCACGGGATCGCGCCGGCCATTGCAGGGGGTGTCGCCGTAGGCGTCGCCGCCGGGCTTTTCAACGGGATCGCCATCGCGCGCTTGAAGCTGATGCCCTTCGTGGTGACGCTGTGCACCTTCATCGCGGCGCGCGGCCTGGCCCTGGTCGTCTCCGGGCGCGAGACCGTGGCGATCAGCTACGAGAGCGGCTTCGACCAGCTGGCGGACGGGGCCTTCCTGGGTGTGCCGGTGCCCGTCTGGATCGCGGGCTTCGCCTTCGCAGCGGGCGAGCTTGCGCTGCGGTACATGCGCTTCGGGCGTGCGGTGCTCGCGGTCGGTGGCAACGAGGAGGCCGCGCGGCTGATGGGGCTGCCGGTGGAGCGCGTGAAAGTCGGCGTGTACACGCTCTCGGGCGCGCTCGCTGGCCTGGCCGGCGTGCTGGTGGCGGCGCAGACGTCGGGATCGCCCACCGAAGGCGTGGGCTGGGAGTTGATTGCGATCGCCGCGGTCGTCGTGGGCGGTACGCAGCTGACCGGCGGGCAGGGATCGATCCTCAATACGCTGACCGGCGTACTGCTGCTGGCAGTCATCCTCAACATGATCAACTTCGAGAACGGATACACCGACGGGCCGCACCTCACGCTGGGCTCCTACTGGCAGACCATCGTGCGCGGCGCCTTCCTGCTGGCCGTGGTCGTGCTGCAAGCCAGGCTGACCCGGCGCGCATCGTCCACCCTCTGATGCTGCGGGGCACCTGAGCCCGAGGCCCGGGTAGGCACCGGCTTGACGCGCGGATGGCGCGCACCGTCCAATGCGATTTTCATCCCAGGGGAACCCATGCAGAAGATCACGAAGGCCGCCATCGCTCTCGCGGCGGCAGCCGCGCTCGCGGGTTGCGCCATGCCGCGCGGCTCCGGCGATTGGGAAACGCTGATCGACGGCGGACGGGGCATGGACAACTTCGACAACATGGGTGGCGCGAACTGGCGCGCCGAAGCAGACGCGATCGTGGCCGACCGCCGGCCCGGTACGGAGCCCACGTACTACCTCGCGACCAAGAAGACGTATCACGACTTCGAGGTGCGTGCGGAGTTCTGGGTAAGCGAGGACGCCAACTCCGGCCTCTACGTGCGCTGCACGGATGCGCGGCCCATGACCGATCGCACTTGCCACGAAGCGAACATCTTCGACAAGCGGCCGGACCCCGCCTATGCCACCGGCGCCATCGTGTGGCTCGTGAAGGCACCGATGCCGGTGCCGCGAACTGGCGGCCAGTGGAACACCATGGACGTGATCGCGCGCGGGGGCCACATGGAAGTGGTGCTCAATGGGGTGAAGACGGCAGTGACGGACGAAGCACGCGACGTGGATGGGGTGATCGGGCTGCAGTACGCGGGGGGAACGGTGAAATTTCGGAAGCTGCAGATTCGAAGGCTGTGAGCGCGCAAGTTCGCGATGGACGATCTCTGGCGTGATGTCCAGGGAGGCCGCATGACCTTGCCAGAACCATGTGCTCGCCGGCAGCCGCGTGCGACGCCACTACCTGAAGTACGACTACGCGGACGAGACGAAGGTGGCCTGGGAAAAGCTGGGCGCAGCGATCGAAGCGTTGCTGGCGCGGCGCCTGCGGCTGGTGAGTAGCTGAACGTGACGCCTGTCAGCGTCGCGCGCCGGGTCAAGGGCGGGCGCAGCCCGGCCGAAGGCGCACCCTTGACGCGGCGCGTGGCGCCGTACGCTTGCGGGCTGGGGCAGGCTTGCAGGAAACGCCTGCCCCCGAGCCCGTCCGGCGGCGAGGAAACCATGGCTTCCGCTTTTGCGTTGTTGCATTTCCTCGGAGAAGGCCAGCAATCTCCGAGGATTCGCAACCCGGCACGGCGCGGCTCTCTCTCGGAGTCGCAAACGCAGAATGGTACAAACCATCGGATAATTCTGGCAATCATCCGAGGTTTCAGAACATGCCCCAGCCGCTTGCCTCCACCCAGCGCGACCAGGCGCTGACGCTGCTCAAGCAGCGAGGCATCACGCGCCTAGCGGAATTCCAGTCCGCAGGCGTGACGGCTACGACGGTCAGTCGCATGGAGCGCTCTGGTGAAGTCGTCCGGCTCGCGCGCGGCCTCTACCAGCTGCCTGATGCCGCCCTGGACCCGCACCAGTGGCTCGCGGAAGCCGCGCGCCTGGTCCCGAAGGGGGTGATCTGCCTCGCCTCTGCTCTGGCCTTCCACGGCCTGACTGACCAGATGCCGCCCAAGGTCTGGGTCGCGATAGGCCGCAAGGACTGGCGGCCCCGCATCACCTACCCGCCGCTGCGCGTGGCTCGCTTCTCCGACGAAGAACTGCGCCGCGGCGTCGAGCACAAGAGGATCGCCGGCACGGCGGTGCCCGTGTTCGGCGTGGCCAAGACCGTGGCGGACCTGTTCCGGTATCGGCGCACCGTCGGCGAACTGCTCGTCGTCGAAGGGCTGCGCCAAGCGCTGCGACAACGCAAGGCGACTCCGGCGCAGCTTGCTCGCGAGGCACAGGTTGCGGGCGTCTGGCCCTCGATGCAGCCCTATCTCACCGCTCTCACCAGCGATGCCTGACAAGCCCCGCAATGTCGGCGCCTCGGTGCGCCAGCGCCTGCTGAACCTGGCGCACGCGCGCGGGCAGCCGCTGGAACTGCTTCTGACGCGCTATGCGCTCGAACGCCTGTTGCACCGTCTGAGCCTGTCGCCGCATCGCAACCGCTTCGTCCTCAAGGGCGCGCTGCTGGTGACGACATGGTTCGACGAACCGCACCGCGCGACCCGCGACCTCGATCTTCTGGGCTTCGGCGATCCGTCGGAGGACGCGCTCGTGGTCGTCTTCCGGGAGGTGATGGCGATCATGCTGGATGACGGCGTGAGCTTCGACACGGCCAAGCTGCAGATCCAGCCGATCCGCGAAGGCCTCGAGTACGGCGGCTCACGCCTGCGCACGACGGCTGCCCTCGCTGGTGCACGCATCCCCATCGTCGTCGACGTCGGCTTCGGCGATGCCGTCGAGCCGGGTGTTGAGGACATCGACCTACCAGTGCTGCTGGACCTGCCTTCACCGCGCCTGCGCGCCTACCCACCGGAGACGGTGATCGCCGAAAAACTGCACGCGATCGTGATCCTCGGCCTGGCGAACAGCCGGATGAAGGACTACTACGACGTGTGGATGCTGCTGCGCAGATTCGAGCTCGATCCTGGTCGGCTGCGGCGGGCGATCGAGGCGACCTTTGCACGGCGAATCACTCCGTTGCCGACGGCCATCCCGGAAGGACTCAGCGATGCATTCGCTGAAGATCCAGGCAAGCAGGCGCTGTGGCAAGCGTTCTCACGCAACCTGTCTGCGCCAGCGCCGACGCTCAGCGCCGTGGTCGCCGACCTGCGCGCGTGGCTCTCCGCCGCCTTCACGCCCGAGTAGGCGGTCGAGCACCCGGTCTTCGCCCCTGCGATCAACGCTCCCAGCCCGGCTCGGGCCGCGACCGCTGCGAAATCGTGCGCTCCAGCCCCGGCAACTCCCGCTGCGGCTGCTTCTCGGGCGGGTTGTAGCGCACGCCCGGCAGCCAGCGCGCGTAGTTGACAACCGAGCGGCCCAGCTCGCGATCGGCTAGATCGTCCGACGACGCGAGCGCCTTGGCGATTTCGCACCAGGCCTGTGCCGCATCCCGGCGGGCCGGAGTCAGCTTCGCCTCGGCGCTGCGGCGGTGCTCACCGACACGGCCCTGCTCGCGTGCTTTGCGCTCCCAAAGCCGTTCGTTGTGATGCCGACTGCCGCGCGTGAGCTTCGACGAGGCTTCCGCTTCGATGCCCCAGCCGCGCAGCTTCTCGGCAAACACCTCGCGCCAGCGCCGCAGGTCCTGCTTGCGTGGATTGAGCCGCCGACCGTCCCGGCCCTCGGCACGCACGGCCAAGTGAACGTGCGGGTTCGCCTGGTGCGTGTGCAACACCATCACGTATCGATAATTCGAGAGTTCCGCCTTCGCGAATTCGCGCGCGGCATTGCGCACGATGTCCGGCTGTGTCCCGGCCGGCATCGACAGCATGATGTTGAACGCCTCCCGCCGCTCGCTGTGTTCGGGAATTCGGCTTCCGCCGCATCGCCATTGATCGATGACGTCGCGCAACGCATCCCGTCCGTCACGCACCACGGCGCGATCGTCCTCAAAGGGCAACCGGCCGGACTTGCTGATATAGCGCAGGTGCGCCGCAATTGCAGCCATTCCTCGCCCGCCGCCGGTGACCTTGACCATCACTTGCGGCGCGTGGCGGACCACGATCGCCTGGATGCGATGGCGCAGCACGTCAGCGCGGGCATGCAAGCCCGCCCCGGTCAGGACCGGGGTGCGGCTTCGGACGGGGCGATTCGATCCATAGAACAGCCGATCGCCCCACTGCACCAGCACGCCATCAATACGGTTCGTGGTCATCGTGCGTCCTCCGGAACGGCCAGCAACCGGGATGCGAGATCGAGATGCCGTCGCACGTCGGCCTCGAGGCCGCGCAAACTGTCGCCGTACTCGCGCGCGGCCTCCGAGCCCTTGGCCTGACGCACCATCCGGATCACCGCGTTGATGTCACCGGACAGCACGGCCAATTGATCGGTTGAATGCCGCAGCGCTGCGCGATCAGCGTCACGCTGCGCAACCGGCGCCGGCAACGGTGTACCGACGACCAGCCGGCCAACGTATTCGCCGTAACTCAGGCCAAGCAGGCGCGCGTTGATGATCAACGCTTCCGCCTCTTGCGCGTGCATGCGCAGATGGAGTTTCGTGACGCAGGGCGACCGCTGAACCCGCGGCTCCAGGCGTGAGGTCGCAAGCGAGCAGGGACCCGCCGCCGCCACAAGGGCGTCTCGCGCAAACGCTGCCACCGGCTGATTCCGGTCGGTGGCAGCGGCCCGCACTGCATCGGCGATGCCGCGCAGATCGATCGTCACGCGATCACGCGAAGACCTTGCCATGGTCGGCCGCCCGGCGCGAAAGCCGGCGTGGCAGCCACTTTGTGGCAGCCCGCCTATCCTGCCTTACGTTCATGAAAATAGTATTGGCCTCATTTGGCTGGATGGAGGCGATGAAAACGGCGACGAAATCATCGGCCCATCCGATAAGGGCCAGCAGCGTCGGTCAAGGCGAACCGGAAGCGACCCGTATCCGGACCGAAAGCGACCGGAAATCGGCCCATATGCGACTCAGAGGCGGCCACACAAGCGGCCAAAAGCGATGAAGAGGCGCCGCTGAAACCAGCGTGGGCAGACTTCATGGGGTCTGACGGTCAGACCCCGACCAACGCGACAACGCCGAGACTTTCGCGCGAAGGACCGAAAGGTCCTTGCGTTCAGCCTCATGCCCTTGCGAAGCGATTCGGCCCAGCAGTCTCTCCAGCCGATCGCACGCCGCGCTGGCCTCGGCAATCAGGCCGGGAGCGGACAGAGGCACTGCACGGGTCATCACGCGCGCGCAAGGTCGCCACGACTTCGCGCGTTATGTCGCCCCTCCCATCGATCAGCGACTTGACCTCCTCGGGCTGCCGCTCGTGCAGCTTGCTCAACTCGTGAAGCGTGCGCGGTGAGGAACAGCGACCCGATCTCAGCGCATCGGCCAGGACGGGCGGAGACTTGCAGGACCCTGCACATCACCCGGACTGGCCACTGCGCGCGATGTTTGGCAATGAAGCCGTATCTCACATCGGGTCCTTCGCGAAGTAGCCCAGCGCCTTTTTTAAGATGTCGCGCTCCATCTTGACCTTGGCCAGCTCGCGGCGCAGGTGCTCCACCTCGCTCTGAACCTCCGTCTTGAGCGGCGCGCCAGGTGTCATCTCGTACTTGCCAGCCTGCGCATTCTTGACCCAGATCCCAATGAGCGTGCGGTTCACCCCGAGATCGCGCGCCACCCCGGCCATCGAGTTCCCCGGGCTGGTTGCCAGCCGCACCGCCTCACGCTTGAATTCTTCCGTGTAATGCTTCCTTGAAGCCATTTCGCTCTCCTGAACACATGTTGCCATTCAATGTGTCCGGGAAATCGGGGGCAGCCCAAGGTGTGTCAAGCCGAAGCAGCTCAAGGAAGTCGTTTTTGACAAGGGGGTTCTAGGCCAGTGCGACTACTGCAAGCAGGTAGACCTCGTGGTCAATTTATCCGTCCTGTTTGATCACATCATCTACCTTGTAGACACTAACATTGCCACCGAAGAAGATCTGACCGACTACGAACTAGGCTTAATCTACGAATGCGGGTCCGATCACATAGCCGTTCAAAGCATCGACATCGTTCTATCCGAGTGGTTTGGCCTTCAGGACGAGCCATATTTCGACAACCTGATGGCCCATGTACCCGAGGTCAACCTGAAGAACGAGAACGGCCACGAACGGCACTACTTCTCGGATGCCGGAGACCTTGAGCTAAACATCTACGACCACAAGTGGGAGCGGTTCATTGCAGGCATCAGACACAGCCACCGCTTCTTCAACCCCAATGCAAAGGATTTCCTCGACTCCGTTTTCGGCATGTTGTCGGTCGAAGGCGGGGAGCTTAAGCCTGAAGTGGTTCGCGTCATCGGCAAGGGCCAGATGCTGTACCGAGCAAGGACCGCGCAGACCTTTGATGCCGCCAAGAAGATCGAGGACAGTCCACATACAGAGCTTGGCCCGACGCCCAAGGACAAGGCGGGGAGTCAGCGGATGACCCCTGCTGGCATTTCCGCCCTCTACTGTGCTCCGGAGCGGGAGACGTGCTTGAGCGAGATCCGCTCCATCACCGGTGACAACGTTGTGAGCGGTGCCATGACACCAACGACCCAAGTGAAGCTGCTGGACCTGACTAAGCTAGAGCTAGTCGAACCGCCAAAGCTCACCCTGCTCGATGTGGGATTTCGCGACTCCCTGCATCTGAAGACCTTCCTCACGTCGCTCGTGAAGAAGATGTCAAAGCCTAAAGGCCGCAACGATGACCTGAGCTACTTGTCTACACAGGTCGTGTTCGAATACCTCCGGCTTCAGTTCGGCAAGCAGGTCGATGGACTGGTCTTTCCTTCAGTTCAGACAGCGGAGGTTGGAACCAACGTCGTGCTGTTTCCTGAAGCCAGTGTCATCAGCGACGACGACTACTACCCGCCTAACGAAGTGAGGGAGCTCATTGGCCAGAGCACCGTGCTCGAGCAGCCAGCCTTTCGGCAGGACGACAAGCTTGCCTTCGTGGCTACCTCACTGCGGTTCCACCAGATCATGGCTATCGAGACGAGGGCTGAGGAGCACAAGCAGATCTACGAGCTGTTCGCGGGTGATCTGGTCCGCCAGCGTCTGAAGCCGCGTTTCCGCATGCGCACGGACAGATCGTAGATCCCAACCAGGTACAACTCGCCCAAAGACGAGACCATCTCCCGAAAATCCTGGTCTCGGCTCCAAGTTTCGGGAGCCGCAAGGATTCGCCAGAGCCGTACGAACGCTTCGGCCATGTTGCCGGAGTGTACGAGCGCAGACCGCTTTCACACAGCCTCGGCCAAAAGCTGCCGCCGCTGATGATGGGTCGACTTCTGTACTATTCCATCGGTCGGGGTGCTGTGTGCACCAATTGGTGGTCGAACGGAGTTACGTCCATGCTGTTACTTCGAGAAGGGCAGCGCCCTTTGCTGGAATACCTGCGAAATCTGACGCCTCAGATCCTGCTCGCTAGCACGGCCCTGGTGTTGGGTGTGCGCTTAGACTTTCACAGGTTCGACCCAGCGAATTGGCTGGCAACCTTCGCGTTTATTTTCTGTGTAGGGCTGTTTGTGCTCGCGTTCTTCGCAAACATGAACATCTTTTTGGACGCTTTGCTCGATACGCTGAGTCCGTATGGGCGCGTCGCTCGAAGGCTCAGGGTGCGGGGCATTCCCCCTAGACAGGCCGCTCTGGCGTCCCTGCGTGTGATGTTCGCCAGAGGCCGACGCTTCTGTTTGACGTCGTCGGCTCGATGGCTGTCGTCAACATCGGACTGCTTGCGGTGACTTTCGGCGCTTTGCATGCGGCGAGGGCACTGCTCAAGTGACCTCGCAACCTAAGGAAAGTCTGATTAAGTCCACCGATCATGCCGCCGCGCGTTGATTGACGCAAAGGAGCCTGCACGATGAGCCAGATCAGTTTCTCGGACGCGGAGTACGCCGGCAAGCGGAAGAAGACGCGGCGTGA
>NZ_JAQGNQ010000064.1 GCF_028291745.1 Ramlibacter sp. | reverse complement strand
TCGACCTCGTGGTGCTGGCGGTCAAGGCATACGGGCTGGAACAGGCCATCGAGGACCTCGCGCCCGCGGTCGGACCCGCGACGCTGATCGTCCCCGTCCTCAACGGCATCCGCCACATCGACCTGCTCGCCGCCCGCTTCGGCCAGCCCGCCGTGCTGGGTGGCGTCAGCCAGGTCGCCGCCACCGTCGACGAGAGCGGGCGCATCGTGCAGCTCAATGCCTTGCAGAAGCTCGCGTACGGGCAGCGCCAGGCGGCCGGCCCCGCGGACCCCGCGCGGCTGGATGCCGTGCATGCCGCCCTCGGCGGTGCCGCTTTCGAATCGCGCCTGGCGCAGGAGATCGATCGCGAGATGTGGGAGAAGTGGGTCTTCCTCACCACCCTGGGCGGCATCAACTGCCTGATGCGCGGCACCATCGGCGAGATCGTCGCCGCGCCCGGCGGGGCGGCACTGGCCCGCCAGTTGCTGGCCGAGTGCGAGGCCGTGGCCGCAGCCTCGGGGCAGAAGCTGGCGTCCGCCTACGTGGACGGCGTCGCCCGCATGATCACCACGCCGGGCTCGCCGCAAGCCTCCAGCATGTTCCGCGACCTGCAGCGCGGACTCGACGTCGAAGCCGACCACATCGTGGGCGACATGCTGCGCCGCGCGCAGTCCTTCGGCCTGGCCGCGCCGCTGCTGGCGGCAGCCTATGCCAGTCTTTGCGTGTATCGCGGCCGCCGCACGGCCCCCTCGCCGGCACGCTGAATCGGCCGCGTGGCAGGATAGCGGAATGCCCTCGCTGTTCGACACCCACGTCTTCCGCGGCAGCCAGGCCGGGCCCCGACTGCTGATCCTGGGCGCGGTGCACGGCAACGAGAAGTGCGGCTCGATCGCCATCGAGCGCGCGCTCAAGCAGCTCGCCTCGGGCGAACTGCAGGTGCTGCGGGGCCAGCTCACGCTGGTGCCGGTGACGAACCGCCTGGCGTACGAGCGCAACCAGCGCGCCGGCGACCGCAACCTCAATCGCAACCTGCAGCGCACCGCGGCGCCGCAGGACAACGAGGACCGCATCGCCAACGAGCTCTGCCCGCTGCTGGAGGCGCACGACGTGCTGCTGGACCTGCACTCCTTCCATTCGCCGGGCCAGCCTTTCGTGATGGTCGGCCCCGAGGACAACACCGGCTCGCTGGAGCCGTTCGCCCACGCGGCCGAGGAGGAGTCGCTCGCCCGCCGACTCGGTGTGAGCCGCGCCGTCGACGGCTGGCTCGATACCTACGCGCGCGGGGCCGCTCGCCGCGGCGTCAGCAGCAGCTACGGCATGGGCACGACGGAGTACCTGCGCGCGCACGGTGGCTATGGCGTGACGCTGGAATGCGGTCAACACGAAGACCCATTGGCGCCCGAGGTGGCGCACCGTGCCATCCTCAAGGGCCTGGCCCACCTGCGCCTGGTAGATGCTCCGGCGCCGGCCGCTCAGGCGATGGAGACGCTGCGGCTGGTGGACGTGTGGGACCGCGAGCAGCCGGGCGATCGCTTCGCCAGGCCCTGGACCAGTTTCGAGCCGCTGGCGGCAGGCGAGCTGGTGGGCTGGCGCGGCAACGGAGCCGAGGTCCGCGCACCGGCCGACGGCTTCATCGTGTTTCCCAACGTCAATGCCACGCCGGGCGCCGAATGGTTCTACTTCGCGGCCCGTGATCGTCGCCTGGCTTGACCGCCGTAGTCGCCACCGGTCCTGGCGAGGAGCGGCGGCGTTCCATCTCCAGCAGCAGCCGCACCAGCCAGTTGGCGAACGCCAGTGCGGCGACTCCCAGCGCGGCAAAGCGCGTGGGGCTGGCCGGCAGCACGCCGGCCTTCATCAGCAGGGCCGCCACCGCACTGCCGCACAAGGCAAGCGCCGCGAGACAGGCCGCGATGCGCAGGACAGTGAGCTCTGGCGATGGGGTGCCGTGTGACATGATTTTCCTCGTTACCTGTTGTACATCCACTGTCGAGCACCAGCAAGCGGAGCGAACCGGATGCCCGACGGGCGGGGCCCTGGAGCGCTGGCGCCGGACCTGTCGGGGCGCATGCCTGGCGGTGGGGTGGCACCGAAATATTCGCGTGAATGTCGCGCCATGCGAGACCTTGCGCCCGAACCGTGCACGAAAGTTGGAGACGCAAGGACCGGCATGATTCATTCGCATGAGCCATAAGGGCATGCGGCGCGCCGGCGGATCGGGCGCAAGTTCGTCGCTACAGTCCAGCCTGCCAATCTCCCCCTTGCGAGCAGGACCGCCCCATGACCCAACTCCACATCAACGGCAAGGACGTCGCCGTCGATGCCGATGCTTCCACGCCCCTCCTCTGGGCCCTGCGCGACACGCTGGGCATGACCGGCACCAAGTTCGGTTGCGGCCAGGCGCTGTGCGGCGCCTGCACGGTGCACATCAACGGCGCGGCCACCCGTTCCTGCGTGACCCCGATCTCGGCCGCCGAGGGGCAGCGGATCACCACGATCGAGGCGATCGGCAGCGACCACGTCGGCCAGGCGGTGCAGGCTGCCTGGGTCAAGCACGACGTGGCGCAATGCGGCTACTGCCAGAGCGGCCAGGTGATGAGCGCCACCGCCCTGCTGCAGTCCAAGCGCAAGCCCACCGACGCCGACATCGACCAGGCCATGGCCGGCAATATCTGCCGCTGCGGCACCTATGCGCGCATCCGCGCCGCCATTCACGAAGCCGCGGCCACGCTCGCCTGAGAAGATCCATGCACTTCGACCCCGCCATCGCCTCCGACCTGCAAAAGGTTCTCGCGCAGCGCCTGCCCCGCACGAGCGGTGCAGCCCCGCTGGAGCGCCGCAGCTTTCTCAAGCTCTCCGCCGCCGCTGGCCTCGCCCTCGGCGTGTTCCCGCTGGCCGGCTCCGCGCAGGAGTCCGGCGGCGTGAAGCCGGCGCAGCAGCCCTCGGCCTTCGTGCAGATCGACGCTGACGGCACCACCACCGTCACGATCAACCGACTGGAATTCGGCCAGGGCGTGCAGACCGGCCTGCCCATGGTGCTGGCCGAGGAGCTCGACGCAGACTGGTCGCGCGTGCGCAGCCGGCACGGCAACGCCGACGCCGCCTATGCCGACCCCGTGATGGGCATCCACCTCACCGGCGGCTCCAGCAGCATCCACAACTCGTACTCCCAATACCGCGAGCTCGGCGCCCGCGTGCGCGCGATGCTGCTCGCCGCGGCCGCGCAGCAGTGGCAGCGACCCGTCTCCGAGCTGCGCACCGCCAACGGCTTCGTGCTGGGCCCGGGCGGTCGGCGCGCCGGCTACGGCGAACTCGCCGAGGCGGCGATGAAGCAGCCGGTGCCGCTGAAGGTGAGCTTGAAGGACCCGAAGCAATTCCGCCTGATCGGCCAAGCCACGCGCCGTCTCGACGCAAAGGCGAAGTCGACCGGCCAGCAGTCGTTCGGCATCGACGTGCGGCTGCCCGGCATGCTCACGGCGGTGGTCGCGCATCCGCCGGTATTCGGTGCCAAGTTGAAGTCCGTCAACGACAGCGGCGCCAAGGCCATTCGCGGCGTGCAGGCGGTCGTGCGCGTGCCGACCGACCGCGGCGGCGAAGCCGTGGCCGTGATCGCCGACGGCTACTGGCCCGCGCACCAGGGGCGCGACGCGCTCAAGCTCGAATGGGACACGAGCGGCGTCGAACACGCGGACACGAAGCAGCTGCTGGCGAAGTACCGCGAACTGGCGCGCACGCCCGGGCCGAAGCGCTTCGATGCCGACCTGGCACCGCTGGCCAACGCGCCGCACAAGATCAGCGCCGAGTTCGTCTTCCCCTACCTCGCGCATGCGCCGATGGAGCCCCTGAACTGCACCGTCGCCTTCGACGGCCAGAAGGCGCAACTGTGGGTGGGCACGCAGATGCCGGGCCTGGACGCCGCTGCCGCCGCAAAGACGCTGGGCATCGCACCCGCCGCGGTGCAGGTCAACGTGCAGACTGCCGGCGGCGGCTTTGGCCGGCGCGGCGTGCCGAGCAGCGACTACGTGGTGGAAGCCTGCCAGGTCGCCAAGGCCGCGCATGCCGCCGGAGTGCAGGCACCGGTGCGAATGCTGTGGAGCCGCGAGGACGACATCAAGGGCGGCTACTACCGGCCGATGCACGTGCACCGCGCCGAGATCGGCTTCGATGCGCAGGGCAACATCCTCGCCTGGGACCACGCGATCGTCGGCCAGTCCATCACCAAGGGCACCATGTTCGAGCAGTTCATGGTCAAGGACGGCATCGACGCCACCGCGGTCGAAGGCATGAAGGAGCCGTACGCGATACCCATGCGCCTGACCGTGCACCATCCGCAGGTGAACGTGCCGGTGCTGTGGTGGCGCAGCGTGGGCTCGACCCATACCGCGTATGTCATGGAGACGCTGCTGGACGAAGTGGCGCGCGCCTCCAACCAGGACCCGGTCGCCCTGCGCCTGAAGCTGATGAAGGGCAAGGCACCGCGCCATGAAGCGGCGCTGAAGCTGGCGGTGGAGAAGTCCGGCTACGGCAAGCGCAAGCTGCCCGCGGGACAGGCCTGGGGCGTGGCGGTGCACGAGTCGTTCGGCACCGTGGTCGCTTACGTGGTCGAGGCTTCGGTTGAAAAGGGTGTGCCGACCTTGCACGCGGCGACGGCGGGCGTGCACTGCAACCTCGCGGTCAATCCGATGAGCGTGGAGGCGCAGGTCCAGGGCGCGGCGCTGATGGGACTCTCCACCTGCCTGCCCGGCAACGCGATCACGCTGAAGGACGGTGCCGTCGAACAGAGCAACTTCGGCGAGTACAGCGTGGCGCGCATGCCCGACATGCCGCGCATCGC
>NZ_JAQGNQ010000056.1 GCF_028291745.1 Ramlibacter sp. | reverse complement strand
GCCCAGCGCCAGGAAGCGCGACACCGAGCCGTTCAGGATCCGGAAACGATAGCGGCGGGCCCGCACGTCCAGCGTCGGGGCGTACTGCCAGTTCACCGTCAGGCGGTCGCCGATGAAGCCGTCCGTGTTGAAGGGGTTGAACCACAGCTGGCCGGTCTGGTCCCACGCCTTGTCGGCGATCACCAGGTTCACGTCGTAGTCGCGGTTGCCCCAGGCCATCGCGCTGCCCGAGGGCATGCGGATGTTGACGCCGTCGTTGATGGCCTCGTTACCCCGGTCCAGCGCGGAGTAGTAGTTCATCATCACCGCGTTGCCCTTGTAGACGTTCTGGGCGGTGAAATCGAGCATGTGGTCGTGGAACCAGTGCGTCGACATCGTCTCGCGCCAGTCGCCGCGGATCTTGATGCTGCCGTTGACGCAGTCCTTCAGGCCCGGGTTGGCATCGTTGACCCACAGCTGCTCGCCGGGCCCGCAGGGGAAGGCGGCGCGCGCGTCGGTGGCGGAGGTGTTGATGGTGTCGTAGCCCGCGAGCTGCAGCGGCCAGCGATAGTCGTAGAACTGGCCGGGGAAGAAGAAGGCGTTGGCGAAGCCGTCGCTTTCCGCCGGGTTGTGGCCGTTGTGCTCGTGGGTCGTGATCGTGTGCAGACCGAAACCGCGGTTGGCTTCCGGGTTGATCGGCAGCGCGTTGTAGTGCCGCATCATGATCGGCTGGCCATAGCGCGCCATCAGCAGCTTCGGCGGGAAGGTGCCGTCGAAGGTCCACAGCGACTGGTGGTTCTGCACCGGCATGTTCGGGTGGATGCGGGGCAGGATGCCCTTGGTCGTGCCGTCGAAGCCGGGGAGACCCGTGGTGTTGAAGTACAGGCCGCCAGGGCCGAACTCGCCCACGCTGTAGTGGTGCAGTTGCTTGTTGTCACGCAGGCCGCCGTTGCTGCGAGCGCCCGCCTGCGCGGTCTTGTAGAAAGACTGCGGGAAGAACTCGTTCCAGCGCTGGTGGGCCCAGCCCTCTCCGGGCGGACGGCCTTCGGCCGGCGGGCTGCTCAGGAAGCGGCCGAGGAACAGTTCCACGTCCGATTGCCACGGGTTGCTCAGGAGCGTGTTGGCTTCGCGGGTCGGGAAGGGCGAAATGCCGGCCTGCTTCAGGAACGCGTCGAGCGCGAGGCTTGCCGGGCCGCTGCGGGCCACATCGGCCGGGTCCTGCTCCGGGTTCGAACCCAGGCTCGGACGCGGGAAGGGATCGGTTCCGGCCTGGACGCCGGGATCCAGCTTCTCGGGACCGAACTCTTCGAACATCAGCAGCTTCTGGGTGAAGGGCTGCGCGCCGAACATGGGGCTGGGCAGCCCGTTGGTGGGATAGTTGAACGGGAACAGCGCGTCGCGCTGGATCACGTTCGCGGTGCCTACGTCCTTCTTCTCGGCGAAGACGCCGCCAGGCAGCTCCAGGGCTCCCTGGTTGGCCTCGGGCAGCGTCAGCAGGTTCTGCAACGCCGCCGTCGGGTCCGCTGGCTGATCCGTCTGGGCCGATGGGTCGGTGGCCGGAGGGGGTTCGAAGGGATCGAGTGCCGCCTGCGCGGTGAACGTGACCGAACCCATGGCGGCAACGCAGACCGCCGTCAAAACGAACCTCGTGGCGGGGCTGACCCCTCGCCCGCTATAAGCGCTTCTCGACTTCATTTTTGCTAGCTCCTCAGGTTTTGATTCGTGTCGTTGCGTGCGCAACGTTCTTGGCTCCTGCAAGCATCTGTAACGCATCAACCATGCCAGTGAAGGAAATCGCCTACACGGGCATCAGCGCGTTTCGTACTTCGCCCAAAATCCGTTCGCTACCAAGGAGGGATGTGTTCGATACCAAGGTGCCGTGGGTCTTCACCCACTCCCCCGCCATTGGGGAAAATGCCCCGAGACAAGGGGTGGGGACCCGCTTGCGTGTCTCGGGCGACACGCCCTCATCCCGATGGATGAGGCAGCGCGAAAACACGGCACGCAACAGCGCTGCGGAAGGCGGAGGGGGAATAGCCCCCTTGCTGGGGACGCAGCCCCGGACTACCCCCGGTTACGGGGGCTTACCCATGCTTACGGACGCGTGGGAAAGCTGGAGTAGTCCTGCTGGGCTTGGAACAGCCGCTCTTCCATCTCGGCGAGCGAGAAGGGCTTGTAGAGGATGTGGCGGATGCAGTGCATCTGCGCCGCGGCGGAGACCGTATCGGCCGGGTGCGCCGTCATCAGGATGCAGCCGCAGCCATGGCTTTGCCGGATAGCGCCGAGCACCTGGAAGCCATCCATGTCGGGCAGCTGGTAATCGAGCAGGATCACGCGGGGCTGGAAGCTTGCGGAGGCGGTGACGGCGAGGCCGCCGGTACGGGCCACCAGCGGCTCCCAGCCGCGGCGTTGCAGGAACTGCCGCAGGTTGTCGCCTAGCGTGTCCTCGTCCTCGACGATCAGGACCCTGGTCCCGTGAGCCACGATTACTCCCTTGAAGCTGGCGCGCACGCGCGCATGACGGTGAAAACAGCTCACTCGTCAGCGGTGCCGGACCCTGTGCGGCTGCCTCGAAGCTGGCTCAGGGGAGATGAGCACGTGCCATGCCATTCTCGGGAATCTGCAGGGTCAGGCGCAAGGCTTGTGCGCCGGAAGGGCCGACCCTAAGGGTTTGCCGGGGGGCGGTCAGCGGCCGATGCAGCCTCCCAGCCGCCACCGAGTGCGCGAATGAGGCGTACGGTGGCCTGGTACTGCTCGGAACGCACCTGCAGTGCCTCGCGTCGATTGCGCAGCTCGGTGCGACGCGCGTCGAGCACGTCGAGCTGGCTGGCCAAGCCGCTGCGGTAGCGGGAGTCGGCCAGCAGCGCGGCACGGCTGCCCAGCGTGACGGCGGCCGACTGGGCCTGGGCCTGGCCGGCGAGCAACTGCAGGGCGGACAGCTGGTCCTCCACGTCGCGCAGCGCGACCAGCACATGCTCGCGATAGCTCACCAGCGAAGACTCGAGATCGGCATCGGCCAGCTGGATGCCTGCCTTGCGCCGGCCGCCGTCGAACACGGTGGCGCCGAGCAGGGCGCCTATGCTCCAGACTTGCGACGACGCCTGCAGCACGTTGACCAGGGTTGGCGACGCCGTGCCGCCCGAGGCGGTCAGCGTCAGTTGCGGCAGCCATGCAGTGCGCGCGAGTCCGAGGCGCGTCTGCGCCGCTTCGATCGCGCGCCGGGCCGCGGCGACATCGGGGCGGCGGGCGAGTACCGTGTCCGGAAGGCCGGCAGGAATGGCGGGCAGGGACGACGTCCAGTCTTGCGGTGGCAACGCGAAGAGCGAGGCCGAGGCACCGGTCAGTACGGCCAGTGCATGTTCGACCTGGGTCCGGCGCCGCTCGAGCGCCAGCGCATCGGACTCGATGGCCGCGACCTCCGCCTGGGCGCGCACCCATTCGAGTTCGGCCACCGAGCCGCCGCGGAAGCGCCTCTCGGTGATGGCCAGCGTTTCGCGGTACGCGGCGGCGGTGCCCTGCACGAGCGCGCGTTCGGCATCGAGCGCCCGCAGCGCGAGGTAGTTCTGCGCGACGTCGGCCTGCACCAGCAACTGTGCGTCGCGCAGCAAGGCCTGCTGCCCCTGCGCATCGAGCGAGGCGGCGTCCGTGGCCTGCTGCAGCCGGCCGAACAGGTCGACCTCGTACGACAGATCCGCGCTGCCGCTGAACAGCGTGCCCTGGCCGCCGATCGCATTGATCAATGGGCCGCCCTGGCGGCCGGCGCCCCCTTTCACCGCGAGCAGCGGCGCGCTGGCGGCATCGGTGCTGCGCACGAGCGCACGCGCACGCGCCAGTCGCGCGGCCGCGGCCTGGATCGAGGTGCTGCCGGTTGCGGCGCGCGCTTCGAGCTCGTCCAGCGTTGGGTCCCCGAATGCCTTCCACCAGGCGTCCTGCTGCAGCGGCGGCGCGGGTTGCGCAGCGGCCGCGGAGGGCGCGTGGCGAAAACTTGAGCCTGGCGCCACCGCTTCAGGTTGGCGCATCGGTCCCGCGCTGCAGGCGCACAGCGCCAGCGCCACCAGGCCATGCGTGGCGGCGGACAAGGCAGAGGGCAGGCAGCGAAACATGGAAGCGATGGGCTGGCTGGGTCCGGACAGGACAGTGGGGACGGATGCCGGTGAGCCATCCGCCCCCTGAAACTTGCGCGCGGCTGGCAAGCCGCGCGACGGTCGGTCGGGCCTGCAAGGAAGCACCGCACCGGTCATGGCGAGGATTCCTTGAACACGGAAGGCGGGTAGCGCTTCCTTGCCCTGCAGGCCGCCAGACGTCCGGAGGTGGGTGAGTTGGGTCACCCACCCCCAAACGTGGGGGTTAGATACCCACGCAGCGGCTGATGGCCGGGAAGTAGAAGCCGACGGTGCCGGCGACCTGGCTGCTGCTATGGCCGCCGACCTTGGCGTTGCTGCTGGCGGCGCTGCTGTTGCCGCCACTACCCGCGCGAACGTTGGATTTGATCTTCATGGTGCTATCTCCAGTGTGTGTGTGTGCTCTTGCACGTTTTATCGCCGGCCCTGTGCCGGCAACCCTTGGGGGGCTGAGTCTTGAGATGCAAAACTCAGGCCCGATTCGTCTCGGATCTCCAGGGCGTCACAGGTGATCGCCACGTGAAATCCAAGCAGTCTTTCCAGTTCATCCAGCAGGTGCGGCAGGCGCCGCGCCTCGTCGGCCTGCAGCAGCACGTGGATGTCCACGTCGGTGGCCGTGAAGGGGCGCTTGGGCTGCGGCCGCCCAAGCAGGTCGTTGATGCGCCGCTGCACGTCGCCCGCGAGGCAGAGGGTCTCCTGCGTGCGCACGAACGAATGCATCAGGGTCTCGACCAGCAGGTGGACGTCGTCCTGGCCGGAGCCGTCCCCGGCCGTGCAGCGGTCCTGCAGGATGGCGCGCAGCGTCTCGGCGGCGGCATGGTGTTGCTCGCCCAAGCGGCCCGAAACGCGATGCGCAAGCGACTGGCGCACCGGGTCGCCGAGGCCGGCGGCGCACTGCGCGAAGATGTCGCCGTACACGCGTTCGCGGTTCGCGCGCCATTCCTCGGTCGCGTGGAAGGTCTCCTGCTGCAGGAGCAGCGCCTTCTCCTGCAGGTAGGTGTCCAGCCGTTGCAGCGCGGGCGTGCGCTCGCCGCTCCAGTTGCTGACGATGGCGGCCATGCGCGCATAGGTGCGCGTCATCAGCGGCCACAGCGAGAACACCACTGCGAAGGCCTGCAGGCCCAGCAGGCCGTAGTCGATCGCCACCTCGAGGTCGGCCAGCGCGCTCTCGACCGCCGGATCGAGCGGCACCTGCGCGTACCCGGCGCCGTCCTGCCCCTCGATCAACAGGCGCAGGAACTGGTCGATCATGTTGCTCGGCCCGGCGCAGACACCGTGCTGCGAATGCAGCGAGTTGTTGCGCTCGGCGTAGGCGTGGATGTCGGCGGAGGTGACCGGCGTATCGGGTGACAGCGTGGCTTCCGCCACGGGGATGAACAGCATGTGGTGGGTGGTCAGGCGCACGCCGTCGGTCACCCGGAACATGTTGGAGAGCACGGGGTGCAGTTCCCCGTTGGCGACGCGTCCCTGCTGGCGCGCCAGCTGGTAGGTGGGCACGGCGAGCACCAGCGTCGAGAGCCGCTCGACGTCGCCCAGTGTCATCACCGTGCGGGCCGAAGGAAAGCGCTTGAGGTAGGCCGTGCGGATGCGCAGCAGCGCGCCCATGATCTGCGACCAGTGCGAGCGCATCGCCTTGAGCGCGCTCACGTTCATCGGCCGTTCGTCGAGATAACGGCTGCCCGGATAGATGCAGGTGCGCCAACGCGTCGGCACCTCGACCCGCAGCGGCTTGGGAAAGACGTTGGCTTCGCCGACCTGGCGTCCCTCGGAGTCGAGCGCGATGTGCGCCACGCGGAACACCGGCACCACCAGTTCGAGGTAGCCCGGCTCCAGTGACTGGCCGGCAACTTCGCGGGTGATCTCCTCGAATTCGTCCCAGCTGCGGGCGCGGGCGCTCGGCGCGGGCGGCAGCGGCGAGGGCTGGTCCTTGCCTTCGGCGGCGGCGCCAAAGCCGAGCGGCGCAGGCACGCCTCGCAGCAGCACGCCCTCCACGATCAGTTGCTCCAGCAACTCGCACATCCGTGGCCACTCGTAGCCGTCGCCCCAGGTGGTGGTGTCCTGCGCCACGAAGCTGCCATGCCGCACCAGCGCCTCCCCGAAGGCGAACAGGTCCGGTTCGTCGAACACGATCTCCTTGGTGCCGCAGTACAGGTGGAGTTCGCGCACACCTTCCGGCGAGTCGGCGTACTGCACCACCGAACGCTTGTTCATGGGCAGGTGCAGCGGATCGCCGGGGGCCAACCCGGCCGCCGGTGTGTCATGGCCGAAGGGGCAACCCCCCAGGCCGGCGGCATCGCCGGCGCTGTCGGGGGCCCTGGCAGGACCGGATTGACCAAGGTGTGTCATGGAAAGCATGCTATGGGTTCGCTCAACCGGACGTTAGCCTCGTTGCGCGCGATTTGCATGGCTCCCACGTTCCATCCGCTAGGCACCTTGGTGCCTTTGACAATGTCAGGCCGACTGTTACATTGCCTCGGCGTTAGTGGAGCCGCGTGCAGCTTGGGATGCACGCGGATGAGATGCGAAGGTGGAGGGCCGGACCGACCGGGGATGATGAAGAACTTCTTTTTTCGGCTGTCGCTGTCCCAGCAGTTCCTGCTGCTCAGCTTTCCGATCCTGCTTGCAGGCACGCTGATCATCGGCCACTGGATCGGCAACCAGGTCGAGGAGAGCGTCGTGCGCCGCATCGGTGGCGTGACGGCGCTCTACGTCGACAGCTTCGTCGCGCCCCACGTCCAGGTGCTGCTGCGCCAGAACGACCTGGAGCCGGGCGATCGCGCCGCGCTGTCGGACCTGCTCACGCACACGCCTCTCGGCCAGAAGATCGCCGGCCTGAAGATCTGGCGCGCCGATGGCCGCGTGCTTTTCAGCAACGATCCCAGCCAGATCGGCAAGGTCTATCCGATCGACGAGGGCCTGGCGGACGCCTTGCACGGCGACATCTTCTCGGAAATCAGCGAGCGCTCGGACGAGGAGGAGCACGGCCAGCCGCTGCCCCGCGTGATCGAGACCTACACCCCCATCCACGCCGACCGCCTGGGCAAGATCATTGCGGTCGCCGAGTTCTACCAGGTGCCCGACGAGGTCGACCGCGAAGCCGCCGCGGCGCAGCGCCAGAGCTGGATGAGTTTCGCGGCCACCATGCTCACGATGTACCTGCTGCTGTTCGCGGTGGTTCGCCGCGGCAGCGAAACCATCGTGCGCCAGCAGCGGGACCTGAGCGAAAAGCTGGCGCAGCTCACGTCGCTCAACGCCCAGAACGCGGTGTTGCACCAGCGCGTCAAGCGCGCGGCCGAACGTGCCACCGCGCTCAACGAAAACTTCCTCCAGCGCCTCTCCGCCGACCTGCACGACGGCCCCGGCCAGGACCTCGGGTTTGCCCTGATGCAGCTGCAGACGGTCGACGCGGGCTGCGGCGACGGGCAGTCGGGCCAGTGCGCTGCCAGCAATCTTGCGCCGGTGCGCGCCGCGGTGCAGTCGGCGCTGACGGACTTGCGTGCCATCTCCGCCGACCTGCAGCTGCCGGACATCCATCACCTCACGCTGACCGAGCTGGTGGCGCGGGTCGTGCGCGACTACGAAACCAAGACCTCCACCCGCGTGCAGCTCGATTCGCAGGTGCCCGACGTGAACGCCTCCACGCGCATCAAGATCACGCTGTGCCGCGTGCTGCAGGAGTCGCTGGCCAATTGCTTCCGGCACGCGCAGGGCAAGAACTGCCACGTCACCGTGCGCGGCAACGAGGAAAACCTGACGCTCGAAGTGCGCGACGAAGGACCTGGGTTCCAGCCGAATTCGGGCCGGCGGCACGGCCGCCTCGGACTCGCCGGCATGCGCGAGCGGGTCGAAGTCGTGGGCGGCACCTTCAGCATCGAATCCGCCGCCGACCAGGGCACCACCGTGCGGGCCATCCTGCCGCTCACCTCCAGGGAGGAAATCCATGTCTGACCGCATCAGTATCGTCGTCGTCGACGACCACCCGCTCTTCCGCCAGGGCGTCGTTTCCGCGCTGCAGGGGGAGCCGGACTTCCAGGTCGTCGGCGAGACCGACTCCGGGGAACAGGCCCTGCAGCTCGCGCGCACGCTGATGCCGCAGGTGATGCTGCTCGACGTCAGCATGGTCGGCTGGAACGGCATCCAGACCGCGGAGAAGGTCAGCATCGCCTGCCCCGCCACGGCCATCGTGATGCTCACCGTCTCCGACGACAAGGACCGCCTGCTGGCCGCCTTCAAGGCCGGCGCCCGCGCGTACGTGCTCAAGGGCGTCTCTGCGCATGAACTGGCACGGGTCGTGCGTGCTGCTGCTGCGGGCGAAGTCTATGTGTCCCAGTCCCTGGCCGGCGAAATGCTGGTGTCGTTGACGCAGGGCAAGGCACCGGACCCGCTGCAGGAGCTGACGTCGCGCGAACGCGAGATCCTGGCGCTGATCGGCAACGGCTACACCAACCGTGCGATCGGCGAAAAGATCTTCCTGTCCGAGCAGACGATCAAGCATTACGTGACCAACATCCTGCAGAAACTGCAGGTGCGCAGCCGCGTCGAGGCGGCGCTGCTGGCCAACAAGCACGACCGCTCGATGCGGTAGGAGACCCAAGCAATGGCGACCCGTTTCGCGCGAACCACGAGGTCGCTGGCGCACGATGGCGGCCACCGCACGCTGTTCGCCTGGCTCACGGCCGCCGTGCTGCTGACGGCCTGGTTTGTCTGGTTCGTGTTCGGACGGGTGACGCTCTACGAGGTGTCGCGCCACGCGCGTCTTGAAGTGCAGCAGTCCGCGCATCCGGTGGCCGCCCTGGTCCCGAGCAAGATCACGGTCAACACGCTGGTGCTGGGGCAGGAGGTGCATGCCGGCGACCGGCTGATCGAACTCGATGCCGCTCCCGAGAAACTGCGCCTCGCCGAGGAGGCGACGCACCTGCGCGCCATCGTGCCGCGCATCGCCTCGCTGAAAAAGGAGATCGCGTCCCTGGAGCAGGCCGCCGGGCGCGATCGCGCCGCGGCCGTGGCCGCCAACGAGGCCGCGCAGTTCCGCACCCGCGAGGCCGTCGCGGCCGTGGAGTTCGCGCGCGACAACGAGCACCGCCTGCGCGAGGAAAGCGCGGTCGGCGGGGTCGCGCAGATCGAGGCGGCGCGCGCCCACACCGAGGCCTTGAAGCTGGGCGCCTCGCAGGAAGCGCTGGCCGCCGAATCGCGCCGGCTGGCCACCGAAGCGCAGGCGCGTGCCTACCAGCAGGAGGCGCAGGTGGAAAGCCTGCGCCGCTCGGTGCTCTCGCTGGAGGGCGAGGTGGCGGCGAGCGAAGCCACCAGCGAGCGGCTGAAGCAGGAGATCGATCGCCACACCGTGCGCGCGCCGATCGACGGCACGGTCGCCGACGTCGCGGCGCTGCACACCGGCGCCTACGTGGCGCAGGGCGAGCGGCTGGCGACGGTGGTGCCGCATGGCAGCCTGATCATCGTCGCGGACTTCGCTCCGGCAGCGGTGCTCGGGCGGATCCGCCCGGGCCAGAGCGCGCGGCTGCGGCTCGATGGTTTCCCGTGGGCGCAGTACGGCAGCATCGAGGCGACCGTCACCCGCGTTGCCGGGGAAGTGCACGACGGCCTGGTGCGCGTGGAGTTCGCGCCGGCGGTGTCCGCGCCGTCCCGGCTTGCGCTGCAGCACGGACTGCCCGGCACGATCGAAGTCGGCATCGAGCAGGTCACGCCGGCGCAACTGGTGTTGCGCGCGGCCGGCCGCTTCGATGCCTCGGCACCTGCTGCGCCGCAGCCGGCCAGCGGGCCGGGCGAAGTGGCGGCGAAATGAGCGCCGCACGCCGGCCCGAAGGCGCTCGTCCCCTCCGCTTGCCCAGGGGCGAGGCGCGCGCCGTGAAGCCGACAAGCCTGGGCGAGGTTGCCCGATGAGCACGCTCGCTGCCGGCCTCGCCCGCCGCTGGCTGGTGCCGGAGGTCGTGCAGACCTCCGCCATGGATTGCGGGCCGGCTTCGCTGAAATCCCTGCTCGAAGGCTTCCGCGTCCCGGTCAGCTACGGCCGGCTGCGCGAGGCCTGCCAGACCGACGTCGACGGCACCTCCATCGACAGCGTCGAGATGTTGGCCAACCAGCTCGGGGTGGCGGCGGAACAGGTCCTGATTCCGATCGACCACCTGTTCGTCGATTCGGCCTCGGCGCTGCCCGCGGTCGTGGTGGTGCGCCACTCCGACGGCGCCACGCACTTCGTGGTGGTGTGGCGGCGCGTGGGCGGCTGGGTGCAGGTGATGGACCCGGCGATCGGCCGCCGCTGGTTGCGCAGCGGGCGCTTTCTCGAGGAAGTGTTCCGGCACGAGACCACCGTCCCCGCGAGCGAGTGGCGCGAGTGGGCCGTGTCGCCCGACTTCCTGCGGCCCCTGGCCGAGCGCATGGCGCGCCTGGGCGCAACGCCCGCCGACACGCAGGCGCTGGTTGACGAAGCGCTGGCCGACGAAACCTGGTTCGGCCTCGCCGCGCTCGATGCCGCCGTGCGCTTCATCGCCTCGGTGATGGATGCCGACGGCCTGCGCAAGGGGCCGGAGGCGTTGCGCGTCACGCATTCGGTGTTTCGCGACACGCATCGCAGCACTGACGACATCTTCCATATCGTTCCGCCGCGCTACTGGTCGGCCTGGGCCGACCGGCTCGACGACCAGGGCGAGCTGCAATTGACCATGAGCGGCGCGGTGCTGGTGCGCCTCTCCGGCCGCACGGCCACGGCGCCGGCTGCAGGACCGGACGCCGTGCGCGCGCCCGAGATGAAGGCGGCGCTGCTGGAAAGGCCGCAGCATCCGCTGGCGCTGATCCGCCAGCTGCTGCAGGGGGAAAGCCGCCTGAGCCTCGCCGCGCTGGCGGGGGCGATGGCCGTGGGGGCCGGTGCGGTGCTGATCGAGGCGCTGATGTTCCGCGGCCTGTTCGACCTTGCGGGCTCGCTGACCGTCGCCACGCAGCGGCTGCTGGCCTTCCTCGCGGTGCTCGGATTTTGCGCCGTGCTGCTGGTGATCGAGCTGGCCATCGCTTCCGAGGTGATGCGCCTGGGTCGCCAACTGGAGGCCCGGCTGCGCATCGCGTTGCTGGAGAAGCTGCCGCAATTGACCGACCGCTACTTCCACAGCCGCCCCGTGTCCGACATGGCGGAGCGCAGCCACAGCCTGCAGACGATGCGCCTGTTGCCGGGGCTGACGCTGCACCTGCTGCAGGCGCTGTGCGACATCGCGTTCACGCTGGCCGGCATTGCCCTGATCGATCGCGCCAGCGTCGGCCCGGCGCTGCTGATCGTGCTGGCGGCGATCGTCATCCCGCTCGCGCTGCAGCCGCTGCTGAACGAGAGCGACCTGCGCGTGCGCAACCACTCGAGCGCGCTGCACGTGTTCTATCTCGACGCCTTGCTCGGGCTGGTGCCGATCCGCTCGCATGCGGCCGAACCGGCGGTGCGCCGGCGCCACGAAGGCCTGCTGGTGGAATGGGCGCGCTCGGCCCGCGGCCAGTTGATGCTTTCAGTCGGAACGACCGCGGTGCAGGCACTGGCCTGCGTGGCCATGGGCGCCTGGCTGATCGCGCAGCACTTCGCGCATTCCGCCACGGTGAGCGGCGCCGACCTGCTGCTGGTGTACTGGACGCTCAAGCTGCCGGCGCTCGGCCATTCGCTGGCCTCGCTCGCGCAGCAATACCCCGCGCAGCGCAACGTGCTGGCCCGCCTGATGGAGCCGCTGTCGGCGCCGGCCGAAGCGGCGCTTGCGCACGCTGCCCCAGAGACCGGGCAGGGTCCCCACGGCGGCGTCGAAGTGCAGGTGGAACAGGGCAGAGTCGTGGTCGCCGGCCATACCATCCTGGAAGACCTGGACGTGATCATCCGCCCCGGCGAGCACGTGGCGGTGGTCGGCTCCTCGGGCGCCGGCAAGTCGACGCTGCTGGGGCTGCTGCTCGGATGGAACCGGCTGGCCGACGGCACGTTGCGGCTCGATGGCGCGCGTGCGGCGGCGGCCGATGTCGAACGCCTGCGCCGCCACACCGCGTGGGTCGATCCCGCCATCCAGCTGTGGAACAAGCCGCTGCTCGACAACCTGCTCTATGCCACGTCGGACACGCGGGGCCTGGAGCAGATCGGGCCGGTGCTCGATGCGGCGCGGCTGCGCGGCATCCTGCAGAAGCTGCCCGAAGGGCTGCAGACGTACCTGGGCGAAGGCGGCGCGGTGCTGTCCGGCGGCGAAGGCCAGCGCGTGCGGCTCGCGCGCGCCTTCCTGCAGGAAGACGTGCGACTGGCCCTGCTGGACGAGCCGTTCCGTGGCCTCGACCGCGGCCAGCGCCACGAGCTGCTGGCCGGGGCGCGCAAGTGGTGGAGCGATGCGACCCTGCTGTGCGTGACGCACGATGTCGGCGAGACGCTGTCCTTCCCGCGCGTGCTGGTGGTCGAGGGCGGCCGCATCGTCGAGGACGGCCGGCCCGCGGACCTGGCCGCCACGTCCTCTCGCTACAGCGAGATGCTGGCGGCGGAAAGCGACGTGCAAGCGCGCCTGTGGCGGGATCCGCAGTGGCGCCGCGTGCACGTGGACGGAGGCACCGTGCGCGCTGCCGCAGGAGCGGGCACGTGAAGGCCCCGTCGCTGCAGCCGTACCAGGACGAAGGCATCGCGCCCTTGCTCTGGCCGGTGGAGCGCCTGGGCGAGGCGCTGGAAGAACTGGCCCGGCGCGCGCGCCTGCGCCTGGTCGCCGGCGACAGTCCGCCCATGCCGGCCAGCCTGGCGGCCGACGGCCTGCAGGAGCAGGGCCGGTGGATCGAGTGGGCGGCGCAGCGCCTGGGCCTGGAGGCCGAGGCACTGGACGCCGTGGCGCCGGAACTCGAGCCGTTGCTGCGCGGCGCGGCACCGGCGTTGCTGCGCGTCGAGCACGGGGAGCAGGTGGGTTTCCTCCTGCTGCTGAAGTCCGCGGGCCGGCAGGTGCGGCTGGTCGGTCCCGACCTGCTGGTGCACAGGCGCGATCTTGCCCACCTGCGCGCCGCGTTGTGCGCGCCCTATGAAGCACCGTTCGCCGACGAAGTCGATGCCTTGCTGGCCGCCGCCGAAGTGCCGCCGCAGCGGCTGGCCGCCGTGCGTTCGGCGCTGCTGCGCGATCGCCTGAGCGCGCAGCAGGTGGCCAGTTGCTGGCTGCTGCGGCTGTCGCCGGCACGCGGCTTCTGGGATCAGCTGGCGCAGGAAGGCTTGCGCCAGCGCATCGTGCCCATCGTCCTCGTGTTCGGCGGCGCATACGGGCTGGAGATTTTTTCCTGGAGCCTGATCGGCGAGAGCACGCTGCATGGCCGGGTCGACCGCGGCTGGCTCACCGCCTGGATCCTGCTGGTGCTGTCGCTCGTGCCCTTGCAGATGTTGGGCAACTGGCTCGATGCGCGGTTTGCGCTGGACGCCGGCCGCATCTTGAAGTCCCGGCTGCTGGCCGGCGCGCTGCGCAGCGACGTGGAGACCGTGCGGCGCCAGGGCGCGGGCGAGTTGCTGGGGCGCGTGCTCGAATCGCAGGCGCTCGAATCGCTGGCCTTGAACGGCGGCTTCGGCGTGCTGGTGGGCCTGCTGGAACTGCTGTTCGCCGGCAGCATCCTGGCTGCTGGCGCCGGCGGTGGCTTGCACGTGCTGCTGCTCGCGGGTTGGACGCTGCTCTCGCTCGCCCTCAGCTGGCGCTACCTGCGGCGCCTGCGCACGTGGACGCTCGAGCGGCTGCGCATGACGCACGACCTGGTCGAGCGCATGGTGGGCCACCGCACGCGCCTGGCGCAGGAGCAGGCGCAGCGGCGTGACCACGACGAAGACCGCGAACTCGGTGGCTACCTGCACACCTCGCGCACCATGGACCGCTCGCTCGTGCCGATCCTGGGCGGCTTGCCGCGCGGCTGGATGCTGGTGGCGCTGGCGGGCATCGCGCCTGCCTTCGTCACGGGCCGGGCCACTTCGATCGACGTGGCCGTCGCACTCGGCGGCATGCTGCTGGCAGGCCGCGCGCTCACCAGCATCTCGGAGGGCGTGGGGGCGGTGGCGCGGGCCTCGATCGCGTGGAAGCAGGTGTCCGGCTTCTTCCGTGGCGGCGAGCAGTCGGTCGCCACGCGCCAGCCTTTCCTGCCCACCGACGCGACATCGCACGACGAAGCTGCGGGTGCGCTGATCGACGCGCGCGACCTGAGCTTTCGCTACACCGCGTCGGGCCGGCCGGTGCTGGACAGCGTCGACCTGGCGATCCGCCGCGGCGACCGCATCCTGCTCGAAGGCGGCTCGGGCGGCGGCAAGTCGACCCTCGCATCGCTGCTCACGGGCCTGCGGCAGCCGGCCAGCGGCTCCCTGCTGCTCAATGGCCTGGACCGGCAGACGCTCGGCGACAACTGGCACAAGCTGGCGGCGGAGGCACCGCAGTTCCACGAGAACCACATCCTCAGCGGCACCCTTGGCTTCAACCTGCTGATGGGACGCAACTGGCCGGCCTCGAGCGAGGACCTGCAGGAGGCGCGCACGCTCTGCGAGGAACTCGGTCTCGGCGAATTGCTGGAGCGCATGCCCTCGGGGCTGGCGCAGACGGTGGGCGAGACCGGCTGGCAGCTCTCGCACGGCGAACGCAGCCGCATCTTCCTGGCCCGCGCGCTGCTGCAGAAAGCGCAGCTCACCGTGCTGGACGAAAGCTTCGCCGCCCTCGATCCCGACACCCTCGGCAAGTGCCTGCGCACCGCCTTCGACCGCGCTCCGACCCTCATGGTCATCGCCCACCCATGACCGCACGTCCTGCCTTCCTCGCTGGCCTCGAGACCGAGCGCCTGCGCGCCTCCCCCAATTTCGTGCTGGCCTTCAGCCAGGACGGCCGGCCGTACGTGGCGCAGGAGACCGAGCCCTATATCCAGTTCTGGCTGACGCAGCGCTATCGCATCCTGCTGTCGCTGTTCTCGGCGCAGCGTGGCGCCACCGGCGCGGAAGCCGTCGAGGCCTACTTCCGCCTGGCCGCGCTGCCGCCGCAGGACGCCGAGCGCAAGCGCCTGCTGAAGGCCATTGCGGACATGCGCGAATGCGGCGTGCTGATCGGCACCCGCGACGACGTCTCGCGCTACGACGCGAAGATGGCGCAGGACTACCTGCGCCACCGGCCCTTCCCGCGCGAGCTGGCCGACTTCCTGATCGCGCAGGCGCCGGTGCGCGCGGACACCCGCGTGCTCGATCTCGCCGGCGGCCCGGGCAGCCTGGCACTGGAACTGGCGCGCGTCTCCGAAGACGTGACGCTGATGGAGCTGTCGCGCGGCTTCGTCAATGCGGCGCGCGCCCGTGCCAGCCGCCTGGGCAAGCAACTCACCACCGTGCACGAGTCGTGCAACCGCCTGATGTACAGCGGCGACGAGTACGACGTGATCACCATCTCGCAGGCGCTGCACTGGCTGGACGACGTGCTGGTGTGCCGCGGCATCGTTCGCGTGCTGCGTGCCGGCGGCAGCTTCTTCGTGATCCAGGCCACGATGGACATGGCGGACCGGCATCCGCTCGCGCCCGTGCTTGGCAGCCAGTCGATCCTGGGCGCCAAGGACCCGCGGCCCTTCGCGCAGCAAGTGCAGTCGCTGCTGCGGCGCCTGACGCTGCTGCTGGAGGCGATGCATGCGCCCGACGTGCAGCGACACGACCCGACGCAGCGCAGCACCGGCTCGGACGGCGCGGCCCTGCCAGCGGTGGTGCCCGCCGGCGTGTCCTTCTTCCGCCAGCAGCGACCCTTCGACCTGGGCTATGCGCGCGCCTTCCTCACGCCGCGGCACATCGAGGGCTCGGGGATGGCGCCGCAGGCCTTCTGGGACATGCTGGAGACGCGCTGCGCGCAGGCCGGCGCGCAGGACTTCCTGGCCCACATGGACTGGGCGGTCCTGGAGTTTCGCCGCGGTGGCGCACCGGCGGAACTGCCGGCCGATCTCGCGACGCTGCCGGTGCGCAAGCTCGCCTGGGAGCCGCCCGCCGATTGAGCGGCGCCACTCGCGCCGCTCCCGATGCCTTCGTGCCATGAAGGCTCGGCAGCGCGCCAGCGGGCAGCGTTGTAGGACTGCGCCGCAGGCACGCACATGCGGCGCACAAATGCTGCGCAGGCCGGGCGGCGCGGGTTCTAATAGCGGGTGATCACTCGCGCACCGCGCGGCGTGCAGGGCCGCCGCGTCCAAGCCAGCAGAAAGAACCCCTGTGGACGAACCATCGAAACCTGCGCCCTCGCCGCCTGACGAAGAGGCCGAGCGGCTGCGGCTGTTCATCGGCTCGGTCACCGACTATGCGATCTACATGCTGGCGCCCGATGGCACGGTGGCGAGCTGGAACGCGGGAGCGCAGCGCTTCAAGGGCTACACCGCCGACGAGATCGTCGGCCAGCACTTCTCGCGCTTCTACAGCGCGGAGGACCGCGCCGCCGGCGTGCCGGAGGGCGCCTTGCGCACCGCCCGCGAGCAGGGCAAGTTCGAGGCGGAGGGCTGGCGCATGCGCAAGGACGGCACGCGCTTCTGGGCCAGCGTGGTGATCGACCCGATCCGCAACGAGCAGGGCAAGCTGGTCGGCTTTGCCAAGATCACGCGCGACATCAGCGACAAGCGCGCCACCCAGGAGGCGCTGCGCGAAAGCGAGGAGCGCTTCCGGCTGCTGGTGCAGGGCGTCACCGACTACGCGATCTACATGCTCTCGCCCGCCGGCCTCATCACCAACTGGAACGCGGGCGCGCGGCGCATCAAGGGCTTCGAGCACGACGACGTGGTCGGCACCCACTTCTCGCGCTTCTACACCGAGGACGATCGTGCCAACGGCCTGCCGATGCGGGCGCTCGACGAAGCCGGCAGCAAGGGGCGCTTCGAGGCCGAGGGCTGGCGCGTGCGCAAGGACGGCACGCGCTTCTGGGCGCACGTGGTGATCGACGCGATCCGCAACGAGGCGGGCGTGCTGGTCGGCTTCGCCAAGATCACGCGCGACATCACCGAGCGCAGGGAGGCCGCGCTGGCGCTGGAGCAGGCGCGCGAGGCGCTGTTCCGGTCGCAGAAGATGGAGGCCATCGGCAAGCTCACGGGCGGCGTCGCGCACGACTTCAACAACCTGCTCAATGTGGTGACCAACGGCCTGTCGATCCTGCGTGCCCGCACGCGCGAGCCGGCCGACCTGCGCATGATCGACGCCATGGAGCAGGCCGCCGGCCGCGGCGCGCTGCTGACGCAGCAGCTCCTGAGCTTTGCCCGCCAGCAGACCCTGAACCCGGAGGCGCGCGACCTGAACCGGGTGATCGCCTCGTTCGAGGCCGTGCTGCGCCGCGGCAGCCGCGCCGGAATCCAGTTCCAGGTGCAGCTGGCCGAGGCCCTGCCGCAGGTGATGATCGACGCGGCGAAGTTCGAGACGGCGCTGCTCAACCTGGTGGTGAACGCCCGCGACGCGACGCCCGATGGCGGCACGATCGCCATCGCCACCGGCCGGGTCGACCTGCAGGCCGGCGAGGTGGGTGAGCTGGGGGCGGGCAGCTACGTGGCGATTTCGGTGCAGGACAGCGGCGCCGGCATGTCGGCGGACGTGGCCGCGCGCGCGATCGAACCCTTCTTCACGACCAAGGAAGTCGGCAAGGGCACCGGCCTCGGCTTGAGCCAGGTGTACGGCATGGTGAGGCAGTCGGGCGGTGACCTGTCGATCCGCTCGCGCCAGGGGCAGGGCACCACGATCACGATGTACTTTCCGGCGCTCTCGGGTCATTCCGAGTCGTCCCGCCACGAGGGCGACAGCGCCGACAAGGTCCTGATCGTCGACGACCAGCCCGACGTGCTGGAGGTGACCTGCGAGTTGTTCCGCTCGCTCGGTTTCGAGGTGGTGGCCGCCAACTCGGGAGAAGACGCCATCGACGTGCTCAAGCGCACGCCGGGCATCCACCTGATGCTCAGCGACGTGGTCATGCCGGGCATGAACGGCGTGCAGCTTGGCCGCAAGGCGCAGGAGCTGGTGCCGGGCCTCAAGGTGATCCTCGCTTCGGGCTTTGCCAACCCGGCGGTCGCCGCCAAGGAGGACAGCCTGCAAGGCTTCGAATTCCTGCCCAAGCCCTATCGGGTGGGCGACGTGGTCAAGCGGCTGCGCACCCTAGGCTGAGTCGCCGAGGCGGCGGCGCAGCGCCTCGTTGTCGCTGCGCAAGGCCCGCAGTTCCGCGATCTGCGCGAGCTTGTGCAGCAGCTCCACGGAGCGCACCGGCTTGACCAGGTAGTCGCAGGCACCGGCCTGCAGCGCATCGACCGCGGTCTCGACGGCGCTGAAGGCCGTCATCATCGCGAAGCTGGCGTCGCAGCCCGCCGCGCGCGCCTGCCGCAGCACGTCGATGCCGCTCATGTCCGGCATGCTCAGGTCGCACAGCGCCAGCTCGATGCCGCCCTGCGCCAGGCGTGCGAGCGCCTCGTGGCCACCCGCGGCAAGCTCCACTTCGTGGCCGGCGCGCCGCAGGGGCGCGGCGATCACCTGGCGGATGGCCGGCTCGTCGTCGATCACCAGGATGCGCATGCGCGGCAGTGTAGCCGGGCCGCCGCGGCCTTCGACTACCATCCCGCCATGGATCTCTCCCGCTTCCCCCGCCGCCGCTACACCGGCTTTGCCACGCCGCTCGAATTCCTGCCGAACTTCAGCCGGGCGCTGGCCGCCGGCTGCCCGGGTGGCCAGGGCCCCAGGATCTGGATCAAGCGGGACGACATGCTGGGCCTGTTCCCCGGCGGCAACAAGACGCGCAAGCTCGAATTCCTGGTGGCCGACGCGCTGGCGCAGGGCGCCGACACGCTGGTCACCTGCGGCGCGCCGCAGTCCAACCATTGCCGCATCACGCTGGCGGCGGCGGTGAAGGAAGGCCTGAAGTGCCGCTTCGTGATCGAGGAGCGCGTGCCGAACAGCTATCGCGAAGATGCCAGCGGCAACCACTTCATGTTCCGGCTGCTCGGCGTGGAGGCGATCACCGTCGTCCCCGGCGGCAGCAACATGGCCGCCGAGATGCAGAAGGTGGCCGATGCGGTCGCGCGCGCCGGCCGCAAGGCCTACATCATTCCCGGCGGCGGCTCCAATGCGCTCGGTGGCCTGGGCTACGTGGCGTGCGCGCAGGAACTGCAGCAGCAGCTGTTCGAGCAGGGCGTCACGCTGGACCGCCTCGTGGTCGGCTCGGGCAGTTCGGGCACGCACGGGGGCCTGGTCGCCGGCTTCCTGGGCAACAACATCCGCATCCCGATCGTCGGCATCGGCGTCAGCCGCGATCCGGCGGACCAGGCGCCGCTGGTGCTGAAGGAAGCGCAGGCCACCCTCGACCTCCTGGGCGTGGACCTGAAGGTGAAACCCGAGCACGTGACCTGCGTCGGCGGCTACTGGCAACCCAAGTACTCGGTGCCGAACGCGCGCATGGCCGAAGCCGTGCAGATGCTGGCGCGCACCGAGGGCATCCCGCTCGACCCGGTGTACACCGGCAAGATCATGGCGGGCCTGATCGGCCTGGCGCGCACGGGCGAACTGCGGGCCGGCGAGAACGTGCTGTTCCTGCACACGGGCGGCCTGCCTTCGCTGCACGCGTACGAGGCCGACGTGTTGGGCGGGACCGAACTGCCGGCCTGAGCGTTTTCCCTCTCCACGACCTTTGGGGGGTATGAAGGGCGGCGACGCTCCTGCACAATCTCCCGCAGAGGAGCGGAACACATCCGCATTGGGGACGCATGGACGCCACGGTTTCAGCCCTGCCGGCAACCGGAAACTTCAGCCTGCGCCGACGCTTTGCGGTCACGAGCCTGCTCGTGATCGTGGGGATCGCGCTGGGGCTGGGCTGGCTGCTGTCCGAAATGCTTACCGACCGCATGCTGCGGCGCGAAGGCGAGGTGAGCATGGAGTTCATCCGCAACCTGCTGCTGACCGACAGCTCCGCCGGCTTCCTGCAGCACCCGGAGAGCCCCGTACTGCGCCAGCGCTTTCTCACGTCGATGGAGCACGTGTCCTCCATGACCGAGCCCGTGCGCGCCAACGCCTTCGGCGGCGACGGCCGCGTGATCTGGTCCACCGACGACGGGCTGGTCGGCCGGCGCGACGAGGACAACGACGAACTGCAGGATGCGCTCAAGGGCGAGCTCGTCGTGCACAGCGGCACCGTTGGCAGCCTGAACGACAAGCAGGAGCACCAGGGCCTCTCGCGCCAGACGCACTACTACGTGGAGAGCTACATCCCGGTGCTGGCGCCCGGCACGCGGCAGGTGATCGGCGTCATCGAGCTGTACAAGGTGCCGGTGCAGCTCAGTGCCGCGATCCGCGACGCCGTGCTGCAACTCTGGGTAGCCTGTGCCGGCTCGGCGGCGGTGCTGTTCCTCGCCCTCAACGGGGTGGTCGGCCGGGCCGATCGCGTGATGCGCGAGCAGCAGACCAGGCTGGCCGAATCGCAGGCGCTGGCCAGCGCGGTGGAACTCGCGGGCGCGGTCGCCCACAACCTGCGCAATCCGCTCGCCTCGATCCGCAGCGCCGCCGAAATGCTGGACGGCGCCACCCATTCGCCGGCCGAACAGGCCGAACACCGCGACGACATCATCGCCTCGGTCGACCGCGCCAACCGCTGGATCACCGAACTGGTCCGCGTCTCCAACGCGGCGCAACTGCCGCTCGACCCGGTGAAGCCCACGCCGCTGTGGCGCGACTGCCTGGACGAACTGAAATCCGAAATGAAGCGGCAGCACGTCCTCTGCCAGTTGCAGGAGGGCGATGCGCCCGCGGTGCGCGCCCACCCCGACATGCTGCGACAGATCCTCCTGAGCGTGCTGGCCAACGCGATCGAGGCCATGCCGCGCGGCGGGCCGCTGGCCATCGGCTGGCGCACCGAGGGCGAGGAGCTGCAGATGACGGTGGACGACGGCGGCGTCGGCATCAGCGATGACGCGCGGCACGCGCTGTTCCGCCCTTTTTTCAGCACCAAGAGCGGTGGCCTGGGCGTGGGCCTGGCGCTGGCGCGGCGCACGCTCTTGCAATGGGAAGGCGCGATCGACCTCAGCGCGCGCACCGGCGGCGGCAGCCGCGTCACGCTGACGCTGCCGCTGGCCGGCGCCCAGGGAGTGCATTGATCATGGCGCAGCTGCTGGTGATCGAAGACGAGCTCGTGCTGGCGAAGAACATCGCCCGCTTCTTCGAGCGCCAGGGCCACACGGTGGGCCTCGCGCATGACGGCCAGGCCGGCCTCGAGAAGGCGCGCGAGTTGCTGCCCGACGTGGTGATCGTCGACTTCCAGCTGCCCCATCTCAACGGCCTGGAGGTGATCCGGGAACTGCGGCGGCTCGACGACGAAGTGCGCATCATCATGATCACCGGGCACGGCACCATCAACCTGGCGGTCGAGGCGATGAAGGCCGGCTCGATGGACCTGCTCACCAAGCCGCTGTCGCTGGCCACGCTCGACGAGGTCGTGCAGCGCGCCGTCAAGGACCGCGCCGGCAAGACCGTGCTGCGCTACTACCAGCAGCGGGACAACCAGCACGCGAGCGTCAATGCGCTGGTGGGCGACTGCCCGCAGATGCGCGCGCTGCGCGAGATGATCCTGGCCGTCGCCCAGTCCGAGCCCAACGACCTGTCGCCGGTGGCGCCGGTGCTGGTGCAAGGCGAGACCGGCACCGGCAAGGAACTGGTGGCGCGCGCCTGTCACCTGGCCGGCCCGCGCGCGAGCGGCCCCTTCATCGAGGTGAACTGCGCCGCGCTCCCCGCCACGCTGATGGAGGACGAGCTGTTCGGGCACGAGAAGGGCGCCTTCACCGATGCGCGCGCGCGCAAGGTGGGCCTCATCGAGGCGGCCGACGGCGGCACGCTGTTCCTCGACGAGATCGGCGAACTCGAGCTGGCGCTGCAGGCCAAGCTGCTGCGCGTGCTGGAGAACTTCCGGGTGCGGCCGATCGGCTCGGTCGCCGATCGCCGCGTGAACGTGCGCATCGTCGCGGCCACCAACCGCGACCTCGCGCGCGAGGCGCAGGCGGGTCGCTTCCGCAGCGACCTGGTGTATCGCCTCTCCGTGTTCCAGATCCGCATCCCGCCGCTGCGCGAGCGCGCCGACGACGTGATGCTGCTGGCCAACGAATTCCTGCAGCGCCTGGCCACCCGCTACGGCCGCCCGGCCCTGCGCCTGCAGCCGTCGGCGCAGCTGGCCTTGCGCAACTATCCCTGGCCGGGCAACGTGCGCGAATTGCGCAACTGCCTGGAGCGCGCCGTGCTGATGCAGCGCGGCCCCGACCTCGACCCCGAGGACCTCGCCCTGCCCGCGCGCGATGCGCTGATGCCGCTGCAGGTTCGCCACGCTGCATCGGCGATCATGCATCTTGGAGCCGCCGCCATCTCCGGCTTCGGCGCGCTCTCCGGGCCCGTGCCGCTGGGGGGCAGCGGCGTCGCGCCGCTCGACGCGGTCGAGCGGCAGCACCTGCTGCAGGCGCTGGAAACGCACGGCTGGAACGTCAGCCTGGCCGCCCGGGCGCTGCAGGTCACGCGCGACACGATGCGCTATCGCATGGCCAAGCACGGCTTGCATCGGCAGGCGGAGCGTTGAACGTGAGCGGGCGATAACACCCAGCGGCGGGGGTGTCGCTGGGGGACAGCACCCGCGCTGCTGCGCTTGCGCCCCGTAAAACCGCCGCTTGTCTTCGCCTGGTAGCCGGCTGTCGCTGGCTCGGCCGTGGCACGCAAGCTGCAGACTCAGCGGTCGTTGGAGGAGCACTCTTGATCGACCTGCATTTCACCTTTGCCTATGTGGCCGCAGCCCTGGCGACCGCCGCCCTCGTCTGCGACGAATCCGCCGGGCCCGTTCTGGCCGCTGGCGAACATCCCGGCCAGCCGGACCAGCCCGAATGGGTGCGCCGGCCCGTGGATCGCGCGAACCGGCACGACGAGCGCCCGATGGCGTTCAGAGTTCAGCGTTGAGCGTTGGGCGTTGGGCGTTCGGCGTCGGGGGCTTACGTCCAACGCCCAACGCCCGACGCCCAACGCCCAACGCCCAACGCCCAACGCCCGACGCATCACTCCGACGTGATGTTGTTCTGCTTGATCAGCGTCCCGTACTTCGCATACTGCGCCCGCGTGAGCGTGCCCAGTTCCTCGGGCGTGGTGCCGCGCGGCGTGAGGCCCTGCGCATTGAGCTTCTCGCGCACCTCGGGATCGGCCAGCGCCTTCTGCACTTCGGCGGCGAGCCGGTGCACGATCGCGCTGGGCGTGCCGGCGGGCGCCATCATCGCGAACCAGGAATTGAACTCGAAGCCTGGCATGCCGGATTCGCTCACCGTCGGTACCTCGGGGAACTGCGGCAGGCGCCTGGCCGTGGTCACGCCCACCAGCCGCAGCTTGCCGCCCTTGACCAGCGAATTGACGGTGGCGATGCCCTGGAAGGCGGCGTCCACTTCCTTGCCCGCCACGCCCAGCGCCGCCTGCGTCGCGCCCTTGTACGGCACGTGCTTCATGTTCAGTCCGGCCTGCGAGGCGAACAGCGCCATCGCGATGTGCTGCGGGCTGCCGTTGCCGCCCGAGCCGTAGTTGATGACGCCGGGCGCCTTCCTGGCCGCGGCGATCAGGTCGGCGGCCGTCTTTAGCGGCGCATCGGCCGGCACCACCAGGCCCCATTCGACCGTGGCCACCAGCGAGATCGGCTCGAAGTCCTTGAGGATGTCCCAGGGCATCTTCGCGTTCAGGTGCGGCACCATCGTCATGATGCTGTCGTTGAAGCCGCCAATGGTGTAGCCGTCGGGCGCGGCCTTGGCGACCGCGCCGGCGCCGATCAGGCCGGCGGCGCCGGGCTGGTTCTCGATCACGATCGCCTGGCCGAGATTGCGACCCATCTTCTCGGTGACCACGCGCGCGGCGGCGTCGACCGCGCTGCCGGCGGCCAGCGGCACGATCATGCGGATTGGTTTGGTGGGCCAGTTGCCGGTCTGCGCCTGCACGGCCGATGTGGCGCAGAGCGCTGCAAGCAGCGGAAGGACGAAGCGGCGGGTCATGCGCATGGGGTCTCCTGGATTTTTGTTCAAATGTCCTGCAGCAGCGGCATGCCGATGTCGCGGGCAAAGGCGTCGAGCTGCGCGCGCAGCGCGGGCGGCAGCGCCAGGCCCTCGCGCTCGTTCACGATTCGCCTGGCGTGGCTCTGCTCGCCGGGCATCCAGATGCGGTCCACGCCCGGCATGCGCTCGCTGGCGCGCAGTTCGCGCACCAGCTTGTCGACGCGCGCCTTGAAGGCGTCGAGCTCGCCGAAGGCATCGGGGTCGATCGCCACGATCGCCTGGCCGGTGTTGGTGACGGTCACGTCGTCGTGGTTGAAGTCGATCGTTTCGCTGCCCATCGCGGCGCCATTGAGCGTGCCGGCCAGCAGGCCGACGATCATCGCCAGGCCATAGCCCTTGTAGCCGCCTATGGGCATCAGGAAGCCTTCCTCGGCGCGCTTGGGGTCGGTCAGCGGCTCGCCCTGGCGGTCGATCATCCAGCCGACCGGCATCTGCTCGCCGCGCTGCGCCTTGGCCTTGACCTTGCCGTAAGCGGCGACGGTGGTTGCCATGTCCAGCACCACCGGCGGCTCCTCGCCCGCGGGCACGGCCACCGCGATCGGATTGGTGGACAGCAGCATGTCCAGGCCGCCCCAGGGCGGCAGGTGGTTGGCATTGCCGACCGCGAAGTACATGCCAACCATGTCGTGGTCCAGGCACATGCGCGCATAGAGCGAGGCCGGCCCCGCATGATTGGACAGGCGCGCGCCGACCCAGGCGACGCCGCACTGGCGCGCCTTGGCCACGGCCAGTTCCGCGGCCTGCTTCATCACCAGGTGGCCCATGCCGTTGTCGCCGTCGATCAGCGCCATGGCGGCCTTTTCCTTGACGACCCGGATCTTCGGCCTGAGGTTGATGCCGCCGGCGCGGATGCGGCGCGCATAGGGGACGAGGCGGATCACGCCGTGGCCGTCCGAGCCCTGCATCTCGGCTTCGGTCATCAGCTGCGCCACCACGCCGGCGTCCTGTGCGGGCAGGCCCAGTCGTTCGAGGGCGGCGGTCAGGAAGCGGCAGACCTGCGGTGCCGGAATTCGTTGTTGTTCAGACATCCCGCATTGTTTGCATGAGGGCGCACACGGCGCAATCGGGACTGCTCAGGACCGGGCAGGGCAATTGCGCCTGGGCCTCGGGGGCGGCCGCGGCCATCGAAAACTGCGCCAGCATCACGGCATCGCAGTCGGCGAGCGCCACGGCGGCCTGCGCGATCTTGCGGTGGTGGTCGGCCGCGCGGCCGGCGGCGAGGTCGTCCATCGCCTCGGGCACGAAGACGCTGCGCAGGTCGAGGGCGACGGCGCGGGCGGCGGCGAGCTGTTGCAGTTCGTCGGCCATGGAGGGGATCGACGCCTGGAAGGTGGCCAGCAGACCGAGCTTGAGCGGGCGTCCCGGCTTCGCCAGGGCCAGGGCATCGTCGAACATCGCCTGATTGGGTTTGAGCGTGGGCAGGCCGGTGGCGCGCGCGGCGACCTCGATGGCCGGGCCGAAGGCGGAACACGTGAACAGGATGCCCGCGGCGCCGGTGCCCTGCGCATAACGGGCCAGGGCGACGAAGCGCTGCACCATGGCGTCGGTCAGCCGGCCCGCCTCGGCGCGGTCGACCGAGAGCGAGTCGTCGAGCAGGTTCATGCGGGTGGCCTGCGGCCACAGGCGTTCGAACGCGGAGCGGATCGGTTCGACCGCGAGGGGGGTGGCGTGGATCAGCGCGATGCGCGGTGCGGCTGCGGTCATGCGCGATGCTAACGCCACGGGCCATGCTGGTGCTGAGCCACGGGAAGCCGGCACTGGCGCTGCCTCGGCAGCCTCCGGCCCGCGCACCTGCCCTCGTCAGGGGCCTCGTCCTACAGCGCCTTCCCGATCGACTGCCTAGCATCCTTGCATGAGCACGAGGAACGGCCCGCACGCGCGGGCCAATGCAATGGACGATCACCGGAGCGTCTCCCGCTCCGGGAGCAGCACACAACGCTACAGCCGCGCCGAATACGCGAAGGTGCTGGCGCTGCAGGAAGAGGTGTCGCGCGCCGACGCCGATTACCAGCGCCTGCGCAACGCCTACATGGGGGTCGCCGAGAGCGAACCCACGCACGAAGTCGCCCTGGCGATGATCGGCGCCGACATGGACCGCGCGCATGCGCGCCTGCAGGCCCTGATCGGCCTGCCGCGACTGCCTTTCACGCACGAACCCAGCTCCGTGATGCGGCGCGACGCGCAACGCCGCGCCGACGGCCAGCACTGAGCGCTGGCGCCGGCTGCCCGGCGCTGAGTTGCGGGACCATGCGCCCATCAGGAGCCCTTGCGGACCGCCATGCATCCACCGTCCCCGCCCACGCATCCCGTCGAGCCCGACAGTCATCCCGGCGAGGCCGATGCTCCCTCGCCCAATCCGTCGCAGCTGCCGGTCGAGCCCGAGTTCGGGCAGGCGCTGCCTTTGGCGGAGCCCGAGGACCCTGGCGTGAGCAAGCCGCAGATTTGAGTGATCCAAGGAGTCCCCGCATGCCCTACATCCCTACCCCTCGCGGCATCACGCCGCCCGCCCCCGGCCTTGACCGGGAGGAGCCGGCCTTCGTGCCCGAGGAGGACATTCCCGACAACGACCGGCGCGCCGCTGGCCGCGCGGAACGCACCGGCTCACGCGACGAGCGCCCGGCGCGCAGTCCCGAACGCGAATGAACTGGCACGCGCCGCCGCCGGCGCCGCCCGCACCGGTCGACGCTCCGAAACCGGCCAACCCGGAGCCGACGTCCGCGCCGATCGATCCGGAAAAGGGGACGGTGCACGATCCCGGTGAGGGCAAGTCGGAGCATCCGCGGCAGTAACAGTCGAGAGCGGACAGCCGGAAGCGGACAGCCGGACGCAGAAGGCGCAAAAGTTTCGCAGAAGGCGCAAAAGGACTTCCTTTGAGGGGGGTGCTTTTGCGAGCTTTGGCGGGGCTTTGCGGCTTTGCGTCCGGCTGTTGGGCGTCCTATGAAGGCTCGCCCAGCAGGGCTTGCGCGTCGTCGTCGCTGCCGCCGATTGGCGTGGCTTTCGCCAGCGCCATCCATACGCCGAAGGGCAAGCTCGCGCGGGCGGGGCGCACGGCGGGGCGGGCGACCGTCAAGCGGCCATCGAGCGCCAGCAGCACGCCGCATTCCGCCGGCACTTCCTCGGGCTGCGCGATCGGGCGGCCGCGCGCGTCGGTGCCCAGCACGTACCAGCATTCCCCGAGATCGCGATAGGCCCCGCGCTTGGCTTCCTGCCGCAGGTCCGCCTGCAGGTCGGCGCGTCGCACCTTGATTTCATGCACGACGGGCTCGACGTAGCTCTCCACCGAGGTGTGCCGGATCGAGAAGACGTCGGGCCGGGCGATGCACCAGCGGTGCGGCTTCGCCGGGTCGCCGGTCGGTACCTGCGCGCGCAGGCTCAGGCCGGTCCAGGCGAGGCGGCCGGCGCGCGCCATTTCCCGCGCGACCCGTTCGACCAGCGCTTCATGCGCGGACAGGGCGGCGCGATTGCGCGCGAGCACGGTCGCGAGCCACTGCACGCCGGCGTCGGTGACCCGCAGCGTCTCGTGGCCAAGCGGCGACCGCAAGCGCTCCAGCAGGCCGGCCGCGAGCAGGTCGATCTCCAGCGGGTCCTGGCATGGCCAGCCCGCGGAGCGGTAGATGTCGCGCAACCGGCGCGCGTGCGCCCGTGTGAGCTCCGGGCTGGCGGCATCGGCAACAGGGGCAGGGCTGGCGGCTGGCATGGCGAAGGCGCCAGTGTACGGTCGCACGGTAGGCACACTCCCACGCACCCACGCGCGCTCGGCTTATCGCTCCGCCTGAGTGGGTGCACACAATGTGCCGCATGGTCGAGAAATGCATGCAGTCTTCGCGCTTCGGCGCGGCCCACCCCGCCCTGGTCGGCGGCCCGATGACGTCCGTGCTTTACGGCATCACCGCGATCCGGCTGGAGGGCAACCAGGTGACCGAGGTGATGATGGGCATGGTCGACCCCAGCCTGGAGTACTGGGACCTGCGCCCCGCGCCCACGCGCCTGGTGGAAGTGGTCGACCGGCTGGTCGAAGGCGACACCATCGTCGCGCTGTTCCCCACCGAATGCGGCACCCTGCGCATGGGCCCCGAGGTGAAAGTGCAGGTGCTGCCCGAGGGCATCGAGACGCTCGCGCCGGAGGAGGACAGACCCGGGCAGCGGCTGACCGATCTGCCCCGGTTCTAGCCGTGGTCAGGAGTCGGCGACCCGCAGCGCCGGCAGCTTGAGCAGCCCGGTCGCCAGCGCGGTGCCGCAGACGATCACGGCGCCGCATCCCAGCATCCAGGGCGTCACCCGTTCTCCCAGGAACAGCCCGCCGTAGAGGATGGCGAACGCCGGCACGACGAAGGTCACGGCCACCGCGCGCGCAGGGCCGGCCTGATCGATCAGCCGGAAGTACAGGATGTAGGCGACACCCGTGCACAGCACGCCCACCACGCCCAATGCCAGCCAGGCACGCGCGCCCGGCGCCTGGGCGGGCCAGAAGCACGCGGCCGGCACGGCGAGTGCCACCGAGGCCGCCAGCTGGCTGCCCGTGGCGGTCACCAGCGGCGGCACGCCGGCGAGATAACGCTTGGCGGCGCTGGCCGCGAAGCCGTAGCAGACCGTCGCCAGCAGGCAGGCCAGCACGGCCCACGCGGGCGCGACGCCGGAGGCGCCCGCCTGGAAGCTGGCCTTGTCCCAGGCCAGCATGGCGACGCCAGCGAAGCCGAGCACCAGGCCGGCGATGCGCGACGCGGTCAGCCGTTCCTTCAGCCAGCCCCAGGCGATCACCGCGCCGAACAGGGGCAGCGTCGCATTCAGGATGGCCGACAGGCCGGTCGTGATTGCCAGCAGCGCGAACGAGTACAGCAGGAAGGGCAGCGCCGAATTCAGCACGCCCACCAGCGTGAGCGCCGGCCAGTGGCGGCGCAACAGGCGGCCCTGGCCGCGCGCCAGCAGCAGCGGCAGCAGGAAAGCGGTGGCCACCGTCACGCGCATGGCGGCCGTCGCCACGAAGCCGAACTCCACCACGCCCAGGCGCATGAACAGGAAGGACGCGCCCCAGATCGCCGCCAGCGTGACGAAGTCGATGATAGCTGCGGGGGTCATCGCGCTATCCGGCCAGGACGCCTTCGAGCCGCAGTAGCGCCGTCTTGCGCTCCAGCCCGCCGGCATAGCCGGTGAGCGCGCCGCCGGTGCCGAGCACGCGGTGGCACGGGACGACGATGCTCACGGGGTTGCGGCCCACCGCCGCACCGATGGCGCGCGCCGCCTGCGGGCGCCCCAGCTGCCGCGCGATCTGGGCGTAGCTGGTGGTGCCGCCGCGCGGGATCGCCTGCAGCGCCGTCCACACGCTTTGCTGGAAGGGGGTGCCGAAGCGCAGGTCCAGGGGCAGCTCGAAGGAGGTCCGCTCGCCGGCGTAGTAGGCGGTGAGTTGCGCGATCGCTTCGCGCAGCACCGGATGCCCGGGGTCCTGGCGCCAGCCGCTCGCGTCCGGGCCATGGCGCTGGCCGACGAACCACACGCCGGCCAGGCCGAAGTCGGTGGCCGCCAGCAGCATCGTGCCCAGCGGGCTCTCGTAAAGGGTGCACACGCGTTCGGTCATTTCATGCTCCTTGCGACAGCGCGCTCCAGGCGCGCACCACGGCATAGCTGCGCCACGGCTTCCAGGCTTGCGAGGCGGCTTCCGCCTCGCGCGCGGGTTGCTTGCTTTGCTGCACGCCCAGCGCCTTGTGCAGGGCGACATCGCCGGCCGGAAAGGCATCGGGCCAGCGCAGTGCCCGCATCGCGATGTATTGCGCCGTCCAGTCGCCGATGCCGGGCAGTTCCTTCAGTGCCGCCACCGTGGCGGGCACGTCGGCTCCCGGGTGCAAGGCGATGCGGCCTTCGGCCACGGCGCGCGCAATCGCGACGATGGCCCCCTGCCGCTGCCGCACGATGCCCAGCTGGCCGAGCGCGTCGCCTTCCGCCGTGGCCAGCACGGCCGGCTCCGGGAAGGCGAAGCGCAGTGCCGGATCCGGCGTCGCCATGGCCGTGCCGAAGCGATGCACCAGCCGCTGCGCCAGCGTACGGGCGGCCGCCACCGTGATCTGCTGTCCCAATACGGCGCGCACCGCGAGTTCGTAGCCGCTCAATGCGCCCGGCACCCGCAAGCCATCGCCCAGCGGAAAACTGCCGTGCAGGCGGGCATTGATCGCATGCGGATCCGCATCGAGATCGAGGGCCGCGCGCACGCGCCGGATCACCAGCGGCAGCACGCCGTACAGCGTGTCGCTCACGGAGAGCAGCACCTGGCAGCGCTCCTCGTCGAAGGCCACGCGGATCCAGCCCTCCCAGCGGCGACCGCCCGCATCCAGCGCCAGCGTGCGCGCGAGCTGCGTGTCGGTCACGGCTTCGAGACCCTCGATCGCCCGCGTGCGGAAGAAGCCCAGCATCGCGGCCACGTCGTACGGTGGCCGATAGCCCAGCCGCACCGCGCACGCGGCTTCGCCCTGCGCTCCCTCGCGCCGCAGCGCCGAGGGGCTGAGGCCGTAATGCGCCGTGAACGCGGCATTGAAGCGCCGCACGCTGCCGAAGCCGCTGACCAGCGCCACCTGCGTGACCGGCAGCGGCGTGTCGGCCAGCAGTTGCTTGGCGTTGAGCAGGCGGCGTGTCTGCAGGTACTGCAGGGGCGATACGCCCAGCTGCGCCTCGAAGATGCGGCGCAGGTGACGGTCGCTCACGCCCAGCCGCCGGGCCAGCGCCGCGACCGAGGGCGCTTCGTCGCTCCAGGCCTCCGGTTCGTCGAGCAGGCGAGCTGCCTGCTGGGCCAGCGTGGCGCTCGCATCCTGCACCGACCAGCGCAGCGACTGCGGTGCCAGCTCGGGGCGGCAGCGCAGGCACGGCCGGAAGCCCGCGCTCTCCGCCTGCGCCGCCAGCGTGAAGAAGCGGCAGTTCTCCGGCCGCGGTGTGCGCACGCGGCAGACCGGCCGGCAGTAGATGCCGGTGCTGGTCACGCCGGTGAAGAAGCTGCCGTCGAAGCGCGCGTCGCGGGTCTGCAGCGCCAGGTAGCAGGCGTCGGGGGCAAGCGGCAGGTCGGCGGGAGACATGCGGTCGATGATACGCAGCGCCCCGCGCAGGACTAGCCGGATCCGGACATGTTCCTCGCGGGGTGCCGCCTAGAATGCATCCGACGCACTCCCACCGAAAACAACCATGCAGCTCAGCCCCAGCATCTTCAAGGCGTATGACGTCCGCGGCATCGTTCCCTCCACCCTCACCGAAGAGGTTGCGGAGGCACTGGGCCGCGCCTTCGGCACCATGGCCCGCAAGGAGGGCGAAAAGACGGTGGCCGTCGGCCGCGACGGCCGCCTGAGCGGTCCTTCGCTCAGCGCCGCCCTCGTGCGCGGCCTGGTCGCCAGCGGCGTCGACGTGATCGACATCGGCATGGTGACCACGCCGATGCTCTACTTCGCCGCCAACACGCTGGCCAACAGCGGCATCCAGGTGACCGGCAGCCACAACCCGAAGGACTACAACGGCTTCAAGATGGTGCTGGCCGGCCGCGCGATCTATGGCGACGAGATCCAGGCGCTGCGGCAGTTGATCGAGAGCTCCGGCTGGGACCAGCCCGCCAGGCCGGGCACCGTGCGCAAGGTCGACGTGCTGCAGTCCTATAGCGATCGCATCAAGGGCGAGATCAAGCTGGCGCGGCCGCTGAGGGTCGTGGTCGATTGCGGCAACGGCGTGGCCGGTGCGTCCGCGCCCGGCATCTTCCGCGCCATCGGCTGCGAGGTGATCGAGATGTTCAGCGAGGTGGACGGCAACTTCCCGAACCACCATCCGGACCCGAGCAAGCCCGAGAACCTGCGCGACCTGATCGCCAAGCTCAAGGAAACGGGCGCCGACCTGGGCCTGGCCTTTGACGGCGACGGCGACCGCCTGGGCATCATCACCAAGGGCGGCAACAACATCTATCCGGACCGGCAGATGATGCTGTTCGCGCAGGACGTGCTCTCGCGCGTGCCCGGCGCGCCCATCCTGTTCGACGTCAAGTGCACGCAACGGCTCGCGCCCGCGATCGCGGCCGCGGGGGGTGTGCCGATGATGTACAAGACCGGCCACTCGCTGATCAAGGCGAAGATGAAGGAAGTGAACGCGCCGCTCGGTGGCGAGATGAGCGGGCACATCTTCTTCAAGGAGCGCTGGTACGGCTTCGACGACGGCACCTATGCCGGCTGCCGCCTGCTGGAGATCCTGTCGCGCCATCCCGATCCGAGCGAGGTGCTCGACGACCTGCCCACCAGTTTCTCGACGCCCGAACTGAACGTGAAGTGCGAAGAGGGCGAGCCGCAGCGCGTGGTGACCGAACTGGTGAAGAAGGCCAGCTTCCCCGCCGCGCAGGTGACCACCATCGACGGCCTGCGGGTCGACTGGCCGGACGGCTTCGGCCTGATCCGCGGCTCCAACACCACGCCGGTGCTGGTGCTGCGCTTCGAGGGCCACACGCAGGAGGCGATGCACCGCATCGAAGGCGAGATGCTGGCCCTGCTGCGCACCGTCAAGCCCGATGCGCGGATCGGGGAAGCGGCCCATTGAGGATTCTCCTCGTCAAGCTGTCTTCGCTCGGGGACGTGGTGCAGACGCTGCCCGTCATCCACGACATCCGCTCGCAGGTCCCGGGGGCGAAGATCGACTGGGTGGTGGAGGAGGGCTTCGTGCCCCTGGTGCAGCAGGCGGCCGGCCTCGAGCGGGTGATTCCGGTCGCCTTGCGGCGCTGGCGCCGCTCGCTGTGGTCGGGGCACACCGGGCGCGAGCGGCGCGAAGCGCGCGCGCAACTGCGGGCGCAGGCCTATGACGCCGTCATCGACTTCCAGGGCTTGATCAAGTCGGCGGCAGTGGCGCGCCAGGCGCGCCTCGCCCCGGGGGGCTTCACGGCCACCTACGGCAACGGCAGCGACCTGTGCGGCTACGAGTGGCCGGTGCGCTTCCTGCTGCAGAAAACGCCGCCCATGCCGCGCCGTATCCATGCCGTCGCCCGTTATCGCCTGCTGGCGGCGCAGGCGCTCGGCTATCCGGCGCCCGAGGGGCCGCCGGTTTATCCCTGGACGCGCCATGCGCCCGCGCAGCCGCCCCAGGTGATGCTGGCGCATGGCACCACCCGCGCCGACAACGAATGGCCGGCGCGCGACTGGATCGCACTGGGCCGCACGTTGGCGGCCGACGGTTTCGAACTGCTGATTCCGCATGCCAGCGAGCGCGAGGCCGAATTCGCGCAGGCCCTCGCGGCCGGCATCGGCGCGGGCGCGCGCGTGCTGCCCCGCATGAGCCTGCCGGCGCTGCTGGAGGTGATGCGCGCCTGCTCGGGCCTGGTCGGTGTCGATACCGGCGTGGCCCACATGGGCGTCGCGCTCGACCTCCCGGTGGTGGAGATCTTCAGCCAGCCACGTTCCTTGCGCGCCGGGCCGGTGGGCCGCGCGCACCAGTGTTCGGTGGGTGGTGAGCGCGCACCGACGGCCGCTGAAGTGATCTCGGCCTGGCAGGCGTGCTGGCATGCGCGCGCCGACGCCGCGCTGGCGTGAGGATGTCGCGGGTCTACTCGCTCCTGATGACGGCGGCGCAACCGCTGCTGCGGCGCAAGCTGCGGCGGCGCGGGGTCGCCGAGCCGGGGTACCTGGAACACGTCGAGGAGCGCTTCGGCCGCTACCAGGCGGCCACGGAGCCCGGGCGGCTGTGGATCCATGCGGTGTCGCTCGGGGAAACGCGTGCCGCCGCCATCCTGATCGCTGCCTTGCGCCGCGCGCGGCCGGAGCTGCGACTGCTGCTGACGCACAGCACCGCGACCGGCCGCGCGGAAGGGCAGCGCCTGGTGCGCGAGGATGATGCGCAGGCCTGGCTGCCCTGGGACACGCCCCGCGCGGTGCGCGGCTTCCTCGATCATTTCCGCCCCGCCGCCGGCATCCTGATGGAGACCGAGGTGTGGCCCAACCTCGCCGCCGCCTGCCGGGCGCGCGACGTGCCGCTGGCGCTGGCCAACGCGCGGCTGTCGCCGAAGTCGCTGGCGCAGGCGCGTCGCCTGTCTCGCCTGGCGCGGCCTGCGTACGGCGCGCTGCGGGCGGTGTGGGCGCAGACCGAAAGCGATGCCCGCCGCCTCGCCGAAGCGGGCGCGACCGTGCAAGGCGTGTTCGGCAACCTCAAGTTCGACGCCGCGCCGGATGCCGCGCAACTCGCGCAGGGCCGCGACTGGCACGCGGCCGCGCCGCGGCCCGTGGTGATGTTCGCCAGTTCGCGCGAGGGCGAGGAGACCGAGTTCCTGCGCGCGATCGCATCGCGTCCCGGCGTGCAGTGGCTGCTGGTGCCGCGCCATCCGCAGCGCTTCGACGAGGTGGCCGCGCTGGTGGCGCAGTCGGGCCTCACCGTGTCGCGCCGCAGCGCCTGGCCCGATGCGCCCGCGCCGGCTGCGGTCTGGATCGGCGATTCGCTGGGGGAGATGGCGCTGTACTACGGGCTGGCCGACGTCGCCCTGCTCGGGGGCAGCTTCGCGCCCCTGGGTGGCCAGAACCTGATCGAGGCGGCGGCCTGCGGCTGTCCGGTGGTGATGGGGCCGCACACGTTCAACTTCAGCGAAGCGGCGGAACTGGCGCTGCAGGCGGGGGCGGCGCGGCGCGTGGCGACGATGGAAGAGGGCGTTCGCGTCGCCGTCGAACTCGCCCGCGATGCGGCCGCGCGCAGGGAGTCAGCCCAGGCCGGTGAGGGCTTCGCCGCCGCGCATCGCGGTGCGGCGCAGAAGACGGTCGATGCGGTGCTGGCGCTGCTGGCGCCGTAGGGTGGGATGCGCGCAGCGCACCCCACCATGGCCTCGCGACGGTGGAGTGGCCTGCGGCCATTCCACCCTACCCCAGGGCAGGTGCTGAAGGCACGCCACCCAGGCGCGTCCCTCAGGGGGTCAACAGCGCATTCAACCGCGCCAGGTCTTCCGCCTGCAGCGTCCCGTTCGCCTGCCGCAACTTCAGGTGTCCCAGCAGCACGTTGTAGCGCGCCTGCGCCAGGTCGCGCTTGGTCTGATAGAGCTGGCTTTGCGCGTTCAGCACGTCGATGTTGATGCGCACGCCCACCTGGTAGCCCAGGCGGTTGGCGTCCAGCGCGCTCTGGCTCGAGGCTTCCGCGGCCTCCAGCGCGCGCACCTGGCCCTGGCCCGAGGCCACGCCGAAGTAGGCCGTGCGCACGGCCTGTGCCACTTGCCTGCGGGTCGCTTCCAGGTCGGCGCGGGCCTTGTCTTGCAGCGACAGCGTTTCGCGGATGCGGTTCTGCGTCGCGAAGCCGGTGAAGAGGGGCAGGTTGAAGGCGATGCCGACGCTGCCGCTGCGCGGGCGCGTGTCGCCCAGCGTGGTGGTGGTGCCGCCCAGGTTGTTGTTCAGGCCGTAGCTGGTGGTGAGGTCCACCGTGGGCTTGTTGCCCGCGCGCGCCTTCTCGGTTTCCAGTTCGGCGATCTCCACGGCCCTGCGCGCCTGCTGGATCGCCGGGTTCGCCTCGTCGCCCGCGGCCACCCAGGCTTCGGGGTTCGCGGGCTGCGGCGCGGGCACTTCGATCGGCGTGGCCAGCGGATTGGGCTGCGTGTTGTCCTTGCCCACCAGCGTGTCGAGCGCGATGCGCTTCACGCGCAGGTCGTTGTCGGCGGCGATTTCCTGCGCCAGCACCAGGTCGTAGCGGGCCTGCGCCTCGCGCGTGTCGGTGATGGTGGAGGTGCCCACTTCGAAATTGCGCTTGGCCGACGCCAGCTGTTCGGCCGTGGCCGCCTTCTGCGCCCCGATGAAGGCCAGCGTGTCCTGCGCCGCCAGCACGTCGAAGTAGGCCTGCGACACGCGGATCATCAGGTCCTGGCTCGAGGCCGTGAGCTGCGACTGCGCCAGTTCGACCAGGCGCTCCCCCTGCCGGTAGGTCGCGACGTTGGCCGGCCGGTACAGCGGCTGCGAGGCGCTGATCGCTGCCTGCTGCGTCGTGAAGCCGTGGTCCACCGACGTGTTCTCCAGGGTGCTGCGCGTGAGGCCGGCCGTCAGCGCGGCCTGCGGGAGCAGGCCGGCACGCGCCTGCGCGCTGCGAAAGACGGTGGCATCGTAGTTGTAGCGCGCCGACTGCCAGGTGGCGTCATAGGCCTGCGCCGCCTGGTACAGGTCCAGCAGCCCTTCGGCATGCGCCGGCGCCGCCAGCACGGCGCCGATCAACCCGGCCAGGGGTAACAGCCGCAGCACATTCATCGTCCGTCCGTCCTTCGCCAGGTTCTGCTCATCTTTGTTGCGCGTTGTAACACGGCTCAGTAAAGCGGAACGCCGGGATCGCGCTCGCGCGACCAGGCGTCGATTCCTCCCGCGATATTGGACACATCGGTGTAGCCCTGATGCGCCAGGAAGAGGGCGACGCGCTGGCTGCGCATGCCGTGGTGGCACAGGCAGGCGATCGGCCGGTCGTCCGGCAATTCAGCCAGGCGCGCGGGGATTTCCTGCATCGGGATGGCGATGACGTCGACGTCGTCGGGCTGCACATGCGCGGTCTGCACCTCCCAGGGCTCGCGCACGTCCAGCAGCAGCGGCCGCGCGGACTGGCCCTGTACCCATTGGTCGAACTCGCCGGGGCGCACCTGCGGAATCATCGCCGGCGCTTCAGAAGTGGAAGCGCGAGGCTTCGGGGAAGTGCGCCAGCCGCGGTGCCAGCGTGTCCCAGGGCTGGGTCGTGACGTAGGCGGCTTCACCGGTGCGGGTGATGAAGGTCGCGCGCATCACCGGCTCGTCACCGGTGATGGCTGCCAGCCGGCCACCCACCTTCAGTTGCGCCAGCAGCGCAGCGGGCACTTCGTGCACCGAGCCGGAGAGCAGGATCGCATCGAACGGTCCTTCCGCGGCCAGGCCCTTGGCGCCGTCGCCTTCCCGCACTTCGACGTTGGCAAAGCCCTCGCGCTGCAGGTTCTCGCGCGCCAGCCGGGCGAGTTCCGGATCCAGTTCCATGGTGATCACGCGCTGCGCACGGCTGCCCAGCAGGGCGGCCATGTAGCCGGAGCCGGTGCCGATTTCCAGCACCTTCTCATGCGCCTTGGGTGCCAGGTCCTGCAGCAGGCGCGCCTCCATCTTCGGCTCCAGCATGCACCAGCCGTTCTTCATGGCCTGCTCGGTGTCGGCCACCAGCGGGATCATCAGGTCCGAGAAGGCAAGCACCTTGTGCGCTGCCGGCACGAAGTCCTCGCGCCTGAGGTGCGACAGCAGGGCGAGGATGTCCAGGTCCAGCACGTCCCAGGGGCGGATCTGCTGCTCGATCATGTTGAAGCGGGCGCGTTCGAGGTCGGTGGTGGCGGTCATGGGTTTCGCAAGCGGTCAGGACAAACCGTCCATTTTAGAAGCGGGCACGGCAGCGGCTCCGGAGCCGCTGGCCGCCGGGGTGCGGCGGCGCCGCAGCCACTGGGCAAGGTCGTCGAGATAGCAGTACACGACGGGCACCACCACGAGCGTCAGCAGCGAGGACGTGATCACCCCGCCGATCACTGCCTGGCCCATGGGCGCGCGCTGCTCCGAACCTTCCGAGAGCGCGAAGGCCAGCGGCACCATGCCGAACACCATGGCCAGCGTCGTCATCAGGATGGGGCGCAGGCGGACGCGCGCTGCATGCAGCAGCGCCTGCGAGCGCTCCATGCCCTGCTCGCGCATGCGGATGGCGAAGTCCACCAGCAGGATCGCGTTCTTGGTGACCAGGCCCATCAACATCACGATGCCGATCACCGAGAAGATCGACAGCGTCGAGCCGAACATCAGCAGCGCCAGCACCACGCCGATCAGCGTGAGCGGCAGCGAGGTCATCAAGGCCATCGGCTGCAGGAAGCTCTTGAACTGGCTGGCGAGGATCATGTAGATGAAGATGACGGCCATCGCCAGCGCGGACACGGCGTAGCCGAAAGACTCCTTCATGTTCTTGGTCGAGCCGCTGAACTGGTAGCGGTAGCCGGGCGGGAACTGGATCGTGTCGAGTCGCGCGCGGATCGCGTCCGAGATCTCGCCGGCGGAGCGGCCGTAGGCATTGGCGTTGATCGCCACCTCGCGCTGCAGGTCGCGCCGGTTGATCTGGTTCGGGCCGGTCGATTCACGCACGCTGGCCACCTGGTTCAGGCGCACCACGCGCGAGCTGCCGTCGGCGTTGCTGCCCATGGCAAAGGGCAGGCGCTCGAGGTCCTGCGGCGTGGTGCGGGCGCCGGGCGCGAGCCGCACGTTGACGTCGTAGGTCTGGTCGTCGGGCGCGCGCCAGTTGCCCACGGTCTCGCCGGCAACCAGCGTGCGCAGCGAGGCCGCGATCTGGCCGACCGAGAGGCCGAGGTCGGAAGCCGCGTCGCGCTTCACCGCGACCGAGATCGTCGGCTTGTCCGCCTTGACGCTGGAGTCGAGGTCCACCAGGCCGGGGATGTCGCGGATCCGCTCGCTCACCAGCCGCGCGAGCCGCTCCAGTTCCTTGAGGTCCGTGCCCTGCAGCGAAAACTCCACCTGCTTGTTGCCGCCCACCGCGTCGAGCAGGCCGGCGTGCGTGACGGTGATGCCCGGCACGCTCTTCAAGCGCTCACGCAGGATCGCTGCCATCTGGTCGACGCTGCGCTGGCGCTGCTTGCGGTCGACCAGGCGCACATACACCGATGCGTAGATCTTGCCGACCTGGGTGCCGGTGTTGATGGTGGTGACCGTGTAGCGCACCTCGGGGAACTCGCGGATGATCGCTTCCACCTGGCGCGCCTTGGCCTCGGTCAATTCGAGCGAGGAGCCGACCGGCGTGTAGAAGTTCAGGCTAGTCTCGGAGTAGTCGGCCTTGGGCACGAACTCGGTCCCGAGCAGCGGCACCATCAGGATGCTGGTGGCGAAGATCGCGATCGAGGCCAGCACCGTCGCCAGCTTGTGCCGCAGCGCCCAGCGCAGGGCGTCCTGATAGGCCTGCGCCAGCGACTCGGTGGCACGGTCGAACCAGCCGGTGACGCGGCCTATGCTGCGGTCGTACAGCGTGAGCTTGTCCTTGCGCTGGCCGTGCGCCGCGGCCTCGGGGTCGTGCCACACCGAGGACAGCATCGGGTCGAGCGTGAAGCTCACGAACATCGAGATCAGCACCGCCGCCACGATGGTCACGCCGAACTCGTGGAAGAACTTGCCGATGATGCCGCCCATGAAGCCGATCGGCAGGAACACGGCCACGATCGAGAAGGTGGTGGCCAGCACCGCCAGGCCGATCTCCTGCGTGCCATCGAGCGCGGCCTGGTAGGGCGGCTTGCCCATCTGCACGTGGCGCACGATGTTCTCGCGCACGACGATGGCGTCGTCGATCAGCAGGCCCACGCACAGCGACAGCGCCATCAGCGTGACCATGTTGATCGAGAAGCCGAAGGCGTACATGAAGAGGAAGGTGCCGATCAGCGCGATCGGCAGCGTGAGCCCGGTGATGACGGTGGAGCGCCAGGAATTGAGGAACAGGAAGACGATCAGCACCGTCAGCAGCGCGCCCTCGATCAGCGTGTGCCGCACGTTGTCCACCGACACGCGGATCGGCCGCGCGGCATCCGCGACCGGCTCGAGCTTCACGCCGGCCGGCAGCTGCGACTGCATGTCGGCCAGCGTGCTGGTGAGGCCGTCGACCACGGCAATGGTGTTCTCGTCCTGCGACTTCTGCACCTGCAGCAGCAGCGTGCGCTGGCCGTTGTAGAGGGCCAGGCTCTCCACCTCCTGGCCACCGTCGGCGATGCGCGCGACCTGGTCCACGCGCACCGGCGCGTTGCCGCCGGCCGGCCCCTTGCGGGTGACGATGATCCGGCCGAAGTCCTCGGGCCGCTGCATGCGCGCATCGACCTGCACCACGCGGTCCTGTGCCAGCGAGCGGATCGCCCCCACCGGCAGGTCCTGGCTGTCGTTGCGCACGGCGCTGACGACCTGGTCGGCGGTGATGCCCAGCGCCTCCATGGCCGCGGGCTGCAGGTAGATGTCGATCTCGCGCTTGGTGCCGCCCACCAGCGTCACCTGGCCGACGCCGCGCACGTTCTCCAGCCGCTTTTTCAGGACCTGGTCGGCCCAGTTGGTCAGTTCGACCGGGCTCATGGGCCGGGCGCCCTTGCTGGCATCGGGCAGCACCGCCAGCGACCAGATCGCGCGGCTGGCCGGGTCGAAGCGCAGCACGCGCGGCTCCTTTACCTCGACGCGCAGGGTGGGGCGCACGGCCGCGATCTTCTCGCGCACGTCCTCGGCGGCCTTGCGGCCGTCGACGTACAGCTGGAATTCCAGCACCACCACCGCTTGCCCTTCGAGGCTGCGCGAGGTCAGGGCATTGATGCCGGCAATCGAATTGACCGCCTCCTCGATCTTCTTGGTGACCTCGCTCTCCACCACCTCGGGCGAGGCGCCCGGGTACTCGGCGGTGACCACCACGACCGGGAAGTCGATGTTGGGAAACTGGTCGACGTTCAGCCGCTGATAGGCGAACAGGCCCAGCACCACGATGGCGAGCATCACCATCGTGGCGAACACGGGGTTCTTCAGGCTGACGCGGGTGAACCACATAAGGGACCAGGGCTCAGGGGCTGCTGGATTTGCTCCCTCCCCCTCTGGGGGAGGGTTGGGGTGGGGGCGCTGCGGCCGCCCCAGTGAACTTCACTGCCGTGCCCTCCCGCAGCGGCCCCACATGCCCGCGAATCACCAGCGCGCCGTCCGGCACGCCGGTCACGGCCACCCAGCTTTCCTGGTCGATCTCGCCGCGCGCGCCGGTCTGCACCGCCCGGTGCGACACCTGCCCGTTCTCCACGACCTGCGCATAGGGCGCCGGCTTGTCGGTGCGCACCGCGGCGAGCGGCACCGCCAGCGCGGACGCACTGCCGGTCTTCACTATGCCCTGCGCGAACAGGCCCTGGCGCAATCCGGCCGTGTCGGCAATGGCCAGGTAGACCAGCACGCTGCGGCTGCCCGCCTGCGCGCTGGGATTGATCCGCACCACCCTGGCCGCCGCGGGCCGCTGGCTGCCTTCCACCTGCAAGGCCGCATCCTGGCCGACGCGCACGTCCACCGAGTCGGCGGCACTCAGCGTCGCTTCGACTTCGAGGCGCGAGAGGTCGACGATCTCGATCACGCGCGCATCGATCGCGACCCGCTCGCCGTTTTGCGTGAGCCGCTGCGACACCACGCCGGAGATCGGTGCGCGCAGGACGGTGTCCTCCATGCCCTTGCGGGCGAGATCGACCGCGGCCACCGCCGCCTGGTAGCTCGATTGCGCCCCTGCCAGCGTGCTGGCCGAGGTGTCCAGCGCAGTGCGCGAGATAAAGCCCTGGTCGACCAGGGCCTTGTTGTTGCTGTACTGGCGCTCGGCGATGTCGATCTGCGCCTTGGCCGCATCGGCCTGTTCCTGCGCCTGCTTCAGCCGCGCCTGGCCCTCGGCGGGATCGATGCGCGCCACCACCTGGCCCGCGCGCACCGGGTCGCCTTCGCGCAGCGCGAGGCCCAGCAACTCGCCCGCCGCGCGCGCCTTCACGTACGCGGAATCCACGGCGCGCAGCGAGCCCGAGACCGGCAGACCGCGCTGCAGTTCGCGCGTCTGCGCGCGCACCACGTCGCTGGCCGCCAGCTCCACGGCGGGCTGCGCCTTCTGGGCGGCGGCCTGCTGCTGCGCGATCTGCTGCGCGCGCCGCCCGCCCACGATGCGCCAGCCCGCGGCCGCCACGACGACGACCGCAAGCAGTACGAACAGCAGCGTCTTCCACCGGCTCTTCATGCGTCGTTTTCCTCCTGGCTCGCGCCGGGCACGCACAGGCCGTGCAGCAGGTTGTCGATCTGCGCCTGCACGTAGCGCTCGGGCTCGAGCGGATAGTCCTGCGGCGAGCAGGCGCCGAGCGAGTGCTTCATCATGATCAGGAAGATCATCGGCGCAATGATGCTGAACACGCTGTATTCCACGTCGATGGCGCGGAACTCGCCACGGGCCACGCCGCGCTGCAGGATGCGGCGGATCAGCTCGGTGCCGGGACGGATCACCTCCTGCTGGTAGAAGGCGGCGATGTCGGGGAAGTTGCGCGCCTCGCTGATGATCAGCTTGGTGATGCCCGAGGCGCGGGTGGCGCCTATGCGCTCCCACCACACGCGCATGCAGTAGCGGACCATCTCGGGGCTGGAGCCCTCGAAGCTGTCGAACTCCTCGTTCCACTCGGCAAAGCGGCCCGACAGATTTTCCCGGATCACCGCCTTGAACAGTTCTTCCTTGGTGGGGAAGTAGAGGAACAGCGTGCCCTTGGAGACGCCGGCGCGCGCCGCGACTTCTTCCGAGCGGGTCGCGGCAAAGCCCTTCTCGACGAAGAGGTCCAGCGCGGCATCCAGCAGTTCGCCGGGACGCGCTTCCTTGCGGCGGCCGCGGCGGGGCAGGAGGTCGGCGCTTGGCTCGACGGCAGGCTTGGAAGGGCGCATGGAAAGTTACTGACTGACTGGTTAGTAATATAGACGGCGCTGCCGGCGGGCGTCAAGCCGACCCAGCCATGGACAAGAGGAGAGCGATCAGTGAAGCGCTGCGACGGCGCGGCCGAGTGCCTCGCGAATGACCGTCCAGCAAAGCACCGCGCCATCGGGCGTCGGCAGCCATTCGAGCCACGCGTTCCCGCGTGCCGAAGGGAAGCCGGTCGGGGCCGGCAGGACCTCGAAGCCGGCCCGGCGGAATTCGCGCAGCGCCCGCGGCATGTGGAGGGCGCTGGTGACGAGCGCGATGCGGTGCACGCCCGCGGGCTGCAGCAGTTGCGCGCTGCGGTCCGCGTTTTCGGCGGTGTCGCGCGAGCGGTCCTCGGTCCAGCGCAGCGTCAGGCCGTAGTCCTCCTGCAGCACGCGTCGCGCGACCGAGGCTTCCGCTTCGCGCTGCGCCGGGCCATTGCCCCAACCGAGGCCGCCCGAAAATGCCAGCGGCTTGCCGCTTCGGCGTGCCAGCCAGGCGCCATAGCGCAGCCGCTCCATGCTGTGCGGGCCGAGCTGCGGCGTGCCGTATTCGGGCGCCTGCGGCAGCACGCCGCCACCGAGGATCACGATGGCCTGCACCTGCTGCAACTCCCGGGCTTGCACCACCGGGGTCGCGGGCGCGAGATGACGCGCGAGCAGCAGGCCGAAGCCGTTGGTGGCGAGGAGATACGCGAGCGCGATGGCCACGCTCGCAAGCCAAAGTCCCGCGGCGCGTCGGCGGGTTGCCAGCGCGATGCCGATCAGCGCGAACAGCAGGGGGCCGGCCGGGGGCAGCACCAGCGCGGCGAGCACGGGCTTCCACTCACCGGCTTGCATGATTCGTGTCCTGGTCGGTGTCGCTGGCGTGCATCGCCGCGGATGGTAAGCGAGCGGGCGGAGCGGCTACAGTGCACCTATGGAGAACCGAGCATGAGCGACTTGCAAACGATCGTCCTGGGTGGCGGCTGCTTCTGGTGTACCGAGGCCGTCTACAAGGAAGTGCGCGGCGTCACGGACGTCGAATCCGGCTACAGCAACGGCGAGACGCAGCACCCGAGCTACGAGCAGGTCTGCACCGGCCGCACCGGCCACAACGAGGTGGTCAAGCTGACCTATGACCCGGCGCAGGTCAGCACGCGGCAGTTGCTGGAGATCTTTTTCATCATCCACGACCCGACGCAGTTGAACCGGCAGGGCAACGACGTCGGCACGCAGTACCGCAGCGGCATCTACACCACGACGCCGGAACAAGAGCAGGTGGCGCAAGAGATGATCCGCAGCATCAACGAGGAGAAGCTGTTCGGCCGCGAGCTGGTCACGGAGGTGCAGCCGCTGACGAACTACTCGCCCGCCGAGGAGTATCACCAGGACTTCTTCGAGAAGAACCCGACGCAGGGCTATTGCCTGGCGGTGGCGGCGCCGAAGGTGGCGAAGTTTCGCAAGACGTTCACCGAGCTGACCCGCTGAGTTTCTTTACTCCTTCCCCCTCCGGGGGAAGGTGGGGATGGGGGCGCTGGGGGCGCTCTGGGGGCGCTCGGCGTGCTTTCGTGGTCCCGGAGCGCCCCCACCCCAACCCTCCCCCGGAAGGGGAGGGAGCAAGACATCAGGGTGCCAGGCGCTGCCGCACCCATTCGCCGTCAGCCAGCCGATAGCGCAGCCGATCATGCAGACGGCTCTTGCGCCCCTGCCAGAACTGCCACTCGTCCGGCACCAGCCGATAGCCGCCCCAGTGCGGCGGCCGCGGTGGGTTCAGCAGAAACTGCGCGCCGTATTTCGCGGCATTGGTCACCAGCACGCTGCGTCCGGGGATCACCTGGCTTTGCGGACTGGCCCAGGCGCCGATGCGTGAGTCGAGCGGGCGGCTGGCGTAATAGGCATCGCTCTCGGCGTCGCTGGTCTTTTCCACACGGCCTTCGATGCGCACCACGCGCTCCAGCTCCAGCCAGTGGAACTGCAGCGCCGCATACGGGTTGCCGGCCAGCTCCACGCCCTTGCGGCTCTCGTAGTTGGTGTACCAGACGATGCCGCGCGCGTCGTAGCCCTTGATCAGCACCACGCGCGTGCTGGGACGCAGGTTGCCCGCCACCGTGGCCAAGGTCATTGCGTTGGGCTCGGGCACTTGTCCGGCAATCGCCTCGGTGAGCCACTGGTCGAATTGCTTGAGCGGGTCGGCGTGCGAAGCCTCCTCGCTCAGTTCGGCGCGCTCGTAGCTCTTGCGCAGTTCGGCGATGCGATCGGAGGTGCTGCTCATGGCGTCCATTTTCGCATCGGTGTTAGCGTGCGGGCATGTCCGTCGCTTCACCGATCGTGCTCGTGCTTGCCTCCGGCCGGGGCGAGCGCTTCCTGGCTTCCGGCGGCCACGGCTCGAAGTTGCAGGCGCTGCTGGCCGGGCAGACCGTGCTCGCGCACACGCTGGCAGCCGTGCGCGCGAGCGGCTTGCCCTGGCATGTCGAAGACGCCGGTCACCCCGGCATGGGCGACTCGATCGCTGCCGGCGTGCGCGCGACCGCATCGGCGGCCGGCTGGCTGGTGCTGCCCGGTGACCTGCCCCTGATCGCGCCCAGCTCATTGCTGGCAGTGGCCGACGCCCTGCGGCGCGCCGCTATCGTGCTGCCGATGCATCGCGGCACGCGCGGCCATCCCGTGGGCTTCGCGCGCGAACACGGTGCGGCGCTGCAGGCTCTCACGGGCACCGAAGGCGCGGCGGCGATCGTGCGCGCCTCGCAAGCGCTGAAGCTGGCGATCGACGATCCGGGGATCGTGATGGATATCGATACGGTGGCGGATCTGGCGCGGGCGGAGGCGCTGCTCGCATCGCGTTGACGCAGCGCACTCCACCATCGCCGCCCGGTGGTGTGCGCGTCGCGCATCCCACCCTACTTCTGGATCAGGCGCAGCAAGCGCTCCAGGTTGCGATCGCGGATCTCGTGCCGCTGCAGTTCCTCGAGCGTGCGATGCGCATAGTCGCGCGTCGTGCCGTAGATGCCCGAGGCAAGGGCGAAGATGGCGCGGTATTCCTCTGCGCTGAGCTCGCCGGTATGGTTGGGGCTCTTGCGCGAGAGCGTGAAGGCAAGCGCGCGCACCGGCCCTTGCGGCGTGTGCGCACTCAGCCAGCGTGGGTCGTACACGGCCATCGCCATCTCGCGGCTCCACAGGCGCGTGAGGGTCGCGGCGCCATGCTCCCGCGCGATGCGGAACACCACGCCGCGGCAGCATCCGCCCGAGAGCAGCCCGAACACCAGGCCGGGCCGCTCGGGCGTGCCGCGGTTGATGCGGCTCCACATCTTCAGCGCCCGATGCCAGCCATGCACGCGCGCGGGCCTTCGTTCCTCGAAGTCGAAGTCCGGTCGCCAGATGAGCGAACCGTAGCCGAAGAGCCAGAGGTCTTCGTGTCCACCCCACTCCGCGAGTGCCTGCTCCAGCATCGGGCCCGGGTCCCGCAACGGCTTCAAGGCTTCCATAGACGTCCCCGACTCTAGCGGACCGGCCGTGAAGTTGGTAACCGGTTCGTACCTCGGCGCCAGCCACAAGGCCGCGGCCGCGCGGTAGCATGCGGCAACGCAGTCAGCGCAAGATTCCATGAAACTCCATCCCGTGCTGGAGGCGGTGACCGCCCGGATCCGCCAACGCAGCGCGCCCACCCGGGCCGCCTATCTCGCGCGCCTCGACGAGGGCGCGGGGCGTCAGCGTGGCGCCGACCGCATGGGCTGCGCCAACGTCGCCCATGCCTTCGCGGCGCTGCCGAACAACGACAAGTTCCGCGTCGTCGCCGAGCGCGCGCCCAACATCGCGATCATCAACTCGTACAACGACATGTTGTCGGCGCACGCGCCCTTCGGCCACTTCCCGCCGGTGATCAAGGACGAGGCGCACCGGCTCGGCGCCAACGCGCAGGTGGCCGCCGGCGTGCCCGCCATGTGCGACGGTGTGACGCAGGGCACGCATGGCATGGAGCTCAGCCTGTTCTCGCGCGACACCATCGCGATGGCCACGGCCGTGGGCCTGAGCCACGACGTGTTCGATGCGGTGCTGATGCTGGGCATCTGCGACAAGATCGTGCCGGGCCTGCTGATCGGCGCCTTGCAGTTCGGCCATCTGCCCACCGTTTTCGTGCCGGGCGGTCCCATGCCCAGCGGCCTCTCCAACACCGAGAAATCCAAGGTGCGCGAACTGGCGGCGCAGGGCCTCGTCGGCCGCAAGGAATTGCTCGAGGCCGAGGAGAAGGCCTATCACACGCAGGGCACCTGCACTTTCTACGGCACGGCCAACAGCAACCAGATGCTGATGGAAGCGATGGGCCTGCACGTGCCGGGCTCGGCCTTCGTGCAGCCGCAGCAAGCTTTGCGCGAAGAGCTCACGCGCGAGGCGGTGCGCACCGTGCTCGGCATCCTCAAGACGCGCCGCTACGTGCCCATTGGCCGCATGGTCGACGAGCGCTCCATCGTCAACGCGATGGCGGCGCTGCTGGCCACCGGCGGTTCCACCAACCACCTGATTCACTGGGTGGCGGTGGCGCGTGCCGCCGGCATGGTGATCGACTGGAACGATTTCGACCAGCTCTCGGCCGTCGTGCCGCTGCTGGCGCGGGTCTATCCGAATGGAGTCGCCGACGTCAACCAGTTCCAGGCCGCGGGCGGCCCGGGCTACGTGATCCGCGAACTGCTCGATGCCGGCCTGATGCACGAGGACGTGCTGACCGTGCGCGAAGGCGGCTTGCGCGAATACACGCGCGAGCCGGCGCTGCAGGCGAGCGAACAACACGGCCTGGTGTGGTCCGATATCGGCCCCTCGCGGGAGGAGAGCATCGTGCGTCCGGCCGGCGCGCCCTTCAGCCGCACCGGCGGCCTCAAGCTGCTGGTGGGCAACCTGGGGCGCAGCGTGATCAAGGTGTCCTCGGTGCCCGACGACCGCCACGTGATCGAAGCGCCGGCGCGCATCTTCGACAGCCAGGACGCGCTGCTGGCCGCCTTCCAGGCCGGAGAGCTGGAGCGCGACCTGATCTGCGTGGTGCGCTGGCAGGGACCGCAAGCCAACGGCATGCCGGAACTGCACAAGCTCACGCCACCCCTGGCGGTGCTGCAAGGCAAGGGATTCCGCGTGGCGCTGGTCACCGACGGCCGCATGAGCGGCGCCTCCGGCAAGGTGCCGGCGGCGATCCATGTGTGCCCGGAAGCGGCGGCCGGCGGGCCGCTCGCGCTGCTGCGCGATGGCGACGTCGTGCGCCTGGACGCACCGGCCGGCCAGCTCGAGGCGCTGGTCGATCCCGCCGAATGGGCGCGGCGCGAGCCCGCCCGCATGAGCGACGCGCAACGCGAGGCGAACGGCCACGGGGTCGGGCGCGAACTGTTCGCCGGCATGCGGCGCAATGCACTTGGCGCCGAGGAGGGTGCCTGCACATGGCTATGAGACCAGAGATCCCCGAGCGCCCGACGGCGCAGCAGGTCATGCAGGACGCGCCGGTGATCCCGGTGATCGTGCTGAGCGCGCGCGAGCAGGCGGTGCCGATGGCGCGCGCGCTGGTGGCAGGCGGCATCCGCATGCTGGAGGTGACGCTGCGCACGCCGGTGGCGCTGGCCTGCATCGAAGCGATCGCCCGCGAAGTGCCCGAGGCGGTGGTTGGCGCCGGCACCCTGCGCAGTGCGGCCGATGCACAGGCGGCGGCGCTGGCCGGCGCCCGCTTCGCGGTGAGTCCCGGCTACACGCGCTCGGTCGGCAAGGCGTGTCACGAACTCGGCCTGGCCCTGCTGCCCGGCGTGGCGACCGGCAGCGAAATCATGATGGCGCAGGAAGACGGCTACACCGCGCTGAAGTTCTTCCCCGCCTTGCAAGCGGGCGGCCTCGCCATGCTCAAGGCGTGGAGCGGCCCCTTCAACGACGTGAGGTTCTGCCCCACCGGCGGCATCACGCCGCACAACGCAGCGGAGTTCCTGGCCCTGCCCAACGTAGCCTGCGTCGGCGGCTCGTGGCTCACGCCGGCGGATGCTCTGGCCGCGGGCGACTGGGCGCGGGTCACGCGACTCGCGTCGGAGGCGGCGGCTTTGCGGCGTGTTTGATCGAGCGTTTCTGAACGCAGAATTCGCAGAAGTAGCGCAGAAGTCGCAGAAAAGACCAGGAAACCTTTCAAGGTTTTCTTCTGCGTTTTCTGCGTCGCTTCTGCGCCTTGTGCGTTGATTTGCTCAGACTCCAGCCAGCGCCTATTCAGCTTCTCGCTGGATCAGCTCGATCTTGTAGCCGTCCGGATCCGTCACGAAAGCGATCACCGTGTTGCCGCCCTGCACCGGGCCGGGCTCGCGCGTGATGTTGCCGCCGGCGGCGCGGATGCGGTCGCAGGCGGCATAGGCGTCGGCCACGCCGATGGCGATATGGCCGAAGGCGCTACCCATCTCGTACTGGTCCACGCCGTGGTTGTAGGTCAGCTCCAGCTCGGCGTGTTCCGGGTTGGTGCCGTAGCCGACGAAGGCGAGCGAGTACTTCTGCTCCGGCCGTTCGGTGGTGCGCAGCAGCTTCATGCCGAGCACACCCGTGTAGAAGGCGATCGAGCGCTGCAGGTCGCCGACGCGCAGCATGGTGTGGAGGATTCGCATGGCCACGATGATAGATCGGGACCGCGCGGTGTCCAGGCTGCATGAGTCGAATTCGGCCTACGCGGCGCAACGGCCGGGACAGCGATAGTTCGCACTCCATGCTCCGCTCCTTCCTAGCTGCCGCGGGCCTGGCCCTGCTGGCGCTGCTGGCGACGGCCGCGGCCGCCCAGACCCAGCAGCCCGCGTTCGATCTCGTCGTCCGCGCGCCCGATCCCTTGCGGCAACTGCTGGAAAACAACCTCGAACTGCGCCGCTACCGCGAGGTGAGCGATCTCGATGACAGCGAGGTCGCGCGCCTGATCGTGCTCGGCGAAAAAGACGCGCGCGAGCTGCTGGCCACCCAGGGCTACTTCTCGCCCGATGTGCGCATCACCCGGGAGAGCGGACCGCCCATCCGGCTGGTGGTGACGGTGCAGCCCGGTCCGCGCACGCAGGTGCAGGCCGTCGACATCGCCTTCGAAGGCGACATCGCCACCAGCACCGACGCTGGCGCCATCGCGCAGCGCGAAGGCATCCGCTCGCGCTGGCTGCTGCCCTCGGGCCTGCCGTTCACGGCGGGCGGCTGGGATCGCGCGAAGGCGGAGGCCACCAAGCAGTTGCTGGTGCGCCGCTATCCGGCCGGCCGCATCAGCTACAGCCTGGCCGATGTGGACGCCCAGGCGCAGTCCGCGCGGCTCGGGCTGAAGCTGGATTCCGGCAAGCTGTTTCACCTGGGGCCGCTGCGCGTGATCGGCATGCAGCGCTACGACCCGGTGCTGGTGCCGCGGCTCGCGCGCCTGCAGGAGGGCGCCGTGTACGACCAGGAGCAGCTGGTGCAGGCGCAGTTGCGGCTTTCCGGCAGCGGCTACTTCGATTCCGCCTTCATCTTCGTCGACCCCGAAGGCGATCCCGATGCGGCGCCGGTGCAGGTGAGCGTGCGCGAGGCACGGCTGCAGAAGGTGGTGCTGGGCGTGGGCTTCACCACCGATGGCGGCCCCCGTGCGACGGTGGAGCACATCGACAACCGGCTGCCGGTGATCGGCTGGCGCGCCGTGACCAAGCTGCAGGTGGAGCGGAAGAATCCGTTCGCGCAGACCGAATGGACCGGCCTGCCCGACGAGCGCGGCTGGCGCTGGTCCACACTGGCTCGCATCGAGCGGCTGGACGACGAGCGCCTGATCACCAACAGCGAGCGGCTGCGCGGCGGCCGCTTCCAGAACACCGACCACATCGACCGCAACATGTACCTGGAGTACGAGCGCTCCACCGTGCAGAACCCGCGCAACGTGGTGCTCACGCCGCTGGAGACCGGCCAGGGGACGGCCCTGAGCGTCAACTACATCTGGACCGGCCGCTACTTCGACGACCTGCAGGTGCCCACGACCGGCTACGGCGTCGGCATGGAAGTGGGCGGCGGCGTCACCTTGGGCAGCGTGCACCAACCCTTCGAGCGCACGCTGCTGCGCTGGATCACCTTCCGGCCGCTGCCCCAGGGACGGCTGCAGCTGCGCGCGGAAGCCGGCGCGGTGCTGGCGCGCGACGACGCCCCGGTGCCGGCGACGCAGCTCTTTCGCACCGGCGGCGACACCACGGTGCGCGGCTACAGCTTTCTCGACATCGGCGTACGGCTGCCCGGCGGGCTGGTCGGGCCCGGCCGCTACATGACCGTGGCCAGCGTCGAATGGCAGCGGCCCATCATCCGCAATGCGCAGCCGACGCAGTTCGAGCACACCTTGTTCATCGACAGCGGTGCGGTGGCCGATCGCATAGGCGCGCTGCGCCAGCAGGTCGGCATCGGCACCGGCATGCGCTGGCGCAGCCCCGTCGGGCCGGTGGAAGGCGCCATCGCCTATGGCGTGCAGGCGCACAAGCTGCGGCTGCATTTCACCGCGGGGTTCGTCTTTTGAAAGCGCAGGCTGCGCGCGCGGCACGCGGGCTCGTGCGCATCGTCGTCGGGCTCGCCCTGCTGTTGCTGCTTGCCGCCGCCGGCTTGTGGTGGTGGTCCGGCCAGGAGGGCTCGCTGGATTGGCTGCTGCGCCGCGCGGCGCACGGCGGGCCGCTGCAGTGGCAAGGTGTGCAGGGCTCGGTGCGCGGCCGCTGGCACATCGATCGCATCGTCTGGGAGCGCGACGGCCTCAAGCTGGTGGCGGAGGACATCGAGCTGGCGTGGCAACCGGTCGCCCTGCTGAAACGCACGGTGCAACTGGAGCTGGTGCAGGCTGCGCGGGTCCGCGTGATCGACCAGCGGCCACCGACTAACGAGCCGCTCAAGCTGCCCGCCGACCTGAGCCTGCCCTGGCGCGTGACCGTCGACCTGCTGAAGGTCGGCGCCTTCGCGTACCAGGGGCGAACGAACGTAGACGCCAGCAATCTCGCGGCGAGCTACGGCTTCGACGGCATTCGGCATGCGCTCGACTTGCAGTCGCTGCAGGTGGCCGGCGGCAGCTATTCGGGCGACGTGAAGCTGCAGGCGCGCGGCTCGCAGGCGCTGACCGCCACGGTCGCCGGCCGCTTCCAGGCGCCGGTGCCGGGCACGCACGAGCACGTGCCGCTGGAGTTTCGGGTGCGCGCGCAGGGGCCCGTCAGCGCCTTCGATGCGCGCGCGCAGCTGCAGGTGGTGGAGCAGAACGCTGCCGCCGCCGCCCTGCCGCGGGCGACCGCCACCGCACGCGTCACGCCTTTTGCGTCCATGCCGGTGCCGCGCGGCGCCGCCGATTTCGAACGACTGGACCTGGCGATGTTCTGGCCGCAGGCGCCCCGCACGCTGCTGTCCGGACACGTCGCGGTCGTGCCCGAGGGCGCGGCGCGCTGGCGCCTGCAGGCCGATGTGCGCAACGGGCTCGCCGGCCCGTGGGACGCCCACCGGCTGCCGGTGCAGTCCGCGCGCGGCGCGGGCGAGTGGCGCGAGGGCGCGGCGCTGGTGAAGTCGATCGCGGCGGAGGTCGGCGGCGGCAGCATCGCGGGCAGCGGCGCCTGGGAAGGCAAGGGCTGGAGCTTCCAGGGGCGGGTCGATGCGGTCGATCCCTCGCAGCTGCTTGGCAGCCTGGCGCCACTGCCCCTGACCGGTCCGGTCAAGCTGAAGGGCGAGGGCAAGGCGGTGGACTTCGACGTCGCGCTGCAGGCCGGCGCGCCCCGGCGGCGTCCTGCATCGGCGCGCAAGGACAGCGCCGACAACAGGCTCTTGGCCGCCGCCGGTGCGCTGGAGCTGCGCGACGCCCTGGCGCAAGGCCGCTACAGCGGCGAGCTGTTGTCGCTCTCGCAGCTGCGCGTGCGCACCAGCGATGCCTCGCTGGAAGGCCAGCTGGAATGGGACTTCGCCGCCACGGCCGCCAGCGGTCACCTGCAGTTGCGGGCACCGGGCCTGCAGGCGCAGGCGCGCGGCAGCCTGGCGCCCGGGCGCGGGCAGGGCGCCGGCGACGTGTCGGCCGACGACCTGGCGCAGGCGCAACGCTGGCTGGCGCGCTGGCCCGGTGTCGGCGCTGCGCTCAAGAGCGTCGCCTTGCGCGGCCAGGCGCAGGCGCATGTCGCCTGGCAGGGCGGCTGGCGCGATCCGACCGTGCAGGCGCGCGCCAGTGCGGGAACGCTGGCCTGGCAACAAGCGGCGCGCGACCCAGCGGCGTTGCCGTGGGTCTTGCGCGATGCGTCCTTGCAGGTGCAGGGGCGCTTGCGCGATGCCGCACTCGATGTGCACGCGCAGGCGGAGCAGGGCCAGCGCAAGCTTGCGCTGGCCGTGGCGGGCCGGCTCGGCGCCACGCTGGGCGCGCCCGCGGTCAGCTGGCGCGGCCACATCGCAAGCGCGGCGCTGCAATTGCAGGATCCGGGAATCACGCCCGGTCCCTGGCAACTGCAATTGCGCCAAGCCGTCGACTGGCGGGCGGCCGGCGGCAACTTCGATCTGAGCGCGGGCGAGGCGGTGCTGCATGCGCCAGCCATGCGCAGCGGCGCCGCGGCCAGCGACGCCGTCCTCACGTGGACACCGGTGCATAGACAGGCCGGGCAGCTCACCACGGCGGGGCGACTGAGCGGGCTGCCGCTGGCGTGGATCGAGCTGGTGGGCGGGCCGCAGCTGGCCGGTTCCGCGCTCTCGGGCGACCTGGTGTTCGACGCGCAGTGGAATGCGCAGCTGGGAAAAACCGTGCGGCTGGACGCGTCGCTGGCGCGGGTGCGCGGCGACGTCAACGTGCTCGCCGAAGCCATCGACGGCGGCGCGACCCGCGTGAGCGCAGGAGTGCGCGATGCGCGCGTCAGCGTCAGCAGCCAGGGCGAGCAGCTGGTGTTCGCGCTGCTGTGGGACAGCGAGCGCGCCGGCCACGCCGAGGGCCAGATCCGCACGCGGCTGGCGTACAGCGCCGACGGCTGGGGCTGGCCGCAGCAGGCGCCGATTTCGGGCCGGGTGCAGGCGCAGCTGCCCCGCATCGGCGTGTGGTCGTTGCTGGCGCCCCCCGGCTGGCGGCTGCGTGGATCGCTCGGTGCGGACATTGCGGTGGCCGGCACGCGGGCGCAACCCGAGCTCTCGGGACCGCTGCAGGCCGACGACCTGGCGCTGCGCTCGGTGGTCGACGGCGTCGAATTGCGCAACGGTCGCTTGCGTGCGCAACTATCGGGACAGCGGCTGGTCGTGAGCGAATTCCTGCTGCGTGGCGGCGAGGAGGCCGGCGCCACCGGCGGCACGCTGGTCGCCACCGGCGAGGGCCGCTGGACGCCGCAGGGGCCGGTGTTCCAGGCGCATGCGGTGCTCTCGCAGCTGCGCGCCAGCATCCGCAGCGATCGCCAGCTGACCATCTCCGGGCCGGTGGATGCACAGGTGGACGGCGCCGCCGCGACCGTCACCGGTGAACTGCGGGTGGACCGCGCGCGCATCAAGATTCCCGACCAGTCGCCGCCGCAGCTGGGCGACGACGTCGTCGTCCGCAACGCCCCCGGCGTCGAGGCGACCCAGGCGGAGCGCGGGCAGCGTCCGGCGGCGGCAACGGCCAGTGAGGGCACGAGCCGGCGCGCCGTGACGCTGCGCGTCGCGTTCGATCTCGGTGACGACTTCCGCGTGAGCGGGCGCGGCGTCGACACGCGACTGGCCGGCACGCTGCAGGTGCAGGGCGCCGGCAACGGCCTGCCGCAGATCGCCGGCGTGATCCACACGGTGGGCGGCACCTATGAAGCCTATGGCCAGCGCATGGACATCGAGCGCGGGGAACTGCGCTTCACCGGCGCGGCCGACAACCCGGCGCTGGAGGTGCTGGCCGTGCGGCCCAACATGACGCAGAAGGTGGGCGTGCAGATCACCGGCCGCGCGCAGTCGCCGCACGTGGAGCTGTATTCCGATGCGGGGCTGTCCGATGCGGAGACGCTGTCGTACGTGGTGCTCGGTCGCTCGTCGGCCGGCAGCGGGGCCGAAACGGCGCTGCTGCAAAGGGCGGCGGCGGCCCTGCTGGCGGGGCGCCGCGGCACCGGCAAGACCCTGGCCGGCAGCCTCGGCCTGGACGACCTGACGGTGGCCAACGACGGCACCAGCGGTCCGGTCGTGCGCCTTGGCAAGCGCTTTGCCGCGAATTTCTACGCCGCCTACGAGCGCAGCCTGTCCGGGGCGCTGGGCACTCTGTTCATCTTCTACGACGTGTCGAAGCGGGTGACGGTGCGAGCGGAGGCGGGCGAGCGGGCGGGGCTGGACTTGATCTTCACGTTTGCCTTCGACGGCTGGGGAAAGAAATAGGGCGGCCCGGCCGGCGGCCAGCGCCGTCTCATCGATGCGACACCGGCGAGCCAGAAAAAAGGCGCAATGAGGCACAGCGGCACAGCTGGGTCTCGCCGGAGGCAGCGGATCCGAGACTTGAGCCCGGGGGCGTGGTAGCGTTGCACGCGCAGCTCGGCGGGCGGTACGACCGGCCCGGCGAGACCCCCGAAGGAGACATCCAATGACTGACACCGCGCGGCGTACTGCGTTCTGGCTGGTGATGCTGGCGGCTGCCGGCACCTTCGGCCTGACGATGGGCGCGCGCCAGAGCATGGGTTTGTTCCTCTCGTCGCTCAACACGGCCACCGGCCTCGGGCTGGGCAGCGTCAGCCTGGCCTTTGCCTTCGGGCAGTTATGGTGGGGACTCACGCAACCGTTTGCCGGCGCGCTGGCCGACCGCTATGGCGCCGGCCGCGTGCTGGTGCTGGGCGTGATCCTGCTGTGCATCGGCACCTTCATCACGCCCTTCATGACCAGCACGCCGGGCCTGATCTTCGCGATCGGCGTGCTCGCCTCCGGCGGCTCCGGCATGGCCGGGCCGGCGGTGCTGATGTCGGCTGCGGTCCGCATGATCGCGCCGGCGCGCCGCGGCTTCGCCACCGGACTGGTCAACGCGGGCGGGTCCTTCGGCCAGTTCGCGACCGCGCCGCTGGCGGCGGCGCTGATCGTCGGCGTGGGCTGGGGCTCGGCCATGCAGGTGCTGGCGTTCATGGTGTTGCTGGCGCTGCCGGCGGCCTGGGTGCTGCGCGGCAATGCGGCGCAATCCGCCCCGGTTGCGGGCGAGCCGAAGACGGTGGGGGCGCGCACGGCGGTGGCGCAGGCGGTGCGCCATCGCAGCTACCTGCTGCTCGGCGCCGGCTTCTTCATCTGCGGCTTCCACGTCGCCTTTCTCGCGGTGCACCTGCCCGGCGTGGTGGCGGCCTGCGGGCTGCCGACGCAGTGGGGCGGCTGGGCGCTGGCGATGCTGGGGCTGTTCAACATCATCGGCAGCCTGATCGTCGGCTGGGCGGTGGGGCACTGGCGCTCCAAGACGCTGCTGTCGCTGATCTACGCAGCGCGCGCGCTGGCCGTGCTGGCCTTCCTGTTCGCACCGAAGACCGGGCCGGTCGTGCTGCTGTTCGCCGCAGTCATGGGCCTGACCTACCTGTCGACGGTGCCGCCGACCGCCGGGCTCGTGGCCAAGTTCTTCGGGTCCGCCAACATGGCGACGCTGTTCGGCCTGGTGATGCTGTCGCATCAGGTCGGCGCCTTCGTCGGTTCCTGGCTCGGCGGCAAGGTGTTCGAGCTGACCGGTGCCTACGACTGGCTCTGGTACGCCGACATCGTGCTGGCGCTCGGCGCCGCGCTGATCCACCTGCCCATCCGCGAGGAGCGGATTCCCGCGCGGCGGCCGTCCGGCGCTCCCGTCACGGCCTGAGCCGCTTCGCGCGCCGCACGCGCTGCCGTGCGGTCTGACTCAGCGTCTGCCGTTGCCTACAAGCCGTAGAGCCTTCAAACCGGCGAGCGGCGGGCAAATCCCCGTGCCCCATCCGGGCGAACGTACTACCATCCGACTCACATGATAGGTGCACAGTATTATCATGTCTGGACACCAGAACGATCGCATGGAAGATAAACCCGCCCGCCTCACCGTCCTGATCGACGCGGAGAAGAAGAAGGCATTCGAGGCGCTCTGCGCCTCCCAGGACATCACGGCCTCGCAGATGGTCCGCCAGCTCATCCGCGACTACCTCGTCAAGCACGGCATCGAGTACCCCCCAGGAGCCGGCCATGAGGAGTGAGCGGCCCCGCTGCGAACGGAAAGGAATTACAATCCGATTAACATCGGAAACCGTTCGCCCATGGAGCTCAAGACCGCCCGGTTGACCATCCTGATCGATCCCGCGAAGAAACTGGCTTTCGAGACACTCTGCCGCACGCAGGACATGACGCCCTCGCAGGTGGTGCGCCGGCTGATCCGCGACTACATGGATCAGCAGGATCTCCCCGCCGCCGTGCCCAAGCCTGCGCTCGCGCGCAAGTCCGGGTCTGCGCGCAAGCGTTGAAAGCGCGCGTTCAGACCGGCACGGTGTAGTTCAGCGTCATCCGGCCGCCGTCCACCACCACGATCTCACCGGTCACGTAGCTGGCTGCGTCGCTCGCGAGCCAGGCCACGACGTCAGCCACCTCCGCCGGTTCACCCAGCCGCTTCATCGGCGTGCGGCTCATGATCCGCGCCTTCGCTTCCTCACTGGTGAGCACCGACTTCGCCGCAAGCTCGGTGGCGATCGTGCCCGGTGCGACCGCATTCACACGAATGCCGTGCGGCGCCAGCGCCAGCGCCATCACGCGGGTCAGCTGGTTGATGCCGCCCTTGCTGACGTTGTAGCTGGCGATCGTCGGGATGGTCAGCACCCCGTTCACCGAGCTCATGTTGACGATCACGCCGCCTCCCGCCTTGGCCATCTCGCGCGCGGCGGCCTGCCCGACCAGGAACGAGCCCTTGAGGTTGACGCGCAGCACGGCATCGAAGTCGGCTTCGCTGATCTCCAGGAAGTCCGACGCCTTGAAGATGCCGGCGTTGTTGACCAGCACGTCGATGCGGCCATGCGCCTGCATCGTCCGCGCCACCAGCGCATCCACCTGCGCCTTGTCGCCGACATCGCAGTGCACGTAGAGGCCTTGCAACTCGTCGGCGAGCGCCTGGCCCTGCACATCGTCAATGTCGGCCAGCACCACCCTGGCGCCCTCGCGCGCGAACCGCCGCGCGCAGGCTTCGCCGATGCCCTGCGCGGCGCCGGTGACGATGCACACGCGGCCGGCATGGCCGAAGTGCACGGCGGATGAAGACGGCGGAGCGAGGGGCGCGCTGTTCATGCGCGCATGGTACCCGTCCACGCATCCGCGAACACCTGCGCCGAGGCCGCCACCGCCTGGGCGCTCATGCCCGGCTTGTACAGCGCCGAGCCGATGCCGAAGCCGTTCGCGCCGGCAGCGCGGTAGCCCGCCATCGTCACAGGCGCGATGCCGCCGACCGGCATCAGCAGCACGTCCGGCGGCAGTACCGCGCGCAGCGCTTTCACCGCGGCCGGCGGGATCATCTCCGCGGGAAACAGCTTGAGCGCGCTGGCGCCAGCGGCCAATGCGGCGAACGCTTCGCTCGCTGTCAGCACGCCCGGCAAGGCAAGCATGCCGAGCTCGCGCGTGCCTTCGACCACGCGCGCATCGAAGTGCGGCGAGACCACCAGGCGCCCACCGGCAGCGTGCACCTGGCGCACTTCCTCGGTGGTGCGCACAGTGCCGGCACCGACCAGCGCCTGCGGAAAACGGCGCGCGAGCAGCTCGATGCTGCGCAGCGGCTGCGGCGAATTCAGCGGCACTTCCAGCAGCCGCCAGCCCGCGCCGACGAGGGCGTCGCCCACGGCCTCGGCTTCATCCGGCGTGATGCCGCGCAGGATCGCCACCAGCGGCAGTTGTTCGATGCAGGCCTGCCAGGTGTCGTTGACGGAAGCGTCCATGTTCACTCCAGGGTACGGGCCAGCGCCCACAGGCCGCGCCAGGTAGCTTCGGGTCCGAGGGTGCGCGAGGTGCATCCCAGCGTCCGTAGCGCGAGCGCGTAGCGTTGCGTGAGGGCGGGGGCTCCGATCAGCACCACCGCGTCGACAGCGTCGCTGCGCTGGCGCAATTCTTCGCCGATGACGAGTCCCGAGAGATAGCTGGCAAGCGCTGGCGCCGGCAATCGATCGAACAGCGCCAGCGTGCGCGCGCTGAACGCGCTGCGCAGCAGGCCGCCGCTTTGCTGCGCATAGCGCACGCCCTGCGTGAAAGCGTCTTCAGCGAGCGGGCCGTCCTCGGCGGGCATCATGCGCCCGAGGATCGAATGCTGCCGCAAGAGCGCATAGACCTCGCCCGACATGAAGGTCGCAAAGGACTGCACGCGCGCCTGCGCCACCTGCACCCACTTGCTGTGGGTGCCGGGCAGCACGTAGACGCCATCGCGCTGCTGCAGCAGGTCGATCGCGCCGAACACCTGCACCTCCTCGCCGCGCAGCACGTCGGGCACGCCGTCGCTCTCGCAGGACAGGCCGGGGACCAGGGCAATGCGCTGCGGCTCGACCCACGCCAGGCTGCGTGCCAGCTCGGCGAAGCCCGCGGGACAGGCGCAGTAGGGCGCCTCGCGCCAGCCCTGGCGGCTGCCAGCCATGCCGCTGACCAGGCACAGGGAAGAGGGTTCGGCGAGCCAGTCGCCGCAGGTTTCCTGCAGCACGTCGGGGAAGCCGCCGGCCGGGACGGTGAGGATGCCGCGCGCGGAACTACGCTGGTCCAGCACCGTGCCGTCGGCGGCAATGCGTGCTGCGCGCAGGGACGAGGTGCCCCAGTCGACGGCGATCAGGGAAGTCATGCGAATGCTGAAGTTCTGGTTGTCCGGATGTCATTGCGGGCTTGACCCGCATCCCGGGCGGCGGTCATGCATCCTCGGATGTCATTGCGGGCTTGACCCGCAATCCATGCGGCGGTGATGCGAGCGCCGCGTGGATCCCGGGTCGAGCCCGGGATGACATCCATGGAGCCGCGATGACATCCATGGAGCCGCGATGACATCCATGAAGTGCGGGATGACATCCGGGGAAACATCCTCACCGTGCTGCCTAGTGATTGTCCCGCGGCACGAACGATCCGCGCTTGCCCACCAGGAAATCGAGATCCGCGCCTTCGTCCGCCTGCAGCACGTGGTCGACGTACAGCTTCCAGTAGCCCGATGACATCGGCGGCTTCGGCTTTTCCCACGCGGCGAAGCGCGCGGCCAGTTCCTGGTCGCTCACTTCGAGGTGCAGGCGGCGCTTGGGCACGTCGAGTTCGATGATGTCGCCGTTTTGCACCAGCGCGAGCGGGCCGCCCGCCGCGGCTTCCGGCGCGGTGTGCAGCACCACCGTGCCGTAGGCCGTGCCGCTCATGCGCGCATCGCTGATGCGGACCATGTCGGTGATGCCCTTGCGCAGGATCTTGGGCGGCAGGGGCATGTTGCCCACTTCGGCCATGCCGGGGTAGCCCTTGGGCCCGCAGTTCTTCAGGACCAGCACGCAGGTCTCGTCGACATCGAGGTCCTCGTCGTCGATACGCCGGTGGAAGTCCTCGATGTTCTCGAACACCACGGCGCGGCCGCGATGCACCATCAGCGCCGGCGTTGCCGCACTCGGCTTGATCACCGCGCCGCGCGGCGCCAGGTTGCCGCGCAGCACCGCGATGCCGGCCTTCTCCTTGAAGGGGGCCGCCAGCGGCAGGATCACTTCCTGGTTCCAGTTCTGCGCATCGGCGATGTTCTCGCCCACGGTGCAGCCGTTGGCTGTCACCGCATCCAGGTGCAGGTGCTCGCGGATTTCCTTCATCACCACCGGCAGGCCGCCCGCGTAGCAGAAGTCCTCCATCAGGTGCTTGCCCGAAGGTTGCAGGTTGACCAGGCAGGGCAAGTCACTGCCGAGGCGGTCGAAGTCCTCGATCGCCAGTTCGACGCCGATGCGGCGCGCGATCGCGATCAGGTGGATCACCGCGTTGGTCGAGCCACCGATGGCGGCCAGCGTCTTGATCGCGTTCTCGAAAGCCTGCCGCGTGAGGATGCTGGAGAGCTTCTGGTCGATGTGCACCATCTCCACGATGCGGCGACCGGCATTGCGCGCGATCACGTTGCGCCGGCCATCGACGGCGGGATAGGCCGCGTTGCCCGGGAGGCCGACACCCAGCGCTTCCACCATGCTGGCCATCGTCGAGGCCGTGCCCATGGTCATGCAGTGGCCGTGGCTGCGGTGCATGCAGCTTTCCGCCTCGAAAAAGTCCTGCAGCTTGTGCGTGCCGGCGCGCACCTGCTCGCTCATGCTCCACACGCCGGTGCCCGAGCCGAGCTCCTGGCCGCGCCACTTGCCACTGAGCATGGGGCCGCCGGAGACGCCAATGGTGGGCAGGTCGACGCTCGACGCGCCCATCAGCAGCGAAGGCGTGGTCTTGTCGCAGCCCATGAGCAGCACCACGCCATCGATCGGATTGCCGCGGATCGATTCCTCGACGTCCATGCTGGCGAGGTTGCGATACAGCATGGCGGTGGGACGCAGCAGCGTCTCTCCGAGCGACATCACAGGGAATTCGAGCGGAAAGCCGCCGGCCTCGTAGACACCGATCTTCACCTGCTCCGCGAGCGTGCGGAAGTGCGAGTTGCAGGGCGTGAGTTCGCTGAAGGTGTTGCAGATGCCGATCACCGGGCGACCATCGAACTGGTCGTGCGGCACGCCCTTGCCCTTGACCCAGCTGCGGTAGGCGAAGCCGTCGCGGTCCTGGCGGCCGAACCACTGCTGGGAGCGCAGCTCCTCCGGTTTCTTTCTCTGCATGGAAGCGCTTATTCCTTGACGGCGCCGGTCAGGCCCGACACGTAATATTCGACGAAGAACGAATAGATGATGGCCACAGGCAGCGAGCCGAGCAGGGCGCCCGCCATCAGCGGCCCCCAATGATAAACGTCGCCTTCGACCAGTTCGGTCACCACCGCCACCGACACGGTCTTCACTTCGGACGACGAGATGAAGGTGAGCGCGTAGATGAATTCGTTCCACGAAAGCGTGAACGCGAAGATGCCCGCCGAGATCAACCCCGGCACCGCCAGCGGCAGCACGATCTTCCACAGGATCTGCAGGCGGCTGGCCCCGTCGATCAGCGCGCACTCTTCCAGCTCGTAGGGAATGGTGCGGAAGTACCCCATGAGCAGCCACGTGGAGAACGGAATCAGGAAGGTGGGATAGGTGAGGATCAGCGCCCAGCGCGTGTCGAACAGCCCGAGCTGGAACACGATGGCCGCCAGCGGGATGAACAGGATCGAGGGCGGCACCAGGTAGGCCAGGAAGATCGAGAGGCCCACGTGGCGCGAGCCGCGAAAGCGCAAACGCTCGATGGCATACGCCGCCAGCACCGAGCACAGCAGCGACACGAACGTGGACACCACGGAGACCACCACGGTGTTCCACAGCCAGGCGGGATAGTCGGTGTGGAACACCAGTTTCTCGAAGTGCGCCAGCGTCGGCCCTATCACCCAGAAGGGATTGCCTGCGCGCGAGAGCAGCTCCTGGTCCGGCTTGATGGAGGTGATCACCATCCAGTAGAACGGGAACAGCAGCACGAACACGAACACCCCTAGCGGGAGGTAGAGCGTCACCACCCGGCGTGGCAGCGAGCCGAGATAACTCATCCCGCCGGCGTCGTTGTCGTCTTTCTTCATTTGTCGTTGCCGCCTTGCTGCCATGTGCGCCGCTGCAGGCCGAAATACGAGAAGAGGATGGAGGCCAGCAGGAAGGGAATCATCGCGATGGCGATGGCCGCTCCTTCGCCCAGCGCGCCGCCCGGAATCGCCCGCTGGAACGACAGCGTCGCCATCAGGTGCGTCGCGTTCAGCGGACCGCCGCGGGTGAGCACGTAGATCAACTGGAAATCGGTGAACGTGAACAGCACGGAGAAGGTCATCACCACCGCGATGATCGGGGTCAGCAGCGGCAGCGTGATGAAGCGAAAGCGCTGCCAGCCGGTGGCGCCGTCGATGGCGCCGGCCTCGTACAGCGATGGCGAGATCGTCTGCAGGCCTGCCAGCAGCGTGATCGCCACGAAGGGCACGCCGCGCCAGATGTTGGCGGCGATCGTCGACAGCCGCGCGTTCCACGGATTGCCGAGGAAGTCGATGTAGTGGTCGATCAGGCCCATCTTCATCAGCGCCCAGCTCACGATGGAGAACTGCGCGTCGTAGATCCACCAGAAGGCGATCGCCGACAGCGCGGTCGGCACGATGTAGGGCAGCAGGATGACCGTGCGGAAGAAGGTCTTGAACGGGATGCGCTCATTGAGCAGGATCGCCAGCCACAGGCCCAGCACGAACTTGATGACGCTGGCCACCACCGTGTAGAAGAGGGTGTTGAACAGCGCCAGTTGCGTGACGCTGTCGCCCCAGAGGAAGCGGTAGTTCTCCAGCCCGATCCAGTGGCCGCCGCGACCGATCTTGGTATCCGTGAACCCCAGCCACACGCCCAGTCCGAGCGGGTAGGTGAGGAACACGACCAGCAAGGCCGCCGCCGGCAGCATGAACAGCAGCCCGAGCAGGTTGCGGTTGTTCTGCAGGCGCTGCCGCAGCGCCCGCCTGCGGGGTGCGGCCGCCGCCGGCAAGACCTCGATCGCGTCGGCCTTCACGCTCACCTCAGACCTTGTAGTAGCGATCGGCGCGGTCGCGGGCCCGCTGCATCGCTTCCTTCGGCGTCTTGGAGCCGCTCACCGCTTCGGCCACCATGTCCTGCACGATGAAGTCGGCCAGCGCGCCGGCGGAGGCATAACCCAGCTTGCCCATGTAGCCGGCCGGCCGCATGTTCTTGACCGAATCGCGATACGGCGTGTTCTTGGGATCCACGGTCCAGACCGGGTTCTTCTCGTAGGCGCGCAGCGGCTGCGAGATGTAGCCGCCGGCCGCCTGCATCCACGGGCCGTACTGCTCCTGCTCCATCATGAAGCGCACGTACTCCTTGGCCGCCTTCGGGTACTTGGTGTGCTTGAACACCATCTGGTTGAAGAACAGGTGGTATTCGGTGGGCGTGCCCACGGGCCCGACCGGGAAGGCGGAGTGCTGGATGTCGCCCGCAATCTCCTTCATCTTCGGATCGGTCGCGTTCTTGGCGGCGTAGTAGATCGAGATGCCGTTGTTGGTGACCGAAATCTGGTTGTCCAGGAAGGCCTTGTTGTTGTTCGGGTCCAGCCACGAGAGCGTGCCGGGCACGAAGGTGGCGTACAGCTCCTTGCCGTATTCGAGCGCCTTCAGCGTCTCGGGGCTGTCGATGATGACCTTGTTGTTCTTGTCGACCAGCGCCGCGCCGTGCGCCCAGATCAGCCATTGCGTCCAGCCGGAGTCGCCGGTGGCGTGCCCGAGCGCCATGCCGCCCGGCGTGCCCTTGGCCTTGAGCGCCTGGAACATCTTCAGGAAGCCGTCGGTGTCGCGCGGGAAGGCATTGAAGCCCGCCGCCTTCACCTGGCTCTCGCGGTACACCATCATGCTGCCGGTGCCGCCCAGCGGCACGCCGATCCACTTGCGGCCGTCGGGGCGCATGTAGGCCTCGCACGCGGGATACCAGCCGCCGTATTTCTTGCCCAGGTACTCGGCGACATCGGTCATGTCGAGGAGCTTGTCGGGGTAGAGGTTGGCGTCGTCGTTGGTGGACAGGATGATGTCCGGGCCGGCGCCGGTGTTGGCCGCCACCGCGGCCTTCGGGCGCACGTCTTCCCAGCCTTCGGCGTCCAGGCGCACCTCGATGCCGTACTTCTCGCTGAACTTCTTGACGTTGGCGGCGTATGCGTCCTCGTCACCCTGCACGAACCGCTTCCAGCGCAGCACCCGCAGCTTGGCGCCCTTTTCCGGCTGGTTGTTCCACTGCTGCGCGTGGGCCGCGGCGGGCCACAGCGTAGGCAGCGACACGGCAGCGGCGCCGGCGGATGCCTCTTGCAGGAATTTGCGTCGGTTCGTCATCGAGAGTCTCCTCAGGGTTGGATGGAAACAGGCACCAAGCGGAACGCCCTGGCAGGCGCGCGCTCAGTGGGCCAGGCGCATGCCGCTGGCAGCATCGAACAGGTGCGCCCGCGCCGGGTCGGGCCGCAGGCGGATGATTTCTCCGGGCCGGAAGGCATGGCGGTCGCGGAACACGCTGGTGACTTCCACGCCCGCGATCTTGGCGAAGACCTGGGTGTCGGCGCCGGTGGGCTCGACCACCACGACCTCGGTGGCCACGCCGTCGTCGCCGTCGGCCAGCTGCATGTGTTCCGGGCGCGTGCCGTAGACCACGCTCTGGCCATCGCTCAGCCCGGCGGCCGCGGCGGGCGCCGGCAGCGACACGCCACTGCCGAACTCCACGCGCGCGTTGCCGCCGGCGCGCCGCAGCACGCCGGGCAGGAAGTTCATCGCCGGCGAGCCGATGAAGCCGGCCACGAACTGGTTGACGGGATGGTCGTACAGATCGAGCGGCGAGCCGGTCTGCTCCACCCGGCCATCGCGCATCACCACGATCTTGTCGGCCATGGTCATGGCCTCGATCTGGTCGTGCGTGACATAGACCGAGGTGGTGGCGAGGCGCTGGTGCAGTTCGCGGATCTCGGTGCGCATCTGCACGCGCAGCTTGGCGTCGAGGTTGGACAGCGGCTCGTCGAACAGGAAGACCTGCGGGTCGCGCACGATGCAGCGGCCCATGGCGACGCGCTGGCGCTGGCCACCCGAGAGCTGGCGCGGGAAGCGATCGAGCAGTTCGCCCAGCCCCAGGATGTCGGCGGCCTTGCGCACGCGCTCGTCGGCGAGCGACTTGGGCTGCTTGGCCAGCATCAGGCTGAACGCCATGTTGTCGCGCACCGTCATGTGCGGATAGAGCGCGTAGTTCTGGAACACCATGGCGATGTCCCGGTCCTTGGGCGTGAGGTCGTTGACCACGCGCCCGCCGATGCGAATCTCGCCGGCGCTGATTTCCTCCAGCCCCGCGATCATGCGCAGCAGGGTGGACTTGCCGCACCCCGACGGTCCCACCAGCACGGCGAACTGCCCGTCCTCGATGGCGATGTCGACACCCCGGATGATCTGTGCGGCACCGAAGAACTTCTCCACGCCCCTGATTTCGACTGTGGCCATCGTCTCTCGTTGTGTGTGAGGAAAGGCAACGGAACTTGTAGCATGAAAGAAATGCTGCGTCATCAGCATTGCACCCGCCGCGCCCCCGCGCCGCAGGGGCCGCTAGGGGAAGACCCCCATGCGAAAGCGCTTTGCCGGCGCGGCCTGGCGCGGCGGCGCGGGGCTGCGCGCCTGCTTGCGCGCTTCGTTGCGCGCGCAACCACTTTGCGGCTTTCCCCGCCTGGCGTAAGCCACACACCTAGCGGTGGCCGTGTCGCCAGCGCCTACAATTTCTGACATGACCGGTGTCCCGGATACACCGGCAATCAACGTTGGGAACAGAGGTCATCACGTGCCCCAGTCCGCACCGCCAGCACCGGATTTGGGCGTCGACGATCCGCAGCTCTGGCTGGGGCCGTCACGCCTGATCGATCTGGAAGATCCGAAGCTCCGCCTGCGGGTGCACTCGCTCACCCAGCTTTGCAAGAACGACCGGGAAAAGGCGATTGCCATCTATGGCTTCGTCAAGCGCCTGCCGCTCGCGCGCCGCTTCAAGGCCCGGCCGCAGACGGCCCGCGAAGTGTTCGATTTCGGCAGCGGCGATGCGCCCGAGAAGGCGACGCTGCTGGTGGCGATGCTGCGGATTGCCCGGCTGCCCGCGCGCATGCGCTACGTGATGCTCAGCGGCGAGATCCTGCGCGGCATCGCCGCCGGCATGACGCAGGCAGCGCGCCCCATCGTCGAGATCTGCCTGAACGAGCGCTGGCTGCGCACCGACACCTACATCTTCGATCCGGCGTGCATGGCTGCGGCCCGGCAGCGCCTGCGCGACCGCGGCTGGGAGTGGGGCTACGGCATCCACGTCAACGGGCACATGCTGTGGAACGGCCACGAGGACGCCTTCCTGGGCGGCGTGCCCAGCGAATGCGATCTGATGGTGGTGGGCCAGCTGGGCGTGTACCACGACCCGGCGCAGTACCAGCGCTCGCGCCCCACGCGCCGGCACTCGCGCCTGCGCGCGCTGTACTGGAACATGGTCGCGCCGCTGGTGGACGGCGCGTACCGCAGCCTGCGCAACGAACCGGAGCGGCCGCCGCGCACGTCTTCCAGCCGGATTTCCTGAACCCTCCGGATGTCATCCCGGGCTTGACCCGGGATCCATGCGGCGCTTGGCCGACCGCCGTCTGGATTGCGGGTCAAGCCCGCAATGACATCCATGTGGATTGCGCAGTCCTGGCCCCCGATCACAGGGTTGCCGGAGCTGCCTACCGCTGCTGCATCGCCCCCGACAGCAGCACCTTCTTGCCCACCGCCACCGGCACTTCGTGCAGCAGCGCGCCTGCGACGTCGCGCGCCGCGATCGAACGGAAGTCCGCGGGAATCAGCGGGCGCAGCCAGCGGCTTAGCCGCACGGCGAGCTGCTCGCCGCTGCGCACCGGTTGCCCGAGGGCAGCGCGATCGCCGGCCAGCATCGAAGGCCGCGCGATCACCAGGCCCGCGAAGCCCAGGCCGGACAGTGCCTCTTCGAGTTCGCCCTTGACGCGGTTGTAGAAGATCGAGGAGTGCGCATCGGCGCCCATCGCGCTGACCAGGCCCAGGTGGCTGGCGCCGGCTACCTGTGCGGCGCAGGCGACGGCCAGGTTGGCATCGAAATCGACGGCCCGAAAAGCAGACTGGCTCCCGGCCACCTTGATGGTGGTCCCGAGAGCCAGGTAGGCTTCGTCGACGGGGGGCAGGGCCCCCAGTGCCGCGAAGTCGACGATGTGCGTCGTCAGCTTCGCGTGGCTGGATGCCAGGGAGCGGCGGGCCACTACGTGGACCGCCGCCACGGTCTCATCGGCCAAAAGTCCTTGCAGGATTTCCCGGCCCACGAGCCCCGTAGCCCCCGCCACCAGTGCGGTTCGGCCGCGCACCGCCGCCACCGCCGCCGCCTCGCCGGCCGTTCTTGGCCATGCTGTCGACGCTGGTGCGCAGCGGATCGGGCTGTCCATCGGTGCTCCTTTGCACGGGCTCGCGGACGACGAACGGGCTGCGGCTATTGTGCGCGCCCTCGCGCGGCTGACGTTCCTCGTCACGCTGCGGCCGTTGCACGTTTTGCACGTTTTGGCCGTTTTGGCCGTTCTGCGCGTTCTGCGCGTTCTGCCCGTTGCGGTTGCCGCGGGGCGGACGCGCCTGCTGCGGTTGCGGCTGTTGCGCGCGCGACTGGCTGTTGCCATTGCCGTTGCCGTTGCCGTTGCCGTTGCCGCGAGCCTGCTGACCTTCGCTGCGCTGGGCACCGTTGCCGTTGCCGCTGCGCGCAGTGCCGCTGCGACCGCTGCCGGCACGGCCGGAGCCGCCCGACTTGTCCTTGTTCTCGCGGATCCGCTGCATCATCTCGCCGCGCGCCGCCTTGGCCGCCGCGTTCATGACTTCGCGGCTGGGCGGGCGGCCCTTGCCGCCCCACAGCACCTGACGGCCCATGGCGATGGGCTCGGCCTGCTCGCCCGGCTCCGGGCCGAAGCCCGCGACCACGTCGACGGCGACGTCCTGCTTGGTGAAGCGTTCGATCTCCTGCATGAAGCCTTCTTCGTCCAGGCAGACCAGCGACACCGCCTGGCCTTCCTTGCCCGCGCGGCCGGTGCGGCCGATGCGGTGGACGTAGTCTTCCGGCACGTTGGGGATCTCGTAGTTCACCACGTGCGGCAGGTCGTCGATGTCGATGCCGCGGGCAGCGATGTCGGTGGCCACGAGCGCGCGGATCTCGCCGCTCTTGAAGCCGGCCAGCGCCTGCGTGCGCGCGGTCTGGCTCTTGTTGCCGTGCAAGGCCATCGCTTCGATGCCCTGCTTTTTCAGGTGGTCGGCCACGCTGTTGGCGCCGAACTTCGTGCGGGTGAACACCAGCACCTGCGACCATTCGTGCTGCTGGATCACGTGGGCCAGCAGTTCCTTCTTCTTGTTGCGGCCCACCGGGTGCACGGTCTGGGTGATGCGCTGCACCGTGGTGTTGCGCGGGGTCACCTGGATGCTCTGCGGATTGCGCAGCAGGCCGTTGGCCAGCTCGCGGATCTCGTCGCTGAAGGTGGCCGAGAACAGCAGGCTCTGCTTGTCCTTGGGCACCAGCGCCAGCACCTTCTTCACGTCGGGGAGGAAGCCCATGTCCAGCATGCGGTCGGCTTCGTCCAGCACCAGCACCTGCACCGTCGACAGATCGAGGTGACCCTGCTGTTGCAGGTCGAGCAGGCGGCCCGGGGTGGCGACCAGGATGTCGACGCCCTTCTTGATGCGGTCGATCTGCGGGTTCATGCCGACGCCGCCGAAGATGACGGTGGAGGACAGTTGCAGGTACTTGCCGTATGTGCGCACGGATTCCTCGACCTGGGCGGCCAGCTCGCGCGTCGGCGTGAGCACGAGGGCACGGATGCCCAGCCCGCCGAACTTGTTGCGGGCGCTGCGGGCCATGGTGAGCTTGTGCAGCACGGGCAGCGTGAACGCTGCGGTCTTGCCGGTGCCGGTTTGCGCGCCGGCGAGGAGATCGTGGCCTTCGAGGACGGCCGGAATGGCCTGGGCCTGGATCGGGGTGGGGGTTTCGTAGCCTTGCTCGCGGACGGCCTTCAGGAGAGCCGGTGCGAGATTCAGTTCGTCAAAAGTCATTGAGCAATAGAGCGCCGTTCCGGGCGCGGGGACATCGGCCGTTCCGAGCCAGGCAGGCCGGATCCAGTGAAGGCAGATGGGTACCAGGGGGTGGGAGCCGGCAGGCGCTTGGGCCCGCTTCGTCCCCAGCGAAACGCTGAGCCCGCAACCAACTGGAGGCCGCGGGAAGAAGCATTGTCGCATGTTTGGAATGCGCGTGCCTCGGCGGGCGTTGTGCCCGCGCACCGGTCATCGTGCCAAAAGTGTCACCTGTCCTGCCCGAAAGTGCCATACGGTTGAGCCGCGGACATAATCGCCTTGCCCACGGGCACGCATAACATGGCCAAGATGATGAAGCTCCGCCTGGGCGTCGCGGACGATCCCACCCAGCTCCAGCCGTCGCTCAGCGACTGCCTGGCGGCTGTGCTCAAGCGCGCCGACGCGCTGATGGCGGACGTGCTCAAGGCCGTGGAAATCGGAACGGCGGCCAGCGGCCCGGGCCGCATCCCCGCGTTCCAGCAGCCGGCGCTGCGTCATGCCATCCTCGCGCTGCAGACGCAGTCCGTGCCTTTCAAGGCGGACTTCGTCACCGAACTGACCCGCCTGGTCTATGAGGGCGGCGGCAAGGACCAGACCCAGACCGAGGTGCTGCGCTACGAAGACCTGCAGTTGTTCGCGGACGACCAGCTCGATCAAAGCATCGAGCTGGCCCGCGCGCAGCAGGAGGTCGCGCAGGCCGTCGACGACACGCTGCCGGCCCTCGATGCCCTGGTCAGCACGATGCTCGGATGGCGCACCATCCAGCCCGGGCTGAACCCCTTGCGCCCGGACGTGTTCGTCCGCGCCCTGCAACATGCGCTGGCCCTGCACGTCACCAACTCGCAGGTCCGCGAGACGCTGATCACGCCGGCCGCCGGCCTGCTGGGCGTGCACCTGCGCAAGCTCTATCGGGAGCTGGCCGAATGGCTGCGCTCCACCGGCGTCGAGCCGGCGGTGCCGCTCGGTGGCCGCATCGACAAGAGCACGGGCGCCGCCGGCAAGCCGGTGACCGATACGGTGGCCAAGACGCTGCTGACGCTGGATCGCCTGCGCAAGCTGATCGCCGGCGACTTCGACCCGCCGCGCAAGGGCGAATTCCTGCACACCATGCCGGCCTCGATGTCCATGCTGCAGGAGCTGAAGAAGGCCGAAGAACTGGTCAAGCGCCTGGAGCAGCGGCCCAAGCCCACCAGTGCGCCGGCGCAGCCGGTCGACATGCTGGCGCAAGTTGGCCAGCCCCCGGCCGCGCCGCCCCGCATCGGCGAGCAACTCGGGCAGGAAGTGGTGCGCCTGATGTTCGACCACCTGGGTGACGACCGCCGCCTGCTGCCCTCTCTCAAGGGCGAGCTGCGGGCCATGGAGCCGGCGGTGCATCGCCTGGCGAAGGTCGACTCGCGCTTCTTCAGCGACCGCACGCACCCGGGGCGGGTGCTGCTGGATCGCATCACGCAACGCAGCCTGGCCTTCACCGCCGAGGACGATCCGGGCTGGCCCCGCTTCCTGGGTTCGGTCGCTTCGGCCAGCCGCTGGCTGGAAAGCAAGGTGGTCGATGCCGACACCTTCCGCGAGCTGCTGGAGATCCTGGCCACGCAATGGGACGTGCTCGACGAAGGCGCGAAGCAGAAGCGGGAAGAGGCGGCCAAGGCGCTGCTGCACGCGGAGCAGCGCAACCTGCTGGCCCAGAAGCTGGCGGGCGACTTCGTCGAACTGCTCGAAGGCCTGGATGTCGCCGAGTTCGTGCGCGACTTCCTGAAGAACGCCTGGGCCCAGGTGGTGGCCGATGCGCAGCTCAGTTGCAAGGACGGCTCATCCGACCCGCATGGCTACCGCGCGCTGGTCGACGACCTGGTGTGGAGCGTGCAGAAAAGCTCGGCCCAGCGGGGGCGCGTGCGGCGGCTGGTGCAGATGATCCCCACCCTGCTGCAGCGCATGCGCGAGGGCCTGCAGCGCATCGCCTATCCGCCGGAGCTGACCCAGCGTTTCTTCGACCACCTGATCACGGTGCACAAGGCGGCGGTGCACGAGGGGCGCGATCCGGCAGCGCAGGCCGCGGCCGATGCGGCGTGGACCGCCGAGTCGCAGTTCTCCGAAGAAGACGTGGAGATGTGGCTCGACCACGTCGAGGTGCAGGAGTCGGGCTACGTCGACTTCCCCGGCATCGAGACCGGCATCGAGCATGTGGCCTCCGCCGAAGCGGCACAGCAGGAAGCGCACGCCCGGGAGCAGGAGGCGCAGCAGGCGGTCGAGGCCGGCGTCGACCCGGAACCCGCTGTCCTGCGGCCCGAGGAGATGCGCCTGGGCGCCTGGGTCGAGATCCACATCAAGGGCGAATGGGTGCGCGCGCAACTGACCTGGGCGAGCCCGCACGCGACGCTGTTCATGTTCACGTCGGTGGGCGGCACGGCCCATTCGATGTCGCGCCGCACGCTGGACCGCCTGCGCGCCTCCGAGCACCTGCGCATCGTCGCCGATCGCCCGGTGGTGGACGAGGCGCTGGACCAGGTGGCGCAGGCGGCGCTGAAGAACAGCCTGGACGGCAAGGGTAGCTGAGGCATCGGGGTTCCCAGACCCTGGAACCCGCTTGCTGGGCCCTTGCAGGGATAATGCGCGGTTTCCCGCAGCAAAAGCACCATGGCCCAGTACGTCTACACCATGAACCGCGTCAGCAAGATCGTGCCGCCCAAACGGCAGATCTTGAAGGACATCTCGCTCAGCTTCTTTCCTGGCGCCAAGATCGGCGTCCTGGGCCTCAACGGCTCGGGCAAGTCCACGCTGCTGAAGATCATGGCCGGCCTCGACACGGAGATCGAGGGCGAAGCCACGCCCATGCCGGGCTTGAGGATCGGATACCTGCCGCAGGAGCCGCAGCTCGAACCCGAGCAGACGGTGCGCGAGGCGGTGGAAGGCGGGATGGGCGAGGTGATCAACGCCAAGGCGCGGCTGGAAGAGGTCTATGCCGCCTACGGCGACCCGGACGCCGACTTCGACAAGCTCTCCGAGGAGCAGCAGAAGCTCGAGGCCATCATCGCTGCCGCGGGGGCCGAGAGCGGCGGGGAGCACCTGCTGGACATCGCGGCCGACGCCCTGCGCCTGCCCCCCTGGGAAGCCGTCATCAAGAACCTCTCGGGGGGCGAAAAGCGCCGCGTGGCGCTGTGCCGGCTGCTGCTGTCCAAGCCCGACATGCTGTTGCTCGACGAGCCCACCAACCACCTGGACGCGGAATCGGTGGAATGGCTGGAGCAGTTCCTGGCCCGCTTCTCGGGCACCGTGGTGGGCATCACCCACGACCGCTACTTCCTTGATAACGCCGCCGAATGGATCCTGGAGCTCGATCGCGGCGTCGGCATCCCGTACAAGGGCAACTACTCCAACTGGCTGGAGCAGAAGGAAGCCCGCCTGGAGACCGAGCAGCGGACCGAAGACGCCCGCACCAAGGCGATGAAGAAGGAACTGGAGTGGGCGCGCTCGAACCCCAAGGGCCGGCAGGCCAAGAGCAAGGCGCGCCTGGCCCGCTTCGAGGAACTGTCCGACTTCGAATACCAGAAGCGCAACGAGACCAACGAGATCTTCATTCCCGTGGGCGAGCGCCTGGGTCATGAGGTGATCGAGTTCGTGAACGTGAGCAAGTCCTTCGGCGACCGCCTGCTGATCGACAACCTGAGCTTCAAGGTGCCCGCGGGTGCCATCGTCGGCATCATCGGTCCCAACGGCGCCGGCAAGTCCACGCTGTTCAAGATGATCGCGGGCAAGGAGCAGCCGGATTCGGGCGAGGTGAAGATCGGCAAGACCGTGCAGATGGCCTTCGTCGACCAGCACCGCGACGAACTGGCCAACAACAAGACCGTGTGGGAGGACGTCTCGGGCGGCCTCGACATCATCAACATCGGCAAGTTCCAGATGGCCAGCCGCGCCTACTGCGGCCGCTTCAACTTCAACGGCGGCGACCAGCAAAAGCGCGTCGGCACGCTGTCCGGCGGTGAGCGCGGTCGCTTGCACCTGGCCAAGACCCTGCTGCAGGGTGGCAACGTGCTGCTGCTGGACGAGCCCTCGAACGACCTCGACGTCGAGACGCTGCGCGCGCTCGAAGACGCGCTGCTGGAGTTCGCCGGCAGCGTGATGGTGATCAGCCACGACCGCTGGTTCCTCGACCGCATCGCCACGCACATCCTGGCGGCCGAAGGCGACAGCCAGTGGGTGTTCTTCGACGGCAACTACCAGGAATACGAGGCGGACAAGAGAAGGCGCCTCGGCGAGGAAGGTGCACGACCGCACCGGGTGCGCTATAAAGCATTGAAGTAATAGCGAAGCGTCCCCGCGCAGACCGGGACCCATTGCCAAGACCAAAGCCAACCGTCCCCGCGCAGGCGGGGACCCATGCCACGACCGAAGGAAGGGGCGGCCGCATGGGCGGCGAAACGCAGCAACCGCACTACCAGGCGCTTTACCGCGCCTGCATCAAGGACGCGGCCGTCGCCGGCGCGCACCTGATGCAGGCGACCTTGGCGCGCGCCCTGCAGGAGTTGCCGGAACGGGCAGCCGCGATCGACGACCTGATCGAGCGCAGCATGCTGCTCGAGGCGGTGGACGTGCTGCGCGATCACCAGCAGCCGCTGACCGATGCCTTCCCCCAGGCGCTGCTCGCCGAATTCGCCCAGGCGATTTCCGGCGACCGCGCCTCCGCTCTCAGCTTCGAATCGCTCTCCCTCATGGGCGACGACCAGGTGCTGGAGAACGCCGACCTGGTCAGGGCCGCGCGCGAGCTGGAACAGGCCGTCGCGCCGCAGCTGGCCCGGCTGGAGTCCGCGCTCTCGACGATGCACCTCACGCCGGCCGGCGGCATGCAGCGGCACCCGCTGCGGCCGGAGATCTATGCGCGCAGCATCTATCGCGTCGCCCGCCAGAGCCCGGTGTCGCCGGTGGTGCGCCGGCGCTGGCTGCGCTGGCTGCCGCCGCTGATGGCCTCCGAGCTCGCGCAGTCGTATGCGCAGATCGCCCGGCGGCTGCGTCCGGAGGGCAGCCTCGACTCGGGTTACGCGCCCGTGTCGCAGGACGCCCTGGACCGCGCGACCCAGCTCACCATCCGCGAGCTGCGCAAGCTGCTGGCCGGCGAGCCGGGCGACGGCGCCGACGAGGCCGTCATCGTCTTTGCCGAAACCGAGTTCTCGCACACGGTGCCGTCGGCGCTGGAGATGGTGCAGGACATGCGCAAGGTGGACCAGCTGATGCTGCAGCTGCGCCAGCGCCAGGTCGCCATGCCGGGGCGCGGCGGCGACAGCCTGGCGGCCTTTCGCGAGGCGATGCGGCAGGAGGCCCGCCGCCCGGCGCAGGCGCTCGGCCTCGAGGTGGTGCACCTGATGGTGGAGAACCTCGCCGGCGACACCCGCCTGCTGCCCTCGGTGCGCGAGGTCGTGCGCGACCTCGAGCCGCCACTGCTGCGGCTGGCCCTGGTGGACCCGCGCTTCTTCAGCGACCGCGACCATCCCGCGCGCCAGTTGCTGCAGCAGCTGACGCAGCGCAGCCTGGCCTGGACGTCGCCGGAGGAGCCGGGCTTCGCCGGCTTCATGGACGGACTGCAGCAGGCCACCGAGGCGTTGCTCGATGCCCGTTCCACCGGCCCCGAGACTTTCGAGATCGCGCTGGGCGCCCTGGTGGAGGCCTGGGAAGAGGCGCAGCCGCGCGGCCGCCGCAACCGCGAGCGCGCGGTGCGCGCCCTCGTCTGGGCGGAGCAGCGCAACCTGCTGGCCGAACGCATTGCGCGTCAGATGCTGGAACGGCCCGATGTCGCTGCCGCGCCGCGCGAGGCGCTGGCCTTCCTCACCGGCCCGTGGGCGCAGGTGATGGCGCATGCGCGCCTGGGCGACGGCACCGGCGACGAGGACCCCGGCGGCTATGGCTGGGTGGTGCAGATGGTGCTGTGGAGCGTGCAGCCGGCGCTGGCTTCACGCGTGGCCAGCCAGCATCGCGCGCTGGTCAAGCGCATCGACCAGGGCCTGGCCAGCATCGACTATCTGCCCGCCGATACGGACCGCTGGCAGAACCTGCTGTCGGCCCTGCGCGACCTGGCGTTGTCAGCGGCCAGCGGCAGCTTGCTGCGGGTCACCGAACCCGAGACGGCGCCGGAGAGGGTCGATACCTGGCTGGCGCCGATCGAGATGCACGAGTCGGGCTTCGTGCCGGACTCCAGGATCCCGCTGGGCTCCACGGTGTCCGAGCCGGACACGCTGCCGTCGCCGGAACTCGCGGTCGGCGCCTTCGTCGACCTGATGTCCGATGGCTGGGAGCGCTGGCAACTCACGTGGGCGAGCCCGCACGGGCTGCTGTTCATGTTCACGCATGCCAGCGGCGCAACCCGCTCGATGACGCAGCGCAAGCTGCAAGCCATGCTGGGGCAGGGGACCCTGCGACTGGTGTCGGCGCACCCGGTGGTGGATGGGGCGCTGGATGCGGTGGCAAGGGCAGCCTGGCGCAATAGCCTGTAGAGGCGCGACGTCGCGTTCGACGGAGGGATGTCATGCCGGGCTTGACCCGGCATCCAGGGCGGCGCTTCATCCGGCGCCGCGCGCCCTCACCCCCACCCTCTCCCCGAGGGAGAGGGCGCAAGACCGTGCATCAGGCCTGCCACACCCCATACCCCTTCTCCCGCAACGCGATCCCCAACTCCACCTCCATCTCCACCGCAGCGTGATACGGCATGGGGTTGTAGACCGCATACAGGTCGGGCCGCAGCCGCACGCCGAAGTCCTCCACGAAGCCGTTGGCCTGGATGCCGGCCTTGTGGCGGTCGAAGCGCAGGTCGGGGTCGAGTCCCGTCATGCCGACATAGACGAAGGGCATGCCCAGGCGGTAGTCGGGATTGCAGCGGCGAAAGCGCGCGTTGTTCCAGACGCGGTCCTCGAGTTCGACCACATAGACGTGGTAGGTGGCGCGCGGCTTGCGGGGCATGCTCAGACCTGCCGCCACCCGCCTTGCACGCGTACCTCCCCGCGCAGCGACTGGCCGATGTTGCAGCGGGCATGCGCCGCGTGGTGCAGGGCGGCGAGCGCTGCGTCGTCGGCGGGCTTGCTGCCCGATAGCACCACCTGCGGGTGCAGCACGACTTCGACGATGCCCATGGCGCCGTCGGGAAAGGCGGCCAGTCGCCCTGCGGCGGCGTCCTGGTAGCTGTCGACCACGAAGCCCTGCGCCGCGGCCAGCGACAGGAACCACAGCATGTGGCAGCTGGAGACCGCGGCGACCAGCGCCTCCTCGGGATCCACCGCTGCCGGATCCGACAGTGGCACGCGCACCGAATGCGGCGAGCTCGAGCCGGGCACCACCGCGCCGCCGTCGAAGCGCCAGGCGTGCGCGCGGGGATAGCGGCCATCGACGAAATCGGCGGTGCCGCGCGTCCATTCGACCGTACAGGTATGGCTGCTCATGGTGGGCTCCTTCTCAGGCAGCTTTCGCCAGGCTGGCGAGGGCGCTGCGCTCGGTCTCTTGCAGGTGCGCCTGCAGCACCCGGGTGGCCGCGGCCGCGTCGCGCCGCTTCACCGCGCGGATCAGCGCGTGGTGTTCCTCGTGCCAGCCTTGCGCGCGGCTGCCGGGCTTCAGGCGGGCGAAATAGAAGCGGTCGACCCGGAAGCGCAGCCGCCGCACCGTCGCCATCGATTCGGCCCGCTGCGCGGGGGCGTACAGCGCCTCGTGGAATTCGCGGTCGCCAGCGATCCAGTCCGCCACACCGTGTGCCTTGTCGAGGGCGGCCTGCACCGTCTCCACGCGATTGAGCGTGGCGGCGGTGTGCAGCGGCACGGCCTCCATCAGCATGTCGCTCTCGATGAGCCAGCGCAGGCGGAACAGTTCGCGCAGTTCCGCTGGACTGGTGGTGCGCACGAACATGCCCTTGTTGGGAACCATGTGCAGCAGGCCTTCGGCCTGCAGCTGGAACAAGGCCTCGCGCACCGGCACGCGGCTGACGCCGTATTCGATCGCGATCTCTTCCTGCCTCAGCGCTTCGCCACCGGCCCAGCGGCCGCGATCGAGCGACTGCCTCAGCAGCTGCGTGACGGCGGAGGAGGTGGTCTGGGCAATGGACGAGGCAGGCATGGGCTCGATTTATACGTGTATACAAGTTGAGCCACAAGGCACCTATGGCGCCACAACAACAGGGCAGAGGCAGCGCCCGATCGATGGTTTTGCTGCCTGGGAATATTCACGAATTCGTGATCATGCCCCGCTGGAGTGCATGAGTTTTTCACACCTACAGGCCCTGTAGGACAAGACGCTGTAACAGCCCGAACTTTCGCTGACACCGTCTCTCAGTAGGTCTTGTTCGCAAATTTTCCAAGACAAGGGACTCGAGGATGAAAGAGCGTATCGCTTCGCACCTGACCGCCACGCACAACGTGGTGATGCTGGCAGCCCTGCTCGGCATCGGCCTGACCGGCTCGGTCGGCACGAGTCCCGCTCCGATTTCGGACACCCTGGTTCAGCGCGTGCAGTTCGGCAAGGTGGGTGCGCCCGCGCAGGTGGCGCTGGCCACGAACGCGCAGGCCGCGCGCTTCCCCCTGAAGTTCAGCCCCAACAGCTACTACGACCAGCTGCGCGCCAAGCTCAACTGGCTGCCGATCCGCTATGCCGGCAACCTCCTCAAGACGCCGGATTCCGAGTCGCGCCTGCTGCTGGCGCAGTCCGCCGCCAAGCGCGCCGGCCTCGAGCAGGTGGGGCTGAGCTACCGTGACGTGTACGGCATCATCCGTGCCGAGACCTCGTGGATCCCGCGCCTGGGCGCCAGCAAGGACGGCACGCCCAACCTGGGCCTCGCGCAGTTCGAGCCCGCCACGGCCAAGGCCGTCGGCCTGACCGACCCCAGCGACCCGGTGCAGGCCGTGCACGCCGCTGCTTTGCACCTGCGCGATGCGGCCGTGTGGAGCGCCAAGCGCATCGCCAACCTCAAGCTGACGCCGGAACAGCGCGCGGTGAAGCTGCGCGAAGGCGTCTCGATCTACTACAACCTCTCCAGCAAGGGCCGCAGCGTGTGGAACGGCCTCAACACGGCCACCTTGCCGATCGAGACCCGCCGCCACATCGCCAATGCGCGCATCGGTGCCCGCGAAGCCGGCGAACTCGAACAACAGCTGGAGGAGCTGAAGGGCCGCATGAGCCAGCCGGGCATGATGACCGCCTCGTACCAGAGCAACGGCGGCTGAGCGCGCCCGCTCCCGTCGACGACGCCGGCCGGCTGCGCAGCCCGCCGGCGTTTCTGTTTCAGCCCGCGCCCACGGCCTTCCTGCGCACCACGTCGATGTTGTTGCGCAGCGCGTAGAGCTCCTCCGCATACGCCAGCGGCACCGTGATGCGCCCCACGCGTTCATCGAGCGCGTCGAGTTCGCGCACGACTTCGGCCGCGCCTTGCGGCTGCGCGGCGAGCCGGTTCTCGATGTCGCGCAACTGCCCGTACCAGCGGAACACGCGCGAGCGGATGCGGAACTGGTACACCGGCGGCACGATGCGCGAGAGCGGCAGCAGCACCGCGACGATGATGCCCAGTGCGAGCCACATGCGTTCCACCAGGTTGGCCAGCCCGAACGGCAGCCACCGTTGCAGGAACGGCTGGCCGCCGGCGATGGTGCGTTCGGCCTCGCGCGAGATCGGATATTCGCTGTGCTCGAGGTTCGGGAAGCTGCCGGCGCGGTTGAACCATCCCGCCGGCCCGTGCAGATCCCGGGCCGTCTGTGCGAACAGTTGCAGCAGCGCGGGATGCGTGCCCTGGCGCGCGAGCAGCGCCGTGGTGGTGGCGACCAGGCGCACGTCCTGCGGCGGTTGGTCGCGTGCCAGGTCCACCACGCCGCGCGGCAGCAGCACCGGCGTCAGGAAGGGGAAGCGGCGCGAATACGCTTCGCTCTGGCTGAAGTCCATCAGCTTCACCCCGGGCGTCTGCAGCAGCATCTGCACCATCAGCGATTCGGGTGCCGAAGCAAACACGAGGGCATCGATCTCGCCCGCGAGGAAGGCGACGGTCGCCGGTGTCTGGTCCAGGTGCGAGAGCTTCAGTCCCGCGGGATCGATCTTGTTGGCCTCGAGCAGCTTGTTCATCAGGAAGGGCACGCCGCTGCCGACGGTGCCCACGTTCAGCCGGAAGAACTGCATCTGCGGCAGCGCACTCACCACGCCGCCGGGCAGATTCTTCGTCGCATCCTCGCGGTAGAACAGCCAGAGCGGCTCGACGAACAGGCTCCCGAGCGACTCGATGCCGCTCTCTTCGTTGGCATTGCGATCGTCGCTGCCGCCCTGCACGAAGCCGAGATCGGCGCGCCCTTGTCGCAGCAGCTGCAGGTTGGCCGACGAGCCTTCGCTGGGCAGCAGCACCACGTCGATGCCATAGGGCTTCAGTGCCTTCTGGTAGCGCTTGCCGAATTCATCGTAGGCACTCTGCGCCGGGCCCGTGGCGAGCGTCACCCGCTTGGGCGGGTTCGGATCGAGCCACCAGTAAGCCAGCACCAGCAGGCCGATGGCGAGCAGCGCCACCGGTCCCGCGGAAATCAGCAGGTCGCGCAGCGACACGAGCGTGTAGCGCAAGGCCTTCGCCGGCGTCATGCCAGCTCGCCACAGGCGGGCAGGTGCAGGTCGCCGACCGAGACGCCGCGGGCTGCGTGCACGGCGCGGACCACCGCCTGCGCGCAGGCCTCGGCCGCCATGGTGCACAGCGTCATCATGCCGAGCGTGCGCCCGCTCGCGCCGGTGGCGAGCGCAAACAGCGCATCGCCGTCGGACAGCGTGTGCACCGGATTGATGGCGCGCGCCAGGCCATCGTGGCCGACGGTGGCCAGTCGCCCGGCCTGCGCCTTGGTGAGGATGGCGTCGGTGGCGATCACGCCGATGGTGGTGTTGCTGCCAGCCAGCATGGGCCGCGGCACGTCACCGCGCAGCAGCGCGCGCCGGGTATCGAGCAGCGCGTTGCCGTCCTCGGTGCGGGCGCCCGCGATCACCTGTCCGGTCGCGGGATCGATCACGTCGCCGACCGCATTGCAGGCGACGATCGCACCCACCGTGATGCCGTCGACCGTGATCGAAGCGGAGCCGATGCCGGCCTTCATCGCCCGGCGGAACCCGAACACCTTGCCGACCACCGCGCCGGCGCCGGCACCGACGTTGCCCTCCGCGGGCGCCGCGGTGCTCGCCGCCACGCAGGCCGCATGGCCCGCCGCGGCGTCGGGACGGATGCGCGGATCGCCCAGCGGCAGGTCGAACAGCACGGCGGCCGGCACGATGGGCACACGCACGGGCCCCACCTGCAGTCCGATGCCGCGTTGATCGAGCCACTGCATCACGCCGCTGGCCGCATCCAGGCCGAAGGCGCTGCCACCGGACAGCAGCACGGCATGCACCTGTTCGACCACGTTGCCGGGCGCCAGCAGGTCGGTCTCGCGCGTGCCCGGCGCCGCACCGCGCACGTCGACGCCACCCACCGCGCCAGCGCGCGCAAGCACCACGGTGCAACCGGTAGGCCGGCGCGGATCGGTGAAGTGACCGACCGCGATGCCGGCCACATCGGTGATGGAAGAGCTCATGGGGGGGCATTATCGGTCGGCACATGTCAGCCATGCAGCGCGTTGCTCCCTGCCCAAGCCGCGGCGTCTGGTGCATCATCGCGGCAGACAACGCGGAGCTGCGCATGGCTGTTCCCAATCCCAACCGTCCCCGCATCGCCTACTTCTCGATGGAGATCGCGCTGGAGGACGGCATCCCCACGTACAGCGGCGGCCTGGGCGTGCTGGCGGGCGACATGATGAACAGCGCGGCCGATCTCGGCGTGCCCATCGTCGCCGTCACGCTGGTCAGCAGCGAGGGCTATTTCCGCCAGGAGATCGTGGCGGGCAAACAGGTCGAGCGACCGGAGCACTGGGACCCGCCGGCACGCGCGCAGCGCCTGGACTGCAAGGTCTCGGTGCGCGTGGGCGACCACGACGTGTGGATAGGCGCGTGGCAATACGACGTTGCCAACCAGTCCGGCCCGTTCTCGCCCGTACCGGTGATCCTGCTCGACACCGACCTGCCGGAGAACCGCCCCGAAGACCGCGAGCTGACGCACTTCCTCTACGGTGGCGATTCGACCTATCGCCTGCGGCAGGAGATCGTGCTGGGCGTCGGCGGCGTGCGCATGCTGCAGGCGCTGGGCCTCAACATCACCAAGTTCCACCTGAACGAAGGCCACTCGGCATTGCTCACGCTCGAGCTGCTGCGCCAGCGCGGCGCGGCCGAGGCGCGCGGCACCGCGCTGCAGGACGCGGTGACCGCGGTGCGCCGGCGCTGCGTCTTCACGACCCATACGCCGGTGGAGGCGGGGCACGATCAATACAACTACGGCCTGGCCGAGCAGTGGATCGCCGGGCTGGTGCATCCCAGCGTGCTGCATACCTTGGGCGGGCCCGACCGGCTCAACCTCACCCGGCTGGCGCTGTCCCTGTGCGGCTGGGTGAACGGGGTGGCGCAGCGCCATGCCGAGGTGTCGCGCGCGCTGTTTCCCGGCTACGAGGTGCATGCGATCACCAACGGCGTGCATGCGATGCGCTGGACCGCCCCGCCGATGCAGGCGCTGTTCGACCGTCACATCCCGCAGTGGGGCCACGAGCCCGAGCTGCTCGTGCGCGCCTTGCGCATTGCCGATGCCGAGATCGTCGCGGCGCACATGGAGGCCAAGCAGCAGTTGCTGCAGGCACTGGCGAACGCGCCCGGCGCGGCCCAGCTCGATCCGGCGCGCTTCACCATCGGCTTCGCCCGGCGCATGACCGACTACAAGCGCCCCGGACTGCTGTTCTCGGACCTGCAGCGGCTGCGCGCGATCGCGCAGCGGTTCCCGTTCCAGGTGATCGTGTCGGGCAAGGCCCATCCGCACGACGAGGCGGGAAAGCGCCACATTGCGAGCCTGCACGGCTGGGCGCAGGAGCTGGGCAGCGTGGTCCCGGTCGTGTTCGTTCCGAACTACCGCATGGAAGTGGCCAGGTGCGTCGTCTCGGGCGTGGATCTCTGGTTGAACACGCCGCAGCCGCCGCTCGAAGCGTCCGGCACCAGCGGAATGAAAGCCGCGATGAACGCGGTGCCCAGCCTCAGCATCCTCGACGGCTGGTGGCTGGAGGGCTGCGACGAGGGCGCGACCGGCTGGGCGATCGGCGACGACGGCGGCGATGCCAACCAGCATGCCGCTTCGCTTTACGACAAGCTCGAGCACATCATCCTGCCGACCTTCTACGAGCGGCGCGCCGAGTGGTCGTTCGTGATGAAGTCGACCATCGCCCGCAACGGCTCCTACTTCAACAGCCACCGGATGCTGCGGCGCTATGTGTCGGAGGCGTACTGGAACTGAGCGCTACCGTCATCACGTCTTGTGCACTCATCCGTGGGCCCGTCTGGGGCAGGACACGTCCTACCCGCGTCCCAAGGCTTCTCCGACAGGGTCCAATCGCTGGGCTTCGCACAATGACGCTTCTGCCGGCATGCGCCGGCAATCTTCCCGCAACAACGGCCGAGAGAGGAACCCCATGAACGCAGAGACGTCGTCCCAGAACCCCTTCCCCACCAGCGCCGAGAATGCCGGCAGCAGCGGAACCAACGGCCTCAATGGCGACGCGAACCGCGTGCGCCGCATGGCCCAGACCCTGCACGAGGCGGTCGATTCGCTCGAGGAAAAGCTCGGCTCCGGCAGCGAGCGCGTGATGGGCCTGCAGGAGGAATACGGCAACATGGCGCGCGACCAGGTCCGCAGCAATCCGCTGGCTGCCCTCGGCGTTGCCTTCGCCGCCGGCTACATCATCTCGAAGATCCTGCGCTGAACGCAGGGCGCTGCGCGCGGACGCAGCGGCCTCCCGGCTCCCGCTGCCTGGCACACCGCGCCCGGCGGCGGAGTGCTGCGCGAAGCCTTACCGCGCCCGCGCTCACAATGCGCCATGCCGCGCCGCCCCCTGAACCTCCATCCGGCGTACCACGCCCACGTCTACTTCGACGCGGCCACGGTGGACCAGGCCCGCGCGCTGTGCGAGGAGGCCGGGCGCCAGTTCAAGGTGGCGGTCGGCCGCGTGCACGAACGCAACGTGGGGCCGCATCCGCGCTGGAGTTGCCAGCTCGCATTTTCGGCAGCCGAATTCGATCGCCTCGTGCCCTGGCTGGAGGCGCATCGCAACGGGCTGGACATCCTGGTGCACGGCTTGAGCGACGACGCCGTGCGCGATCACACCGAGTCGGCCTACTGGCTCGGTAACGAGTGGCCCCTCGACCTGGATACCCTGCGCTGACGTCGCCTGCGCGACCGCGCGTGGGGCTTCCCCGCATGCCCGTGCTGCCGGGTTTGGCTATCGTCGCGGCTTCAGGAGTCTCGCCCTTCATGGATCGTCCGCACCACAAGTTCTGGCCCAAGCGCCTGCCGCATGCGCTGACCATTCCCGCCACCACGCTATGGGACAACCTGGCGATCAGCGCCCGCCGGTATCCGGCCAAGCCCGCCATCGTGTTCTTCGGCCGCATCTTCCCGTATGCGGAGGTGCAGCGGCAAGCCGAGCGGCTGGCCGCGCGACTGCATGCCCTCGGGGTGAAGAAGGGCGACCGCGTGCTGCTGGACATGCAGAACTGTCCGCAGCTGCTGATCGCGCACTTCGCCATCCTGCGCGCCAATGCGGTGGTGGTGCCGGTCAATCCGATGAACCGGGCCGAGGAGCTGAAGCACTACATCGTCGACCCCGATGCGAAGGTCGCGATCACCACCGGCGACCTCGCCCCCGAGATCGCCAAGGCGAACGCGCAGTTGCCGCGCGAGCAGCAGCTCGCCCATCTGGTGGTCACGCAGTTCACCGATGCCTTCGATCCGCAGGCGCCGCACGCGGGACCAATGCCAGGGGCGTGGAAGGACTGGCTGCTGACGCGCCACCCCTTGCCCGAGCTGCCGCACGGCGACGTGCTGGCGTGGACCGATGCGCTCGCCAACGAGCTGCCGCTGCCGCCGCTGACGGTGGGTCCGGAAGACCTCGCGATCCTGCCCTATACCAGCGGCACGACCGGCCACCCCAAGGGCTGCATGCATCCGCACCGCAGCATCCTGCACAACGCGCTGGCCAGCAGCCTGTGGGGCAATGCCTCGCCGGAAGCGGTCACGCTGCTGGTGGTGCCGATGTTCCACATCACGGGCATGGTGAGCCTGATGCACTCCAACATCTACACCGGCGCCACGCTGGTGATGATGCCGCGCTGGGACCGCGACGTCGCAGGCTGGCTGATCTCCAACTGGAAGGTCACCACCTGGACCAACATCCCGACGATGGTGATCGACCTCCTGGGCAGCCCCAACTTCGCGCAGTACGACCTCTCCAGCCTGGCCTACATCGGCGGCGGCGGTGCGGCCATGCCGCAGGCCGTGGCGCAGCGGCTGCTGGAGCAGTTCGGCCTCAGGTACGCCGAGGGCTACGGCCTCACGGAGACCGCGGCGCCCTCGCACAGCAACCCGCCCGATGCGCCCAAGCAGCAGTGCCTCGGCGTGCCCTTCGTGAGCTGCGATGCGCGGGTGGTCGACCCGGAGACCTTGCAGGAACTGCCCGCCGGCGAGCAGGGCGAGATCATCGTCCACGGACCCATGGTCTTCAACGGCTACTGGAAGCGGCCCGAAGCGACCGAGGCGGCCTTCATCACCTTCGCGGGCAAGCGCTTCTTCCGCACCGGGGATCTCGGGCGCATGGACCAGGACGGCTATTTCTTTCTCACCGATCGCCTCAAGCGGATGATCAACGCGTCCGGCTTCAAGGTCTGGCCGGCCGAAGTGGAGGCGCTGATGTTCCGCCACCCCGCGATCCAGGAGGCGTGCGTCATCTCGGCCCGCGATCCCTATCGCGGCGAGACCGTCAAGGCGGTGGTGGTGCTGCGCGCGGCCTTCAAGGGCCAGGTCGGCGAGCAGGAGATCGTCGACTGGTGCCGCGAGAACATGGCCGTCTACAAGGTGCCGCGCATCGTGCAGTTTGCCGACGCTCTTCCCAAGAGCGGCAGCGGCAAGGTGATGTGGCGGACCTTGCAGGAAGCCGAAGCCCCGGCGTGAGTCGGGCGCGCGAGCTCGAACTTGTCGGAACCCGCCTACACCCCCTCAGCCACCCAGCAGATAGGATTGCAGCGCAGCCGCATGTCCTCGCGGCTGCTCGCACTGGATGAGACGCAACGCTTCGACCCCCGATCTTCCCGTACAGGAACGCGCATCGACCGGCATCGCCGGGCTCGATGACATCCTGGGCGGCGGCCTTCCCACCAATCACGTGTATCTCGTCGAGGGCGATCCCGGTGCCGGCAAGACGACGCTGGGCCTGCAGTTCCTCCTGCAGGGCGTGCGCCAGGGCGAGAAGGGCCTGTACGTCACGCTCTCGGAAACCGCGAGCGAGCTGCGGACCGTCGCGGCTTCGCACGGCTGGTCCCTGGAGGGCATCGAGCTGTTCGAGCTGGTGAGCAGCGAAGGCCTCAGCCCGGACCTGGAACAATCCATCCTGCATCCCTCGCAGATCGAACTGGGCGAAACCGTACGCGGCGTGATTGCGGCCGTCGAGCGCGGGCAACCGGACCGGGTGGTGTTCGACAGCCTCTCGGAGATGCGCCTGCTGGCGCAGGATCCCCTGCGCTATCGCCGGCAGGTGCTGGCACTGAAGAAATTCTTCGGCGACCAGGGTTGCACCGTGCTGCTGCTGGACGACCGCAGCAGCCGCGACAGCGACTTGCAGTTGCACAGCATCGCCCACGGCGTGGTGAGCCTGGAGCAGTCGGCCGACCAATACGGCCCCGAGCGGCGCCGCCTGCGCGTGTACAAGATGCGCGGCATCAAGTTTCGCGGCGGCGATCATGACTTCGCGCTCGACACCGGCGGCCTCTCGGTCTTCCCCCGGCTGGTGGCGGCCGAACATCGCCTGCGCACCGAGTTCAAGATCGTCAGCACCGGCGTGCCCGAACTCGATGCCCTGATGGGGGGTGGCCTGCCGTGTGGCAGCAATACGCTGTTCAGCGGGCCGTCCGGCGTCGGCAAGACGACCACCGCGCTGACCTGCGTGATCAGCGCGTTGCGGCGCGGCGAGCGCGCGGCCTATTACCTGTTCGACGAAGGCCTCTCCACGCTGGTGGTGCGCGGCAAGGCGCTGGGGCTCGACATGTCGCCCTTTCTCGAGAGCGGGCAGCTGCGCGTGATTGCGCTCGACCCGGCCGAAGTATCGGCCGGCGAGTTCGCCCACATGGTGCGCCACGCGGTCGAAGACGACCAGGCGATGATCGTGGTGATCGACAGCCTCAATGCCTACCTGCACGCCATGCCGGGCGGCAAGTACCTGATGCTGCAGATGCACGAGTTGCTCACCTACCTGAACCACCGCAATATCGTGACCATCCTCATCCTGGGCCAGCACGGCATGCTCGGGGAAATCGAGTCGGACATCGACATGAGCTACCTGGCCGATGCCATCCTGCTGTTTCGCTTCTTCGAATCCCGCGGCAAGCTGCTCAAGGCGATTTCCATGGTCAAGAGCCGCACCAACCGGCACGAGCAGACGATCCGCGAATTCCGCATGGGCCCGCAGGGGATAGAGGTCGGGCCGGAACTGACCGACTTCCAGGGCGTGCTGGCCGGCGTCACGGCCTATCACGGCAAGCTTCCCCTGCTGGGCGATTCCGCCGCTGGAGCGCGATGATGGACCTGCGCGTCCTGATCCATGCCCCCCGCGGGCGTGACGGCAACGTCGTGCAGACGGTGCTGTCCGGACAAGGCATTCCCTCGCTGGTGTGCGCCGGCGAGGACGAGCTGATCGCCGCGTTGCAACAAGGCGCGGCCGCCGTGATCCTCACCGAGGAGGCACTGCCGCAACTGCTGTCGGATGACCGCCTGCTCGCGTGGCTCAAGCAGCAGCCGCCCTGGTCCGACTTTCCCTTCGTGGTGCTGGCGACCAAGCGCGAGGGGCGGCGAGCTGACAACGATTTCCACTCGCTGCACAGCCTGGGCAACCTGGTGCTGCTGGAGCGGCCCCTCAATCCGGAGACGCTGGCCAGCGCCGCCGAATCGGCCGTGCGCGCGCGCCGGCGCCAGTACGCCGCCCGCGAGCACCTGGAAGAACTCAAGCGCACGCGCAGCGAACTCGAAGGCCTCAACGGCGAACTCGAAGACCGTATCCTGATGCGCACGCGCGAGCTGGCCAGCGCCAACGACCGCCTGATGAAGGAGATCAACGAGCGCGAGCGGGCGCAGCAGGCGCTGACCCAGGTGCAGAAGATGGAGGCGATCGGCCGGCTCACCGGCGGCATTGCCCACGACTTCAACAACCTGCTGCACGTGGTCAACATGAACCTCGAGCTGGTCTCCCTCTATGCCAAGGAGGAGAAGGTCAAGCCCGTGGTCGAGCGCGCCAAGAGCGCGGCGCGCCGGGGCGCGCGGCTGACCAACCAGTTGCTGTCGTTTGCCCGCAGCCAGTCGCTGTTGCCCAAGCTGACGCGCGTCAACCAGTTGATCCTGGGCATGAAGGACCTGCTGGAGATCTCGGTGGGTTCCGGCGTCGAGGTCGAACTCGACCTGTGCGAGGAAGACGCGGCCGTGGTGCTCGATCCGAGCCAGCTCGAGATGGCGATCCTCAACCTCGCGGTGAACTCGCGCGACGCGATGCCCGAGGGCGGCAAGCTGAAGATCGCCACCGGCACCCGCTACCTCGATGAGGACCCCGACATCGAGCCGGGCGACTACGTGCTGATCTGCGCCACCGACAGCGGCTCCGGCATCCCGTCGAACATCCTGCCGAAAGTGTTCGATCCCTTCTTCACCACGAAGCCGGTGGGCACGGGAACCGGCCTGGGCCTGAGCCAGGTGTACGGCTTCACGCGGCAGTCATCCGGCATCACCCGCATCCGCAGCGCCGAGGGGCAGGGCACGACGGTGGAGATGCTGTTCCCGCAGGCCGATGCCGAGGGCGAGGAAGCGACTGCCGTGCGCCAGCAGCCGGAAGTTCCCGCACTGGCCGGTGCCTGCCACATCCTGGTCGTGGAGGACGATCCCGATGTGCGCCGGGTGATCGTCGAATGCCTCAGCTTGATCGGCTACAAGGTGACCGAGGCCGCCAACGGCAGCGAAGCGCTGGCGCAGCTTGCGGCGGTGAAGCCCGACCTGCTGGTGGTCGACTACGCGATGCCCGACATGACCGGCGCGGAGGTGATCTCCGAGGCCCGCAAGCTGGTGGGCAACCTGCCCGTGATCCTGGCCACCGGCTACGCCGACATGGCGGCCGTGGAGCGCCTGGCCGGCAAGCCGCGCATCCTGCGCAAGCCCTTCGACATCGCCCAGTTGGGCGATGCGGTGAGCGGCGTGCTGGAAGAGGCGAAGGACCGCGCGGTGGCGTGAGCGAGGCTAGGAGCCTGGGCGGCCGCCCAGGCTCCTAGCGCCTGCTGCGCATGGCCAGGCTGCCCACCAGCAAGCCCAGCGCAAAGCACGCGTAGACCCCCGTCATGTCGGGCCGCGCCAGCCGATGCTCGAAGCCGGGCGTCAGGCGCTTGGGCGTGAGCTGGTAATCGACGAAGCAGGCGACGCTGGCGGCGGCCACCGCACCGGCCGCGGCCGGCAGCGGCTGCTTCGCGATCGCCCGCGTGCCCCAGGCCTTGGCATGCAGCACTCCCCAGAACAGCGAGGCGCCGTGGTGCGTCAGATAGCCCGTGAGCGTGTAGGTGAGACTGGGCGCGTCCTGCCGCAGCGAACGGTCGCCGAAAAACCAGTGGCTCACCGCGTTGACCGGGGCGGCCGGCACGCCGCGGCGCGCCCCGGCCCAGGCCAGGTACAGGGCGGAGAAGACGCTCGCGAGGCTGCCGGAGACCAGGCCCTCGCGCATTGCTTGTTTCCAGGTGCTCATTGCGCCGAGTCTAGGCAAGGCGCGGCGCGCCGGGGGCTCGGCTTCTCAAAGGGTAACCGGCCCAGTGACCCGCGCCGCCGCGAACAGGCCCTAGACTGGCGGCTCCTTGCCCGCCACCGCCATGCGCGTTCTTGTCACCGGTGCTTCCGGCTTCATCGGCCACGCTGTCGCGCATGCCTTGCGGCAGCGGGGACATCGCGTCGTGCGCGGGCTGCGCCATCCGCCGCCCGGCGCGACCGACACGCTGCTGGTGGACTTCGCGATGGTGCCGCGCCGCGAATGGTGGCTGCCGCGGCTGAAGGACATCGACGTCGTCGTCAATGCGGTGGGCATCCTGCGCGAGCAGCGCGGGCAGAACTTCCGCGGCCTGCACAGCGATGCGCCCGGCGAGCTGTTCCACGCCTGCGCGGCAGCCGGGGTCGGCACCGTGGTGCAGGTCTCGGCGCTCGGAGCCGATGGCGACGCGCGCTCCGCCTATCACCTGAGCAAGAGGGCGGCGGACGACGTGCTGCGCACCCTGCCGCTGCGGGGCGCGGTGGTCCAGCCCTCGCTGGTGTACGGCCCCGGCGGCACCAGCGCGGCCCTGTTCAACAAGTTGGCGGTGGCACCGCTGTTGCCCTTTCCCGAGGGCGGCCGCATGCAGGTGCAGCCGGTGCACATCGCCGACCTGGTCGCCGGCATCGTGCGCGTCGTGGAGCAACCGCCGCCGGCGATCGAGACGCTGGTCTTCGCGGGCCCCCAGCCGATCGCGCTTGCTGCCTATCTCTCGCAGTTGCGACACGGCCTGGGTGAAGCAGGGCGCCTGCGCATGCTGCCGCTTCCGGCCAGTCTGTTCCGCCTCGGTGCCAGTCTCGCCGCGCACCTGCCGGGGAGCATGCTCGATCGCGAGACCGCGGACATGCTGCTGGCGGGCAACGCCACGCAGCACAACGCGCTGCCCTCTCTGCTGGGGCGGGCGCCGCGGCCGCCGGAGAATTTCATCGCTCCGGAGACGCGCGAAGCAACGCGGCGCATGGCGGTGCTGGATCTCTGGACGCCGGTGCTCCGCGCGGCCCTGGCGTTCCTCTGGATCTGGACGGCCATCGTGTCCTTCGGCCTGTACCCCGTGCAGGGCAGCTACGAGCTGCTGGCGGGCGTGGGGCTGCACGGGCGCATCGCGACCTTCGCGCTCTATGGCGCGGCGGCGCTCGACCTGCTGTTCGGCGTGCTGACCCTGGCGGCGCCGGCCCGCTGGCGCCGCTGGCTCTGGCTCGCGCAAGTGGCACTGATCGCCGGCTACACGGTGCTGATCACGGTGTTCCTGCGCCAGTACTGGCTGCATCCTTATGGCCCGATCTCCAAGAACATCCCCTTGCTGGCCCTGATCGGCTTGCTCTGGGCATTGGAGCCGCGAGCCCCGAGGCGACGCTGATGGACTACCTGGTGCTGAAGTGGGTGCACATCCTCTCGTCCACGATTCTGTTCGGCGCCGGCATCGGCTCGGCCTTCCACCTGTTCGCGGCGACGCTGCGGCGGCACATCGCGGGGGTGGCCAGCAGCACGCGCAACGTGGTGCTGGCCGACTGGCTGCTCACCACGCCGACGGCCATCCTGCAGCCGGTGAGCGGCATCGCCCTGGTCAACAAACTCAGCCTGCCCCTGGGCACTCCCTGGGTGGCGTGGTCGCTCTCGCTGTACGCCGTGGCGATCGCCTGCTGGCTGCCCGTCGTGGTGCTGCAGATCCGGATGCACAAGGTCGCCGCTGACGCGGAACTGCGAGGCGCACCCGTGCCCGTTGGCTACGACCGCATGTTTCACTGGTGGACCGGCCTGGGCCTCGCCGCCTTTGCCGTCTTCCTGCTGATCTTCTGGCTGATGGTCACGAAGAAGCTCCCATGGTCTCCCTGATTCCCGCATGCCCGAAGAACTCCTCGATTGCCTGATCATCGGCGGCGGCGCCGCCGGCCTCACGGCCGCCGTGTACCTGGGGCGCTACCAGCGGCGCGCCCTGATCGTCGATGCCGGGCATAGTCGCCTCCAACGCATTCCGCGCACGCGCAACGTGCCGGGCTTTCCGGACGGCATCGAAGGCGCGGAACTGCTGGCGCGCATGCGCGAGCACGCGCGCAAGTACGGCACACCCACCGAGCAGGCCACGGTGGAAAGCCTGCAGCGCCTGGAGGACGGCAGCTTCCGTGCCGAAGCGCAGGGGCGCGCCTGGCGGGCCCGCTTCGCGATCCTGGCCACCGGTGCGTGCGACGTCGAACCGGAGATCGATGGCATCCGCGACGCCATGCTGGCCGGGCAGGTGCGCTACTGCCCGATCTGCGACGGCTTCGAGACGCAGGGCCAGCGGGTCGCGGTGCTTGGGCGATCCGGCCACGGGCTGCGCGAGTCGCTCTTCATCTCCGGTTTCGACAACCAGGTCACCTGGCTCGCCATGGCGACGCACGAGGAGGTCGACCCGGCGCAGCTCGCGCAGTTGCGCGCTGCCGGCGTGCGCCTGGCCGAAAGCCCGCCGCGTCGCATCGACTGCGGATTGGAGAACTGCGGCGTGCGCGTGGAGCTGCAGAACGGCCAGGTGCTGGAGTTCGACACGCTGTATCCCGCGCTGGGCCTGCGGCATGTGTGTGAGCTGGCGACGGCGCTGGGTGCCCGCGCCCGCGAGAACGGCCAGCTGGAGGTGGACGCGCACCAGGAGACGACGGTGCCCGGCCTGTATGTCGCGGGCGACGTGGCGGTCGACCTGAACCAGATCAGCGTGGCGGCAGGGCACGCGGCGATCGCGGCGACGGCGATTCACAATCGCTTGTAGCGGGACCCTCGGATGTCATCCCGCGCCCGTTGGATGTCATCCCGGGCTTGACCCGGGATCCACGACGGCCTGTGATCGATTGCCGCGTGGATTGCGGGTCAAGCCCGCAATGACATCCTCCGCGCCCCGCAATGGCATCCTCCGCGCTCCGCAATGACATCCTCCGCGCTCCGCAATGACATCCCTCGCGGCCGCAATGACCTTCACGAAATCTCCGCGCCGCGCTCCACCAGCAACTGCCGCAACACCGACCGGTGGCAGTGCTGCTCCTCCTCGCAATAACATCCGAGCGAGAACGCCGTCTGGTGCGACAGCGCCGCCAGCGTATCGAGCACATGGCTCGCCTCGGGCCGCTTCATCTCCGCCTGGAACTTGCGGCGGAAGGCGGCCCACTGCTGGTCGTCGGCGGCGGCGCGCCCGTGCGTCATCAGCTCCGCACTGGGTGCGAGGTTGGGCAGCCACACGTCGTAGAAGTCGCGCGCCGCGAATTCCTCTTTGGGCACCCCGCGCGGCGGCCGCCGCACCGTGCCCAGCCGCAGGCCCTCGCCGGGTGCGCGCGGGGTGCCGAGGCGGACGATGCGGATGGCCATGCCGGCGAGCTTGCCGGCCTCAGGACGAGCCGACGTTCTTCAGCCCGAGCACGTCGATGCGCTCGATGGACGGCGGCTTGGAGAACAGCTCGTCGGCCTTGGCCATCAGCGCCTGCGCGATCGGTCCGTTCAGGTGCGCGTCCACCCCTTGCTGGTTCTCGAAGGCGTCGAAGATGCCGAAGGTGCTGGGCGACAAGCGCAGCGCGAACCAGATCGGGGTGGTGCGTTCGTCGCGCGCCATCTGCAGGCCGGCCTGCAGGAAGCCGGCGACCGCTTCCTCCTTGCCGGGCTTGGCTTCGAGACGGGCGAACAGGGCGTGCGTGATCATGATGAGGCTCTCCTGGGTGGACCCGCCAAAGCGGCAGACCGATGCGCACTGTAGGCCTGGCAAGACGCGCCTGGAATGGTCAGAATGGACTGGTTCCATAGCGATCCTGCCAATATGCAAATCTCCGTTCTGGCGCTCGACGGTGCCTTCGATACCGGGCTGGCGGCGGTGATGGATGCCTTCGCCACCGCCAACGAACTGGCCGAGATGCAGGGCCTCGCCTCGCTGCATTTCGACGCGCGCCTGGTCGGCTTGCGCCGGCGGGTGAAGACCGCGCTCGGCCTGACGGTGCCGGTGGTGCCCGCCGGGCAACTGAAGTCGCCGGACTGGATCGTCGTGCCTGCCATCGGCACCAAGATGCCCGGTCCGCTGGTGGCCGCCCTGGACCGGCCCGACGTCCGTGACGCCACCGCCGCGCTGCGCCAGTGGCATGCCGGCGGCGCGCGCATCGCGGCCGCCTGCATCGGCACCTTCGTGGTCGCCGAGTCGGGGCTGCTCGCTGGCCAGCACGCCACCACCACCTGGTGGCTCGCGCCCCTGTTCCGCCAGCGCTATCCCGAGGTGCGGCTGGAGGACTCGCGCATGCTGGTGCACTCGGGGGGCTTCCTCACCTCGGGCGCTGCGCTCAGCCACATCGACCTGGCGCTGGCGCTCGTGCGACAGGCCAGCCCCGAGCTGGCGGCGCTGACCGCGCGCTACCTCGTGGTCGACCCGCGCCCTTCGCAGTCGGCGTACGCGATTCCCGATCACCTCGCGCATACCGATCCGCTGGTGGAACGCTTCGAGGCGTGGGCGCGTGGCCGCCTGGACCAGGGGTTTTCGCTGAACGACGCGGCCAGCGCGCTGGCCACCAGCAAGCGCACGCTGGCGCGGCGCATGAACGTGGTGCTGGGCAAGTCGCCGCTGTCGTACTTCCAGGACCTGCGCGTGGAGCGCGCCGTGCACCTGCTGAAGACGAGCCCGCAAAACCTCGATCGCATTGCCGAGCAGGTCGGCTATGCCGACGGCCTCACGCTGGGGACGCTGCTGCGCCGGCGCCTGGGCAAGGGCGTACGCGAGTTGCGCACCGCCCAGGCGTGAGGCCGCGTTACCCTGTCGCCAAGCCAAGGAGAGCCAGCCGATGAAAGTCCTGATGTTCTACGAACTGGCCGAGGACGGCCTGAAGCGGGTGCCCGTCCACATGGCCAATCACCTGGCCCGCGTGCGCGAGTTCCATGGCCGCGGCGTGATGCTGATGGCCGGCCCCTACGGCGTGCCGCCGGTGGGCGCGCTGGGCGTCTTCACATCCCGCGCCGCTGCCGAGGAGTTCGCCCGCGACGACCCCTTCATGCTCAATGGCGTGGTGGGCCGCTGCACTTTCCACGAGTGGAACGAGCACCTCGCCTGACGCAGACAATGGCGGCATGACCGCTGCCCTGCGCCTTTCCGTCCTCGACCAGTCCGTTGCCTGCGCGGGTCGCCCGCAGGACGAATCCATCAGCAACACCGTCGCGCTGGCGGAGCACTGCGAGCGCCTCGGCTACGAGCGCTTCTGGCTGAGCGAACACCATGCGCTGCCCACCATCGTCGGCACCGCACCGGAAGTGCTGATGGCGGCCGTGGCGGTGCGCACCTCGCGCATCCGTATCGGCAGCGCCGGCGTGATGCTCCCGCACTACTCGGCCTTCAAGGTCGCCGAGCAGTTTCGCGTGCTGGATGCGCTGGCGCCGGGCCGCATCGACCTGGGCGTGGGCCGAGCGCCGGGCAGCGACCAGCGCACGGCGATGCTGCTCAATTCGAATGCCCGCGCGGCCGACGACTTCCCGCAGCAGGTGCGCGATCTGCACGCCTGGGTGAGCGGCCAGGATCTGCCCGGGGGCCATCCCGGCCGCGGCGTGTCGGCCTATCCGCGCGGCAGCACCGAGCCGCAGCTGTGGATGCTGGGCAGCTCGGGCTATGGGGCGCAGTTGGCCGGGCACTTCGGCCTGCCGTATTCCTTCGCGTACTTCATCACCGAAGGCGAGGGTGCTGCCGAGGGGCTGGAACTGTACCGGCACATGTTCAAGCCGGGCGTGATCGACAAGCCGCAGGCCAACATCTGCGTCTGGGCCCTCGCCGCGGACACCGAGGAGCAAGCGTGGCACCTGTTCGCCAGCCGCGAGCGCGCCCGCGTCGACCGTCAGATCGGCCGCTTCGGCCCGCTGCTGCCGCCGCAGGAGGCCGCACGCGAGTACACGGCGGGCGAGGAGGCCTACCGGCAGACGCTGCGGCGCAAGGCGATCGTGGGCACGGGCCCTCAGGTGCTTGCGCGGCTGCGCGCGCTCGCCGAAGAACTGCAGATCGACGAGGTCGTCGTCATCACCTGGACCTGGGATCCGCTGGCGCAGCGCCGGTCGTATGAATTGCTGGCGCAGGCAATGCGCGAAGCCAGGTAAGACTCGCGTTGGGGACGCAAGTCCAAGGCGGACATCCGGCCTGCGACAACTACAACCTTAGTCCCGCGCCAAGCCCAGCGCGATCGTCACCGCTGCCCGCAATTCCTCGGTGCTGGCGCTCTTGGACAAGGTGGGGTACTCGCCGAACACGCCTTCCAGGTCGGGCGCTTCCTCGGGGCCGACCAGCGCCGTCAGGTAGAGCAGGGGCACGCCGGCCGTGCGCGCGTCCTGCGACAGCGCAAATGCGACCTCGTCGCCCTGCAGGCCCGGCATGTTGATGTCGCACAGGATCACGCCGGGCAATTCCGTGCGAGCCGTCTCCACGGCCTGGGCGGGGTCGCTCAAACCGACCACGTGGAAGTCGGGGCCCAGGCGGCCGGCAATGGCCCAGGCGACCGCTTCGTCGTCGTCGATCACGAGGACACAGGGCTTGGCTTTCTCCGGATCGGGCAGGGTGCGCATGGGTGCGTGGGGCTGGGCTTTTGCGGTAAGGTGCCACGATCATAGGTGCACCGAAGTAATCAACGGCCCAGGAGACCACTGCATGTTCCCAACGACGATCGCCGGCAGCCTGCCCAAGCCGGAGTGGCTGGCCGAAACCAACAAGCTCTGGCCGCAGTGGCGGGCCCAGGGCCAGGCGCTGCAGCAGGCCAAGGCCGACGCCACGCTGCTCTGGATCAAGGTCCAGGAAGACGCCGGTCTCGACGTGATCACCGATGGCGAGCAGTCGCGCCAGCACTTCGTGCACGGCTTCCTCGAGCAGGTCGATGGCATCGACTTCGCGCACCAGGTGGAGATCGGCATCCGCAACGACCGCTACAAGGCGATGGTGCCGCAGGTCGTGGCGCCGCTGCGGCTGAAAGGGCGGGTGCATGCCTTCGAGGCGCGGCTGGCCCGCGCGCACACGAAGAAGAAGCTGAAGTTCACGCTGCCGGGGCCGATGACCATCGTCGATACGGTGGCCGATCGCTACTACGGCGACCGCGTGAAGATGGCTTTTGCCTTTGCCGAACTGCTGAACCAGGAGGCGCGGGCGCTGCAGGCGGACGGCGTCGACGTCATCCAGTTCGACGAGCCGGCCTTCAACGTCTACATGAGCGACGCAGCCGATTGGGGCGTGCGCGCGCTCGAACGCGCGGCCGAGGGGCTGACCTGCACCACGGCCGTCCACATCTGCTACGGCTACGGCATCGACGCCAACAACAACTGGAAGAAGACGTTGGGCGAGGAATGGCGCCAGTACGAGCAGGTGTTTCCCGCGCTTGCGGCCAGCCGCATCGACCAGGTGAGCCTCGAGTGCTATCACTCGCACGTGCCGCCCCACCTGATGGCCTTGCTGGCGGGCAAGGACGTGATGGTCGGCGTGATCGACGTTGCCAGCCCCGAGGTGGAAACGCCGGAACAGGTGGCCGAAACCATAGGCCGTGCCCTGCAGTTCGTGGCCCGCGACCGCCTCTTTCCTTGCACCAACTGCGGCCTGGCACCCATGGACCGTGGCATTGCGCTGCGCAAGCTCGAGGCACTCGGCAAGGGCGCGGCCTTGGCGCGCGAACGATACGGGGCCTGAGCGTGCGGGCAAGTTAGTACTGGCCTTGCAAATTGTTCTGTAGGACTTCTTCGACTCGACGTCGGACGCCGCCTTGTGCAGCCGCGCACGGCCGCCTACACGGGGCTACTGCAGCGCTTGGGTAGAACACGGCAGTTCCAAGGGAGCTGTCATGACAACGAGCGCAAAGTCATTCCCGTCCAGGTCCGTGTTCGCCGCCGCAGCCCTGCTGCTTGGCGGCTTGGCTGCCACGGCCGTGGCCGCGCGGGAGCCGGAGGACTGGCGCAATGCCACGACCGGCGGCCCGCTGCGCCCCGGCGTCTATGGACGCATCGTGATCAAGGGCAAGGTCGCGCCGCCGGTGATCTTTCCCCATCCCCTGGTCGCCGATGGCAGCGCGCCTGTTCATGCGCAAGCCGTCTACCTGTACGTTCCGCCGGGGCAGGTGCGCAAGTGGAGCCAGAACTGCGCCAAGTGGTCGGCGTGCGAAGAGCCCGTGCTGTTCGTGCGCGTCGACGACAGCCCCAGTCGCTGGGGGCATTGGCGGCTGTTGCGCGAGCAAGTGGCCCTGCACCAGCACGACTGAAGCCCCGCGGCCCCACGGGCCCGCGAATTTCCCCGCCGTGCTGTAATGATCCGGCAGGGAATCCACTCAACCGGCGGCGCTGCGGCAGCAGACGCGCTGCACACCAGGAGGCCGGATCCATGTCCTCGAATCCCATTGCCGCGGGGCCCGTCATGCCGGCGGGCGCCAGCCGGCAGGCTCTGGCCGAGCGCTTCGCGGCCGTGCGCGCGCGCACCGTCGCCCTCGCCGCGCCGCTGTCGCCCGAAGACCAGTGCGTGCAGTCGATGCCCGAGGCCAGTCCCACCAAGTGGCACCTCGCGCACACGAGCTGGTTCTTCGAGGCCGTCGTGCTGGCGGCGCATGCGCCCGACTACCAGGTGTTCGAGCCGCGCTGGCACCACCTGTTCAACTCCTACTACGAGTCGCTCGGGACGCGCCATCCGCGGCCGCAGCGCGGCCTCTTGACGCGTCCGCTGCTGGCCTCCGTGCATCGCTACCGCGCGCACGTGGAGGCCGGCATGGAGCAGCTGATGACGCAGGCCGACGGCGACACGTGGCGCGCCGCGCAGCCCCTCATCGAGCTGGGCGTGCAGCATGAGCAGCAGCACCAGGAGCTGATCCTCACCGACATCCTCCATGCGCTGTCGTGCAATCCGTTGCTGCCCGCGTACGAGCCGGTGGATGCGCCCGCGCTGCGGCTGGCCACCGCCACGCCCGCGCTCGAGTGGTTGGCCGGGCCGGCCGGGCCGGTGCGCATCGGCCATGCGGGCGAGGGTTTTGCCTTCGACAACGAAGGGCCGCGGCACACCGCCTGGCTGCAGCCGTATCGCATCGCCGACCGGCTGGTGACCTGCGGCGAGTACGCCGACTTCATCGCCGATGGCGGCTATCGCAGGCCGGCGCTGTGGCTGTCCGATGGCTGGGCCCTGGCGCAGGCGCAGCAGTGGCAGGCGCCGTCCTACTGGCTGGCGCCGGACGACCCGCGCGCCCCCTCGTCGCAGTGGCAGGTCTTCGGCCTCGACGGCGTGCGGCCGCTGGATGTTCACGCGCCGGTGCTGCACCTGAGTTTTTACGAGGCAGCGGCGTATGCGGAATGGGCCGGCGCGCGGCTGCCGACCGAGGCGGAATGGGAGGCGGCCTGCGAGCTGCCCGGCATCCGCCAGATGAATGGCCACGCCTGGCAGTGGACGCGCTCCTCGTACGACCCCTACCCTGGCTATCGGCCGTGGAGCGGCGCCGTCGCGGAATACAACGGCAAGTTCATGGTGGGCCAGGTCGTGCTGCGCGGCAGCAGCCTCGCCACCGCGCCCGGCCATGCGCGCGCGAGCTACCGCAACTTCTTTGCGCCGGCGGCGCGCTGGCAATTCAGCGGGCTGCGGCTTGCCAAGGACGGTGCATGCTGAGCGAATTCGCCCGCGACCTCATCGCTGGTCTGGCGACCCGCCCGCACAGCATCTCACCCAAGTACTTCTACGACATCGAGGGCTCGCGGCTGTTCGACCGCATCTGCGAGCTGCCCGAGTACTACCCCACGCGCAGCGAACTGCAGATCCTGCAGGACCGCGCGGGAGAGATCGCGGCGCTGGCCGGGCGCGGGGCGGAGATCGTCGAATTCGGCGCCGGCTCGCTGCGCAAGGTGCGGCTGCTGCTGCAGGCCTTCAAGGCGCCGGCGCGCTACCTGCCGATCGACATCTCGGGCGAGCATCTGCGCGACGCCGCCGGCATCCTGCGCGGCGAATTCGCGGGGCTCGACGTGCAACCCGTCGTGGCCGACTACACGCAGGCGCTGCAGCTGCCGCCGGCGCGCGGCACGGGCCAGCGCATCGGCTTCTTTCCCGGCTCCACCATCGGGAACTTCACGCCCGAAGAAGCGCTGGTCTTTCTGCAGCGCGCGGCCGAAATGCTGCGCGGCGGCGCGCTGCTGCTGGGCGCCGACCTGGTCAAGGATCCGCAGGTGCTGCACGCCGCGTACAACGACGCGCAAGGCGTGACCGCGGCCTTCAACCTGAACTTGCTGGCGCGCGCCAACCGCGAGCTGGGCGCCAACTTCGTGCTGCCGCAGTTCGCCCACTACGCTTGCTATAACGCGCCGCGGCAACGCATCGAGATGCACCTGCTGAGCCGGGTGCGGCAGGAGGTCGCGTTTGCCGGCCAGCGCTTTTCGCTCGACGAAGGCGAGAGCCTGCAGACCGAGAACTCGTACAAGTTCACCATCGAGGGCCTGCGCGCGCTGGCGCGGCGCGCCGGCTTCCGTCCGGGGCCGGTGTGGACCGATCCCGCGCGCCTGTTCAGCGTGCACTGGCTGCACGCGCCCTGAAAGGAGATCCGCATGAAAGCCATATGGAAGGGCGTGACCGTGGCGGAGAGCGACGACACGGTGGTCGTGGAAGGCAACCACTACTTCCCCGCCAGCGCGCTCAAGCGCGAGTACGTCACCTTCAGCAACCACCGCACGAGCTGTCCGTGGAAAGGGCAGGCCAGCTACTACTCGCTGATGGTGAACGGCGAGTTGAACCCGGAAGCAGTCTGGTACTACCCCGATCCCAAGCCGGAGGCCGAGATGGTGAAGGACCGGGTGGCGTTCTGGAAGGGCGTGACGGTGACGCAATGAGGGGCAGCGCGATTCGTTAAGCTCGCGGCATGCTCCTGCGGCCTGCCTATACCTATCCCGATCAACTCACCGCCCTGCTGCGCCAGCAGGGCTATGCGGTGCTCAGTCCGCAAGGCGTGGCGCAATGGAGCGGCTGCAGCCTCGAAGAGCTGATGGCGCTGCGCACCACGTGGGGCGCGCTGCCCCCGGACCAGTACCTCAAGGACGGCGGCCGCTATCGGCGGCGGCGCCACTCCTGCTTCGTCGCGCGAGACAGCGGCGTGGCGCTGGCACCGCATCGCGCCCACTGGCAGCCCGTGGAATACAACGCGCTGCATGGCGGCATGCAGCGCTGGTTCGAGCCCATGGAAGCGGGCCTCGTCGCGCAACCGGCATGGACCCGGCTTCTTGCAGCGATGGCGCAGGTGGCCAGCGATGTGCGCGGGCCGCAGCCGTGGTTCCTGGAGGCGCACCAGTTCCGCATCGACACCGAAGGCGGCATCGGTCGGCCGACGCCCGAGGGCGCGCATCGCGATGGCGTCGACCTGGTGGCGGTGTTCCTGATCGCGCGCGAGGGCATCAAGGGCGGTGAGACCCGCGTCTTCCAGTCCGACGGCCCGGCCGGCCAGCGCTTCACGCTGACCGAGCCCTGGAGCCTGCTGCTGCTGGACGACGCCCGCGTGATCCACGAATCCACCCCGATCCAGCCGGTGGCGCAGGCGGGGTATCGGGATACGCTGGTACTGACGGCGCGGGCCGAAGGATTCCAGGGCGATTGATGTCGTAGGCTGGGCTTCGCGTCAGCGAACCCCAGCTTTCCCGGCGCAGCGCTGGGGTGCCTGTCGGCAGCCCAGCCTGCGAGAAGCCGCGCTTCAATCGCGCACGTCGGCCACCGGATTGCGCCCGAAGTCTTCCCGCTGCAGGAAGGCGATGATGCGCGCCGCGGCCTCCTGCGGCGACGCCAGCATGCCCTTCTCCTTCAGGCCCACGAAGTTGCCGCGGTCGGGGAACTGCGAGGCATCCGCCCCGCGCAGCTGCACCTGCATGTCGGTATCGATCACGCCCGGGGCCAGCGAGCAGATGCGCGCGCCGTGCGGCAGTTGCTCCTGCTCCAGTGCCACGCAGCGGGTGAAGTGGTCCATGCCGGCTTTCGCTGCGCAATAGACCGCCTGCGATGCCATGGCGCGCCGGCCCAGGCCCGAGGAGATGTTGAGGATGCGCCGCGGCATCGCCCAGGCGGCCGTCGCGCGCAGGAAGGCCGCCGTCAGCAGCATCGGCGCTTCCAGGTCCACCCGCATGGCCTCGGCCAGGTCGGCGGCCGCAATGGCTTCGACCGGCGCGATGCGCGGAATCATGCCGGCGTTGTTGATCAGGGTGACCGACGCCAGCTCACCGCTGTCCTGCGGCTTCAGCCAGGCTTCGAGCCGCGCTGCGGCCGTGTCGGCGCGGGCCAGGTCCTGCGGCCACTGCTCGCAGCTGCGGCCGGCCTGCGTGGCCTGGGCCGCGAGTTCGTCGCTGGTCTTGCGCGAGAGGCACAGGAGGTCGTGGCCACTGGCCAGCAGCTGCCGCGCCATGGCGAGGCCCATGCCGCGCGAGGCGCCGGTGAGGATGGTGAGGTGTCGCTGGGTCATGCGCGCATCGTACGCAAGTTGCTAGAACGGCGCGGCGCTGGCGAAAACCAGTGGCTCGCCGCTTGCCGGATGCGCCAATGCCAGGCCCGTCGCGTGCAGCGCCAACCGGTCTGAGCGCTCGCGCACCGTGGTCGGCGCATAGAGCGCATCCCCCAGGATCGGATGGCCGATCGCCTGCAGGTGCACGCGCAACTGGTGGGTGCGGCCGGTCACCGGCTCCAGCGCCAGCCGCGTGCTGTCGTCGCCGCGCTCCAGCACGCGCCAGTGGGTCACGCTGGGCCGGCCCTGCTCGGGGTCGACCTTCTGCTGCGGGCGATTCGGCCAGTCACGGCCAACGGGGAGGTCGATCATGCCTTCATCCCCGGGGATCGTGCCGGCGACGACTGCCTCGTAGCGCTTGGCCACGGCGCGGTCGGCAAAGGCGCGGCTCAGCACGCGCTGCATGTGCAGGCCGCGGCCCATGAGGACCAGGCCCGAGGTGGCCATGTCCAGCCGGTGCACGATCAGCGCGTCGGGCCACAGGCGCTGGGCACGCGCGGAAAGACAGTCCTGCTTGTCCTCGCCGCGGCCAGGCACGGCCAGCAGGCCCGAGGGCTTGTCCATCACCAGCAGGTGTTCGTCGACGAAGACCAGGCCTTCGGAGAATCGGTAGGGCGTGCTGTATTTCATATTCCGCAATGGGCAAGGCGACCCCGCAGGTAAACTGCCTGCGGTTTGCATAACGACATCCTCCGGCGCGCTCCTCCCCCATGCTCTTCAAGAAACTGCTCCCAAAAGAAGGCAACTTCTTCGAAATGTTCAACCAGCATGCCGAGCGCATGGTGGAAGGCGCCCACGCCTTCTCCAACCTGGTCGCGAACTACAACGACATCAATCTGCGCGAGCAGTACAACCGCGAGGTCGACCACGCCGAGCGCGCGGCGGACAAGGTGACGCACGAGGTGAACCGGTTGATCCACTCGACCTTCATCACCCCGATCGACCGCGAGCAGATCCACACGCTGATCAACACCATGGACGACGTGGCCGACCTGATCCAGGATTCGGCCGAGACCATGGCGCTGTACGACGTGCGGCACATGACCGAGGAGATCACGCGCCTGACCGACCTGAGCGTGCGCTGCTGCGAGCGGGTGAAGGAGGCGGTGAGCCTGCTGTCGCGCCTGTCGGATCCTAACTGCGCCACCGCGGCCCTGAAGACCTGCGAGGAAATCGACAAGCTCGAGTCCGACGCCGACCGCGTGATGCGCTCGGCGCTTAGCAAGCTGTTCCGCGAAGAGCCGGACGTGCGCGAAGTGCTCAAGCTCAAGGCGATCTACGAGCTGCTGGAGACCATCACCGACAAGTGCGAGGACGTGGCCAACGTCGTCGAGGGCATCGTCCTCGAGAACTCCTGAGGTCGGCATGAGCTCAACGCAAGCGGCCCTGTGGGTCGTCGTCCTGCTGGTGGCGATCGCCCTGGTGTTCGACTTCATGAACGGCTTCCACGATGCCGCCAACTCGATCGCCACCGTCGTTTCCACCGGCGTGCTCAAGCCAGCGCAGGCCGTGGTGTTTGCCGCCTTCTTCAACGTCGTCGCGCTGTTCGTCTTCCACCTGAGCGTGGCCGCCACGATCGGCAAGGGGGTGGTCGAGCCCGGGGTGGTCAACGTGCACGTGGTGTTCGGTGCCCTGATGGGAGCCATCGCCTGGAACTTCATCACCTGGTGGTACGGCATCCCGAGCAGTTCCTCGCACGCGCTGATCGGCGGCATCTGCGGCGCCGTGATCGCCAAGGCCGGCGCCAGCGCGCTGGTGGCCGAAGGCATCTGGAAGACGGTGATCTTCATCTTCGTCTCGCCGGTGCTCGGCTTCGTGCTCGGTTCGCTGATGATGGTGATCGTCGCCAACATCTGCCGGTCCACGCGCCCCAGCAAGGTCGACAAGTGGTTCCGCCGGCTGCAGCTGATTTCCGCCGGCGCCTACAGCCTGGGCCACGGCGGCAACGATTCGCAGAAGACCATCGGCATCATCTGGATGCTGCTGATCGGCACGGGCCACGTGGCGCAGAGCGCGGCGATGCCGCCGGCCTGGGTGATCATCTGCTGCTACACCGCCATGGGCCTGGGCACCATGTTCGGCGGCTGGCGCATCGTCAAGACCATGGGCCAGAAGATCACCAAGCTCAAGCCGGTGGGTGGCTTCTGCGCCGAGACCGGCGGCGCGCTGACGCTGTTCCTCGCGACCGCGCTGGGCATCCCGGTGTCGACCACCCACACGATCACTGGCGCGATCGTCGGCGTGGGCTCCACGCAGCGCATGAGCGCCGTGCGCTGGGGCGTGGCCGGCAACATCGTCTGGGCGTGGATCTTCACGATCCCGGCGAGCGCGTTCGTGGCGGCGATTGCCTATTGGGTGAGCTTGAAGCTGTTCTGAACTTCCAGCCACCGGACGCAGAAGGCGCGGAAGTTACGCAGAAGTCGCAAAAGGAATTCAAGAAAATCTTGATCTTTCTCTTCTGCGACTTCTGCGAAGTTTCTGCGCCTTCTGCGTCCGGTTGTCCGCATTCGACGGCCCTTACTGCGAAATCGCCCGCCCTTCCTCCACCTGGTTCTCGAAGTACGCCTGGAAGCTGATCGCGATGCTGGTCATGAGGACGGTGGCGCCGACCATCAGGGCCAGCGCGATCGCCCAGACGGTCGCCCAGCGGGTCTGGCCGGCCGCGGCTTCGGGGTCGGCCTTCGGATTGAAGCGGGCGTTCCAGTCCTCCGGCTTCTTCAGGCCATAGACGATCGCCGTGAGGCAGCAGGCGGCGAAGGTGAACCCGAGCAGCGGCACCAGCAGCCAGCTCAAGACATCGTCCTGCCCCAGGTCGCGCATGCGCAGCACGCCGTAGACGCCCATCACCGTGGGGAGCGGCAGCAGCCAGCCCAGGAGGTCGCGCACGCCGTGCAGGTAGAAACGGTGCAGGCCGATGGGGCCGCCGAGGAAGGCCAGCCAGGCGGCCAGGGTCTTGTTCTTCATGCGGCCTCCGGCGGGGTGCGGCTGCCTTCGCCGATCGATTTTTCCATCAGCACGATGTCGAGCCAGCGGCCGAACTTCCAGCCGCAGGCCTCGATGGTGCCCACGTGGCGAAAGCCCACGGCCCGGTGCACGCCGATCGAACGCACGTTGCCCGAGTCGCCGATCACGGCGATCAGCTTGCGCACGCCCGCGGCATGGGCGTGCCGCACGAGTTCGGACAGCAGCTTGTTGCCGATGCGCTGCCCCGCTGCGTCGGGGTCGAGGTAGATCGAGTCCTCGGCCGAGTAGCGGTAGGCCGGGCGCGGCTTGAACCACTGGCAGTAGGCGAAGCCCAGCACGCGGCCGTCGAGATCGGCCACGAGGTAGGGCAGGTCCTTGGCGAGCACGTCGGCGCGGCGTGCCGCCATGTCGGCCTCGCTCGGTGACACGGTCTCGAAAGTGCCCGTGCCGTGGGACACATGATGGGCGTAAATGGCAGTGATGGCGGGGAGATCCCCGTCGGTACTGGGCCGCAGAATGAGCATTGGGTGGAAGGAAGTTATAATCGTCGGCTTTGCGGCGTGTCGCTGGCCGGGTGGCCTAGTCGCGTGTCTCAACGTCGCAGGAATCAATTGCTGGTTTCGTAGCGAAACCCTTGCATCCACCCGAAGGATAAATCATGGTCGTCATTCGACTCTCCCGCGGCGGCGCCAAGTCCCGCCCGTTCTACAACATCGTCGTCGCCGACAAGCGCGTGCGCCGTGACGGCCGCTTCATCGAGCGCCTGGGTTTCTACAACCCCCTGGCCAAGGATGGCGAGGAAAAGATGCGCGTGGCGCAGGACCGCCTGACCTACTGGCGCGGCGTCGGCGCGCAGGCTTCGCCCACGGTCGAACGCCTGCTCAAGGATGCGGCCGGCCAGGCTGCTCCGGCGGCCGCTGAAGCCGCCCCGGCACAGGCTTAAGGCGCCATGGCCGCACCCGGCCGCCCGGCAGCCACGCTGCCGGCGCAGATCGAGCCCGCGGAACTGCCCGCGGACGCCATCGAAGTCGGGCGCATCGCCGATGCCTGGGGGATCAAGGGCTGGTTCAAGGTCCTCCCCCACAGCGCCGACCCGCAGGCGCTGTTCTCTTCGACCCGCTGGTACCTGCAAGCTTCCGAGCGAGGCCCGCAAGCCTTCACCGGCACGGTGCTGCTGCGGGTGCGCGAGATCAAGGAGCATTCCGACACCGTGGTCGCCCGCGCCGATGGCGTGGAAGACCGCAGTGGGGCCGAGGCATTGCGCGGCGCCCGCGTGTTCATTCCGCGTTCCTCCTTCCCGACGGCGCAGGAGGACGAGTTCTACTGGGTTGACCTGCTGGGACTCGACGTCTTCAATCGCGAAGGCGTGCACCTGGGGCGCGTGAAGGAACTGATGGCCACCGGGCCGCATTCCGTGCTGGTGCTCGAATACGAAGAGGGCGGCAAGACGCTCGAACGCATGCTGCCCTTCGTGGCTGCCTATGTCGATGGCGTGGACCTGCCCGGGCGCCGCATCAACGTCGACTGGCAAGCGGACTATTAGCAGCCGTGCAACAGCAGACTCGACAGGGTCTGCCTTCTTCGGCAGCATCGCGCGCAATGAAGTACAACCCAGCGCTGGACGGCCTGCGCGCCGTGGCCATCCTGGCCGTGATGCTGTTCCACGCGCGAGCCCCGCTGGCCTCGGGCGGATTTCTCGGCGTCGACGTCTTCTTCGTCCTGAGCGGCTACCTGATCACATCGCTGCTGCTCGCGGAACTGGCGGTCTTCGGACGCATCGAGCTGGCGGCGTTCTGGCGGCGGCGCCTGCTGCGGCTGACGCCGCCCTTGCTGACGATGCTCGCTGTCTACGTGCTGGTGGCGCCCCGGCTCTGGCCCGAGGTGCGGGACCACGGCAGCCAGGCGGCTCTCGCGGCTGTCTATCTATCCGACTACGGCGTCGCCTGGTGGGGGATGCCGCGCTTCGTCAGCCACACGTGGTCGCTGGCGGTGGAAATGCATTTCTACCTGCTGTGGCCCTTGCTGCTCTGGGGCGCATTCCGGCGCTGGAAGGGGGCTTCCCTGCCGGCGGTGCTGGCCGTCGGCTGGCTGCTCGCCACCGTGCTGCGGTGGTTCTGGCTGGTGCTGGGACATGGTTGGCAGGAGGTCTACTACCCGACCGACACGCGCCTGTCGGGCCTGATGCTGGGGGCGTGGCTCGCAGCGGCGCTGCGCGATGCGCGCTGGCGACTGGGGCTGCGCAGCCTGCAGCCCTGGACGCTTTGGCTGCCGGCGGCGGCGATGCTGTGCCTGCGCTTCCAGTGGCAGGACTTCTCGGTGATGACGTGGGGCATGAGCCTGGTGGAAGTCGCCACCGCTGCCGCGCTGTTCGCGGTGCGGGACCGTTCCTCGCAACTGGCGCAGATGCTCTCGCGGCCCTTGCTGGTCTGGTTGGGCAAGCTCTCGTACGGCCTGTACCTGTGGCACTATCCCGTCTTCTACTACCTGCGCGAGGACTGCCGCTATCGCTGGGACGACGTGCTCCTGGTCGGCGGCCCCCTCAGCCTCGCATTAGCCGCTGCTTCCTGGTACACGGTCGAAGCATGGGTGACCCGCCGGCGAGGCGGCGGGCTTGCGGTCCGGGCGCGCTGAACGCGAACCGACATGCGCTTCGACGTCGTCACCCTGTTTCCGGAACTGTTCGCGCCTTTCCTCGCGGCGGGCGTGACGCGCCGCGCGTACGAGGGCCGGCTGGTCGACGTGCGCCTGTGGAACCTGCGCGATTTCGCGCAGGGCAATTACCGGCGCGTCGACGACCGTCCTTTCGGCGGCGGCCCCGGCATGGTGATGATGGCCGAGCCGCTGGCCCGCTGCCTCGCGGCGCTCAAGGCCGAGCGATCGGATGCCGCTCCCGTGGTTCTCTTCTCGCCGATCGGCGAGAGGCTGGATCACGCCGGCGTCGAGCGCTGGTCGGCGAGTGCCGGTGCCATCCTGCTGTGCGGCCGCTACGAGGGGATCGACCAGCGCTTCATCGACACGCACGTCGACGTGCAACTGAGCCTGGGCGATTTCGTGCTCTCGGGCGGCGAACTGGCGGCCATGGCACTGCTCGATGCGGTGGCGCGCCTGCAGCCCGGCGTGCTGAACGACGCCGGCAGCCACCAGGAAGACAGCTTCAACCCCGCGCTCGACGGCCTGCTCGATTGCCCGCACTACACCCGGCCCGAGGAATGGCAGGGGCAGAAGGTGCCGGCCGAACTGCTGTCCGGCCACCACGCCCAGATCGGTGCCTGGCGCCGCCGGCAGCGGCTGGCCATCACTGCGCGGCACCGGCCCGACTTGATCGCCGCCGCCCGCCAGGCCGGGCGCCTGACCCGGCTCGACGAGGATTTTCTCGCCGGGCTATAATCACCGGCTTCCCGATCCTCTGTTCGGCCGTGTTGCCGCCGTCGCCCCCTGGGTGACCCCGGTGCGAGCAACACCCTTAGCGCAGCGCGGACACGATCGCCCAAGGAAACCATGAACCTGATCCAGACCCTCGAGCAAGAGGAAATCGCCCGCCTGGGCAAGAAGATCCCCGAGTTCGCCCCCGGCGACACGGTGATCGTCAGCGTCAACGTCGTCGAAGGCAGCCGCAAGCGTGCGCAGGCCTATGAAGGTGTGGTGATCGCCAAGCGCAACCGCGGCCTGAACAGCGCCTTCACGGTGCGCAAGATCTCCAGCGGCGAAGGCGTCGAGCGGACTTTCCAGACCTACAGCCCGCTGATCGCCAACATCGAAGTCAAGCGCCGCGGCGATGTGCGCCGCGCCAAGCTGTACTACCTGCGCGAGCGTTCCGGCAAGTCGGCCCGCATCAAGGAAAAGCTGGCCTACCGCGACCGGGCGCCCGCCGCCGAGTAATCGGACGGAGCCAGCCTCCCGAAACAGCCGCCGCCTGCCCAGTGCTCGCGGCGGTTTTTCTTTGATGCACCCCATGCCGATCGACCCGTCCGCCGCCATCCCGCCCGACACGCCGCTGTCCAAGATCCCCAACTTCGACCCGCGCGAGGCGCCCGTCGTCGCCGTCGACACGCAGTTGCCGGCGGTGGCTGCGGCCCGCCTCACGCCCGACGCACTGCGCCGCCGCTTCGCGCAACCGCCCGCGTGGGAGCCGGAGCTGCGCTCCGAAAAGCGCTTCAGCCAGCGCGAGCCCGCGGCAGCCGCGGTGCTGGTGCCGATCGTGCTGCGTGAACGGCCGACGGTGCTGCTCACGCAGCGCACCGTGCACCTCACCACCCACCAGGGCCAGGTCGCGTTTCCGGGGGGCAAGCGCGACGACACCGACGTCGATGCCGCCGACACCGCGCTGCGCGAGGCGCACGAGGAGATCGGTCTCGAGCGCCCGCTGGCGGAAGTGATCGGCACGCTGCCCACGTACACCACGGGCACGATGTTCATCATCACGCCGGTGATCGCGCTGGTGCAGCCGGATTACCAGCTGGCGCTGAACGCGTACGAGGTGGACGATGCCTTCGAGGTGCCGCTGGATTTCCTGATGGATCCGGCCAACCACCGGCTGCATGCGATCGAGTTGAGCGGCGTGCGCCGGCAGTGGTTCTCGATGCCGTATGCCGACAACGGCAAGGACCGGTTCATCTGGGGCGCGACGGCGGCGATGCTGCGCAACCTGTACCGGTTCCTCGCGGCCTGAGTTTTTGCATGGATGTCGTCCCGGGCTTGACCCGGGATCCACGCTGCGCCGATGCAAGGGCAGTCGTGGATTGCGGGTCAAGCCCGCAATGACATCCTGGGACATCCTCCGGCCCCTCGTTATGATCCCCGCATGTCCTTCTTCGCGATCCTGTTCGCGCTGCTGATCGAGCAGGTGCGGCCACTGGCGCCGCACAACCCGATTCATTCCGGGCTGCGGGTCTGGGCGCGTTGGGTCAGCAGCAATTTCGACGCCGGCAAGCCGCAGCATGGCTGGGTGTCATGGGTCCTGGCGGTGGTGGCCCCGGCCGTGCTCGCCCTGGCCATCCACTGGCTGCTGCTGGTCTTCATCGGCTGGCCCGCGGCCATGGTGTGGAGCGTGCTGGTGCTGTACGCCACGCTGGGCTTTCGGCAATTCAGCCACCACTTCACGCAGATCCGCGACGCTCTCGAGTCCGGCGACGAGGTCCGCGCCCGCCAGTTGCTGGCGCTGTGGCAGCGCGGCGACGCGAGCGAACTGCCCCGCAGCGAGATCGTGCGGCACGTCATCGAATACTCGGTGCTGGCCGCGCATCGCCATGTATTCGGTGTGCTGGCGTGGTTCTCCATCCTGGCGGCCTTCGGCCTCGGTCCCGCGGGGGCCGTGCTGTATCGCATGGCCGAATTCGTCGCGCGCTACTGGCGCCATCGCAATCGCATGCAGCTGCAGCCGGCCAGCGAGGCCCTGCAGTCCGCGGCGGCACGCGCATGGACGGCGGTCGACTGGCTGCCCGCGCGCATCACGGCGATCGCCTTTGCGGTGGTCGGCAGCTTCGAGGAAGCCATTGATTGCTGGCGCAACCATGCGCAGCGCTTTCCCAACGACAACGACGGCGTGATCCTGGCGGCGACTTCGGGGGCGGTGAACGTGCGCCTGGGCGGCGAAGCACTGCGGCCGGTGTTCTCGCCAGGCAGCTCGCAGACCTTCCAGGCCGCGGGCCTCGCCGCCTCCGAGCCGCCGACCGACACGACCAGCACGCCGGGCCGCGAAGCCGAGGTGGGGCACCTGCGCAGCATCGTGGGGCTGGTGTGGCGCTCGGTGGTGTTGTGGATGGTGTTGCTGGCCTTGCTCACCCTGGCCCGGTTGTTGGGGTGAGCGGGCGCGCTGGGGTGCGCTACGCGCAGCCCAGCCAACCAATGCGAATCACGCCGGCGTGAACACGCGCGCCAGCTGCGACTGCGTCCAGCGCACGATGTCGGCGGTGCCCATCGCGCCGGCCTGGCGCGCCACCTCGCGGCCGCCCGCGAACAGGGCCAGCGTCGGAATGCTGCGGATGTTCAGCCGCGCGCCCAGGCCCTGCGCTTCCTCGGTGTTGACCTTCACCAGCTGCACGCGCGGTTCGAGCTGCGCGGCGGCCTGCTCGTAAGCGGGGGCCATCATGCGACAGGGCCCGCACCAGGGCGCCCAGAAGTCCACCAGCACCGGCACCTGGCTGCGCGTGATGTGACGCTCGAACTCGGTGGCACTGAGGTTGACCGGCTCGCCCGTGAAGAGGGCGCGGTGACAGTTGCCGCAATCGGGTCCCTTGGCCAGATCCGCGCTCTGGACCCGGTTGGTGGTGTGGCAATGCGGACAGACGACATGCAGCTGGCTCATGGGCGGGTGCGCTCCTCCTTGCTGGAAGATGCGGGCGGCCCGCCGGGACACAAGAGCCTGAAATGCCTAGTACTTCGGCTGCTGCGACAGCTCCTCGAACAGCAGGCGGTAGATGCGATAACGGCTGGGCTCGATGCGGCCTTGCGGCGCATCGGGCAGGTCGCTCACTGCCGCCATCACGCCGCAGCCCGGTTCGTGCAGGTGGGTGCAGTTGTAGAACTTGCATTGCGCCACGTGCGGCGCCAGGTCCGGCATCAGTCCGGCCAGTTGCGTCGGCGCGATGTGGTGCAGGCCGAATTCCTGGAAGCCCGGCGAGTCGATGATCGCCGTGCTGCGCTGCGGGTCCACCCAATACCAGGTGGTGGCGGTCGTCGTGTGCTTGCCGGAATTGAGCGCCTGCGAGATTTCGCCGGTCTGGGCCTGCGCCTGCGGCACCAGCAGGTTGATCAGCGTGCTCTTGCCGGCGCCCGAGGGGCCGAGCACCAGCGTCGTCTTGCCCAGCATGTGTTGCAGCAGGTGCTCGCGGTCGGTGTCCTTCGACAGCCGCAGCGACAGCGGCAGCACGCCGTAGCCCATGTGGTGATACGGCACCAGCCGGCGCCACGCGCGCTCGAAGGGCTCGACCAGGTCCGACTTGTTCAGCGCGATCACCGGGGCGATGCGCTGCGCCTCGGCGGCGATCAGGGCGCGCGCGAGTTGCATCTCCGAGAACTCGGGCTCCGCGGCGATCAGCACCAGCACCTGGTCGAGGTTGGCGGCAAACGACTTGGTGCGGACTTCGTCCTGCCGGTAGAACAGGCTGCGGCGCTCCTCCACCCTGGCGATCACGCCTTCGTCGCCGGTGGGGCGCCACTGCACGCGGTCGCCCACCACCGTCTCGTTCTTCTTGCCCTTGGCGTGGCACAGCCGGCGGCTGCCGTCCGGGGACTCCACCACGCAGTGGCGGCCGTGACTGGCCACCACCAGGCCGGGGTGCGTTGGTTCGTGATCGGGCGTCATGCGAGCAGGGCGTCGGTGCGCGCGGCGCACTCGAAGTCGGCCTCCGAGATGGCGGCGAGCGAATGCGTGCGGAAGCGCACGATGCAGCGGTCGTACTGCACCGTCAGGTCGGGGTGGTGATCCAGCGAGTTCGCGACGAAGGCCAGCGCATTCACGAAGGAGATCGTCTCGTAGTAGTCGAAGAAACTGAAGCTCTTCTCGATCGACAGCTCCGGCCCGTTGCCACTGAGCTTCCAGCCGGGAAGGTCCGCCAGCCGCTTGACGATCTCCGTGGGGGTGAGGGCGCGGCGCTGTATGCGAGACCAGTCCCGGACCTTGAGCACCGATTCCGTCATGCACTGGCCCCGGCGCCGAGCCGCGCCAGGCGTTCGGAGGCGGGCGGATGCGAGTAGTAGAACTTGACGAACACCGGGTCGGGCGTGAGGGTGGAGGCGTTGTCCTCGTAGAGTTTCAGCAGCGCGCTGCCCAGGTCCTTGCCGCTGGTCTGCGTGACGGCGAAGGCGTCGGCCTCGAACTCGTGCTTGCGCGAGAACTGCGCCATCACCGGCGAAATGAAATAGGTGAACACCGGCACGGCCAGCATGAACAGCAGCAGTGCCAGGGCGTCGTTGGGCCCCTGGACATTGGGCTGCACGCCCAGCCCGGTGTAGAACCACAGGCGGGTGGCCAGCCACCCGAGCAGCGCGAAGCCCAGCAGGCTCATCGCGAACAGCGCCACGATGCGCTTGACGATGTGCCGGTGCTTGAAGTGGCCGAGCTCGTGCGCGAGCACCGCGTCGACTTCACCCGGCGACAGCTTGGTCAGCAGCGTGTCGTAGAAGACCACGCGCTTGGCCGCGCCGAAGCCGGTGAAATACGCATTGGCATGGGCGCTGCGCCGGCTGCCGTCCATCACGAACAGGCCCTTGGCCGCGAAGCCGCAGCGCTGCATCAGCGCAGTGACGCGCGCCTTCAGCGTCTCGTCTTCGAGCGGCTGGAACTTGTTGAACAGCGGGGCGATGAAGGTGGGATACACCACCAGCAGCAGCAGGTTGAAAGCGATCCACACGCCCCAGGCCCACAGCCACCACCAGCTGCCCGCCGCCCCCATGAGCCAGAGGATGAGCGCGGCGATGGGCGCGCCGATCAGCGCACCGAGCAACGTGGACTTCACCAGGTCGCCGAGCCAGAGCTTCCAGGTGATCTTGTTGAAGCCGAAGCGCTCTTCCACCACGAAGGTCTGGTACAGCCCGAAGGGCAGGTCCACCAGGCCGCTGATCACGGCAAACGCGGCCAGCAGTGCCAGCTGCTGGATCATGCCGGTACCCAGCCAGTCCACCAGCGCGCGATTGAGCGCGTCGAGGCCGCCCAGCAGCGTCCAGGCCAGCAGCACCGCCGCGCCGAACGCCGTCTCCAGCAGGCCGACGCGCGACTTGGCCACGGTGTAGTCGGCGGCCTTGCGATGCGCCGCCAGCGACACGGTGCCGGCAAACAGCGGCGGCACGGCGTCGCGGTGGCGGACCACGTGGCGCACCTGCCGGGTCGCCAGCCAGAACTTCACCGCCAGGCCCGCCACGAGAAAGGTGGCAAAGGCAAAGGTGAGTAGGGCGGAAGCTTGCATAGGTAGGCATCTTAGTTCCCCAGGCTCCTGCCACGCCGCAGCCACGGAAACTGCACGGCCATTCGCGTGCCGCTGCGGAACCGGCTTTGCCGGGCCGCTGGTGGCGCCCATCGGCGACAATTGACGGATATGGCAGACCCGACGGCAGCAAGCGCCCAGACGCTCGCGAAGAGCGACCAGAACCTCGTCTGGCTCGACTGTGAAATGACCGGGCTCGACCCGGACCGCGATCGCCTGATCGAGATTGCGGTGGTAATCACCGGCCCCGAGCTCGAGCCGCGCATCGAAGGGCCGGCGCTCGCGATCCACCAGAGCGACGAGCAACTGGACCTGATGGACGCCTGGAACAAGGGCACCCACGGCAAGAGCGGCCTGGTCGACAAGGTGCGGGCCTCGACGCTGGACGAAGCCCAGGCCGAGCAGCAGGTGCTGGACTTCGTCAGCCGCTACGTGCCGCGCCAGGGCAGCCCGATGTGCGGCAACAGCATCGGCCAGGACCGCCGCTTCCTGGTCAAGTACATGCCGAAGCTGGAAGCCTGGTTCCACTATCGCAATCTCGACGTGAGCACGCTCAAGGAGCTGTCCAAGCGCTGGCGGCCCGAGGTCTATGCATCGTTCAAGAAGCGGCAGCTGCACACGGCGCTGGCCGATGTGCAGGAGTCGATCGATGAGCTGGCGCATTACCGTGAGCATTTTTTGAAGCTCGGGTGAACGGGCACGCTGGGGTGCCTGCCGCAACCCATCCACTGTGCCCTCAAGCGACGCCGTGGATGGCGCGCTGCAGCATCTTCGAAAACGTCCTATAATCAACGACTTGGTTGCAGACAACGCAACCTTCAATCGCGCATCTGCCTTCTCGCACCGGCTCGCCACTCAAGGCGCATAGAGCCACACAGGTTGCAAAACCTGCGTAGTCGTTGGAATGGAAGATGTTCTCTAACCATTCTGATGACGGCGCACCCGCCCTGGGTAGCGCTGCGTGGGACTCTTCATGACCGATTTCGAATCCAACTCCGTCGCCGGCGACACTGTCGCCTTCGACAACACGCCCGTGGCCTTCGACGACACGCCGGTGGCCGCGCAAGCCGTGGACAACACGCCTGCCGCGCCGAATGGCTTCGCGCTGCTGAACCTGGCGCCCGAACTGATCGCGGCCGTCGCCGACCTGGGCTTCACCCAACCGACCTCCGTGCAGCAGCAGGTGATCGGCCGTGCCCTGGCGCAGGACGCGCAAGGCCGCTCGGTGAACGACCTGATGGTCTCCAGCCAGACCGGCAGCGGCAAGACCGCGGCCTTCCTGCTGCCCGTGCTCGACACGCTGATCCGCCAGAAGGCGGCCGAAGCGGAGGCCGAACAGAAGGCCTACGACGAAGCCGTCGCCCGTGGCGATGCGGGGGCCAAGCGCGCTCGCAAGAACCCGCTGAACCCGCGCACCTTCAAGGCCGCCGTGCCCGGCGCGCTGATCCTGTGCCCGACGCGCGAACTCGCGCAGCAGGTGGCCAACGACGCCATCGACCTGGTGAAGCACGCCCGCGGCCTGCGCATCGCCAGCGTGGTGGGCGGCATGCCTTACCAGATGCAGATCGCGCGCCTGCAGAACGCCGACCTCGTGGTCGCCACGCCGGGCCGCCTGCTGGACCTGCAGCGCTCCTCGCAGATCAAGCTCGACAAGGTGCAGTTCCTGGTCGTCGATGAAGGCGACCGCATGCTGGACCTGGGCTTTGCCGAGGACCTGGAAGCGGTGCACCAGATGACCGCGAACCGTCACCAGACGATGATGTTCAGCGCCACCTTCGCGCCGCGCATCCAGCAGCTGGCCACGCGCGTGATGCGCGAGCCGCAGCGCATCCAGGTGGACTCGCCCCAGGCGGCCCACGCCAACATCCAGCAGAAGCTGTTCTGGGCGGATACCCCCCAGCACAAGCGCCAGCTGCTGGATCACTGGCTGCGTGACAAGAGCATCGACCAGGCCATCGTCTTCGCCAGCACCCAGATCGAGTGCGATGCGCTCGCCGAAGACCTGCAGCAGGAGGGCTTCGACGCCGTCGCGCTGCACGGTGCCCTGTCGCAGGGCCTGCGCAACCGCCGCCTGATGGCGCTGCGTCGTGGCCAGGTGCAGATCCTGGTGGCGACCGATGTGGCCGCGCGCGGCATCGACGTGCCGACGATCACGCACGTGTTCAACTTCGGCCTGCCGATGAAGAGCGAGGACTACACCCACCGCATCGGTCGCACGGGCCGTGCCGGACGCGACGGCCTGGCCGTCACGTTCGCCGAATTCCGCGACCGTCGCAAGATCGGTGACATCGAGCATTACAGCAAGCAGCGCATCCAGGCGGAAGTGATTCCGGGCTTGGAGCCGAAGCAGCGCTTCTCCGCGCCGCCGCCGGCCCGCGCCGGCTTCGGTAGCCGCCCCGCGCGTCCGGGCGATCGTCGCCCGGCTGGTGGTTTCGGCAAGGCACCCGGCTCCGGCGCCAAGAGCTTCGGCCCGCGTGACGGCCAGGGCAGCCGCGATGGCGGCTTCGGCGGCCGCGACCGCGACGCCGGTCGTGGGCGTCCGACGCGCTAACGCGCGGTGATGGGGATTGAACAGGGCGGCCGTTGGCCGCCCTTTTTCTTTAGTGCATCAAGCAATCTTGAACGCAGAAGTCGCAGAACGAATTCAGAACACGCAGAAGAATATCCGAGAAGGATTTCAACTTCCGGATCCTTCTGCGTGTTTGGTTTTCCTTCTGCGACTTCTGCGTTCAAGATTCGCCGATCCAGGCGCGAGCCATCCAGCCAGACCCCTATGCGATCGCCGCGCGCCCCGTCTCCGGCCACTGGCGCCTGAGCCAGAGCCACGCCACCAGCCCCACGCTCATCATCAGCAGCGAAGCGAGCGCAAGGTGGCGCGTCGATCCCATCACCAGGGGCGCGATCACGCCGGCCACGATGCCGTTGGCCGTGGAGCCGATGAAGGCCTGCAGCGAGGAGGCCATGCCGCGCCGCTCGGGGTAGAGGTCCAGCACCAGCAGCGTCACCACCGGCACCATCAGCGCCCAGCCGAAGGCGAACAGCGCGATCGGAAACAGCGCCCATTCCACGCGCGGCGTGAACAGCCAGTTCGCCGCCACGTTGACCAGCGACACCGTGAACATCACCACGAAGCCCCAGCGGATCTGGTGCTTGGGCTGGATGCGTCCGGCCAGCCGCCCGCTGGCGAAGGAGCCGGCCATGATGCCGCCGATGGTGAGCAGGAAAAACCAGAAGAACTGCGTCGGTGCCAGATGCAGGTGCTCGCCCAGGAACGCGGGCGCCGACAGCACGTAGAGGAACATGCCGTTGAAAGGCACGCCACTCGCCAGCGCCAGCAGCAGGAACAGCGGATCCGATCCGAGCTGCCAGTAGCCGCGCAGCAGGTTGCGGACGTTGAACGACTGCTTGTGGGTGGCGTGCAGCGTCTCCGGCAGCAACTGGTAGTTGGCGATCCACAGCGCGATGCCCACGCCCGTGAGGAACCAGAAGATGCTGTGCCAGCCCGCGTGCACCAGCAGCCAGCCGCCGACCACGGGCGCGATCGCCGGCGCGACGCCGAAGTAGATCGTCACCTGGCTCATGACCTTCTGCGCCTGGTCCGGGGGGAACATGTCGCGGATCACCGCGCGCGACACGACCCAGCCGGCGCCGGTCGACAGTCCCTGCAAGGCGCGGAACAGCACCAGCTGGCCCACGTGCTGCGAGAGGGCGCAACCGATCGAGGCCAGCGTGAACACCGCGATGCCGCACAGCACCACCGGGCGCCGGCCGAAGCTGTCGGCGAGCGCACCGTGGAACAGGTTCATGAAGGCAAACCCGAACAGGTACGCCGACAGCGTCTGCTGCATCTCCACCGGCGTCGCGTTCAGCGCCTGCGCGATGCCCGAGAACGCGGGGATGTAGGTGTCGATCGAGAACGGACCGAGCATCCCGAGCAGCGCCAGCAGCATGGCGAGCGCCCAGCGCGGGGCGGTCCAGATTTGGTGGGCGTCGGGATTCATTGCGCAGAGCAGGGCAAAGGTCCGCTTGTACCAGACCTCGCGGATCGGGGCTCTCGTGGGCCGGTAGGCTGGGCTGCCGCAGGCACCCCAGCGTTTGCCGCGGCCGGTGCTGGGGTTCGCTGCGCGAAGCCCAGCCTACGTCGCCTGTAGCTTGTCCAGCATTTCCTTGGTGACCAGCACCACGCCGCTTTCGGTGCGGTAGAACCGGCGGCTGTCTTCGTCCGCGTTTTCGCCGATGACCGCGCCCTCGGGCAGCTTGCAGCCGCGGTCGATCACGACCTTGGACAAGCGGCAGCCGCGGGAGATGGTGGTGTCGGGCATGATCACCGCCTCGTGGATCGTGCAGCAGGCATCGACCTTCACGTTGGAGAACAGCACCGCGCGCCTGATGTTCGATCCCACCACGATGCAGCCGCCGGAGACCAGCACATTGGAAGTCTCGCCGTTGAGGCCGCGCTCGTCGGGGACGAACTTGGCGGGCGGCAACTGCTCCTGGTAGGTCCACACCGGCCAGTTGCGGTCGTACAGATTGAGCTCCGGCAGGTCGGAGGCGAGGTCCAGGTTGGCGGCCCAGAACGCGTCGACCGTGCCGACGTCGCGCCAGTAAGGCCGGTGGCGCGTGGACGCCGGGATGCTCGAGAGGTTCAGCGGGTGCGCCAGCGCGCCGCCGTCGCGCACGATCTTGGGAATCAGGTTCTTGCCGAAGTCGTGCTCGGAACTGTCGTCGGCGCCGTCCTGCTCCAGCAGCTGGTACAGGTACTCGGCATCGAACACGTAGATGCCCATGCTGCCCAGCGCGCGGTCCGGTTTGCCGGGAATCGCCGGCGGGTCCTTGGGCTTTTCGAGGAAGTCGGTGATGCGGCGGCGTTCGTCGACGTGCATCACGCCCAGCGCGGTCGCTTCCATGCGCGGCACCTCGATGCAGCCGACCGTGACCTTCGCCTTGCTCTCCACATGGTCCAGCAGCATCAGCGAGTAGTCCTGCTTGTAGATGTGGTCGCCGGCGAGCACCAGGATGTATTCGGGCTCGTAGGCGCGCAGGATGTCGATGTTCTGCGTGATGGCATCGGCGGTGCCGCGGTACCAGAAGGCCTCGTTCACCCGCTGCTGGGCGGGCAGCAGGTCGATGAACTCGTTCTGCTCGCCGCGCAGGAAGCTCCAGCCGCGCTGCAGGTGCCGCAGCAGCGAGTGCGACTTGTACTGCGTGAGCACGCCGATTCGGCGGATGCCCGAGTTGATGCAGTTGGACAGCGTGAAGTCGATGATGCGGAACTTGCCGCCGAAGTACACGGCCGGCTTGGCGCGCCGGTCGGTGAGATCCATCAGCCGCGAGCCGCGGCCGCCGGCCAGCACCAGCGCGATCGTTCGCTTGGGAAGCTCGCGCGCCAGCACCACCCGTTCGACCGCCGAGTCGGGGCCAAGCCCGCCCACGGCTTCGAGAATGCTCATGTTCTCTTTCATCACGTTATGCCTCTGTTAGCCCGGCTTCACTGTGTGACAGGCGCACACACAGCCATGTAGGACGCCAGCGCTTTTCCTGCGCCAGCCCGGCATTCGACGCGCACCTCAAGACGCTGCGTTGCTGCTGCGTTGCTCCTCCTTGCGGCGCCGGACGGTGCGCTTCCGGACGAGCGCGGCGGCCCCCAGCCACGCGGCACCGACGGCAAGGAGCAGGATGAAGGCGTTGGCGATGTTGATCATCCCTGTTGGACTGGCCGGCCGCGGCACGTTCGTAGGACGCCACCCCAATTGGAGGAGGGGGCCGCAAGGCGGCACCGTGGCGCGCCGCGATCCGGCTAGCATGACCCTCTCGCCGATCGATCCGGGAGCCACACCGTGCCGCTTGCCACCCCTCGAACGCGCATCGCTTTCCTGCTGCTGGCTGCCGCATTGCTGCTGGTGGTCGCGGCCGTCGTCGCCAGCGTGGTGTGGCTGCACGATCCGGTGCTGGCCGCCATTCTCGCGACCGCGGGGGTGGCGGCCAGCGTGGGCGGCGGGTTCGCATACGCCGTGTCGCGCGAAGGCGATGGCGCAGCGGCCTGGGCCGCCGATCGCCTGCCGGACGTCGCGACGCCGGTGGCGCCGATCCCGGTGCCGCGCGCGCCGATCCGGATCCAGTCGCTACCCGTGGCCGATCTCCCGCCGGCTTACCTGGCCGCGGTCATGAAGGGCGTGCATGCCAATCGCACGGCGCAGCCGGCGCGCGTGCTGCCCGAGGTCGAGCTGCGGCACTGATCGCCGGGTCACAGCAGCGCGTACAGCGTGCCGCAGGCGAGCGCCGCCACCAGCACGCGCGACACGAAGCGGCCACGCTCGCCGCTGCGATCCAGCCAGGCCATGGCGACCATCGCCGCCATGCCGATCGGCACCAGGGCAAGCGCCATCGGCGAACCGCTTGCGTGCCAGAGGGTGAACGCCAGCGGCAGCGAGAGCACTGCGAATCCCGCCGAGAGCACGAGCAGCGTGATGCGAAACAGCGTGCCGGCCGCGATGCCGAGCGCTGCGTGCATTCGCTCCATCGGCCGGTGCAGGCGCTTCACGTCGAGAGCCAGGGCCGCCACCCGGAACAGCAGCGGCGGCAGCAGCAAGAGCAGGGCGACGGCAATCACCGGGGCTTGCACGCCGCCGCGCTGGAGAAAGGCGAACAGCGGCGCCGGCATCGCGGCCGTGAGCAGCAGTCCGAAATGCCGGCCGAGCGCGCCAGTGCCGAACAGAAAGCGCACGGTGATCGCGGCCAGCTGCACGCCGGGGGACCAGTGCGCCCGCAAGGCGAGCCAGGGTTGACGCAGGCGGGGGGCGCGCGCCCTCGCACGCGGCTTGTGGGCCAGGCCGGCGGCCATGCCCGCCAACGTGCCTGCGCACAACAGCCACGGCTGCCCGCTCGCACCGATCGCCGCGAAGCCCGCGCAGGAGCCGAGCACGCAATACGCGACGCCGCGCGGCCGGCGCAGCGCGAGGCACTGCACCACCGGAACCTGGCCGGCCAGCGCGAGCACCGCTGCCATCGCGCCGCTGGTGGTCGTGCGCTGGAGCGCGAGCGAAGCCACGGCCGCGACGAAGGGCAGCCACAGGGGCAGGTCGGCGATCGCCAGCACGGTGAGGTCGACGGCTGCCGCCACGCGGGGCGCGAGCGGCATCGCGGTGAGGTGGTCCCAGGCCTTGCCACCGGCCACCGCCTGTCCTTGCAAGGCCGTCCACGACCAGGCCAGCAGCAGCATCGTGGCCCACACTGCGATGGAGCGCGCCGGATGGTCCGTCTGCACCGTCTGCAGCACGGGCGTGGCCAGCAGGTGCAACTGCTCCGCGAGCGGCATGTCCGCCGGCGACAGGAGCAACAACAGGAACACCATCGCGTGCCAGCGCCGCACCAGCAGGGCAAAGGTGGCGGCCGCGAGATGCCGCAGCCGCCAGCCGCACAGCTGGGGATAGAGACTCATGCCGCTTGCAGCGAGGCGAGTTCTATCGGCTGCGCGCCCAGCCGCTGTTGCTGGCCGATGTCATGGCAGGTGAGGACCACCAGTCCCCGTTGCGCGCGCTGCGCCAGCTGCTCCCGCAGGACTTCGAAGGAGGCCGCATCCAGGCCGTTGGTGGGTTCGTCGAGCAGGAGCACGGGCGTGGCGCACATCAGCGCCGAGACCAGCAGGAACTTGCGGGCGGTGCCGAGCGACATCGCGCCGAAGCGCACATCCAGCTGCGACTGCAGCTGCAAGGCGACCAGCAGCTCTTGCGCGATGCTGTCGTCGCAGCCGCGCAGGCCCTGCACGAAGGCGAGCCATTCGCGCCCGGTGAGAAAGGGGTAGACGGGGCAGTCGTCCGGCACGTAGGCGAGCAGGCGGCGTGCCGCCTGCGGCTGCGCGGCGAGGCTGTGGCCCTGCACCAGGATCTCCCCGGCATCGGGCGCCAGCGCGCCGGCCAGCAGCGCCAGCAAGGTCGTCTTGCCCGCGCCGTTGGGGGCACGCACGCACAGCATGCGCGGCGCATCCCAGGCGAAGTCGAGGCGCCGGAACACCATGCGCTCGCCCATGCGCCGGGCGACGCCGCGCGCGGCGAGCATCGCAGTCAAGGGGACCTCCGCATGGCGGGATCCTAATACCCCACCATGTTCCTGCGCACGTGGGCGAGATGGACCCGGGTTGCTTCCTTGGCGGTCTGCGCATCGCGCTCGCGCAGCGCCTGCACGATGTTGCGATGCTCCTTCTCGTACTCGGCGCGGCGTTCGGGCGTCACGCTGCGCTTCTTCAACAGGCCCCACTCGGCGCGGGAGCGGACCTGGTTCATCAGGCGGAACACGTTGAGCATGAAGCCGTTGTGCGCCGCTTCGGCAATCACCTCGTGCAGCATGCCGTCCCAATATTCGAACTCCTCCAGCGAGGGCGCCGACTCGGCGCGCTCGCAGCAGGTCAGCATGCGGGCGAAGTCGCCGACGGTTGCGTTCGCAACGACCATCTCGACGACCGCGGGTTCGAGGACCAGGCGCGCCTCCATCAGCTCCGAAGGACTGATGCCGTCCAGATGCAGGCCGGCCGCGTTGTGCGCGAGCAGCGTGCCGATGTCGTCGGACACGTAGGTGCCGCTGCCCACGGTCGGCGTGATCAGCTTCTGGTCCTTGAAGTCCGCCAGCACGCGGCGCACCGTGGTGCGGCTCACGCCGAACTGCTCGCCGAGCTCGCGCTCGGTCGGGATGCGGTGGCCCGGTGGCCATTGGCCCGACTTCAGCCGGGCCCGGATCGCGTCGCGCAGGGTGGCGGCAGGCGTCATGGGGCGGATTGGTGCACTTGGGTGTACCAATGATCCCCGCCGCGGCGGGCTGGCGCGGCAGTGCTTTCCCTCGAAAACCGAAGCTTTAGGGGAAATCCCCGCGCATTGGTACACCGTGGCGACACCAATTGGTATTGCGCATCGCCGCCGGCTTGCCGACCATACGCCCGAACAACCCAGGAGTTCCCATGACGGTCACCGCATTCACCCCCAACGCCAGGAACCACGCCGGACTCGGCGCGCTTGCCTCCCGTGTCGTGCACGCCAACGACATGGAATGGGAGCCGATCAAGTACCCCGGCTGCCAGGTCAAGACGCTCATGGTCGATCCGAAGAGCGGGCTGCTGACCGTGCTGCTGAAGATGGAGCCGGGTGCGCTGCTGCCGGACCACGAGCATGCGCTGATGGAGCAGACCTACATGATCGAAGGCCGCCTGGTGGACACCGAAGGTCCGGAGAAGGGCCTGGAGGTCGGCCCCGGCGAATTCGTCTACCGGCCCGCCGGCAGCCGCCACTCCGCGTACACGCCCGAGGGCGGCCTGATGCTGGCCATCTTCCAGGTGCCCAACAAGTTCTTCGAAAAGGATGGCGGCATCGTGGACCTGGTGGGCCAGGACTGGCAGAAGAAATGGGGCCACGTGGTGGGTTGAGCCCGTGCGCCCTTGACGACGTTCCAAAAACATAATCACCTGGAGACAAGCATGGAGAGCACTTCGTTGGGCCAGCAGGAGCTGGCGGGCGTACCCGCCGGCGCAGGCGGCGCGTTCGCCTGGTACAAGGAACTGGGAAGCAAGGAGCGCAGGACCTTCTGGGCCTGCTTCGGAGGCTGGTCGCTCGACGCGATGGACGCCAACCTGTACAGCTTCGTGATCCCGACGCTGATCGCGGCCTGGGGCATGTCGCGCGGCGACGCCGGCATGCTGGCGACGGGGGCGTTGCTGTCGTCGTCCATCGGCGGCTGGATGGCCGGCATCATCTGCGACCGCATCGGCCGCGTGCGCACGCTGCAGCTCACGGTCGTGTGGTTCGCGGTGTTCACGGCGCTGAGCGCCTTCACCAACTCGTACTCCGAGCTGCTGGTGGTGCGCATCCTGCAGGGACTCGGCTTCGGTGGCGAATGGGCGGCCGGCGCCTTGCTGATCGGCGAGATCATCCGCCCGCAGCATCGCGGCAAGGGCAATGGCGTGGTGCACAGCGGGTGGGCCGTGGGCTGGGCCGCGGCGGCGCTGCTCTACACCTTCCTGTTCTCGGTATTGCCGCCGCAGCATGCCTGGCGAGTGCTGTTCGCGGCGGGTCTGCTGCCGGCCGCCTTCGTGTTCTTCATCCGCCGCTTCATCGAGGAGCCGAGCAGCTTCGTCGCGGTGCAGCGCAAGTACCAGCAAGGCGCCGCGCGGGCCAGCAGCCTGCGCATCTTCCAGGGACCGTACCTGCGCATCACGCTGTTCGCCTCGCTGCTGGCCGTGGGAGCGCAAGGCGGCTTCTACGCCATCATGGTGTGGCTGCCCACGTACCTGAAGACCACGCGCTCGCTCTCGGTGCTCAACACCGGGGGCTACCTGATGGTGGTGATTTCCGCTTCGTTTCTCGGCTACGTGATCAGCGCGTACCTCACGGACGTCATCGGCCGGCGCAAGTGCTTCTACCTGTTCTCGATCTGCTCGGCGCTCACGGTGCTGGCCTACACCTTCCTGGACATCGGCAACACCGCGATGCTGTTCCTCGGGTTTCCGCTCGGCTTCTTCGCCTCCGGGATCTACAGCCCGATCGGCGCGTTCTTCAACGAGCTCTATCCCACGGAGATCCGCGGCTCGGGCGTCGGCTTCTGCTTCAACTTCGGACGCGCCGTGGGTGCGGTGTTCCCGGCGCTCGTCGGCGCCCTGAGCGGCACGATCTCGCTCGGGCAGGCGATCGGCTTCTTTGCGGTGGGTGCCTACGGCCTGATCATCATTGCCGCTTCGCTGCTGCCGGAGACCATGGGCCAGGCGCTGCGGTCCGAGTCGCTGGAACCAGCGTGATCAGGCGCTAGTCCCAGACGTAGCGCACGCCGACGAACGCCGTGCGCGGCGCGGCCGGCCCGATGAAGCGGGCCGGCTGCGGATCCTCCCCGGGGGCCAGCGTCCGCCCGCCCGGAAAGAAATCGAAGTTGCCGACCGCGGTGGTGGCGAAGCGCTTGTCGGTCACGTTGTTCACGCGCAGCCAGGCCTCCCAGCCGCGCGCGAACAGCCAGCTCGCACGGGCGTTCAACACGCCGTAGCCAGCGACCCGGCCCAGCTGCGGCACATTGCCGCTTTCATTGCCGGAGACCACCTGGCCACTCGCGGCCAGCAGGTCCACGCCCAGCCGCACTTGCGGCAGCGCGCGCCAGCCGAGGGACAGCTTGAGCACCTGCTTAGGAATGCCCGCGAGGCGCGTACCGGGCTGGAAGGTGTTGGGCGTGGTGTCGGTGCTCAGGGGACCGGGCAGCACGCCGCTGGACTGATAGGTCGCATCGACGTGGTTGTAGCTCGCGCTCCAGTCCCATGTGCGTTGCCGACCTTGCACCGCGAGTTCGAGACCCTGCCGGCGCGTGCGGTCGATGTTGGTGAAGAAGCCGGCCTGCGACACGCCGGAGCGCACGAACACGATGTCGTCGCGGTTGTCGGTGCGGAACACCGCGGCGGACCACTGCACGCCCTGGCTCACGGTGCCGCGCACGCCGGCTTCGAAGGTGCGGCTGACCACCTGGCGCAGGAAGGGGTCGGCCTGCAGTCCCGTGGGCAGCACGCAGGGCTGCGCGGGATCGGCGCAACCGAGCTCCAGGGCGGTGGGCACGCGGTTGCCTTGCGCCGCATTGCCGAAGAGGACGAGGCCGTCGCGCACGACGTAGCTCGCCCCCAGGGCCGGATTCAGCTTGCTGTAGCGGAAGGACTCGTCGAGCGCGGCATCGGGATGCCCCAAGGCGTTCTCGACCCGCACCAGGTTCCAGCGCAAGGAAGGCGTGAGCAAGGTGCGCGGCGACAGCGTCACGATGTCGGCGGCGAACAGCGCCAGGCGCTGCGTGCGTCCGCGCAGCGCCACCTCGTGCTGTTCCTCGGTCCCCGCCACGGGCACTGCGTTGCGGTCCGCATCGAACACGGCGTCCTGCGTGAACTGGTCGTGCCGCAGCCGGTTCGTGGCGACTTCGCCGCCGAGCGTGAGTTCGTGGCTGCCGCGCGCGCGGGTCCATTGCAACGCAAGGCCGGCCTCGTCCTGGCGCGAGCGGCTGCGGTTGAAGGTGGCAGGCGGGGGGCTCACCGAGGTGCCGGCGTCGACCTGCGCGATGTCGCCGGTGCTGCCGTCGCGGCTGCTGCTGCGCAGCCACGATTGCAGGGCAAGCGTGGTGTCCGCGTCGAGCGTGTGGCTGCCCTGGAAGGTCAGCAGCGTGTCCTGGCTGCGGGTGCGGTCCGGCGCGGTGTAGACGGCCCGCCAGTCCGCCGCGGCCAGCGATTCGTTGAGGAGGCCGTTGCCCGCGAGATTGCTGCCCGCCACCAGCAAGCTCACGCTCCAGTCCGTGTCGGCCTGCTTGCGTCCGCCTTTCAGGAACACGTTGGCGAGCTTTCCACTTGACCGGTCGCGCCAGCCCTGCTCGTCGAACAGCGTCGCGGCGACGAACAGATGCGAGCCGTCCTCGTTGCGCCGCCCCTGCGCGAAGTCCAGTCGCTTGCGCTGGCCGCTGCCGAAGGAGATCTCCGCCTCGCCACCCGGATGCGTGAGGCCCGATCGGGTGGTGAGCACCAGCGCGCCGGCCAGCGTGTTCAGGCCATAGAGCGGATTCGACCCGGGCACCAGCACCAGGTCGGCGATCGCTGCTTCGGGCAGCAAGTCCCAGCTGACGATGTCGCCGAAGGGCTGGTTCATGCGCACGCCATCGAGGTACAGCGACAGTCCCTGCGGCGTTCCGAGCAGCGGCGACAGGCGCTGGCCGCGATAGGTGATGTCCACCTGGAAAGGGCTGCCCTGGACGTCGCTGGCGATCACGCCCTGCAGGCGGCGGTTCATGAACTCCGCCAGGTTGGAGGCGCCCGATTCGCGGCGCGCCGCTTCGTCCGCCTGCTGCGCGTTGCCCGGATAGAGCGCGCGCGGAATGCCGAAGCCGGGCAGCGGCGCCTGCTGGATCACGGTGACCTCGGGCAGCGTCGGCACCTCCTGCGCGCAAGCGGAAGCCGCAAGGACAGGGAACATCGGCAGCAGCAGGAGGCGGCGGCGGTGCGGCGTCATGCCGGCCAGCGTACCGGTTCGCGCGCAGGGACCAAGGGAGGATTTCCCGGCGCTGCCCCGGGGTGTCCCTAGAAGGCGGGCGCAGTCGCGTCGATCAGGCCGTGCCGCAGCGCGAGGTGTACCAGTGCCGCCGGCGTGGCGAGCCCCAGCTTCTCCCGGATCTGCGACTGGTGATTGGCGACGGTCTTGGCGCTCAGGTGCAGCAGCTGCGCGATGTCGGCGACCGCGCGGCCCTGTGCCAGCAGGCGGAAGATCTCGTGCTCCTTGCCGGTGAGCGCCGCCAGGCGCCGCGCATCTTCCGCCAGGGCCGTGCGACTCTGGACGATGTCCGCACTCAGGTAGATGCGGCCGGCATGCGCGGCGCGCACGGCCTGCACCAGCACTTCGGGTTGGCTGCCCTTGGTGACATAGCCGCGGGCGCCCGCTTCGAGCGCGCGTTGCGCCACCAGTGCGCCTTCGTACATGCTGAAGACGAGGCAGCGCGCCTCGGGCAAGCGGGCCAGGATGCGCGTCAACAGCTTCATCCCGCCGGCGCCGCGCATGGAGAGATCCACCACGGTCACGTCGGGCAGGCACTGCGTCCAGAGGTAGAAGCCCGCGTCGGCATCCTCGGCGTCGCCCACCACCCGAAGATCGTCGCTGCGCTCCAGGAAGCGGCGATAGCCCTCGCGCACGACGGCATGGTCGTCGACCAGCAGGATGCGGATCAAGCGGCCAACTCCGGTACGGCCGGCACCCGCACCGCGACGCGCAGGCCCCCGCGCGGCGAGGCCGTGAGAGCCAGCGTGCCGCCGAGGCCCGCGACCCGTTCGGCCATCCCGACCAGGCCCAGGCCCGCATGGCGCCGGCCCTGCGCCATGCCGCAGCCATCGTCATCCACCGTCAGCAAGAGGCCGTGGCCATCACCTTCGGTAGCCAGCGCCAGTTGCACGTGCGCTGCACCCGCGTGCCGCGCCACATTGGTCAGCGCCTCCTGCGCGACGCGATACAGCGCGACGCGCGCTTCGTCGAGCAGGCCCTCGCAGCAGGCGGCGACTTGCACGTTGCAGGCGATGCCATGGCGCTGCGACCAGCCGCTGCCCAAGGCGTGAAGGCTGGCCTCCAGGCCCAGGGCATCCAGCATCGGCGGCCGCAGCCGGGTGAGCATGCCGCGGACCACCGCGTGCAGCCGGTCGACCGCCTCTCGGATCGCGCGCGCGCTGGCGGCGACCGCGGGCAGGTCGCGCGCGCGGCCCTCGTCCTCGATGCCGGCGGCTTCCACGCGGATGCCCACGCACTCCTGCGCCAGCTCGTCGTGCAACTCGCGGGCGATGCGGCCTCGCTCGTCCTCCTGCAGGCGCAGCAGGCGGCGCGCGAGTTCGCGGTTTTGCTGCAGGGCCAGGTGCATGGCCCCCTCCATTTGCATCCGCGCATGGATCTCGCGCGACCGCTCGCGCAGCCGCCGCCAGCCGAACCACGCCAGGCAGGCGCACAGCACCACCAGCGTCAGCGGCAGTTCGTCGAGCTGCCAGAACTCGTGGCGCTCGGTCCAGGCGACCACGCGTTCCGACAGCTCCACCTTGGCGGCAAAGACGAAGAACAGCACCGGAATGGCCGCGACCAGGAAGACGTCGGCCAGCACGCCGCCCCGCGGGACGGGGCTTTCGGAGGGAGGGGGGTGCTGCAGGGCAGGCATCGTTGAGGGCGCAACCGGTGTGGCTGGTCCATTCTGGCGGCGCGGTTCCATCGCCGTGATTGGGACTTCCCGCGTCGCTCCCCCGATTGCATGGCCCGGCTTCTGATACAGTTGATAGGAATACAAATCATTCTCATCTGAGAACGACAGCCAGCCAGGCACCCGCGTGCCAAGCCAGCCGAACAACAAGCAGGAAACCGGCTGGAGGCTGTTATGGCAAAGAAGAAACTCGTCGGCGCGCCGTTCGGGGCAATGATGCTGGCCGCCTCGGTCAGCAACTGGGCCCATGCCCAGCAAGCGGAGACGCCGGCGCTGCGCACGGTGACCGTGACGGGCACGCCCGAGGCGAGCCCGCAAGGCAAGGATGCGATCCAGACCCGGCGCACCACCATCGGCAAGGGCGAGCAGGACATCCGCGACATCCCGCAGTCGATCACGGTGATGACCGAGAAGCTGCTCGACGACGTCAGGCTCGATTCGCTGAAGGAGGCGCTGCACTACACGGCCGGCATCACCTTCGCTGCCGCGGAGAACGGCACCGACCAGGACATCCGCCTGCGCGGCTTTCCGATCGCCAGCACCGGCGACCTGCTGATCGACGGAATGCGCGACCCCTCGCAGTACGACCGCGACACCTTCAACCTCGATCGCATCGAGGTGATGCGCGGTTCGGCCTCGATGCTGTTTGGCCACGGTTCCACCGGCGGCGTGGTCAACCAGGTGAGCAAGAAGCCGCTGCTCGCGAACCAGACCGACGTGGTGGGCACCGTGGGAACGGGCCGCTACGCGCGTACCACCGGCGACTTCAACATCCGCACCGGCGAGACCTCGGCCCTGCGCATCAACGCGATGGTGAACAAGGCGGACAACGACGGCGCGAAGATCGACAAGCAGGGCATCGCGCCCAGTTACGGCTGGGGCCTGGGCACGCCCGACGAGTTCAACGTCGGCCTGTTCTACCTGCACAACGACAACGTGCCGCCCTCGGGCATCCGCTACGTCAATGGCACGCTCGCTGCCGTGAAAGCGGGATCGTTCTATGGCACGACGGCCGACTTCGCCGACGGCGAGGCAAGCTACATCAACGGTTCGTGGCTGCACCTCTTTCCCGACGGTTCGGAGTTGCGCACGCAATTCCGCAGCGGCGTCTTCGACCGCTCGACCTGGGGCAGCACGGTCGCGGCCTGCAGCGTGACCCCGACCGCCACCGGAACCTGCCCGACCGGCGCGCCGGCCGTGAGCTCGCTGGATGCATCGACCTTCCTCAGGCGCAGCGGCCTCACGCCACGCAAGGACCGCTACCAGGCCACGTACGCGCAAAGCGATTACAGCCGCAGCTTCGATGCGTTCGGCGGGCATCACGAATGGCTCGCCGGCGTCGACGCCGCATGGGAGCAGGCGCACCGGTTCCAGAACGACGGCACCGCGCTCGGCACGCGGCCGCCCACCACCGTGGGCACGCCCGACGACGGCGCTGTCCTGGTCGGCACCGGCCACGCGCCGCAGTGGCGCAACTCCAGCAACTATCGGGCGACCTCCTATGGCGTCTACGCGCAGGACCTGGTGCAGGTCGCACCCGCTTGGAAGCTCCTGGGCGGCTTGCGCTACGACCATTTCGCGGGCGACTTCGAACAGCTTTCGTATGCCGCCGGTGCTGCCGGCGCCTTGACCGGCACCACCAGCACGCACCTGTCGAATTCACCCTGGAGCTATCGGGCGGGCGTGCTGTACCAGCCGTCGGCGAGCCGGTCCTGGCACTTTTCCTACGGCACCTCATTCAATACTTCGGCCGACAGCTACCAGTTCGTGACGCCGCAGAACGCGAACACGCCACCCGAGAAAAGCCGCAACATCGAAGTGGGTGCCAAGCTCGACTGGCTGAAGGGCAAGCTGTCCACGCGCGGCGCGCTGTTCCGCACCGACAAGTACAACGAGCGCACCACCGATGCGGACTTCGCTGGCGACGCCTTCCTGCTTTCGGGCAAGCGCCATTCGAGTGGCGTCGAGCTCGATGTGGTGGGTCGCATCACGCCGAGGTGGGAGATCTACGCTTCCTATACCTGGATTCCGGTGGCGAAGATCGATGCGTTGGGCAGCGCGCAGGCGGCCTCGGTGGGCGCCCGCGTCGGCCTCACGCCCAAGCAGTCCGGCGCCTTGTGGGCGAGCTACCAGGCGACGTCGCAGTTGCGGCTGGCCGCGGGTGTGCACGGCGCCTCCGAAAACCGGCCGCTGCAAGGCACCACAGGCGCCGCATCGACCACCGCGCGGGTGCCGGGTTACGCGGTGGTCGATGCGATGGTCGAATACAAGTTCACGCCCGAGGTGTTCCTGCAGGTGAACGTCAACAACGTAGGCAACCACGCCTACGGCGACCAGCTGTACCCGGCCTTCACGATCCTCGGGCCGCAGCGCCAGTTGCTCGCGACCCTGGGCCTGCGCTACTAGGCAAAAGGACTTCGACGATGCTGTTGCAGATCAAGGGCGTGCTGGCGAGCGAGGAGGTGCGCGAGGCGCGCAGGATCCTGGCCTGCGCCCCGTGGGGCGACGGTCGCATCACGGCCGGCAGCCAATCCGCCCTGGCGAAGAACAACGAGCAATTGCCCGAGACCTGCGAGCAGACGCAGCAGCTGCAGCAGTTGCTGCTGCGCGGGCTGGAGCGGCACGAGACCTTCTTTTCCGCGGCGCTGCCCAAGCAGATCTCGCCGCCGCTTTTCAATCGCTACGGCGCCAGCGCCAACAGCTTCGGCAATCACGTGGACAGCGCCGTGCGCTTCCTGCGCAATGGCGCCGGGCGCGTGCGCACCGACATCTCCTGCACGCTGTTCCTGGCCGATCCCGAGGACTACGACGGCGGCGAACTGGTGGTGGAGGACACCTTCGGCGAGCACCGCGTCAAGCTGGCGGCGGGCGACCTGGTGCTTTATCCCGGCACCAGCGTGCACCGCGTGCTGCCCGTGACACGGGGCTATCGCGTGGGCAGCTATTTCTGGATCCAGAGCATGGTCCGCTCCGACGAGCAGCGCCGCCTCCTCTACGAGATGGACAAGCACCTGCGCCGCCTGCGCGTTGGCGCCGGCGAAGCGGACCCGTCGGTGATCGGGCTGACCGGCACGTACCACAACCTGCTGCGCATGTGGATGGACGTGTGAGACACGGAGCAAGAATCACCGGCTGCATCCGGGATCGCAGCGGGCGCTAGCTGCCTTGCGTGGTCGCCGGCGCGGTCTCTTCCGCGTTCGTGCCGCGCAGCGGATCCGACACTTCCATCCAGTCCAGCTCGTTCTCCAGCGCGTGGAAGGCGTCGTCGCCGATGGCGCCGCTGTCACGCATGGCCAGCAGCGCGCTGCGCGCGGATTGCAAGGCGGCTTCGTACGCCCGGCCATGCGCGAGCGTGAAGGCGTCCGACACGCCCGCTTCCACTTGCTCGTCGTTCATGCGCACGCCGAAGTCCTTGCGCACGAGGTCCATCGCCGGCGAGACGCCGGAGGGCAGGGCGGTGAGCACCGTGTCGAGCAGGCGCTGGCGGGCGGCGCGCATTTCCTCGCCGACCGGGTCCCCGTCGCGCAAGTCCAGGGCGCGCAGCAGATGCTTCAGCGTGAGGCCCTGGATCAGCAGCGTGCCCAGCACCACGAAGGCGGCCGTCAGCACGATTAGGTCGCGCAGGGGAAAGCCCGGCGGCAAGGCGATCGCGGCCGCCACCGTGACGATGCCGCGCATGCCGGCCCAGGAGATCACCAGGCCGCTGCCGACGGTGGGACGCAGCATCGGCCGCGGCGGATGGAAGCCGAAGCGCCGGTGCCGCCAGCGCAGCGCTGCGTTGAACGACATGTGCCAGGCCAGTCGCACGACGATCACCGTGACCAGCACCGCGGCCGCGATCAGCAGGTAGCGATCGCGTTCCGGCGCGCCCAGCTGCGCCACGATGGGCCGCACCTGCAGCCCGATGAAGATGAACGCGAAGATGTTCAGCGCGAAGATCACCGTTGCCCAGACCGCGTTGGTCGGAATCCGGATGCGCGCCGGGATCTGCGCCGGCGCCTTGCGCGCCAGCGTCATGGCAAAGCACACCGTGGTCAGCACGCCCGAGAGTCCGACCTGCTCCGCCAGAACCCAGACCGTGAAGGTGCCCACGAACTGCAGGATGATGGCCGTGGGCACGTGCTGGATGCGGCGCATGAGCGCCTGCATCAGCCAGCCCAATGCCGGCCCCGCCACCACGCTGCCCACGACGGCGAGCAGGAACGCGGGCACCACCGCCTGCACCGAGAAGCTCCCCGCCGCGACCGCGCCGATTGCCAGCCGGTAGATCAGCAGCGCGCTCGCGTCGTTCAACAGACTCTCGCCCTCCAGGATCGTGAGGATGCGATGCGGCGGCCGTAGCGGGCGCAGCACCGCGGTCGCGGCGACCGCATCCGGCGGCGCGACGATCGCCCCGAGCGCAATCGCCACGGCCCAGGGCATCGTGGGAAGGAGGGCATGCGCCACGACGGCCACGGCCGCCGTGGTCAGGCCGACGGCGACCACCACCAGCCCGAGGACGGGGCCCCAGTTGTCCTTGAGATCGCGCGCCGACGCATCGAATGCGGCATCGAGCAGCACTGGCGCCACGAACAGGGCCAACGCCAGTTCGGGCGGCAGCCGCAGCACCGGCGCCCCGGGCACGAAGGCCAGCAGGGTGCCTCCCAGCGCGAGGAAGACCGGATACGGCGCGCCCAGTCGCCGCGCCAGCCCGGCCAGCAGCATGGCCGCGCCGAACAGCGCGAGGATCTGCTCGAGTTGCTGCATCCCCGCAGTATGGAGGGATGCGCGCCAGCCAAGGGATCGGCTGGCGCTCGCGCGGCGCGAACTTGCTGGCTGTCACCAGCCCGTCACGAGCGTCTTCGAGACTGCGTGGGTCCGCAAACCTCCACCTTGGCCGGTGCGGGGCGTGGGCACCCCATCCACCGAACCGCAGATCCGAAAACGATGCCCATCTCCGATTCCCGTCCGATCACCAGCTCTCCCGTGCGCACGCTCACCGCCGTCGCCGCGGCCACTGCGCTCCTCGTCGCCTGCGGCGGGGGCAGCTCCGGCAGCGACCCGACGGCCGCCGCCACCGCCTTGAAGGGCGTGATCGTCGCCAGCGCCTATACCGCCGGCAGCAGCACCGATCCCAACCTGGCCGGCGGCTACTACCAGGGCGCGCTGGTGTGCATAGACGCCAACAGCAACGGTCGTTGCGACGACAACGAAAAGTCAGCGACCAGCGATGCCACCGGCGCCTTCACGCTGGCCGATGCACGCGGCTCCGCGGTGATCGCGGACGTTCGTCCCGGCGCCGTCAACACCGCCAGCGGCGTGAAGGTGACCCAGCGCACCGTGCTGCGCCTGTCCGCAGACCAGGCCACGGAGCAGGGCGACGCCGTCGTGATCAGCCCGCTTTCCACCGAACTCGTGCGCCTGATGGAAGCCAACGGCACCGACTACGCCAGCGAGAAGCAGAACCTGGCCGACCGCGTCGGCGCCAGCGCTGCGCAGGTGCTGGCCGACATGAACACCGTGTCCTCCGCGCCGCTGAAGAAAGCGCTGCTCACGGAGTCGAACGCGCTGGCCAACCGCTTCGAGTACGCGATCGCCAAGCTCGATCGCGGCGACCTTTTCCCCGACGCGCTGGCGGTGGCGGGGGGCGATCCCACGCTGACCGGCAAGGCCAGCGTGACCGCCGCCACCGCCACGGTTGCCGAAAGCCGCAAGCCGATCACCTTCCAGCAAGCCGAGCAGGCCGCGTTCCAGGTCGAGGGCATCCCGCGCTACGACCACATCTTCATCGTGATGCTGGAAAACAAGGGCACCAACCGGATCCTCAACTCGCCGTTCGCACCGAAGATCAATGCGTACATGAAGGCGGGCAACCAGTTCACCAGCTACTACGCAACGGGCAACCCCAGCGAGCCGAACTACACGGCGCTGGGCGGCGCGGACGACTTCGGCATCACGGACGACAGCCAGTGGAACTGCGATGCCACGGGCGCCAACGCGCCCGAAGACCTGCCGCTGCCGGACAAGACCCAGCCGGGCCTGGCGAGCTCGCCCTTCAAGGCCACCTGCACGCAGACGGCGGCCGTGAACCACAACATCAAGAACAGCCCCAACCTGTTCAACGCGCTGACGGCACGCGGCATGACCTGGCGCACCTACAACGAGTCGATGAACCCGGGCCAGGACCTGCGCACCGACAGTGTCGCGGACGCTGGCGTCACCGCGGCCGACAACGTGTATGCGCCCGGCACCACCGGCGGCAACGCGGCGCCGATCGGCAACGCGAGCCTCGTGTTCCAGGTGCCGGACGGCCTGTACAAGACCAAGCACCACCCGGGCATGGCCTACCAGAACGTGCGCAGCGCACCGGAGTTCCGCTGGAGCAACCGCACGCTGGGCGGCGGCCAGTGGGACGCCAACCTGAAGAACAGCACGAAGTACGCGATCCCGGCGGGCTACGACTTCGACCAGTTCAGCACCGACCTGGCCAGCAGCAACGTCGGCAACCTGAGCTTCGTGATTCCGGACCAGTGCGACGACATGCATGGCATCACGTACACGGCGACCGATGGCAAGAGCGCCCCGAGCGACTGCGGCGGCAACACCATCATCACCCGTGGCGACAACTACGTCGACCGGGTGGTCAAGCAGATCCAGTCCTCGCCGCTGTGGGCCAATCGCCAGAAGAAAGTCGCCATCGTCGTGATGTTCGACGAAGGCACTGCCACCTCGGGCTTCAACGCCTGCTGCGGCTGGAACCCGGTGAAGACGGCCAGCGCCGGCGCCGGCAACGCGGCCAACCCGCTGAAGCAGAGCGCGGACGGCAGCTTCGCCAAGGACACGTCCGTCAACAACTACGCGAGCGGCAATCGCGGCCACGGCGAGAGCGTGTTCTTCGTGCTGAACAACCAGCCTGACGCGCCCAAGGGCACGGTGGACAGCGACGCGTACAGCCACTTCTCCTTCGTGCGTACGCTGCAGGACATGTTCGGCCTGGCCGACCCCGCGGTGGCCGGCTCGTACATGAATCGCTCGAAGTACACCGAGCGATTCATCGCGGAGAACATCGTCAACCTGCCCGAGTACGCCGGCAGCGCCGACACGCACTTCGACGCGGTGCGGCCGATGAACCATGCGTGGATCGCTCCGGCAACGTACGTTCAGAAGCAGTCCTCCGACATCGACCCGGCGACGACCGCGCAGGTGGGCCCGGACGGCAGCCAGGTCAACCTCTGGTCGCTGAAGAAGTAAGCCTCGGGGCCGGCCCTCGGCGGGGGCCGGCCCGCTGCGCGAACACCAGACCCATGAACAACAATCAGAAGGTGGCCGCTGTCCTGGCGATCGCCTTGTGCCTCGTGATCGTCGTGTCGTGCGGCGGCGGGGGCTCCGGTGCCACCACCGCCAGCACGGCGGGCGTCGGCGCGAATGGCGGCGTCCCTGCCAGCAATCTCAGCGCCAAGGCGCAGGTCGGCCAGAAGATCTTCTTCGACGCCAGCCTCTCGGCATCCGGCAGGATGTCCTGTGCCAGTTGCCACGATCCGAATCACGCCTATGGCCCGCCGAACGACCTGTCGGTGCAATTGGGCGGTCCGGACCTCAAGAGCCCCGGCACCCGTGCCGTGCCCTCGCTGCGCTACAAGGACGTGGTCCCGCCCTACGCGGACCTGCTGGACAACCCGGACGGCATCAGCGCGCCCGGACCCGGCGGCGGCTTCGACTGGGACGGCCGCGCCGCCACACTGGCCGACCAGGCGCGCTTTCCGCTGCTGGCCGTCAACGAGATGGCCAACGCGAGTGCGTCCGACGTGGCCGCGAAGCTGCGCAAGACCGGCTATGTGGCGCTGTTCAAGCAGGCGTTCGGCGACGGCGCCCTCGACCAGGACGAAGGCGCCTTCACCTTCGCGACGCAGGCGCTGCAGGCCTACCAGCTGGAAGACGCGAGCTTCCATCCCTACAGCAGCAAGTTCGACCTGTATGCCAGCAACAAGATCGGTGGTGAGCTCACCGCGGCGCAAGCGCGCGGCATGCGCGTGTTCACCGACGCCAATCGCGGCAACTGCGCGTCCTGCCACTACCAGGGCGCGGGCCTCAACGGCACCTCGGCGCTGTTCACCGACTTCACCTACGAGGCGATCAGCGTGCCGCGCAACATGGCGATCGCGGCCAACCAGGACGCGAACTATCAGGACATGGGCCTGTGCGGGCCGGTGCGCAGCGACCATCTGCCCGCGGCCGCCGGCGCCGCGAACAAGTTCTGCGGGCTGTTCAAGGCGCCGACCCTGCGCAACGTGGCGCAGCGCGCGAGCTTCTTCCACAACGGTGCGATGCACTCGCTGGAGCAGGTGGTCCGCTTCTACAACACGCGCGACACGATGCCGCAGCTCTGGTATCCGACCGTGGGCGGCACTGCCAAGGCGACGCCGGATCGCGACTTCCCCACCTACGGCCTGATCACGACCCAGTACGTGGGCGGCACCGTGCAGAAGTTCGACGACCTGCCGGCGGCCTACCGCGCCAACATCGACGCGCAGATGCCCCTGGATGGCCGCGCCGCCGGCAGCGCCAATCCCATGAGTGAAGCGGACGTCCAGGACCTGATCTGCTTTCTCAAGACCCTCGACGACGGCTATCAGCCGCCCACCTCTGCGCCCACATCGGGCAGCTGCATCAACTGAGCGCATGCAAGCACCATGAATCAGATCCCCCGCATCTCCCTTGCCCTGTCCGTGTCGGCCGCGCTGCTGGCCGCCTGCGCCCCGGTGGCCGACCCCACCGCGGCCAACGAAGCGAACTTGACCCAGGCCATGCAGGCCTATCTCGCCAGGCGCGGCGACCTGTGCGTCGGCCGCAGTGCCTGGCCCGTGGTCGTCACGCGCGAGGAGGCCGCCCAGGGCTCGCGCAATTCGGTGCAGCTTCCCGTGCTGGAGCGCCTGGGGCTGGTCAAGTCGAGCGTCGTCCAGGTGACGACCGGCGAAGCGGCCCGCCATCGCACGGAGGCCCGCCGCTACGAGCTGACCGAGGCGGGCGGCAAGTTCTACCTGGCGCACGCGCCCCACAAGCGCGAAACCGGCCACCCCGTGGCCGATCATGATTTCTGCGCGGGACGCCTGAGCCTCAAGCGCGTGGTGCGCTGGGAGCCAGCGAGTTCGCGCGGCCCAGGCGCCGAGACGATCGTGACCTACACCTACGACATCACGCCGGCAACCTGGGCCGCCGACCCCGAGGTGCGCCAGGTCTTCCCGATGGTCGACCGCGTGCTGCGCGGCGCCGGCACCATGGAACTGAAGGAAGCGATGGTGCTCACGCCCCAGGGCTGGGAAGCCAGGGATCTGTGAGCGCCGCATGAATGAGCGCATCGGCTTCACGCGTGAGTTGCGTGACTGGGTGCTGCACAACGTGGACCGCGGCGTTCCGCCCGGGCCGCTGGCGCGCACGCTCGCGGAGCAGGGCTTCGACGGCGAGGCCGCCACGGCGGTGGTCGAGACGCTGTGGTCGGCGCGGGCCCGCGGCGTGGCTTTGCCCGAGGATGGCATCGACGCCGAGGAAGTGCAGGCCGCACGCTACCGCTACGAGGAGCCGCGCCTCCCGACCGGCATCAGCATCGATGTGGGTGACCGCCGCGTGCGCGTGGCGCTGCGCCTGGAGCGGCCCATGGTGGCCGTGCTCGACGGCGTCTTCAGCCCCGAGGAATGCGACGCGCTGATCGCGCTGACCCAGCCGCGGCTGCAGCCCTCGACGTTGGTCGACCCGGCGTCGGGCCAGGACGTCACGAGCGCCAAGCGCACCAGCCAGGGCCTGTTCTTCCGGCCGCAGGAGAACGCGCTGATCGATCGGATCGACCGGCGCCTGGCCCGCCTCATGGGCCTGCCGCTCGCGAACGGGGAGGGCCTGCAGGTGCTGCACTACGCGGCCGAAGGCGCCCAGAGCGCACCGCATTTCGATTTCCTGCTGCCCACCAACAGCGCCAACCAGGCGTCCATCAGCCGCAGCGGCCAGCGCGTGAGCACCCTGGTCGCTTACCTGAACGACCCGGAGGAAGGCGGCGAAACGGTGTTCCCGGAAGCGGGCATCAGCGTGGCGCCGCGCAAGGGCAGCGCGCTGTATTTCGAGTATTGCAACAGCGCAGGGCAACTGGATCCCCTCTCCTTGCACGCCGCCCTGCCGGTGCTGGCCGGCGAGAAGTGGGTTGCGACGCGCTGGATGCGGCAGCGGGCTTTCCGGACGGCCTAGAAGGACCGGCGCTTTCGCGGCGATAACGCGCATTTCGCACCCGCGCCAGCCCTTGGGGCAAAGGAGCGCTGGCTGCTTTCGTATGATGCATGCCGCTGGCCGCGCGGATCACTGCGCATGGCCACCGGAGGGCATTCACTTGAACAACGCAAGTACAGGGATCCCGGGACTCGACGACGTGCTTGGCGGCGGCTTCACGCCCGGCCGGCTGTATCTGATCGAGGGTACCCCTGGCGCCGGCAAGACCACCTTGGCCCTGCAGTTCCTGATGGAAGGTGCGCGTGCGGGCGAGTCGGTCCTTTACGTCACGCTGTCGGAAACCGTCGACGAACTCAAGGGCGTGGCGGAGTCCCACGGCTGGGACCTGGCCGGCCTGCAGACGCGCGAGCTGCTCCCGTCGCAGGAGAGTCTGCAGCCCGACGAGCAGTACACGGTGTTCCACCCTTCCGAGGTGGAACTCGGCGAGACCACGCAGCGCGTGCTGGCCGATGTGGAACAGCTCAATCCCACGCGCGTCGTCTTCGACTCGCTGTCGGAACTGCGCTTGCTGGCCGGCACCTCCTTGCGGTATCGGCGGCAGATCTTGGCGTTGAAGCAGTTCTTTGCCGGCCGCGGCTGCACCGTGATGCTGCTGGACGACATGACCTCGGCCGACCATGACCAGCAGGTGCAGAGCATCTCGCACGCCGTCCTGCGGCTCGAGCAGCTGCACTCCGACTATGGCTCTTCGCGGCGACGACTGCTGGTGCTGAAGTACCGCGGCCGGCGCTTCCGCGAGGGCTACCACGACTACAAGATCGACAAGGGCGGATTGATCGTGTTCCCGCGCCTGGTCGCCGGTGAACATGTGAGCAAGGCCCTTCAGGCCAAGCTGCCCAGCGGCGTGCAGACGCTGGACGATCTGCTGGGCGGAGGCATCGCGCGCGGTTCGAGCACGCTGGTGGTGGGCGCGCCGGGTACCGGCAAGTCGACCTTGGCGATGCAGTTCGCGTTTGCAGCGGCGCAACGCGGGGAGTGCGCGGCGCTGTTCATCTTCGATGAAACGATGACGAACCTCGTCAATCGCGCGGAAAGCCTGGGCATGGACCTGCGGCCGTACCTGGCATCCGGCCACATCCGGATCCGGCAGGTGGATCCCGCCGAAATGTCTCCGGGCGAACTGGTCCACGGAATCCGGCTGGCCGTGGAGTCGCACGACGCGAGGGTGGTGGTGATCGACAGCCTGAACGGCTATCTCAATGCGATGCCCGACGAACGATTCCTGATCGTGCAACTGCATGAACTGCTGATGTACCTCGCGCAGGCCGACGTGGCGACGATGATGATCGGCGCGCACCAGGGGCTCATCGGATCGCAGATGCAGTCGCCGGTCGACGCGAGCTATCTCGCCGACTCGGTGATCCTGCTGCGCTACTTCGAGACGAACGGGGAGGTCCGGCAGGCGATCTCGGTCGTGAAGAAGCGCACCGGGCACCACGAAAGAACGATCCGCAGCTTCACGATGTCCGGCCGCGGTCTCGAGCTCGGCCCGCCCCTGAGGGAGTTCCGCGGCATCCTCACCGGTGTGCCGACACCGGTGGAGCGGAGAGCGGATACCGAACAAGGGCACGGGTGACGGCTGCGATGGATCCGAGCGGGGAACTGCGCGTGCTGCTGCGTGCGGCGACCGCGAAAGACTGCGAACTGATGATTTCAACGCTGCGGCGGGCCGGTATCGAAAGCGCGTCGTGCCTCGATTGCAACGACATCTTGCGCGAAATCGGCCATGGCGCGGGCGTGCTGGTCCTGGCAGAGGAACTGCTGCAGGACCCCGCCTTCGCGAAAGTGCTGTCGGCCCTGCAGACGCAGCCGGACTGGTCCGATCTTCCCGTCATCGTGTTGGCGCGCACCGGCGCGGACTCGCCGGCCATTGCCCGGATCATGGAAGCCCTGGGCAGCTTGACGGTGCTGGAGCGCCCGATGCGCGTTGCCGCTTTCGTCAGTGCAGTGCGGGCGGCGCTGGCCGGACGCAAGCGCCAGTACGTGCTGCGGGCAACGCTCGAGGGCCTGCGCGAGGCCGACCAGCGCAAGACGGAATTTCTCGCCACCCTGGCGCACGAACTTCGCAACCCGCTGGCGCCGATGCGCACGGCGCTCTCGGTGCTGATGAACAAGCAGCCGGATGCGCAGACCTCGCGCAAGTTCTTCGAGATGATGGATCGCCAGGTGCAGCACATGGTGCGCCTGATCGACGACCTGCTGGAGGTGTCCCGCATCACCCGCGGCAAGATCGCGTTGCAGATCCAGCCCGTCGACCTGATCGAAGTGCTGCGCGATGCCGCCGACGTGAGTCGCCCGCTCGCCGAGGCGGCCGGCCAGCAGCTGGTGCTGCGGCTTCCCGCCGGCCGCATCGACGTGGCCGCCGACAAGGTGCGCCTGGTGCAGGTGTTCGCCAACCTGATGAACAACGCTTCGCGCTATTCGCCGGCGGGGACGCAGATCGAGATCGCGGTGGCGCGCAACGGAGCCGACGCCGAGGTCGTCGTGCGCGACCAGGGGATCGGGATCCCGGCGGACATGCTGGGCGAAGTGTTCGAGCTGTTCGTGCAGGTGGGAGACGCCGCGCGCGCTGCGCAGGGCGGCCTGGGCATCGGCCTGACGCTGGTGCGCAAGCTCGTGGAACTGCACGGCGGATCGGTAGACGCGCAAAGCGCCGGCAGCGGCAAAGGCTCGGTCTTCACCGTGCGCCTGCCCACCTGCGACCGCGAAGAAGCGGTGGTGCCTGCTGCGTACGCGACGCTGGACTTGCTCGGGCAAAAGGTGCTGATCGTCGACGACAACGCCGACGCCGCCGATTCGCTCGCCTTGCTCGTCGCTATGTTCGGCGCGACGGTCAAGGTGGCCTATGCCGGTGCGGATGCCTTGCGGCTCGTCGAGGAATTGCGGCCCGACATCGGCATCCTCGACCTGGGCATGCCGGGCATGGACGGCTACGAGCTCGCGCGCACGCTGCGCGGCAGTCCTGAAACCGCGGGGATGTTCCTGGTCGCGCTCACGGGTTGGGGCCAGGATTCGGATCGCGTGAAAGTCAGCGCGGCCGGTTTCGACCGGCACCTGTTGAAGCCGGTGGACATCCAGGATCTCGCTGCAGCGCTGGCACAGGCGCATCCGGCAAGCGAGGAGACCAAGAGAACCTGAAGATCGGGGAGGGAGACATCTTGGAAGCGGCCCCATCGTGTGACGTCGAAGACCAAGATCGCAGTAAAGGGGCAGTTCTCGTGCGCCACGTCTGACAGCAGGCGCTGCATGCCCGCTCGCCCGCTGAGGCTCAAGCCACTGCGTGCTTCATCGATGTACGTTGCGATGATGCGTATCTCGTTCGCTGACGCGTACTTTGCAATCGCTTCTGATTGAGCGCCAATCGAGAACGGCTGCGTCGTCGATGACATCCGGAGGTACTGGGCTGCATGCCGCATCTTGAGAACTCCCTGAGGATCGTGCTGGGGGTGTTTACGCCCCGAGCAACACAGCGGACTCAAGTCGCGGTGTGGTGCAGGGATGAGGAGTCCTGGCGAGTGATGATCGCGGCGTCTACCTGATCGTGGCGCGTTCTGGGGGCGTTGGCGACATCGCGACGCCGGGGTGACGTCATCGCGGTGGAGGAGCGACCACGGCTCACCGGCGCTGATGCGTGCGAAGATGACCACTCGAAGGAGAACACCGATGGGCTGCTGGGCGCGGGCTCTGCTCACGACAATCGCGCTGCTGGTCGCGGCCGCCTCGGCTGCCCAGGATCTACAGCGCGGCTTTCGCTACTACCAGGACATCGCCGCCGGCAGGAAACGCATCGAGCAACTGAGCCCCGCCGAAGTTCGCGAGGTGCTGTAGGTGCAGCGCATCGTGCGGGACGACACCGCGTCGCCCGAATGCCGCGACGCCAGGTCGAAAGCCCGCTCTGCTGCATCCGAACTCGCGAGCTCCTCGAAACGCCTGACCAGATGCGCGGAGGCAGAAGACTTCTCCGACGAGTGCGATTCGGAGTTTCGGCGCGCGAAGAGGGACCACGACGACTATGAGCGCGCCGTGTCAGACGTGGGCAGTGCTTGCGGGTAGCGACAGGCCGGCAGCCAGTCGCATCCGGGGAGTGACGTTCAGCCGGCCGCGACTGACCCTGACCGGGCCCCAGTGCCTATGGACAGCTCCAAGCCTGTCCCAAGACAGTGAACACGATGGACCCAGTCGTAATGCCGCTCTCCGGGATTGTTCTCCAGGTACTGCTTCACCATGTCCTTTGCTTGCTCTACGGTCGATCCTTCGGGTGCGCAAAAGAGGGGCTGTCCGCCCCACTCCCTCTGAGCTATCCGAGAAACCGAGGCTGCGTCGAGGAAGCCCCGGATGTACGCGGTCGTGCCGACCGTCGCGATGGTGCGATCAGGCTCGCGAAGATCCTTCAGAAGGTCGTTTCCGGTGAGCGCGTGGGCACGGGTCACGATCAGCGAGCCGGCCGCGAGAGCCGCCAAAGCCGTCTTCCTCATCAACATCCCTCCCGTGGCTCAGTGTGCCGCACGGCGCAGATCACACGTTGATCGTGGCGGACTGGCGCCGGCGCCTACCGGGGTTGCCCACGCCACCTCTGGCAGATTATGGCAACGAAGCATCGGTGCGATCCCGCCGACGTCTCCCGCGCGCAGCAGCGTGCACGCCGCATAGCCGCGCAGCCCCGGCGCAGAATCTCGGGTGCTGTGGAAGACGAACTTGTTCAGATCGAGCAACGCATAGTGGACGTGGAGCTGCGGGTGACAGAACTGCTTCGAAGTATTGAGGAGCGCCACAGTGGCTGAAGGGCGACGCAGCCGCTGGAGGTGAGGCTGCGAACGGCACAAGCGCTGCGCGATGTTCTATACAACTGCCGCGCTCTGCTGTTCACACGCCAGCGCGACAAGCCTGGGACGCTTTGAAACATGCGCGCTCCCCTCGCGCGAAGGCCGCCGGCACCTCCGATCGCACGATCCGTCATGCCCGTTCCTGCCGCGCCGTGTCGATCAGGATCGCGCGCGCGGGCATCGGCGTGCACGGGAACTGACGCGGTTGCACCCCGACGGCCAGGGAAGGAGGGAGCGGAATCCTGCGCCTCCCCGGCTACATGGTGGCTACACGAGCTGATCGAATCCACGGAGCCTATAAGCGGCCGCTACGTGTTTGATAGCAGAAGAAGGCGAAGGGAGAGGGCTGGGAAAGTGGTGGGTCCTGACAGATTCGAACTGTCGACCTACGGATTAAGAGTCCGCTGCTCTACCAACTGAGCTAAGAACCCACTGTCCGGAGCGAGCTTCGAAGTTCGAAGCTGCGATGGGGACGAAGTATAGCACCGCGGCCGGGCAGGCCTCTTCGGCCGCTGCGGGATCGACAATCCTCGATGGTGCGGCGTGTGTCCCCGCGGCCGTGCGCTAAAGCGCGGCATGAACACCTCAATGCACGCTGACCCGCAAGGCCCGCTCCATCAGTGCGCTCAGCTCGTCGATTGCGTAGGGGGGCCTACACGACGTCGGATAGCGCCAAGCGATGTGCGCTGGATGCGTGCCGGCTGTACAGCGACTGCACTCGCCGACCGGGATCAGGGCTGCGGCATGTCCAGCCCGAGGCCTTCCACCGTGCGGCGCGAATGCTCGATCAGATAGTCCATGAAGGCCCGCGTGCGCGCAGGCATGTACTTGCGGCTCGGTAGGGCCGCAATCAGCGTGAGCCGCGCCGTGATCCACGGCGCCAGCACGCGCTGCAGCAGGCCTGCCTTCAGCAAGGGCGCGAGCAGGTCGATCGGCTGGCTGCTGATGCCGCCGCCTTCCAGCGTGGCACGCAGCAGCGTGTCGGTGTGGTTGGCGGTCATCACGGCCGGCACATCCAGTTCCAGCAGGCGGTCCTGCTGGGTGGGATCGAGCAGGCGCATGGGACCGAGACGCACGCCGGGCGTGCGCAGGCGCAGGCAGCGGTGGCGCAGCAGGTCTTCCGGTGTCCGGGGCTCGCCATGCTGCCCGAGGTAGGCGGGAGCGGCGCAGAACACGGCCTGGCTCAGGATCACGGGACGGGCGATGACGTCGGGATCGATATGGACGGTGCTGTTCAGGACCGCCAGGTCATGGTCGTGGACTGCCGGATCGGGCGAGTCCTCCACGTGGACGTCCACGAACACCGAGGGATGCAGCTTCTGGAAGCCGATGATCGCCGGTGCGAGGGTGTGCGTCGCGGCCACCGGGGGCGCCAGGACCCGCACCCTGCCGCTCATTTCCCTGGTTTCGGCCTGCACCATCGCATCCGCATCGTCGATCTCGGACAGGATCGTCCGCACCCGCTCCAGGTACCGTTCGCCCGACTGGGTCAGCGACAGCCTGCGGGTGGTTCGCTGCAGCAGGCGCACACCCAGATGCTCCTCCAGGTCGCTGACCAGCCGGGTCACCACGGCGGGCGCGAGGTCCATCTTGCGCGCGGCTGCTGCGAAGCCGCCTTCGTCCACCACCTGTTGAAACACCCGCATGGATTGCAGCCTATCCATATCTACCTCGACGTTTGACGGCGCGCGATTATTGACCGAAGCGCAATGCGCGGATGACGCCCGTGCTGTTTTTCCGCAGGCCTTGCGTCCATACAGTTGGATCTCACGACAAGGTCTCACCCACTCCAGGAGCTCACATGATCACGCTCCGCAAATCCGAAGAACGCGGGCTCGCCGAACACGGCTGGCTGAAGTCTTATCACAGCTTCTCGTTCGCGGACTACCACGACCCCGAGCACATGGGCTTCGGCGAGCTTCGCGTCATCAATGAAGACCGCGTGGCGGCCGGCCAGGGCTTCGGCAAGCACGGCCACCGCGACATGGAGATCATCAGCTACGTGCTCGATGGCGAACTCGCGCACAGCGACACGATCGGCAACGTCAAGACGATCCCGCCCGGCGACGTGCAGCGCATGAGTGCCGGGCGCGGGGTGATGCACAGCGAGTTCAACCACGCGCAGGACCAGACGACGCACTTCCTGCAGATCTGGATCCAGCCGAACGTGCGCGGGATCGAGCCGAGCTATGAGCAAAAGCGCTTCGCCGACGCGGAGAAGCGGGGCAAGCTGCGGCTGGTCGCTGCGCCGGATGGCGCCGAGGGATCGGTCCTGATCCACGCCGATGCGCGCATGTATGCCGGCCTGTTCGACGCGACCGAGAAGGCGACGCTGCCGGCGGCAGCGGGACGCAAGTACTACGTCCACGTGGTTCGCGGCGACCTCACGGTCAATGGCAAGCCGCTGCACGCGGGCGACGCGGCCAAGATCGAAGGCGAGTCGGAAGTCGCCTTGAGCGACGGCAAGAACGCGGAAGTGCTGGTGTTCGAACTCGGCGCGTGATCCGGTGACGGCCTGCGGCGCGGCGCGCCGCGGGCTTCATCGGGGTTTGCGCTCGATCCTGCGGCGATGCTCCGCCAGTGCAGCCACCGGTCCCGCGGCTTTGGCCGGCCAGGCCTGCAATGCCTGCTTGACGGCCGCATGCGCCATCGTGACCGCGGGTTCATCGTGCAGGTGCTGCCGGTAACGCTGGCCGAATGGAGTGGCGGGTGCGCCGTCCGCAGGTGGGGTGAGCAGGCTGTCGACCGCGGCCCGGATGGCGGCGCGCAGGTCCTGGTCGTGCACGGCTGCGGGCTGCTCCTGCAAGTCGTCGATGTCGGCCATCAGCTCGGACAGGCTGCGCAGCCACGCGAATGCGGGATCCTGGGTCAGCAGTATCAGCAGCTGTCCGGGAGGCACCTCCTCGGCCAACCCGTGTTCGCGCGTGTAGTCGGCGCGTGCCCGTTGCAACAGCGCGTGGTGCAGTTGCCGCAGCGCGCGCGCCAGCGTGGTCCAGTCGTTCATGGGGAGCTCCGTTTTCCGGCCCGCGCCGGCACGGCTCGGGCGTTTCAGGGGAGTGAGGAATGTATCGCCGACAACCCAGCCCGCTTTGGGATACTCTGCACAGGCGTCTCGAACGGGCGCGAACGAGGACGTGCGATGGAAGAAGTAGTGTCGATGGCTGATCTGGACGACGGCGGCCGGCGTGCCGTGAACAAGGCAGCAGCCCTGGCGGCTGAGCAGCTGAGGTATGCGCAGGCCATTGCGCGCAATGCGACGCCGGCGGGGCAAAACCCCGACCCCGGTCTGGTTGCGGCACTGGTGCAGGCGATTGCCATCAACTTTGCCGCAGTGAAATAGACGCGCCGGCGCACAACCCCTATCATCCGACCATGCATCCGCTGCGCCCCGGCAAACCCGTTACTGTCGCCCACGAGAAGACCGTGGCTGTGAAGGACGACGTTCGCCAGGCCGAGGAGGACCTGCACGCGACCAACGAGACACTGGCCGACACGGTGGTGGGCACCATCGTGACCAAGGAAAGCGTGGAAGCCGCCCTCGTGCAGAACCTCCACATCGAAGGCCAGCTGCACGACGCGGTGAAGGAGTTGCAGGTCGTCACCGACCTGCTGAAGGTCGCGGAGCAGGAGAAGTCCGCCCACGACAGCGAGGACGTCACCATGGCCGGACGCCGCTCCGGCGAGGGGGTCGACAGCGTGTTGCAGCATATGACTGCCTCGGTCAGAGCCAAGCTCCGCCGCTGAGACCTGCGGCGACGCTGAGTCCGGCCAGCGCATCACGGCGCGCCAGAGCCGGCGCGCCAAGCGGCCTGGCGCACGAGCTTGCACAGCGCCAGCGGAATGGCAAAGGGAGGTATCGCGGCGGGCCGCTTCACCGACCGTGAAACACCGCGGCTATCGTGCTTTTCTCGCCGAGCTGGCATTCTCCCTGGCCGCCGCCGTTCATTCCCGACGCCGGCGCCTTCAAGGCGAAATGGCATTGCATCCGCGTACCGTCCGCGCTGGTGAGATCCGCCTGGACATTGCCTGAGTAAAGCGTGGTCAGCCCGCCTGGCGGAGACGTCACCTCCCCGCCGGGCGCGTCCCACTGGCCGGGCCAGCTGTCCGACTGCTCCGTCGCGAGGATGCTGCGTTCCTGCTGCGTGATCTGCATGAACGTACCGCTGAACGAAGCGCCTGTCCCGAGTCGCGCGCTCATGAGGCCGCTCATGCCACCGTCATCACTGCTCCAGTTGAACTCGACCGGCGTGTTTCCCGGCCGCAGCTCCCCAGTCCCTACTCCGATCGTGGTGCAGGCTGCCACCGCCAGTGCAGCCAATGCTGCGGCGTACTTGCCCGCGCTAGCGGGCATCGAAGCTGAATGAATCACGGTGAATCTCCGGCGCAAGAAGCTGCCGGTGCACTGTGGCGGCCCGGAGTGTCGGCATCGTTGCAAGGCCACGTGCATGCGTCACCGCTGCAACTTCGGGGGGCGACTGTTTCATCAGTAGCGAAGTCCCGTTCCGGCGCGTCGAGCCGGTGACAGAGGTGGCGCAGGATCGGAAATCCGCCAAAGGGTTCATGCGAAATCTTCCACTCCAGCCGCTGCGGTGCATGCAGCAGCCCAGGTTCACCCTGATGCTCTTCGTAGGCGCGCTGGTGTTCGTCGGCGCCCTGGTCGCGAGCGCGCTGTACGAGCTCAACCGCAGCCGGGACGAAGCGGAAATGCGGGCGGCGAACGAGATTGACGTGCTGGCGCGCGTGTTCGCCGAGCACACCCGGCGCTCGCTGCAGACCGTCGGCATCATGCTGCGCTCCATCGCGGAGGCGCAGCGCGATGGCACCCTGCCGCCGCTCGAGACGCGCGCCATGCACGACGAACTGGCGGCGCAGCGGGATCAGTTCAGCGACGTCGCCGCGGTGTTCGTCCACGACGCCGAGGGCAAGCGCCTGAACAGCTCGACCGCGTATCCGTCGCCCCCCAGCAGCGTGCGGGGAAGCGAGCTGGTCCAGGGTCTGCAGGGCGCACCGCGCGACGCCCTCTACGTCGGCGAGCCGGTGCGCTGGCTGGCCAACGGCCGCTGGGCCCTGCCGCTGGCGCGCCGGCTCGAAGGCCCGGCCCAGCGCTTCGACGGCGTGGTGGGCGCCTTGCTGGATTCCAGCTATTTCGACAACTTCTATGCCGCGGTCCACCTGGAGAGCGGCACCACCGTCGCGCTGTTGCACGAAGGCGGCGCCCTGGTGTCGATGTTCCCGCCCAACGACGCCGCGGTCGGCCGGCCGGTGCCGGCCTACCTCGCCCTGCGGGACGACGTGACGCAGAGCCCGCCGGCCCTGCTGCGCGACCCGGCCGGAAGCCCCGCGCGCATCGCGGTGGCGCGCCCGGTGTCCGGCTTCGCGATGACGGTGGTGGTCTCCCGCGAGCTCGGCACGGTGCTGGCATCGTGGCACGAGCAGGTCTTCTGGGTGGCCCTGCGTACCGTCATCCTGACCCTCATGATCCTGGCGCTGCTGCTGATGGTGCGGCGCCACGTGGCGCGGGTGAATGCGGCACGGCTGCAATTGCGCGAGTCCGACCAGCGCTACGCGCTCGCCGTGGCGGGTTCGAACGAGGGCTTGTGGGACTGGAACCTGGCAACCGGGGAGCTGTTCTTCTCGGAACGCGGCCAGCAGCTTTGCGGGCTGCTGCCCAGCCGGCCATTGCGCAAGCGGCGCGAATGGCAGGCATTGCTGCTGGTGCATCCCGAGGACCTGCCGCGGCTGCGCGAAGAAATGTGCGCGCACCTGCGCGGCCAGCGGCCCCACTTCGACGTGGAGGTGCGCGCCGCGGTGCGCCGCCCCGGCGCACCGGAGCCGGCCGCCCGCGAGCCGAAGTGGAACTGGTATCGCCAGCGTGGCGTGGCGATCCGCGACGCGCGGGGCCGACCGCTGCGCATGGCCGGCTCGATCGAGAGCATCGAGGAGCGCAAGCACTCCGAGCAGGAGCGCCAGCGGCTGGAAGCACAGCTGCGCCAGGCGCAGAAGATGGAAGCCATCGGCACGCTCGCCGGCGGGATCGCCCACGACTTCAACAACATCCTGGGCTCGATCCTCGGCTACGGCGAGCTGGCCCGCTCGGACGCGGCGCCCGGCAGCGCCTTGGCGCGCTACCTGGACGGAGTGATGAATGCAGGGCAGCGCGCCAAGGCGCTGGTCGAGCGCATCCTCGCCTTCAGCCGCTCGGGCATCGGCGAGCGCGTGCCGGTCCATGTGCAGTCGGTGGTCTCCGAGGGACTGGAGTTGCTGCTGCCCTCCTTGCCGCGCGGCATCACGCTCCAGCGCACGCTGGAGGCGGGCGACACCGCCGTGGTCGGCGACGCGACGCAGATCCACCAGGTCGTGATGAACCTCTGCACGAACGGGATGCAGGCGATGCAGGACGGCGGCACGCTGGAGGTGACGCTCGCCTTGCGGCGCGCGGACTCGGCCGCGATGCTGACCACCGGCGAGCTGCCGGCGGGCGACTACGTGTGCCTGATGGTGCGTGACGAGGGGCAGGGCATCGAGCCCGAGACGATGGAGCGCATCTTCGATCCGTTCTTCACCACCAAGCGGGTCGGTGTCGGCACCGGCCTGGGGCTGTCGCTGGTGCACGGCATCGTCACCGACCTGGGCGGCGGCATCGATGTCGCGAGCGTCCCCGGCGTCGGCTCCTCGTTCACCGTCTGGCTGCCCTGGTCGGGGCGCGTCGCTGCGGTGGCCCTGGGCGAAGCGAGCATTCCGCGCGGCGACGGGCAGCGCATCCTGCTGGTGGACGACGAAGTGCCGCTCGTGCATCTGGGCGAAGAGATGCTCGCGGCGCTCGGCTACGAGCCCGCGGGCTACACCTCCAGCGTGGAGGCGCTGACCGCCTTCGCCACCGATCCGCAAGGCTTCGACGCGGTGCTCTCGGATGAAACGATGCCGGTCCTGTCCGGCTCGCAGATGGCGCTGCAGATCCGCCGGATCCGCCCCGAGATCCCGATCGTCCTCATGAGCGGTTACGTCGGCCCCAACATGGCCGCGCTTGCGCGCCAGGCCAACGTGAACGACTTGTTGCCCAAGCCGCTGGTCTCGCGCGACATCGCCAAGGCGCTCGCCAGGCTGTTCGCGAAATAGCTTGCATCCCGACGCAGCTGAAAGCCTGAGCGACCGCATCGTGGTAGCGGGCAAGACCTTTCGCTACGGGAAAAGACGGTCCCGCGGGCCTGGTCCCGCACTCCGGTGCGGCGGCCCGTGGACTCACACCAGTCTGGCCACGCCCGCATTGGCCAATGCTTCGAACGCGAGTGCCGACAGGTCGTGCGCGGCACCGAAGCCGCGCGCGCGGACCGCGAGGAAGCGGTCGTGGACCAGGCTGGCCACCGGCATCGGCACGCCCAGGGCCTCGGCGGCCGCAAGCATCAGGCGGTTGTCTTTCTGGCCGAGCGGCAGGGCGAAGCCGGGCGGCTGGAAACGCTGCGCCGCGATCGCGGGACCGTAGATCCGGTACGGCGGTGCATTGAAGACCGTGGTGGTCAGGAGTTCGACCAGGCGCATGGGATCGATGTCCGCCTTGCCGGCCACCGCGCAGGCTTCGCCCAGGGTCTCGACCAGCGCGGTCAGCATGAAGTTGCCGATCAGTTTCACCAGGTTCGCCTGCCAGGGGTCGGAGCCGACCACCCCCACGGACTGCCCCACCTGTTGCAGCAGCGGCAGCGCGAGCTTCAGGTGATCCTCGGCTCCCGCAGCCATCACGAACAGCTTGCGCTGCGCCGCGGAGTCCGGCCGCCCGAACACCGTCGCGGACACGAACCCCAGGCCGGCCTCACGGTGCCGCGCCGCGAGCCTTCTGGCGCTGTCCACGCTGATGGTGCTCATGGAGATGTGCAGCGCACCCGGCTGCGCGCCGGCGACGATGCCCATGTCGCCGAAGGTGACCGATTGCAGGGCGGCGTCGTCGGCCACCATGGTGAAGACGACCTCGGCGGAGTGCGCCGCCACCGCCGGGCTCGCCACCACCGTGGCGCCCGCCGCGCGCAGCGGCTCGGTCCGTTCCGGACTCCGGTTGTAGACGCGCAGCTGGTGACCGGAGGCGAGCAGGTTGCTGGCGATGGGTGCGCCCATTGCGCCCAGGCCGATGAATCCGATTTCCACGATGAGGCTCCTCGGTAGTTGAGACACCCATCCTTGCCCGCCGCAATTGCGTGCCCATTGCACGGCGGCGCCGCCCGCGTCACGTCTGTCAGAGCGGTGTCACGGATGAAACGTCGGCGTAGCCATGCGGTGGCCGCCGGCCGCGAGCATCGGTCATCCCAAACTTCAAGAGATGTGAGCCATGCGCATGGAGACCATTCGGATCGAAGGCATAGCCGCTCCTGTTTCCCGGATCGGCTTGGGGACCTGGGCGATCGGCGGATCGATGTGGGGCGGCTCGGATGACGCGAGCTCCGTCGCGACCATCCGCCAGGCGATGGATTCGGGCATCAACCTGATCGATACTGCCCCCGCCTACGGCTTCGGCCACTCGGAGGAAATCGTCGGCAAGGCCCTCCTGGGGATCCGTGACCAGGCCGTGATCGCGACCAAGGTCGCGCTCGAGTGGCCGGGCGGCAAGGTGCGCCGCAATGCGACGGCCGCCCGCATCCGGGTCGAGATCGAGGACTCGCTGCGCCGCCTGCGCACGGACCGCATCGACTTGTACCAGGTGCACTGGCCCGACCCCCTGGTGCGGCACGAGGAGACGGCGCTGGAGCTGGAGAAGCTGCGCCGCCAAGGCAAGATCCTCGCCATCGGCGTGAGCAACTACGCGCCGGCGGAAATGGAGAAGTTCCGCCGCTTCGCCCCGCTGGCGACCGTGCAGTCTCCGTACAACCTGTTCGAGCGCGGCATCGAGCAGAACGTGCTGCCTCATGCGCGCACGACCGGCGCGACGGTGCTGGCCTACGGTGCCTTGTGCCGCGGCCTGCTCTCCGGCCGCATGCATGCGGATACCGCTTTCGGCGGCGACGACCTGCGCAAGTTCGATCCCAAATTCCAGCAACCGCGCTTGCGGCACTACCTGGCCGCGGTCCAGGCACTGGACCGGTTCGCGCGGGAACGCCACGGCAAGACGGTGCTGGCGCTGGCCGTGCGCTGGATCCTCGACCAGGGACCGACGATCGCACTGTGGGGCGCGCGCCGCCCCGAGCAGCTGCAGGGCATCGACGCGGCCCTGGGCTGGAAGCTCCGTGCCACGGACCTGGAGCAGATCGACGCGCTGCTGGCGCAGCACATCACCGACCCGGTGGGTCCCGAGTTCATGGCGCCGCCGGCGCGTCCCCTCACCCTGGAACAGCAATGAAAAAGCTCTCTGCCCTCGCCCTGCTCGCCGCCGCGTCCGCTTCGGCCAGCGCCCAGTCCTCGGTGACGCTGTTCGGTGTCGTCGACGTCAATGTCGGCGTCAACAAGAACGGCGCGGCCGGCACGTCGCACTACGTGGGCGACAGCGGCAACGAGTCGAGCCGGCTCGGCTTCCGCGGCAGCGAAGACCTGGGCGGCGGGCTGCACGCCGGCTTCTGGCTGGAAGGCGAACTGTTTCCGGACACCGGCAACCTGAAGGGACTGGATTTTGCCCGCCGCTCCACGGTCAGCCTGATCGACGACACCTGGGGTGAGTTGCGGCTCGGTCGCGACTACGTGCCGAACTACCGGACGCGCATCGACTTCGATCCCTTCGGCCAGAACGGTATCGGCTCGCAGGGGAACATGCTGGTCCTGAACGCACCCATCCAGGTCGCCAACCAGCTCGCGGCGTTCCCCGGGGCGGTGAACAGCACCCCGCTCGGATCCAACGCCCCGACGTACAAGCGATCGAGCAACACCGTGGGTTACGTCCTGCCGGCCAACCTGGGCGGCGTGTACGGCCAGGTCATGGTGGCGCCAGGCGAGCAAACCAGCGGCCTGGGCACGTACACGTCCGGCCGCCTCGGCTACCAGTCAGGCTTGTGGAACGTTGCCGCCGCTTACGGCGTCACGAAGTTGACCAGCCCCGGAGCCAGCTCACTGAAGGACCTCACTGCCGGCGCTTCCTACGACTTCGGCGTGGTCAAGCTGCTGGGGATGTACCAGAGGTACTCCTACGAGCATTCCCCCGGCCCCACCGCGCTGAAGGACCTGATGGTCGGCGCAACCGCGCCGTTCGGGTCGGGCACGGTAAAGGTGTCCTACAACCGCGCCACCATCAGCGGCGCGCCAACGGGCGTCAGCGGCCTGGGCGACGGCAGCGCGCGGATGTTTGCCGCCGGCTACGTGTACGACCTCTCCAAGCGCACGGCGCTGTACGCCACCGCGGCGCGCATTTCCAACAGCGCCGGCACGCAGTTCACCGTGGGTGGCCAGGGCACCGGTCCTTCGATGTTCGTGAACGGGCAGTTTCTGACCGGCCAGAGATCGACCGGCTATGAGGTGGGTATCCGGCACCGCTTCTGAGCGCTTGCCACCATCACCAACTTACTCGGAGAGCTGCTCATGTTCACAAGGTCCCGGTGCCGCGCGTGGGGTGCGGCCAGTTTCGCAGCGGTGCTTGGCATCGCCGCGCAGTTCCCGGCGCAGGCTGCGGCACCGGCGGCACCCGCCGGCCTGGCGACCTGCGTGGCTTGCCACGGCACGCAAGGCCAGGGCAGTGCGGCCGGCGTGCCCCGGCTGGCCGGGCAGAACGCCCAGTACCTCGAAAACGCGCTGGCCATGTTCAAGACGGGCAAGCGCTCCAACCCGGTCATGCAGCCCATTGCCGCTGGCCTGGACGATGCCGCGATGCATGCACTGGCCACCTACTTCGCCGGGCTGCAGGGCGTTGCGCTGGCGCCGGCGGCGCCGCCACCCGCGGATCTGGTGCGGGCCGGAGAGGAGCTCGCGCGGGTCGGCGCCGTATCGGATCCGACGCCCCCTTGCTTCAGCTGCCACGGGGCGGACAGCCGCGCCGCCAACCCGCATTTCCCGGCGATCGAGGGGCAGCCTGCTGCATTCACGGTCGATCGCCTGCACGAGTTCCAGGCGCGGGCCCGGGCGAAGGCGCCGGACCCCGCGACGATGACGGCCGTCGCCGCGCGGCTGAACGAAACGCAGATCAGGCAGGTCGCGGCCTACCTCTCGACCCTCAAGCCGGCACCGTGACAGGTGCACCGGCGCGGCGAACGTACCCACAAGCAGTAAGGAGACAGACATGGAGACCCTCGGACATTCCAACCTCACCCCCGACACGCTGGCCACCGAGAAGGCGCGCTATTTCGGCACGGCCGGCTGCAGTGCGGGCAACCGCGGCTGCGGCTTCCGGCCGGCCTTCCAGGACCGCGAAACCGGTCGGGTCTTCCTTTCCGCTTTCGCGGATGGCCGCCCTGCGCCCGTGCACGTGCTGGACGGCCTGCCGCCTTCGCTGGTGCTGGCGCGGACCGCGCTCGGCCGCGTATGCGCCGTCAAGGGCAGCGTGATTTCCGGCTTCGCCCGCGACGGCCACTTCTACACCCGCGATGAAGCGCTGCGCGAGGCGGAGGCCGAGGCCGACCCCTTCCCGCTCGTCGCCTGACTTGTCAAACCAAGGAACCCCCATGTTCAAGGCAGCCACCCTGATCGTCGTCATTGCGTTGGCCGCGTGCTCCGGCATGCCCTCGGCCACGTACGGCGGCTCGCCCTGCGCCACCAGTCCCGGCGGCTACCAGTGCGAGATCGAGCGGTACATGCATGCCTCATGAGGCCGCGCCGCCGCAGGAACAGGCGGCCTTCCACTGGAGTATCGAACTTGTCCAAGCTGATCACGCTTTCCCTGCTCGTGGCCTTGCTCGCCGCCTGCACGACCGGGCCCCTGTCCGCGGAACTTGGCGGCGTCAACGCGCAGGATCCCCGCGCGCGGGAGAGTGCCAGGTGGTTCGAATGGGCCCGCGCCAACAACGGCGGCCCCAACTGAGAGCTCGCCCGCCGCGTCCCCGGCGCGGCAACCCGGGCTTCAAGGGCTCCAGTACCTGGGATCGGGTTCGACGTAGGCGGTGACCCGGTGGTCCAGGATGCCGGCTGGTGCGACCTGGCGCAGGTCGAATGACGATTCGCCGGTGGCGCCGTCGAAGAAGTACGCGAACTGCCGGCCGTCGTCGACGAAGCGGACGGCGTCGCCGTGCTTGACGTTGACGTAGCGGGTGGCCGCGGTGATCTGGATCGTGCGGGTCGCCAGGCCCGCGGGAACCACATCGCCCAGCAGGCGCGTGGGAACGGCCGCATGGGCCGCCATCGCGGCGAGCAGGCCAAGGGTGGAGAGGGGAAGAAGGTGGGGTTTCATGAGCTGCTCCTGTGCAGGCAAGGGAGGCCGAGGTGGCCTCAGGCTCCCAGCTGGTTTGCGATCGGCAGGCTGCGGATGCGCTTGCCGGTCGCCGCGAAGATGGCATTGCACAGCGCGGGGGCCATCGGCGGCACGCCGGGCTCGCCGACCCCGCCCAGCGGCAAGGCGAAATCCCCCGGGATCATGTGCAGCCGGATCTCGCGGGGTGCGACGTTCATGCGCGCGACCTGGTAGTCGTTGAAGTTGCTCTGCTCCACCCGGCCTGCCTTGAAGGTGATCTGCGACAGCATGGCGTTGCCGAGCCCCATCACGCATGCGCCTTCGAGCTGCGCGCGCACCCGCTCGGGATTGACCTGGGCGCCGCAGTCGAAGGCGATGTCGACCCGGGGAATGGAAAGTTCGCCCTTGGCGCCGACGGCAACCTCGACCACTACGGCCACGTAGGCGAGGAAGCTGTAGTGCGCCGCAATCCCCAGCCCGCGGCCCGCCGGCAGCTTCCTTCCCCACCCGGCTGCCGTGGCCGCCGTTTCGATCACGCGGCGCAGCCTGCCGGTGTCGAGCGGATAAAGCGTGGGCGACTCGGTGTAGTTCCACGAGTCCTCCAGCGCGCGGGGATCCACCTTGCGCGCCGGGCCTATGAGTTCCAGCAGGTAGTCCTTGGGGTCGCGCCGGGCGGCCGCCGCCAGTTCGCAGACGAACGACTGGATCGCGAACGCGTGCGGGATGTTCGACACCGAGCGGTACCAGCCGATGCGCGTGTGCGCGGCGGCTTCCGGGTTCTCGATCCGCAGATTCGGAATGGCGAACGGCACGTTGACCAGGCCCATGCCGAGCTCGAAGGGCTGCTCGTGCTTCGGATCGGGCCCGAAGATGGAACGGATGGACGGGGCGGCACTGCGATGCAGCCACGCCACGGGCCTGCCGGCGGCGTCCAGTCCCGCCTCGAGATGTTCGAGCGACACGGTGTGGTAGTAGGAGTGCTGGACGTCGTCTTCGCGCGTCCACGTGACCTTGACCGGCTGGCCGTTCATGGCCTGCGAGAGCAGGGCCGCTTCGACCGCATAGTCCGGCTTGGACTTGCGCCCGAATCCGCCGCCCAGCAGCGTGACGTTCACGGTGACCCGGTCGGCCGGAATGCCGAGGCGCTTGGAGATCCGGTCGTGCGTGGCTTGCGGCGCCTGCACCGCGGCCCAGACCTCGCAGCGGCCGTCGACGATACGCGCCGTCGCGGCGGGCGGCTCCATCGGCGCCTGCGTCATGTGCGGAACGTAGTACTCCGCTTGGACCGAATGCGCGGCCGCCTTGAGGGCGCTGGCGACGTCGCCCCGGTTGCGCACGACTTGGCCGGGAGCGCGCGCTGCCGCCTCCAGCGACGCCTTGTAGGCCGTCGAGTCGTACGACGCATTGGCGCCGTCGTCCCACTGAATCTTCAATGCGTTGCGGCCCTGGATGGCGGCCCAGGTGTTGGTCGCGACCACCGCGATGCCTCCGAGCGGCTGGAACTCCGAAGGCGGCGGCGTGCCGGGAATCTCGATCACCCGCACGACGCCCGGCACCTTCAGGGCCGCGCTCGCGTCGTGCGACACCACCTTGCCGCCATAGACCGCCGGGCGCGCGACCACGGCGTACAGCTGGCCGTCGAGGCGCGTGTCGATGCCGTACCTGCCGCGTCCCGCGACGATGTCGGGCCCGTCGACGAGCTTCACCTGGCCCTTGCCGATGTAGCGGAACTGCGCCGGGGTCTTGAGGCGAAGCTGGTCGCGCGCGGGCACCGGCAGCTGCGAGGCCGCCGTCGCCAGCGCGCCGTACCCCAGCTTCCGGTTGGTTCGATGGTGGATGACCTCGTGCAGGCCGGCCGCGACCTCGGTCACGGGCACGCCCCACTGGGCGGCTGCCGCCTGCTCCAGCATCGTGCGCGCCGCGGCGCCGCAGCGGCGCATCGGCGCGAAGAAATGGCGCACGCTGCGCGATCCGTCGGTGTCCTGGTTGCCGAACCGGACTTCGTCGGCTTGCGCCTGCCGCACCCGCACCCGGCTCCAATCCGCGTCGAGTTCATCGGCGACCACCATGGGCAGGCTGGTGCGCACCCCCTGTCCCATCTCCTGGCGGTGGCAGGTGATCGTCACCGTACCGTCGGTGGCAATGGTGACGAACACCAGCGGGTTGTCCACCCAGCCATGCGGCATCGAGTCGGCGCCGTACCTGGGAGCGGCGTCGGCGCGCGCCGATGGCGGCAGACCGACCGCGAGGACCAGGCCGGCGGCGGGGATCGCGCCCAGCAGCGTGCGCCGGCTGAGGTTGATGACTTCGAGGGTGCGTTCCTGGTCCATCACGCCTCGCTTTTCGCCTGTGCGGCCTGGTGGATCGCGGCGCGGATGCGGGGATACGTGCCGCACCGGCAGATGTTTCCGCTCATCGCGGAATCGATGTCGGCATCGGTGGGACGCGGCTTCTGCTTGAGCAGTGCGGTGGCGGCCATCACCTGTCCCGACTGGCAATACCCGCATTGCGCCACACCGAGGGCGAGCCATGCCGCCTGCACGCGCTGGCCGACGGGGTCGGCGGAGATCGCTTCGATGGTGGTGATCTTCTTGCCGACGACCGCCGAGATCGGCGTGATGCAGGCGCGTGTCGCCACGCCATCGAGATGGAAGGTGCAGGCGCCGCACAGCGCCACCCCGCAACCGAACTTGGTCCCCGTCATGCCGAGCACGTCGCGCAGGGTCCACAACAGGCGGGTGTCATCCGGCACGTCCACCGTCACCGCCTTGCCATTGATGTTCAAGGTGGTGCTCATGGCTGGCGCTCCTGCGCGTTCAACGGGCTCCGCATGGTTTCACCGCCTCCAGGTTGCGTCGGACATCCGACGCCACCAGACTGCCGCCGGTTGCCTGCGCGCCGATGTCAGTTCGCAGGGGCGGACGTGACGGTTGTAGTCGCAGGCCGGCCCAATACCAATGCGCGTGACGGATGAAACGCGCCGGTGCTCGCAAGCAATGCAGCCGCCATGGGGGCTTGCCATGGTCAGGGCGTCGCTTTCCGATGGAGGTTTCCATGGCCGATTCAATCCTGCCCACCCGCAGCCCCCCCGATGGCGAAACGCTCGAGCTCCTGCGGCGCCCGCCGCTGCCCCGCGTCCACCTGGATTCGCCCGCCGAACAGGTGATGACCAGGATGGCCGATCTGGCGGCTGCCACGGTCATGCCGCACGAGGACCTGGAACAGGCGAAGCAACGGATGGCGCAACAGGATGCGCAGGTGGTGCTGGTCGCGGCGCAGATGCCGCAGGTGCTGGGTGTACTCGCCATCGAAGACCTTCACGGCGAGAAACCGCTGCGCCTGGTCTCGGCTCGGCGCCTGGCGTACAAGGACCTGCGCGTCGCGGACCTCATGCACCCGGTTTCCCAGCTCGACTCGATCGATCTGCGGACACTGCGCCATGCGCGAGTCGCGCAGATCGTCGCCACCCTGAACCGGTCGGGGCGGCCGCACCTCCTGGTGGTCGAGCCAAGGTCGGACAGCGGGATCCTCCAGCTGCGCGGGCTGCTGTCGAAGACACAGGTGGAACGCCAGCTCGGGATCCGGTTGCCCGCGATGGCCATTGCCGGCACGTTCGCGGAAATCGGGCAAGCCCTGATCTGAACGCCGGCGCGGCCCCCGGTCCTGCCACCGGCGGCCTGCACCATCAGCCGACGTGCGGCGGCCCCAGGCGCGTGGACAGGTCATCGAGCGCCGCTTGCACGGTGTCGCGCGCCCGCGTCCACTCCGATTCCGCGGAGGTGCCGGCGCGGCTCGCGAGTTGGGCGCCGAATCCCTCCACCCTCTGCAAGCCCTGGACCGTGCCGCCGGCCGCCTTGGCGTCAAGCGTCAACAAGGCCCGCCGAACGTCACGCGACGCCGCCGAGGTCCAGCCCAGGCTCGTCGATCTGGCGGCTCGAGCGGTGCTGGGCGACCAGGGAAGCAGGCGTGTCGGCGGCCAGTGCCGGGGCAAGGCCGGCGACGCCCAGGGCTGCTGCCAGCAGGCAGCGCAAGGCAAGGCTTTTCATGAGGAACTCGCTTCGTGGGTTTGCGTGAGTCACGCCGGCTGCGGCGTGGGCGAGTGTTCGTCGAGCACGTCGGGAGCGGATTGGCGCAGCAGGCGCTTCGCCGTCGCGGCCTCGTCCGCCCCGCCGTGGGCGATGACGGCGAACTTGCCGGCGCGGACGGCCGTCTCGTACTTGACCACTGCGTCGCGCCCCAGCCCGATCGACGAGAGTGCGCCTCCCAGGGCGCCGGCGCCGGCACCCAGCGCGGCGCCGCCGGCGGTATTGAGCAGCGCACTGGCGACCGGCCCGAGCACCACGATGTGACCGGCGCCCGGCAGCAGCAGCATCGCCGATCCCGCCAGCACGCCCCACAGCGCGCCCCAGAGCGCGCCGAACTTCCCCCAGAAGCGGATGCGGTCACCGCTGTTCACGTAGCCGAGTACCTGCTCCTCGGAGATGTAGTCGCGCCCGATGATCGACAGCTTCTTCATGTCGAAGCCGGCCTTCTGCAGGTTGCGGATCGCCGCTTCGGCCTGGATGTGATCGGCAAACACCGCGACCACCTTGCTTTCGTCATTCATGGGAATCTCCTTGCTTGCCTGGTTCTCTGCCGCGGTCGGCGCTTGCGGGACTGGCAGTGGGCACATTGCCCTTGCGGCCGTCCTGCCAGTGGAAGATCTTGTGAACTTGCACGCTGCTTCCTTCCTTGTGGTTGGTACGAGCGCCGAAGCTGGCGCGCCGCTGCCAGTCTCGGCAGCCACCATGTTCGGAAGGTGTCGGCGAACGGCAGCCGCCACTACGCGTGCAACGGCCGGCGCGCCTGCGGGCTGGCCGCTCAGTACATCGATTCGACCGGCACGTTGAAGACGTAGCCGGCGCCGCGTTCGGTGACGATCAGCTGCGGCCGGGCCGGGTCGGCCTCGATCTTGCGACGCAGCCGCACGATCTGGACATCGACGGTGCGGTCATAGACCTCGGCGCTATGCAGGCGCGACATGTTCATCAACTGGTCGCGGGAGAGGACCCGCTGCGCGGAGCTGCAGAACGCGGTGAGCAGGCTGAACTCCCCGTTGCTCAGATCGAGCTTGCGTCCGTCCGGCGCAGTCAGCTTGCGCGTGCGCACGTTGAACTCCCAGCCCGCGAACCGATACGCGCGGCGCTTGTCGTCGCGCCCGGGCAGCTGGGACTGGTGCTGGTAGCGACGAAGCACCGCGTGGATGCGGGCCAGCAGTTCGCGAGGGCTGAACGGCTTGCTCACGTAGTCGTCGGCACCGAGTTCGAGGCCCATGACACGGTCGGCTTCTTCCGTGTTGCCGGTCAGCAGCATGATGGGCACGGAGGCGCTCTCTCTCAGGGTCTGCGCAAGTGCCAGGCCGTTCTCGCCGTTCAGGCGCACATCCAGCAGCACGAGGTCGATGGCCTCGGACTCCATGGTCTTGAGCATCTCGCTGCCGGTGGCCACGGCCGTGACGCGGACGTCGTTCTTCGAGAGGTACTCGTGAAGCACGGCGCGGAGATCGGGGTCATCGTCGACCACCAGCACGTGGGACTGATTGGAGGCCGGAGCGGCGACAGGTTCTGTTTTCACGGCGGTGACCTTGCAGCGGATGGGTAGCGGAGGATCTGCTCCAGTGTCATGCGCAGTGAACACCGGTCGGTTGCGGCTGGGCCGCGTTGCGTCACAACTGCAACATGGCGGTCGGCGCGCGTGGCAGCGGCAGCACTACGGCCGCTGTCTCGATTGAAACGCGTCCCGGCCGCGGCGCACTCGGGCGGTAGTCCGCCGCGGTGAGAGTCGGGGTCCCAAGGCCGCGTCCTGAAGGGGATCTTCCGGACGCGGCGGAACCTACGACTGGAGTCATCATGACAAGGTTTTCGAGCAACGGCCTGGCATTCATCCTTTGCACCCTGGCGCTGGCCGGCGCCGCCGCCGGGCCAGCGCAAGCAGCCGTGCCGCCGGCGATGGATCTGACGGCCGCAAGGGCAGGCGTGTCGGCGCCGGCCAAGGCAGGCGTGCTGCAGCTGGTGGCGCCGATCGCCCTCTACCCGGACGCGCTGGTCGCGCAGATCCTGACCGCTGCCGGGTATCCGGCGGAACTCGAGCAGGCCTCGAGCTGGATGCGAGGGAATCCGCAGCTGGCGGTCAGCGAGATCGCCATGGCCTCCGATCTGCAGCCGTGGGATGCGAGCGTCAAGGCCATCGTGCAGTTCCCGGCGGTCCTGCAGAACATGGCTACGAACCTGGCCTGGACTTCGGCCCTGGGGGATGCGTACCGGAAGGACCCGCAAGGCGTGCTGGATGCGGTCCAGGTGCTGCGCCAACGCGCGCGGGCAGCAGGCAAGCTGCAGAGCACCAGCGAGCAGACCGTGATGGTGCAGGGACCCACCATTGCCATCGAGCCGGCGGACCCCGATTTCGTGTACCTGCCGGCCTACGACCCGTGGCAGGTGTATGGCGCTCCCATTGCGGCGTATCCCGGCTGGGTCGATGTTCCGGGGGCTTTCTACTCAGGTGCCGATCTCTACTTCGGAGACGCCCTGGACGTTGGCCTGCTCGCCGGCTTCGGCTGGGGGTGGAACGACTGGGGTTTCGATTGGCACGACCGGAGAATGGTGCACGACCATGAGAACCACGACGGCCACGGCGAAGCGGTCGCTCGCGCGCACGAAGGCATGCACGACCACGTCGGTGGCTTTCCCGGTGCGCACGAGAACTTCGCTCCCGGCGGACTGCCGGGCCGGTTCGCAGGGGAGGAACATGCGTCCATCGCTGGTGGTTTCCATGGCGAGGGTCATGGCGAAGCCGGCTTCCACGGCGGCATGGGGCACCTGGGCATGGGCGGCGAAGCGCTGCCCAGCCAACACGAGGAGCGGGCGTCCGCAGGCGGCGAGCTGCACCTGGGAGGCGGCATGGGAGCAGGGTTCCACGGTGGTGGACACGAGTTCGGCGGCGCCGCACACGGGATCGGCGGCATCGGTGGCGGTGGACACGAGTTCGGCGGGATCGGCGGCGGCGGGCACGAGTTCGGCGGCATCGGCGGCGCCGCACACGCGATCGGCGGCATCGGTGGTGGTGGACACGAGTTCGGCGGGATCGGCGGCGGCGGGCACGTGGGCGGCGGCTTTGCCTTTGCTGGCGGCGGGCACGCGGGCGGCGGTTTCGGGGGCGGCGGCCATGGCGGCGGCGGCCACGGCGGCGGAGGTGGGGGCGGCGGCCATGGCAGGTAGCCGCTGCCGGGCGGCACCCGTCGAGGAGTCACGCGGCACCTCGATCACAACATGATGCCGGTCATGCGGTGACAGCCGCCACCAAAGGCCCCGACGCTCGACATGCGCGCGAAACCCTGGCCATCGAGATTGGAGTCATCGCAGCCGTTCAACGGAGATGACTCATGATCACCCCGATCCCCAGCAGTTTCCTCGCCCCTGCCGCGCGCATGCGGGTCGGCGCCGAAGACCGCGCCGCCGGCCAGCCGATAGCGCAGGTGCCCGCACCGCTTGGCGAGTACTCCCGCCGGGGCGCCGCCTGCAGCTGTTGGGGCACGACAACGGAGGCGGGCCTCATGCCCGCGAATCCATGAAGGTCGGGGTGATCGGGGCCGGGGCGGTTGGCTCCGCCTGCGCCTTCGCCCTCGTGCTGCGCGCCTGCGCCAGCGAGATCGTCCTGGTGAACCGGAACCGCAAGCGCGCCGAGGGCCTGGCCACCGATCTTCGCTACGGCGCCGCCCTGTCCGGGGCGGTCGAGATCAGCGCTGGAGACTACCGGGACCTCGCCGGCGCGCGGCTCATCATGATCACCGCCGGCGTGAACGAGAAGGCCGGCGGCGCGACCGACCGCGGCGATGCGGCCGGACGCTTGAGGCTGCTCGACCGCAACGTGGAGGTCTATCGCGAAATCCTGCCGCGCCTCTACCCGGTGGCCCGGCAGGCAGTGATCCTCGTCGTGACCGATCCTCCCGATCCGCTGGCGGACCTGGTCCGCGCGTTCGGCTTCAGCCACGTCATGAGCAGCGGCACCTTCCTGGACAGCTTGCGTTTTCGCTTCCACCTGGCCCGGCATTTCCAGCTCAAGCCCGAGGCCGTGGAAGCGCAGGTGCTCGGCGAGCACGGCACGTCGCAGGTGTTCCTGTGGTCCGCCGCGCGCGTGGCCGGCATGCCGGTGAGCGGCGTGTCGCGGGAAAGCCTGGAGCGCGAAGTGCGTTTCGCCAATATCGCCATCATCGAGGGCATCGGGGCGAGCCAGTACGGCATCGGCATGGTCTGCGCGCGCATCGCGCAAATCGTGCTGCAGGATGAACGCGAGGTGATCCCGGTCGGCTCCTTCAGCCCTGCCTATGGCGTCACGCTGTCGCTGCCCAGCGTCGTGGGACGCAGGGGGGTCGAGCGGGTGCTCCACCCAGCACTGTCCGGGGCGGAGGAGCAGGCGCTGCAGCGCAGCGCGGATACCCTGCGCGCCGCAATCGATCGGAAGCTGTAGCGTGCGCAAGGCAGCGGCCACCTGGGCGTTTCAGTTGCGACCGGGCCGCGGGTTTCGGCAACATTGCTACAGCACGCAGGTCATTCAATGGGGACTCGCCGCCTCGCCACTCGCCATCGCCAGCGGTCTGGCTTGCATGGAGCTCACCGATGACTACCGGACCCGAAGATCGCAGGAAATTCCTCAAGGGAGCAGCAGCCGTTCCCGCCGCCCTGCTGCTGGCAGGCGAAGCCAGCCTGCTTTCCCCGCCCGCCGCCGCGGCACGCCCCGCGCGCAGTGAGGCCTACGAGCCGGTCTATTTCACGCCGGCCGAATGGGCGTTCATCAACGCCGCGACCGATCGGCTGATTCCGTCCGACGAACACGGTCCTGGCGCGGTCGACCTGAACGTGCCCGAATTCATCGACCGGCAGATGGAAACCGAGTATGGCCACGGCGGCCTGTGGTACCTGCAGGGCCCGTTCCACCCCGAGGCGGACGCCACCCTGGGCTACCAGCTGCGCTACTCGCCGCGCGATTTCTACCGGGTGGCGATCGCCGAGATCAACCTCGCATGCCGGCAGGCCCACGACAAGGATTTCGCCGATCTCCCCGCTGCGATGCAGGACGTGGTGCTCTCGGCGCTGGAGAAGAACGCGATCCCGCTTGCCAGCACCAGGGCTTCCGAGTTCTTCATCCAGCTCCTGGCGAATACCCGGGAGGGGTACTTCGCCGATCCCATGTACGGCGGCAACCGCGCCATGGGCGGCTGGAAGATGATCGGCTTTCCGGGCGCACGCGCGGACTTCAAGGACTGGTCTGCCAGGCCCGGCCAGGTCTACCCGCTCGGCCCGGTCTCCATCCGCGGCGGCAAGGGTTGAAGCCGTGAGCACCACCATGAAGGCAGCCGATGTCGTGGTGATCGGCCTCGGGTGGACCGGAGCCATCCTCAGCATGGAGCTCGCGCGGGACGGACTCGAGGTGGTGGCCCTGGAGCGGGGACACAACCGCGATACCTCGCCGGACTTCACCTATCCCAAGGCCGCCGACGAGTTGAAGTACGCGGTGCGCGGCGATCTGTTTCGCAAGCTGTCGCTGGAGACGGTCACCGTGCGGCACCGCGGCGCCGACGTGGCCGTTCCCTATCGCCAGTACAACGCCTTCCTGCTGCCGGACCACGTCGGCGGCGCCGGACTCCACTGGAACGGCCAGCTTTACCGCCCTTCACCCGAGGACCTGAAGTTCCGTACGAGGAACGTCGAACGCTACGGCAGCAAGTTCCTGCCGAAGGACATGACGATCCAGGACTACGACGTCACGTACGACGAGCTGGAGCCGTACTTCGACCGGTTCGAGTACCTGAATGGCACCTCCGGCCAGGCGGGCAACCTGGACGGAAAGCCCCTGCCGGGGGGCAATCCGCATGAAGGAAGGCGCTCGCGGGCGTTCCCCACGCCACCGGTCGCGGATACCCAGGCCGCGATCCTGTTCGCCAAGGCTGCCCGGGAGCTTGGCCACCACCCGTTCCCGCAACCGAGCGCCAACTGCTCGCAGCCCTTCACGAACCCGTACGGCGTGCGGCTGGGACCCTGCAACCTGTGCGGCTTCTGCGAGCGCTTCGGCTGCTTCCTGTATTCGAAGGGATCGCCGCAGACGACCATCCTGCCGGCGCTGAGACGGTTGCCGAATTTCACGCTGCGCACGCAGAGCCATGTCACCAGGATCAAGCTCGATGCAAGCGGCAAGCGCGCCATCGGTGTCACCTACGTCGATTCCTCCGGCGCCGAAATCTTCCAGCCCGCGGGGCTGGTCATCCTGGCCTCGTTCCAGATCAACAACGTGCGCACGATGCTGCTCTCGGGCATCGGCAAGCCGTACGACCCGCAGACGGGCAAGGGCGTCATCGGCAAGAACTTCGCCTACCAGATGATGAGTGCGACCTCGGTGTTCTTCGGCAACGACGTCGCGATCAATCCCTTCATCGCCGCCGGATCGGGCGGCTCGCAGATCGTCGACGAGTTCAACTCGGATCACTTCGACCACGGGCCGCTCGGCTTCGTGGGCGGTGGCTACATCATCGGCGGGCAGACCGGAGGGCGGCCCATCCAGCAGCTCGCGGTGCCCCCCGGCACCCCGGGCTGGGGCGCCGCGTGGAAGCGTGCCGCGAAGGAGAGTTACCTGCACACCACCAACGTGGTGACCCATGGCTCGGTGATGTCGTACCGGGACGCCTACCTCGACCTCGACCCGACCTACCACGACTCCCTCGGCCAGCCGCTGCTGCGCATGACCTTCGACTGGCACGAGAACGAATACCGCATGACCCGCTATCTCACCGATCGGGCGCTCGAGATCGTGGACCGGATGAAGCCGAACGCGAAGTCGACGCTGATCCGGCAGCAGGGTGACCATTTCAATGTCCGCCAATACCAGACGACCCACACGACCGGGGGAGTGATCACCGGCGCGGACCCGGCGACCAGCGCGCTCAACCGCTACCTGCAGTCCTGGGACGTGCCCAACCTGTTCGTCATGGGCTCCTCCGCCTTTCCGCAGAACATCGGCTACAACCCGACCGGCCTGGTCGGGGCCCTGGCGTACTTTGCCGCCGACGCGATCAGGACGAAATACCTGAAGAACCCCGGCCCCCTGGTGGCCGCCTAGGAGCGCGGGATGGCTGTCAAGTTCACTCCTTCTCGCGTCCTTGTCGGCCTGCTGGCGCTCGCGGTGCTGTGCGTTTTCGCCGCCTGGCTCGCGACGGCGGTCTTCGGGAGCCGGGGCGGCGACCGGACGCAAACGCTCGCCCCCGGTCCCACCCGTGAGTTGATCGCTCGCGGCGCCTACCTGGCGACCGTCGGCGATTGCGCCGCTTGCCACACCGCCGCCGGCGGCAAGCCCCTGGCCGGGGGCTTGGCGATCGCCACGCCCGTCGGTGTGGTGTACAGCTCGAACGTCACGCCGGACCAGGCGACCGGCATCGGGCGCTACAGCCTTGGCGATTTCGAGCGCGCGGTGCGCCGCGGGATCCGGCCGGACGGCAGCACCCTCTATCCGGCGATGCCGTTTCCCTCCTATGCGCGGACCAGCGATCCCGACATCGCGGCGCTCTACGCCTATTTCATGAACGGCGTCGCGCCGGTCGCGCAGGTGGACCGGAAGGCGGACATTCCCTGGCCCTTGTCGCTGGACTGGCCTTTGACCTGGTGGCGCTGGGCGTTCGCGCCCTCGGTTCCCGCAGCCTTGCCCGCCGCTGGCGGCGCGCTCCTCGCGCGCGGTGCCTACCTGGTGGAGGGGCTCGGTCATTGCGGTGCCTGCCACACGCCCCGTGGTTACGCATTCGAGGAGAAGGCGCTGACCGACGCTGGCGGGCCGGCCTACCTCTCCGGCGCTCGCGTGGATCGTTACTTCGCCAGCAACCTGCGCGGCGACGATCGCAACGGACTGGGCCGCTTCAGCGAGGAGGACGTCATTCGCCTGCTCCAGGCCGGCCGCAACTCCGGCACGGCAGTGTTCGGCGCAATGGCGGACGTTGTCAGCCACAGCACCCAGTTCATGCGCCTGGAGGATCTGCGCGCGATCGCCCACTACCTGAAATCCCTGCCGCCCTCCGGCGCGGGTGGAGGCTTCGCCTATGACGCCACGGCGGCAGCGGCCCTGAGCTCCGGCAACGCTTCGACGCGGGGCAGCCTGGACTACCTGAACAACTGCGCGGCCTGCCACCAGTCCTCGGGGAAAGGTTACGCCGAAACCTTCCCGGCCCTGGCCGGCAATCCGGTGGTGAACAGCGCCGATCCCAGTTCGCTGATCGACATCGTGTTGAACGGCGCGACGATGCCGCCGACCGGCCAGGCGCCCACGTCCTTCGCGATGCCCCCGTTCCGCGAACGCGTGAGCGACGAGCAGGTGAGCGATGTCCTCACCTTCATCCGATCGAGCTGGGGCAACAAGGCGCCTGCCGTGGACGCCGCCGCGGTGGCCAGGCTGCGCCGGGCCACTACTGCCAATGGCCCCACGCGATGACCGAGCGCGACGGCCCCTTGCCCTTGCTGTTGATCGTGCTCACCGGGGTGACCGGCCTGGTCGATGCAGTGAGCTATCTCGCGCTGGGGCGCGTGTTCGTGGCGAACATGACGGGCAATGTCGTGTTCCTGGGATTCGCGGTCGCCAACTCCCCCGACCTCTCGATCCCGCCGTCGCTCTGGTCGCTCGCCGCCTTCCTCGCGGGAGCCTTCTCGGCGGGGGTGATCGGCGCGGGCACGGGAGAACATCGCGGCAGGCTGCTCGCCGTTTCATCGGCCTTGCAGGTCTGTCTGGTCGCAGGCGCACTGGCCCTGGTCGTCGTCCGGAGTCCGAGCCCGGTCGCCCCGCTGCGCTATGCGCTCATCGTGCTGCTGGCGCTTGCGATGGGCTTGCAGAATGCGACCGTGCGCCGGCTCGGTGTGCCGGACTTGACGACGACCGTGCTCACCATGACGCTGACGGCCCTCGCATCGGACGCGGCCTTGCCGGGCGGAAAAACCCCTCGCCCGGGCCGCCGCCTCCTGTCCACCGGAACCATGTTTCTCGGCGCCGCGGTCGGCGCACTGCTCGCCATTCATGCGGGGGCCGGCGTCGTGCTCGCGCTCGCATTGGCCATGCTCCTGGCCACCGCGATGGCGAGCGGCAGGTACTGGTTCTCCCAAGCAGCGTGGACCCTCGCCCGGCCACAGCTCCCCGTCGACAACACTGCCAGGCAGACACCATGAACTCCATTGAAAACACCCCGCCGGGAGCGGTCGCCGACGGCGCCGTGCCCATTCGCTTGCGCATCAACGGAGCCGAGCACCAGTTGCGCGTCGATCCGCGAACGAGTCTCCTCGACTGCCTGCGTGAATCACTCCTGCTCACCGGCACGAAGAAGGGGTGCGACCACGGGCAGTGCGGCTCCTGCACCGTGCACGTCAACGGCCGGCGCGTGAACGCGTGCCTCACCCTCGCCGTGATGCATCAGGGCGACGAGATCACGACCGTCGAAGGCATCGGTCAAGCGGGCGCCCTGCATGCCATGCAGGCGGCTTTCGTCGTCCACGACGCTTACCAGTGCGGCTACTGCACGTCGGGCCAGATCATGTCGGCGCTTGCGCTCCTGCAGGAGCCCTGCGGGCCGGAAGACGCCGACGTGCGCGAGTGCATGAGCGGCAACATCTGCCGATGCGGCGCGTATCCCCGGATCGTCGCGGCGATCCAGCAAGTCCGCGGCAAAGCCTGATCCGGGAGCCCCCATGCAAGCCTTCGAATTCCTCCCGGCGCGGGACACCCACGCCGCGATCGCCGCCGCAGCGCGATCCAGCACCGCGCAGCAAGGGGCCACCGTGCGGTTCGTCGCCGGCGGCACCACCTTGCTCGACCTGATGAAGCTCAATGTCGAACGGCCGGCGCTGATCGTCGACATCAGCCGGCTGCCGCTTGACCGCATCGAGCGGCAGCGGGACGGCGGCCTGGTGCTGGGGGCGATGGTGCGCAATTCGGATCTCGCGAACCATCCCCTCGTGCGCAGCGATTTTCCGGTGCTCTCGCAGGCGATCCTCGCCGGTGCATCGGGACAGCTGCGCAACATGGCCACCACCGGCGGCAACCTGCTGCAGCGCACGCGCTGCATGTACTTCCGCGACACAGCCTATCCCTGCAACAAGCGTGAGCCTGGCAGCGGTTGCGCCGCCATGGAGGGCGCGAACCGCACGCTCGCCATCCTCGGTACCAGCGAGCACTGCATCGCCACCAATCCGTCCGACATGAACGTGGCGCTGGCGGCGCTCGAAGCGACGATCCACGTGGAAGGTTCGCGGGGGGCGCGGCAAATTCCGATCGCGGAGTTCCACCTTCTTCCCGGCAGCACTCCGCACATCGAGACGGTGCTGGAGCCGGGCGACCTGATCACGCACGTGAGCTTGCCGCCTCCCGTGCCCGGCAGCCGATCCTGCTATCTCAAGCTGCGCGACCGCGCTTCCTACGAATTCGCGCTCGCGTCGGCCGCCGTGGTGGTCAAGCTCGAAGGTGACAAGATCGCGCGCGCCCGCATCGCCATGGGCGGCGTCGGCACCAGGCCCTGGCGATCGACCGAGGCCGAGGCCCTGCTGGTCGGCGCGCAGGCCTGGGAGCCGGCATTTCAACGGGCAGCAGACGCCGTGTTGCGCGACGCCAGGCCCAGCAGCGAGAACGGCTTCAAGGTGGAACTGGCCCGTCGCTGCCTGGTGCATGCGCTCAAGGAGGTGACCCAATGATGTCCCACATCGGCAAGGAGCAGCCCCGCGTCGAAGGCCCGCTGAAGGTGAGCGGCCAGGCGCGCTACACCTCGGACCATCGCTTCCCCGGCATGCTGTACGCGGTGCCGGTCTGCAGCACCATCGCCAACGGCGAGATCCGCGAGATCGACACGAGCAGCGCCGCGAAGATGCCGGGCGTGCAGGCCATCCTCGAGCGCGCGAACATCGGTCCGCTGTTCCGGGCGACGGCGAATCGTGAATTCGGCGCGGACATGGTTCGCCTCGACGAGATCCGTGCTCCGCTGGAAGACGACGTCATCCGCTACTACGGGCAGTACGTGGCGCTGGCCGTCGCCGACACCTACGAGCAGGCAGTGGCGGCCGCGGAGGCGGTGCGGGTCGCGTACCGCGAGCGTGCGCCGAACGTGGCGCCGCAGCTGGCGCCGGAGACCAAGCACCGGGTGGAGAGCGAGCGCGGGGATGCCGCGAGCGCCTTCGACGCGGCGCAAGTGCAGGTGGACCAGACCTATGGCCTGCCGCCCGAGACGCACAACCCGATCGAACTGCACGCGTCCGTCGCCCTGTGGGACGGGACGAACTACACGCTGTACGAAACCTCGCAGGGGGTGGTCAACCACCGCAACGTGCTGGCGCAGATGCTGGGCGTGCCGAGGGAGAACGTTCGGGTCATCACCAAATTCCTGGGTTCGGGCTTCGGCGGCAAGCTCTGGCCCTGGACGCAGTCCGCGCTGGCGGCGGCTGCAGCGCGGCAGCTGGGGCGACCGGTGAAGCTGGTGGTCAGCCGCCGCATGATGTTCCAGACCGTGGGCCATCGACCGCGGATCGAGCAGCGCATCCGGCTGGGTGCCACGCGCGAGGGCAAGCTGACCTCACTGCGGCAGGACTGGGTGAACCATGCATCCATGCTGGACGACTACCGGGAGAACTGCGGCGAGGCCACGCCCCAGATGTACAGCGTGCCCAACCTGCGCATCACCTCCGCACTGGCGCGCCGCAACGTGGGCTCCGCCACTTCGATGCGCGGACCCGGCGCGGTGCCGGGCCTCTGGGCGACCGAGTCCGCGCTCGACGAGCTTGCCTGGAAGCTCGGCATCGACCCGGTGCAGTTGCGTCTGTCGAACGAGCCGCAGATCGACGAAGGATTGCAGCTTCCCTTTTCCTCGCGCCACCTGAAGGAGTGCCTGGCCACAGGCGCGGAGAAGTTCGGCTGGTCGCAGCGCGACCCGCGCGTGGGTGCCATGCAGCGCGATGGCTTGACGCTGGGATGGGGAATGGCCGGCTGTTCCTGGCAAGCCGCGCGCTTTCCCTGCGCCGCGACCGTCGAATTGCGCATGGACGGCACCGCGCGGGTGTTCTGCGCCACGCAGGACATCGGCACCGGCAGCTACACGATCCTGGCGCAGCTGACGGCCGAGAGCCTGGGTCTGCCGCTGGCCAGCGTGGAGGTCGTGCTCGGGGACACGCGCTTGCCGCCGGGTCCGCTGTCCGGTGGATCCGGGGCGACGGCCGCCGTGATACCCGCCGTCCTGGCGGCGGCGGCCAAGGCGATCGACGCGCTGCTGGAGCTGGGCTCGCGTGCACCTGGCTTGAAATTGGCGGGCCGCAGGGGCTCCCCTCTCGCGTACACCGAGGGCCGGGTGCATCCGAGCGGCGAGCCGCCGGCGAGCGGCATGGCGTTTGCGGAGCTGCTGCGGCGTGCTGGGGTCGATACGGTGTCCGGCTCCGGCAGCTCCGAGGGCCGGGGCGCGTTCGGAACCGGCAAGCCGGAGTTCTCGAGCCACTCCTTCGGCGCGCACTTCGTCGAAGTGACCTGGCAACCGGAGATTGCGCGACTGCGCGTGAGCCGCGTGCTCTCGGTGATCGACGCCGGCCGGATCGTGAATCCGCTCACCGGTCGCAACCAGATCGAAGGCGCGGTGGTCATGGGCATAGGCATGGCCCTCTTCGAAGAGACTTCCTACGAGCCGCGCAGCGGCGGGCCGATCAACGCCAACCTCGCGGACTACATCGTCGCCGCCAACGCCGACGTGCCCGCGCTGGAGGTTCATTTCCTGGAATACCCCGACACCCGGCTGAACGAACTGGGTGCGCGCGGTATCGGTGAGATCGGACTCGCCGGCACCGCCGCCGCCATCGCGAACGCCGTGTACCACGCGACCGGCGTTCGCGTCCGCGAACTGCCGATCCGGATCGAGGACCTGCTCACGTGAGCTTGCTGGAAGCCAGCCAGCAGGAAAGCCTCACGCAACTTGTCCAGGCGCCGGCCCTATTCGGCCGCAATCGCGGCCGATCTCGCCCCTTGCGTTCGCGCCGCCGGCCGCGCCAGCCAGGCAACTCCGATCAAGGCGAGGAACAGCAGCGCCGAGGCATGGAACATGTCGTTGGCCGACAGCATGAAGGCCTGCTGGGTGACGAGCCGATCCACCACCGCAAGGCTTTGGGCCACGCTCATTCCGTTCGCCTGCAGCAGCGAGAGTGCCTGCTGCGCCTGCGCATCGAAGCGGGTGATGTGCTCGACGAGCTGTGCGTGGTGCAGGGTCGCGCGCCGGTCCCAGAAGGTCGTCGCGATCGAGGTGCCGAAGGAGCCGGCGAGGAGCCGCGCGAAATTGAACAGGCCCGACGCGGAGGCAATCCGCTCCGGCGGCAGGCCCGATAGCGCCAGCGTGATCAGCGGCAGGAAGAACATCGCCATGGCCGCGCCCTGCACGAGAGTGGGTATCGCCAGCGTGGTGAAGTCGGCCGAAGTGGCGAACCGCGAGCGCATGTACATCACGAGCCCGAAGGTCGCGAACGCGCCGGTGACGAACAGCCGCGGGTCGACCTTGTCCACGGTCCGGCCGACGACCGGCGTCAGCAGGATGGCCAGCAGGCCCACTGGCGCCAGCACCATCCCGGCGTCCGTCGCCGTGTAGCCCATGTACTCCTGCAGCCAGAGCGGCAGCAGGACGACGCTGCCGAAGAAGGTGCCGTAGGCGAGCGACACGGTCACCGTGCTGACCAGGAAGTTGCGGCGCGCAAACAGCCGCAGGTCCACCACCGGGTAGCGCTCCGTCAGCTCCCACACAACGAACAACGTGAAGCCCACGACGGCGGCGATGGCCAGCAGCACGATCTGCGTCGAAGCGAACCAGTCCAGGTCCTTGCCCTGGTCCAGCATGATCTGCAGCGCCCCGACCCACACCACGAGCAGCGCCAGCCCGACGCCGTCGATCGGCAGCCTGACGATGGGGGACTCGCGCTTGCGATAGATCATCCAGGTCACGGCAGCGGCGCCGAGGCCGACCGGGACGTTGATGTAGAAGATCCAGGGCCACGAGTAGTTGTCGGTGATCCAGCCTCCGAGCACGGGTCCCACCACCGGCGCGACGAGCGTGGTCATGGCCCAGATCGCCAGGGCGCTGCCGGCCTTTTCCTTGGGATAGCTCGCGAGCAGCAGCGTCTGCGAGAGCGGGATCATCGGCCCGGCCACGGCTCCCTGGATCACGCGGAACACGATCAGCAGGCCCAGCGACGGCGCCAGGGCGCACAGGATCGAGGCGATCACGAACAGCAGCACCGAGGCCGTGAACAGGCGCACCTGCCCGTAGCGCTGCGTGAGCCAGCCGGTCAGCGGCAGCGAGATCGCATTGGCGACGCCGAAGGACGTGATCACCCAGGTCCCCTGGTCGGACGACACGCCCAGGTCACCCGACATCGCGGGAATCGACACGTTGGCAATGGACGTGTCCAGCACGTTCATGAACGTGGCGAGCGCAAGTGCAACGGTCCCCAGGGCGCGCATGCCGCCGGAGAGATACGGCGGCGCGGCGGCTGCGGCGGAGGGCGCGCTCACAGGTTGTCGGCGATGATCGCCTGGATCCGCCGCGCGCTGTGGCCGTCGACGGCCTCGTAGACCCCGGTGCGGTACGCGGGCGGCGCGGCGGCGGCTTGCTGCGGCGGCTGGAGGGCAGGCGGGCCGGTGTCCACGTCGACCACCATCGACAGCCCGATGCGCAGCGGGTGCTCGGCGAGCTCGCGCGGTTGCAGCGCGATGCGCACCGGCACGCGTTGCACGATCTTGATCCAGTTGCCGGTGGCATTCTGGGCCGGCAGGAGGGCGAAAGCCGAGCCGGTGCCGGCGCCGAAGCCGACCACCGTGCCGTGATAGGCGACCTTGCGGCCGTAGACATCGGCGGTCAGCGTGGCGGCCTGGCCGACGCGCATGGTCGCGAGCTGCGGCTCCTTGAAGTTCGCTTCCACCCAGAGCTGGTCCAGCGGCACCACCGCCATCAATGCCGCACCCGGTGCGACGCGCTGCCCGAGCTGCACGGCGCGCTTGGCGACGAAGCCCGATACCGGCGACGGCAGGCGTGTGCGCGAGAGCTCGAGATAAGAATCGTGGACCTGGGCCGACGCCGCCAGCACGTCCGGATGGTTCGCGACGGTCGTGCGGTCGACGCGCGCGCGATTGGCGTCGTGCTCGCGCCGTGCGGCCAGCTCCGCCGAGCGCGCGGCGGCCAGCGTGTCGCGCGCGTGCTGGAGGTCTTCGCCGGACACGGCGCCGGAGGCGGCGAGCCGCTCGCGCCGCTTCAGGTCCTCGGCGGCGCGGGCGACATCGGACGCGCGCTGGTCCACGGTGGCGCCCAACTGCCCGGTGGTCGCGAACAGGCCCCGGACCTCGCGCACTGCCTTGCCCAGCCGGGCATCCGCCTGTTCCAGGGCGATCGTTGCATCCTGCGGATCGAGTTCGACCAGGGTTTGTCCCGCGCTCACGAACTGCGTGTCGTCGGTGGCGATGCTGATCACCGTTCCGGCCACTTGCGGCGTGATCTGGACGACGTTGCCGTTGACGTAGGCGTCGTCCGTGGACTCCGTGTGACGCAGGGCCAGGGCCCAGTACCCGCCCCATGCCGCGCCGGCCAGGACGAATGCGCCGATCACGATGGCGAGCCAGCGCTTGCGTGCCGCGTTGCTCGGGGTGGTCTGCGTGGCCGCGACCGGGGCCGCTTCGGCGACGTCGTTCATAGGACTCCTCCGCCCAGGGCGCGGATCAGGTTGATCGAAAGTTCCAGCTCCCGCGCCCGCAGGTCGGCCTGCCGGCTGCGCTGATCGAGCAGCGGCTGCTCGGCGGACAGCACCTGCAGGTAGTTGCCCAGCCCCTCGCGATAACGCAGGAGCGACAGGTCGTAGGCCTCCTGCAGGGGGGCGAGGGCGGCGGTCTGCTCGCCGCGTTGCTCCGCCAGGCTGCGCAGGGAGACGATCTGGTCCACCACATCGCGCATGGCATCGGCCAGCGCCTGGTTGTATTGCTCCACGGCGATGTCGTAGTCGGCATCCTTCCCGGCCAGGTTGCCGCGCAGGCGTCCGCCGTCGAAGATCGGGAAGGAGATCGCCGCCCGGACGCCCTCGATGCGGTTCGCCGCCGTCAGCAGGCTGGCGCCGTTGAAGCTCTGGAATCCGGCCAGGGCCATCAGGTTCACGTCGGGATAGAACTGCGCCTTGGCCGACGCGATGTCCTTGCCCGCCGCTTCGACCCGCCAGCGTTGCGCGACGAGGTCGGGGCGGCGGCCGAGAAGCTCCGCGGGCATCGTCGACGGCAACGCCACCGGCGTCAGCGCCTGCGCCGCGGGTCTCGCGATCGCCAGCCCGCGGTCCGGACCGGCACCCAGCAGGGCGGCGATCTGGTCGTGGGCGAGCGCGATGCGCTCGTGCAATTGGGCGATCTGCACGCGCAAGACGTGCAGCGCGGCCTCCGCTTGCTTGAGCTCCACGCGGGTGTCGAGTCCGGCCGCGTTCCGGGCCAGCGTCAAGGCCAGGATGTGCTCGCGTTCCTCCAGGCTCGCCTGCGCCACGTCCAGTTGCAGGTGGTCCCGCTGCAGTTGCACGTAGGCCTGCGCGATGCTGGTCGAGAGCGCCAGCCGGGCGGCGTGGAGGTCGATCTCCGCCGCGCGCGCAGCGCCCACCGCGCTCTCGTAGGCCGCGCGGTTCTTGCCCCACAGGTCGAGGTCCCAGCTGAGGGTGGCCTGGAGCTGGTCGAGGGTGAACCAGTTCCCGCCCAGGGGCGGCGGCGTGGCAAGGGATTCGGGCAGCCACGCGCGCGTGCTCGAAGCGCCGCCTCCGGCCTGCGGCAACAAGGACGCGTGGCTCACGTTGGCCACCGCCAGCGCCTTGCGGGCACGCGCGGCCGCGACCGCCAGCGTAGGGCTGCCGGCGAGCGCTTCAGCCACCAGCGCCGTCAGCTGCGGATCGCCGAAAGTCTGCCACCAGTCGGCACGCGGCCACGCGGCCTCGGAGACGGGCACGCCGGCGAGGCTGCGATCCGCCGCGAGCACGTCGGGCTGCCGCAAGGACGCCTGCGGCACCAGGCCACGACTGCTCGCGCAGCCCACGAGAAGCGAGCCCGCACCCAGCGCGATGGCGGCGAAGCCGAGGTGAACTCTCGTGCGCATGCCCTCCCTCTCTTCCTGTGTGCTGTCGATGCCGGATTGGGCGCGATGGCGTTCCCGCCACTGTTACGTCGCGCAGACTTCCGGTTGCGGACGCAATGATTGGGCGGAGGCAGTGAAACCGTGGGTGCACCGGGAGTGCGTTGAATGGAGCTTTCGTCGGGATCACCTTGGAGGTTCGAAATGATGTTGGACTGGAATGGCTACCGGGAACAGCTGCTGCGCCGCATAGGGCAGCTTGCCAAGGCCACCCCGGACACGGTGCGCGGCTATCGCCAACTGGGCGATGCGGGATCGAAAACGAACCTGCTGGGTGGAAAGAACCGCGAGTTGATCGCCCTCGCGGTGGCGGTGACACGGCAATGCGACGGTTGCATTGCCGTGCACACGGAAGCCGCCCTGCAGCAGGGGGCGACGCGTGAGGAGATCGCCGAAGCGCTGGGCGTTGCGATCGCCGTCAACGCGGGCGCGGCCCTGGTCTATTCGGCGCGGGTGATGGACGCCTTCGAGGCCAAGGCGGCCCAGGGCTGATGGCCCTGCGCTCCAGCGCATGCGAGCACGCAGAATCCGCTGGAGGGCAGTCACGCCCTCACGCGCTGCGCCAGCGTCCATCGTCAGCTCCTCGCGCCGGCGGCGAAGCGCTGCACGGCGCGCACGATCCGCAGGTGCGTCCCGCAGCGGCAGAGATTGGCCGCGAGGGCGTCCTTGATCTCTGCCTCCGTGGGATGCGGGTTCGCGTCCAGCAGCGCCTTGGCCTGCATGATCATGCCGTTGATGCAATAGCCGCACTGCACCGCCTGCTCGGTCATGAAGGCCTGCTGCAGGGGGTGCGGATCCCGCGCGCTGCCGAGGCCTTCGAGCGTTGTCACCTTGCCCTGGCCGACGGCGCTGACCGGGTAGACGCAGGAGCGGACCGCCTTGCCGTCGATGTGCACCGTGCAGGCGCCGCATTGCGCCAGCCCGCAGCCGAAGCGGGGCCCGCGCAGCGCGAGCCCGTCGCGCAGGGCATACAACAGCGGCATGGCGGGATCGGCTACCTCCACGTCGGCCAGCCTGCCGTTGACGGTGAGCGTCACTTTCATCGGCGCGACACCCGCCAGATCGTGCCATTGCCGTCTTCGGTCACGAACAGCGAGCCGTCCCTGCCGACGGTGACCCCCACCGGCCTGCCCCACATCCGGCTGTCGGAGAGCACGAAGCCGGTCATGAAATCCTCGTATTCCCCCGTGGGCTTGCCGTTCGCGTCGAAGAGCAGCCGCACCACCTTGTACCCCGTGCGCTGCGCGCGGTTCCAGGACCCGTGCATGGTGACGAAGGCGCTTCCCCGGTATTCGGCGGGAAAGTTGTCGCCCTGGTAGAAGGTCATCTGCAGCGGCGCCGAGTGGGCCATCATCATCACGTCGGGGACCGTGACCTTGTTCCTGAGGTCGGGCCTCGCGCCGGCATGCCGTGGATCTTCGTGGCCGCCGATGTAATACCAGGGCCAGCCGTAGAAGGCGCCTTCGACGACGTGGGTCACGTATTCGAAGGGCGTGTTGTCGCCGATGTCGTCGCGCTCGTTGACGGCGCACCAGAGCTGCGCGGTGGCAAGCTGGATCGCCATGCCCTCGCAGTTGCGCAAGCCCGTTGCGACGATCTTCATGTCCTTGCCGTCCGGGTCGAAGGACAGGACGTTCGCGCGCAATTCTTCCGTGTCCCATGCGGCTCCGAGCGGCTTGGTCTTGACCCACTCCGCGAGGCCGTCAACGTTGCGCGGTTCCGGATGCATGGTCCAGTGCGGCTCTGGAAACATGTCGAGCGCCGCGTTCGATCCGGAACCGACGCCCAGGTAGAGCCGCTTGCCGTCCGGCGAGAAAACGATGTCCCGCGCATAGTGATGCGCCGACGGCAGCGCTTCGATGATGCGTTCCGGCTTGCCGGTCGCCTTGAGATCGCCGTTGCGGTAGCGGAAACGCACCACGCTGTCGGTGTTGGCGACATAGACCCATTGCGGATCGGGCCCGGGAGGATAGAAGGCAATGCCGAACGGCTGCTTCAGGCCGCTCGCGAAGACCACGTCCTGCTCCGGCTTGGCGCTGCCCTCGGGGACGCGCAGCACGCGCACCGAGTTGAACATGCTGTCGGCGATGAAAAGGTCGCCGTTGGGTGCGGCGCGGATCACGCGAGGCTTGTGCGCATCGGTGGTGACCAGTTCCGCCTTGAAGCCCTCGGGGACCTGGGGCCGCGCACCTGGGGGCACCGGCACGACCTGGGCCGCGCCGTAGGTGGGCTTGCCTGTGGGCGGCAGGTCCTGCGGCGTCAACCGGCGCCGGACGCCGGGCTGGTCGTCGCGCCAGCTGCCGATGGCCGCTTCCCCCCGCATGACCTGGGCGAAGGCCTGTTGGCCGGCGAGCAGCATGAGCCAACAGGCGCAAGCCGAGAGGATCTTGAGGTGCATGCAAGTTTCTCCATGGAGGTGCCGCGTGAGGCGTCAGGGCGCCATTTCGCGCTCGCATCGCTCCCGGGGTGTTACGCGCGCCGCGGGGACGGTCTCACCCGTAACAGGGGCGCGGCGCGGCGTAACGCGGCTGGAATCGCCGTCGATCCCAATCGGGCTGCGCCGCCTGGCGTACCACCCAAGAAAGGAATACCCGTGAAACTTCCCGCATCGGCTTTGGCGGTGATCGCAGCCCTTGGCATGCTCGGGGGCTGCGCCTCCGACGCACCCTTCGCATGGAACGACCGTCCTACCAATGTGGAGCGGGTCGAAACCGGCGTGGTCGAGCGCATCGAACTGTTCCGCGACGGGGAGTCGGCGCCCACCGGCCTGGGTGCAATCCTCGGTGGCGTCGCCGGCGGCGTGATCGGCCACCAGATCGGCGGCGGGGTCGGCAACGTGGCCGCGACCATCCTCGGCGCCGTGGGCGGCGCGGTCGCCGGCAACCACATCGAGCACGCGAACGCGCGCGACCGCTATCGCATCACCGTGCGGCTGGACGGCGGCGGCCAGCTCGAGGAAACCGAGGTCGGCGAGGGCGAACTGCGCGTCGGCGACCGCGTCCGCGTGGTGAACAACCGCGTGTATCGCGCCTGACGCGATGCGGCCCGTCGCGAGCCCCGGCTGCATTTCAATCGCAACGATCCCGGCTCGCCGAACCGGCGCCAGTCGTCGGGCCTTCCTGATTCGCTGGAGGACTTTGCAATGAAGACACTGCGGAAATTGATGATGATCGCCCTCGGCCTGGTCTCGGCGCTGTTCTTCATGGCGCAAGCGTCGGCACAGTCCGCACGGCCAGCACCAGCGCGCAATGTGGTGCTGGTGCATGGCGCGTGGGCGGACGGCTCCTCCTGGAGCGAGGTCATTGCGCGCCTCCAGGCGGCGGGCTTGCAGGTAACCGCTGTGCAGAATCCGCTGACATCGCTCGCCGACTCCGTCGCGGCGACGCGCCGGGCGCTGGCACTGCAAGATGGACCCACCGTGCTGGTCGGCCATTCCTGGGGCGGTACCGTCATCAGCGCCCGAAGCTCATGTGACCCGGCCGGCGTCAGTCGTCGCGCGTTCCTGAATGCGCCATCCTGGCGCGGATGCGCTTGACCAGCGTTGCCAGCAGCAGGGCCGCGGTTGCCGACGCCGCCAGCTGCGGCGAGCTTGCGAGCAGCTGCGCGAGGCTGTCGATCGCTTCCACGCTGACTTGCTGCACATGCTGCGCCAGCGCGACGACGTCGCCGGCCTGCACCCGCCCGAGCTCGTCGAGCTGGATGTGGAACTCACGGCCGCTGCGAAACCGGATGGCCGCAAAGATGCCATGGGCGATGGCGACCAGCGAGAGCACGCCCAGCGGCCGCATCAGCAGCTCCAGCATCCGCCCGCGCTCCGTGGGCGCCGCCACCTCGTAGACCTGGCCGATCAGGTCGGGGATGGCGTGTTCCGGCGGTTCGCCGCCCATGCCGGGCGCCGTTGCTGGCAAGGAATCTTCATTCATGGTTCTGGTCCTTTGCGGCGCGCAGTGAAGCCATGCGCGCGGTGAACATGGTGTCCATGAAACCTGGAGGGCGCATGAAGGTGTTGCGTCGCTGCGTAACAAATCCCGTGGCCCGCCCCTCGCCTCTGGCGCTGGAGAGGGCCATCGTGCCGCATGTGCGAAGTCCCCTGTTGCAGTGGCAGCGCTGTTCATTACGTTCGTGGTCATCGAGCGGCGACTTGAAACGGTTTCGCCACCGTGCGGGCCCACTCTTGCACTCCCCGACAACATGATCGTGGCCACACGAACTGCAATGCACACCAACGCTATCGTCCGGGAAGCGTCGCTCTCCCTCCCCTCCGGCGTAACCATTCCCGACAGCAAGTTGACGCGCGAGGCGACCGAACTGGTTCGCGACACGGAGAGCGTCCTCCTGTTCAATCATTCATGCCGCGTTTATTGCTTTGCCTGTGCAGCCGGCAAGCGCAAGGGCCTCGCCTTCGATCAGGAACTGCTGTATGTGAGTGCCCTGTTCCATGACATGGGCCTGACTCCGGAACACAGCAGCGCGACCGAGCGATTCGAGGTCGACGGCGCCAACGCCGCCCGCGAGTTCCTTCGCAGCCACGGGATCTCCCGGCAGGACATCGACACGGTGTGGACTTCGATCGCACTCCACACCACGCCCGGCATCCCCCAGCACATGCATCCGGTGGTTGCGTTGTTGACCAGCGGTGTCGAGATGGATGTACTCGGCATCGCCTACGCGGAATTCTCCGACGCCGAACGCGAGGCGATCGTCGCGGCGTTTCCGCGCACCGAGCACTTCAAGGAAGACATCATCCAGGCCTTCTACGACGGCATCAGGCACAAGCCCGGTTCGACCTTCGGCAACGTGAAGGCCGATGTGCTGGCGGACAAGGAGCCGAACTTCCGGCGCGCGAACTTCTGCAGTCTCATCCGCGGTTCGCGGTGGGTGGGCTAGCACGGGTCGTTCGACCTGATGCTGGAGACGATGCGATGCCGCAATCCAACTTGACGCCGGCGCGGCTGGCCCGGCGGCGATTCCTCGAGGGCGTGGGCGGCGCCGGTCTGGCGGGGCTGTTCGGCGCGTCGGCCGGGCCGGCGAGGGCGGCGTCATTCGCCGAGCTTCCCTTTGCCAACGGCCGGCGCGAACTGGTTGCGAATTTCCCGCAGAAGGGCGAGCTGCTGCTGCAACGCACGCGACCACCGCTGCTCGAAACGCCCTGGGAAGTCTTCGACCGGGGCGTGTTCACGCCCAACGACCGCTTCTACGTGCGCTGGCACCTGCCCAATATCCCCGGCACGGTCGATCCCGCCACCTTCCGCCTCAAGGTCCGGGGGCAAGTACAGCGGCCGCTGGCGTTGACACTCGATCAACTCGTGCGCGAGTTCGAGCCGTTCGAGATGGCCGCCGTCAACCAGTGCTCGGGAAACTCGCGCGGGTTCTTCAGCCCCCGCGTGCCTGGCGGCCAATGGGCCAACGGGGCGATGGGCAACGCCCTCTGGCGAGGGGTGCGGCTGAAGGACGTGCTCGATCGCGCGGGGGTCAAGGGCGGGGCCCTGCAGGCTCGCTTCAATGGTCTGGACACGGGCCTGCTGCCGCAGACGCCCGACTTCATGAAGTCGCTCGCCATCGACCATGCGCGTGACGGCGAGGTCATGATCGCCTACGCCATGAACGGCGAGCACCTGCCGCTGGTGAATGGCTTCCCGCTGCGCTTGGTCGTGCCCGGGTGGTACGCCACCTACTGGGTCAAGATGCTGGCCGACATCGAGGTGCTGGCCCAACCGGACGACAACTTCTGGATGACCCGGGCCTACGTGATTCCCGACACGCCGTTCGCCAACATGGCGCCCGGACAGCAGGGAGTGAACATGGTGCCCATCAACCGGATGCCGCCGCGCTCGTTCTTCACCAATGTCAAGGACGGCGCCTTGCTGGCGCCGGGACGAACGACGAGCGTGCGCGGCATCGCCTTCGGCGGCGACACCGGGTTGGCAAAGGTGATGTTCTCCGCCGATGCGGGCGGCCGCTGGCAGGAAGCGCGGCTTGGGCCCGACCATGGAAAGTACGGCTTCCGGCAGTGGGAAATCCCGTTGCGCCTGTCGTCGCCCGGCGCGCACACGCTGATGGTCAAGGCGATCAACACGCAAGGCATTGCGCAGCCCGCCCAGGCCAACTGGAACCCGTCGGGCTTCCAGCGCAACGCAATCGAGTCGGTGTCCGTGCGGGCGGGCTAGGCGGCGAGGGACGATCATGAATGCGAAGCTGCGCAATGCTGCCTTGGACGCAGTGCTGTCTCCCATCTTTGTCCTGGTGGTCGCGGGCGGCCTGCTGTGGATGGGCGCCGATGCCGCACCCTCGGTGGAGGGCGCGCAGACGGCAGCCGACGCGGCCTGGACCAGGCTCAGCGTCGAACTGCCCACGAGCGAAGCCCGGTTCCCGGCCGCAAGCGGCGCGGACGTCGCCAATGCGCAATGCCTCCTTTGCCACTCGGCGGGCATGGTCCTGCGCCAACCGCCGCTCACGCAGGATCAATGGAAGGGCGAGATCGAAAAGATGCGCAGTTCTTACGACGCTCCGCTGCCGGCGGATCAGGTCGAGGCGCTGGCCAGGTACTTACAAGCAAGCGTTGGCCGCAACTAGTCATGACAAGGAAACCAATGTCGAATCCCGAACGCTTCACCAATGCAACCGGTGCTCCCGTACCGGACAACACGAACATCCTGACGGCCGGCCCTCGTGGTCCGGCCCTGCTCCAGGACATCTGGCTGATCGAGAAGCTCGCGCATTTCGATCGCGAGGTCATTCCCGAGCGGCGGATGCATGCCAAGGGCTGGGGCGCACATGGCACCTTCAGGGTGACGCACGACATCACCAGGTACACCAAGGCGTCCATGTTTTCGGCGATCGGCAAGCAGACGCCCATGTTCGCGCGCTTCTCGACCGTCGCCGGGGAACGCGGCGCCGCCGATGCGGAGCGCGACATCCGCGGGTTTGCCGTCAAGTTCTACACCGAGGACGGCAACTGGGACATCGTCGGCAACAACACGCCGGTGTTCTTCTTCCGCGATCCCCTGCGTTTCTCCGACCTCAATCACGCCATCAAGCGTGACCCCCGCACCGGGCTGCGCAGCGCCCACAACAACTGGGACTTCTGGAGCCTGTTGCCGGAGGCACTGCACCAGGTGACCGTCGTCATGTCCGACCGTGGCATTCCCAGGTCGTTCCGGCACATGCATGGCTTCGGCAGCCATACCTATTCGATGATCGACGCAAGGAATGAGCGCAGCTGGGTGAAGTTCCACTTCCGTTCGCAGCAGGGAATCGAGAACCTCACGGACGAGGCCGCCGCGGCGCTGGTGGCGAACGACCGGGAGACCCACGGCCGGGATCTGCTGCAGGCCATCGACCGTGGCGACTTTCCGCGCTGGACGCTCTTCATCCAGGTCATGACGGAGCAGCAGGCCAGGACCCACAAGCACAATCCCTTCGACCTGACCAAGGTCTGGCCCAAGGGCGACTATCCGCTGATCGAAGTGGGCGTGATGGAGCTCGATCGCTATCCGGACAACTACTTCGCGGAGGTGGAACAGGCGGCCTTTTCGCCGGCGAACGTGGTTCCCGGGATCGGCTTCTCTCCCGACAAGATGCTCCAGGCGCGGCTGTTCTCGTATGGCGACACGCAGCGTTATCGCCTGGGCGTCAACTTCAACCACATCCCGGTCAACGCGCCGAAGTGTCCGGTGCATTCCTATCACCGCGATGGCCAGATGCGCACGGATGGAAACCTGGGAGCAACCACGTCCTATCACCCGAACAGCGCGGGATTGTGGGACAACCAGCCCGAGTACGCGGAGCCGCCGCTCGCGCTCGAAGGCGACGCCCGCCACTACGACCACCGCCTGGAAGAGGATCACTGGGAGCAACCGGGCAATCTCTTTCGCAAGATGACGCCCGAACAGAAGCAGCTGCTGTTCGACAACACCGCGCGTGCGATGAACGGCGCCTCCCGGGAGGTCCAGGAAAGACATGTGGCGAACTGCAGGAGGGCCGATCCGGCCTATGGCGATGGCGTGGCGCGCGCCTTGAAGGATCCATCGGAAATCACGATCGGCGGCGTCGCGGCGGGGCTGATGACGGCGAAGGGCAAGTTCGGCGCCACGGAGACAGTCGATCGCTTCGCCAGCGCCGTCGCCGTCACTGTCGCCAGGGACGCCACCGGAGGCTGACCGTGGGAGCCATCGCCGTGCCGGCCTCGTACTTCGGGATCGTCCTGGGGCTCGCCGGGCTGGGCGGCGCGTGGCGTCATGCGGCGCACGTCTGGGGCATGCCAGGAGTCGTCGGTGAAATCCTGATGCTCCTGGCCGCTGTCACCTGGTTGCTGCTGCTGGCGCTTTATGCGGCCAAGTGGATGCATGCGCGCGCGGATGCGCTGCAAGAGCTGGGGCATCCGGTCCAGTGTTGCTTCGTGGGCCTCATCGGCGTCTCGACCATGCTGGTCGCCACGGCCGCTCTTGCGTACTCGCGGCTCGCCGCGCAGATCCTTTTCATTCTCGGAGCGGCCTTCACGATCGCTTTCGCGGTCTGGCGAACCGGCATCCTGTGGCAAGGCGGCCGCGATCCCGCCACGACGACCCCGGTCCTCTATCTCCCGGCAGTCGCCGGCATCTTCGTCACGGCGACGGCCGCTGCTGCGTTCGGGCATGGCGATTGGGGGCGGCTCGCGTTCGGCGCCGGACTGTTTTCCTGGCTCTCGATCGAATCCGTGCTGCTGCATCGGCTGTACACCGTGGCCAGCATGCCCGCTGCACTGCGCCCAACCCTTGGCATCCAGCTCGCCCCGCCGGTGGTCGGAGCGGTTGCCTATCTGAGCGTGACGCCCGGTGCGCCCGACCCGTTCGCTTATGCCATGCTGGGGTATGGCTTGCTGCAGGCCGTCCTGATGCTGCGTTTGCTGCCCTGGATCCGCCAGCAACCCTTTGCACCTTCCTACTGGGCCTTCACCTTCGGCGCGACCGCGCTGGCCACCGCACCGCTTGCCATGGTGGAGCGCGGGGCCACGGGCGCCGTCGGGACGATCGCGCCGTATCTCTTCGTCGCCGCCAACATCGTGGTCGGACTGATCGCAATCGCGACCGTGCGTCTCATGTTCCAGGGACGCTTGCTGCCGAGGATCCACACGCAGCAGGGCACGCCGATGATCCAGCCGGATCCGAGCAGTCCTCCATGAGTGAGCCTGCCGGACCCGTGCTGGAGCGCCTGCGAAGGCGGTTGCCTATCTCGGCGCCTTCTGCGCCAGGGCCTCCTGCATCGCCGGGATCTGCTGTTGCTGCGCGGTGATGATGTCTTGCGCGATATGCCGCAACTGCGCGTTGCGACCGTAGCGCAGTTCGGATCGGGCCATGTCGACCGCGCCCTGGTGATGCGGCACCATCATCGCGACGAAGTCCGCGTCGACGTCGCCGGAAGGTTTGACCTGCATGGCCTTCATCATCTTCATCATCGCGGCATGATTGTCGGCGAGGAAAGCCGTTTCCCCTGAACTTGCGGCAAGCGCTGTGGCGCCGGCGGCGAGCAGCAGTGCGAACAGCGCCGCGCGCCGGGCGCGGGCAGGGCGGAGATGGGATTGCATGCGCGTTCCTTTGTATCGAGCGTCGACCAGGACATTGTCCGGCGCAGGCGCGATGATCGCGTTTCGGCTCGGCGCGCTTGCATGTCAGGTGCAGTGCGCGCCGGCTTGGCGGCAGGGGCGATGGATGACAGAATGACCGCCCTGAGCACTCAGCACGCGAGGTTCCCTCCATGAGCGAGCAGTCCGCGTACGTGCTCGAGCCTCTGCGGAACGACCACGAGTTCACTCTCTACCGTGGCCGGTATGAGGGCTACCCGTTCCCCGTCCTGGTGTTGGCTCCCGCCGCCGAACAACCGGCGCCCCGCTGCCTGCAACGGCTCGAGCACGAATACACGCTCGCGGCCGAGCTCGAGCCCGCATGGGCGGCCCAGCCGCTCGCGCTCGCCCGCCACGGCGTCCGGCCTGTCCTCGTGCTCAAGGACACGGGCGGCGAGCCACTGGACAGCCTCGTGGGAAAGCCGATGGAGTTGCGTCAATTCCTGCGCATCGCCATCGGCCTGTCGGCCGCGCTCGGGCGGATGCACCAACGGGGCCTCGTGCACAAGGACCTCAAGCCGGCCCACGTCCTCGTCGACGTCGCGAGCGGGCAGGCCTGGCTCACGGGCTTCGGCATCGCGTCGCTGCTGCCGCGCGAACGCCAGCCTCTCGAGGCATCGCAGGCCCTCGCGGGCACGCTCGCCTACATGGCGCCCGAGCAGACGGGCCGCATGAACCGCTCCATCGATTCGCGCAGCGACCTCTATTCGCTGGGCGTCACGCTCTACGAAATGCTCACCGGCGGGCTTCCGTTCACCGCCTCGGACCCGATGGAGTGGGTGCATTCGCACATCGCGAAACGGCCGCTGCCGCCCGCGGACCGGTGCTCGGAGATTCCGCCACAGCTGTCGGACATCGTCCTCAAGCTGCTCGCCAAACTGGGTGAGGAGCGCTACCAGACAGCCGGCGGCGTGGAGGCCGACCTCAGGCGCTGCCTCGCCGAACTGGAGTCCGTGGGAGGCATCGCTTCCTTCCCCGTCGGGACGAGCGACATGCCGGACCGGCTTGTCGTTCCGGAGCGCTTGTACGGACGCGAGCGCGAGATCCAGGCGCTCACAGCCGCCTTCGATCAGGTCGTCGCCACCGGCGCGCCTGCCCTGGTGCTCATCTCCGGGTATTCGGGCATCGGCAAATCGGCGGTCGTGAACGAGCTGCACAAGGCGCTCGTGCCGTCGCGCGCCCTGTTCACGTCCGGCAAGTTCGACCAGTACAAGCGCGACATTCCTTACGCAACGCTGGCCCAGGCGTTCCAGAGCATTGTCCGGTCGATTCTCGGGCAGAGCGATACGGAGCTCGCACTCTGGCGCGACGCGCTGCTCCAGGCGCTCGGCCCCAACGGCCAGCTCATCGTGAACCTCGTGCCGGAGCTGGAGCTCGTGCTCGGGCCCCAGCCCCCGGTCGCGGCGCTGGCACCGCAGGATGCCAAGAACCGGTTCCAGATGCTGTTCCAGCAGTTCGTTGCCGTCTTCGCGCGACCGGAGCACCCGCTCGCCTTGTTCCTCGACGATCTGCAATGGGTGGACGCCGCAACGCTGGACCTCCTCGAGCACCTGCTGACGCATTCCGAGGCGCGGCACCTGCTGCTGGTCGGCGCCTACCGGGACAACGAAGTCGATGCCGCGCACCCGCTCAGGCGCACGCTGGCAGTGGTTCGCGGCGCCGGCGCGCCGGTGCACGAGATCGTGCTGTCGCCTCTGGTGGCGGAGGATGTGGGCAGGCTCATTTCAGACGCGCTCCGCTGCGAGCCCCGGCGCGCGCAGGCGCTCGCGCACCTGGTCCATGAGAAGACCGGCGGCAATCCGTTCTTCGCGATCCAGTTCTTCGCGGCCCTCGCCGATGAGGGCCTTCTCGCGTTCGACGCCGCCGCGCCCGGGTGGCAATGGGATGTGGATCGCATCCGCGCCAGAAGCTACACCGACAACGTCGTGGAGCTGATGGCCGGCAAGCTGCGGCTCTTGTCCGCGTCCACCCAGGAGGCCGTGCAGCGGCTCGCCTGCCTGGGCAACCTCGCCGAAGTCGCCACGCTGACCCTGCTCGCAGGGGGATCGGCGGCGCAGATGCATGCCGGATTCCGGGAAGCCGTGCACGCGGGGCTCATCTTCCGCCAGGAGAGTTCCTACAAGTTCCTGCACGACCGGATTCAGCAGGCGGCCTATTCGCTCATTCCCGAAGGGCAGCGGGCCGAAGTCCACCTGCGCATCGGCCGCGCGCTGCTGGCCGGCCAGGCGGCGGACGGGCTCGCCGAGCACGTGTTCGAGATCGTCAACCAGCTCAATCGCGGCACCGCGCTGATCACGTCGCGGGACGAGCGTGAGCGGCTGGCTGAGCTCAACCTGCTCGCCGGCCGGCGCGCGAAGGCGTCCGCCGCCTATGTCTCGGCGCTCACCTATCTGGTCGCCGGCGCGGCGCTTCTGGCCGAAGACTCGTGGGAGCGGCGCCACGAGCTCACATTTGCACTGGCGCTGGACCGGGCCGAATGCGAGTTCCTGACCGGCGCGCTGGCGCAAGCGGAGCAGCGCCTGACGGCGCTGGCGCAGCGCGCGGCAACGACGGTCGAACGCGCGTCGGTCGCGTGCCTGCGCATCGATGTGGACCTGACCCTCGACCAGAGCGGCCGCGCGGTGGCGGTCGGCCTGGCCTACCTCCGGCACTTGGGCTTCGACTGGTCGCCGCATCCGACGGCGGAGGACGCGCGCCGGGAATACCAGCGGATCTGGTCTGCGCTCGGAGACCGCACCATCGAGGCGCTGGTCGACCTGCCCTTCATGAGCGATCGGACGTCCCTCGCCACCCTGGATGTGCTGACCAAGCTCACGGCCCCTGCCTGGTACACGGATGCGAACCTGCTTTCGCTCGTCATCTGCCGGGCCGTCAATCTCAGCGTCGAGGGCGGCAACTGCGACGCCTCATGCTTTGCCTATGCGACGCTTGGCTTGCTCGCCGGACCGCACTTCGACGACTACCAGGCCGGATATCGATTCGGCCGGCTGGGCTACGACCTGGTCGAGCAGCGCGGGCTGAAGCGCTTCCAGGCCAGGACCTACATGAATTTCGGCAACGTCGTCTTGCCGTGGACCAAGCATGTCCGCACCGGCCGCGACCTGGTGCGGCGCGCGTTCGAGGTCGCGAACCAGGTTGGTGACCTCGTGTTTGCGGCGTTCTGCTGCCATCACGTGAACACCAACCGGCTCGCGGCGGGAGACCCTCTCGATGAGACCCAGGCCGAGGCCGAGCGCGGCCTGACTTTCGCGCAGAAGATGCGCTTCGGTCTTGGCATCGACCTGGTGCTGCCGCAGCTCGCGCTGATCCGGACGTTGCGCGGCTCGACCTCGAGCTTCGGCTGCTTTGACGACGAGGAGTTCGACGAGCGCCGAATCGAGCGGCACTTCTCGGAGAATCCGAACCTGGCGATTGCCGAGTGCTGGTACTGGATCCGCAAGTTGCAGGCGCGCTTCTTCGCCGGCGACCATGCGGCCGCCATCGAGTTCGCGGAGCGGGCGCAACCGCTGCTGTGGACATCGCCGTCACTGTTCGATACGGCGGAGTATCACTTCTACGGGGCACTCGCCCGGGCGGCATCCTGCGACGGGGCGATGGCCGACCAGCGACGGCGGCATGTCGATGCCCTGGCCGCGCACCATCGCCAGCTCGAGATCTGGGCGGCCAATTGCCCGGAGAATTTCGGCAACCGCGCCGCACTCGTCGGGGCGGAGATTGCCCGGATCGAAGGTCGCGCCCTCGACGCCATGGACCTTTACGAGCAGGCGATCCGTTCGGCACGCGAGAACGGGTTCGTCCACAACGAGGCCCTCGCCAACGAGCTGGCGGGCCGCTTCTATCTGGCTCGCGGTCTCGAGAAGAACGGGCTGGCCCACCTGCACGACGCCCGCGCCGGCTATGCCCTGTGGGGCGCCGACGGCAAGACGAAGCAGCTCGATCGGCTCTATCCGCATCTGGCCGCTCCGGAGCGGCACCGTACCGCAGCCGGCAACGGTCTCCCGCTCCAGCATCTTGACGTCGCCAGCGTCGTCAAGGCGTCGCACGCCATCTCCGGCGAGATCGTGCTCGGGGACCTGATCGACAAGCTGATGCGCATCGTGCTCGAAAACGCCGGCGCCCAGACCGGCCACCTGCTGCTTGCCCGCGATGGGCGACTGGTTCTCACGGCCGAAGCGGGCGTCGAGCAACAGACGATCCATGTGAGCGTGCCGCCCGGCGAGGCGCCGCCCGAATCGGCGGTGCCGGCATCGCTCATCAACTATGTCCGGCGCAGCCAGCAGCGCGTGCTGCTGGCCGACGCCACGCAGCCGCACCTTTTTTCGGCCGACCCCCACTTCGCCCGCGGGCAACCGAAGTCGGTGCTGTGCCTTCCGATCATGCGGCGATCCGCGCTGGTGGGCCTGCTGTACCTGGAGAACCAGCTGGCGACGTACGCCTTCACGGCGGAGCGGCTGGCGGTACTGGAGTTGCTCGCCTCCCAGGCGGCGATCTCGCTCGAGAACGCGCTGCTCTACGACGACCTGCGGCAGGAAAACCGCGAGCGCAAGCAAGCCGAGGAGGCGCTGCGTGAGCGCGAAGCGCGCATCCGGCGGCTCGTCGAGTCCAACATCATCGGCGTGCACTTCTGGGACCTGGCCGGGGGCCTCAGCGAGGCGAACGACGCGTTCCTGCAGACGGTCGGCTACTCCCGGGAAGATCTGCTGTCGGGGAACGTCAGTTGGGCCGGCATGACGCCGCCCGAACATCGCGCCGCGGACGCGCGCGCGATCGAAGAACTGGCGCACACCGGGGTTTTCCAACCCTACGAGAAGGAATACATCCGCAAGGATGGCGGACGCGTCGCGGTTCTCATCGCCGGCGCTTGTTTCGAGGGGGCCACCGATCAAGGGGTGTCGTTCATCCTGGACGTGACCCGGCGCCGGAAGGCGGAAGCCGAGCTCGCGCACAGCGAGGAAGTCCTGCGCGAGCAGGCCAGCCTGCTCGATCTCACGCACGACACGGTCATCGTTCGCGACATGCACGATGTCATCACGTTCTGGAACCACGGTGCCGAGGAGCTGTATGGGTGGCGCCGGGACGAGGTGGTCGGCAGGATCACGCACCAGCTCCTCGAAACGCGTTTTCCCGTGCCGCTTGCCGAGATCGACGCGCAGTTGCTCCGCACCGGCCGCTGGGAAGGCGAGCTGGTTCACGCGAAGCGGGACGGTGCAGAAGTGGTGGTGGCCAGCCGATGGGCCTTGCAGCGGGACGAGAGCGGCACCCCGATTGCGGTCCTGGAAACCAACAACGACCTGACCGAGCAGCGGCTGCGCGCGCACGAGCGCGAGGAGATGCAGCGGCGGCTGCAGCAGGCGGCCAAGATGGAAGCCGTGGGCCGGGTCGCGGGCGGGATTGCGCACGACTTCAACAACGTGCTGAGCGGGATCCTCGCGTACGGCGAGACGCTGGTCGAGGACACGGCGCCGGCTTCGCCCCTGCGGCGCTATGCGCAGAACGTGGTCACGGCCGCGAACCGCGGCCGGTCGCTGGTCGAGCAGATCCTCCTTTACAGCCGCAGCCAGCGCGGCAAGCGTGCAGCGGTCGACATCGCCGGCGTGGTGCAGGAGACGCTGGAACTGGTGAAGGCCTCGCTGCCGGCCAACCTCCGGGTCGAGGCGACGCTGCCCGCGTCGCCGCTGGTCGTCTCAGGGGATGCCACCCAGCTCCACCAGGTGACGATGAACCTGTGCAGCAATGCGATCCACGCGATGGCCGCGGGCGGTATCTTCCAGGTGGTGCTCGCCGTCGAAGACGTCGCCGCCCGGCGATCGCTCTCGCACGGAACGCTGGCTGCCGGCCGCCATGTGTGCCTGACCGTCAGCGACCACGGGAGCGGCATGGACGAGGCCACGCTCGCGCGCATCTTCGAGCCGTTCTTCACCACGAAGGAAGTCGGCCGGGGTACCGGTCTGGGCCTCTCGATCGTCTACGCGATCGTCGCCGACGCGGGCGGCGCGATCGACGTCAAGAGCGAGCTGGGGCAGGGCAGCACTTTCGCAATCTACCTGTTGCCGATGTAGTCCGCACGTAATGCGGTCGTCGCCGTCGCATTCATATCCTACGTGCATCCGGTCGCAGGCGCTGATTTCTCAGGCCTGCGTTGAACCGGATGCCATTGTGAATGTGAAAGGAATCCAGATGAAATACCAGTACAAACTGGCAGCGGCCCTTGTGTTTGCCGCGGTTGCGGGCGTGTCGTCGGCGCAGGGGCTGACCCGCGCACAGGTCAAGGCCCAACTCCAGGAAGCCATCCAGAACGGCGACATGCTGGCTCCGGGCGACGCCGGCCTGACAGAACGGCAGCTCTATCCCAGCGAGTACCCTCCGCAGGCGGCCGCAGCCCCCGGCAAGACGCGCGCCGAGGTGCAAGCCGAACTGCAGACCGCCATCAGGAACGGCGACATGCTCGCTCCCGGGGACTCCGGCCTGACCCTCGCACAGGAGGATCCCGCCGAGTACCCGGCGCCGCCGGTCGTCGTCGGCAAGACGCGCGCGCAGGTCAGGGCCGAAACCGCAATGGCCATCCGGGATGGGGACATCATCGCCCCGGGCGACGCTGGCCTGACCTTCGCACAGGAGGATCCGCGCCAGTACGCCGCGCAACGCGCCATCGATGCGGAGACCATGCAGGCGCAGCAGCAGCCGGTGCAGGGCCCCGACACAGCCCAACTCGGGGCGGCGCCGGAGCCGGGCGTGGCGCAGTAAGGCACGCGCTCGGGCGGTGGATCGACCGGCCCACCGCCCGGATGACAGCTGCAACCAATCCGGGCGAGGGCTGAAGCAGGGCGGTGACCCGCCCGCCGCCCAATCCCTCGCACGCAAGGAGGATCGATGAACGCAATCAGACACCTCGCCCCGGCGACTCTCGCCGGGATCCTGTTGGCTGGGCTGGCGTGCAACGCACAGGCCCAGATCAACCTGAACATCGGCCCGGAGCCGAATTGCCCCTACGGCTTCTACGACTACGCTCCCTACGCCTGTGCGCCCTCCGGCTATTACGGGCCGGAATGGTTCCTGAATGGCGGCTTCATCGGCGCCGGGCCGTGGTTCCACGGTCCCGACCGCTTCCGCGGCCGCGTCGATAACCACTTCGACGCTCGGCACGGCTATCGCGGTGGACTGCCTGCCATGGGCGAGCGGCACGATCCCCAGATGCATGCCGGCCGGATGGCGCAATTCGGTGGCAATGAATTGCACGAGGGTGGCGGCCACGAAGGTGGTGGCCATGGCGGCGGTCACGGCCGCTGAACGGCGGAGCCTCCTGGAAAGAAGGCGCGCGGACCGGACACCGCACACGCCACTCCACCGCCACCCGCACCGCGAGCACGCGTCACGATGATTGCCGCCGCTGCGGGCGGCGGGGTCCGCATCGTGGCCGCTGGCGTCCGTTTCGTGAGCGGAAACGAAGCCCGCCACCGGCCAACCTGGTGATGCCGGACCAGCCGTTCACCGGAGCGGCTTCGCTGGTGACCGGCTGATGCCGCTTCGCAGCACTGGCCTGAACCTGCCCGGTGCAGCCTGCCTGCTTGCCGGTACCGGCCGCGAACCCGCCGGCGGCGACGGGCGCACCCGGCGCGTTGGAGATGTAGCGGCAATTACGCGCGCTGCAATGCGGCCAGGCATGCGGGCCGCTACGCTTTGACCGTGTCACAGTCAAGCGAGCGCCTTGCGATGTCCTTCCCTGCCGAACCCGGAGCGCCCGACGCGCCGGCCGAACTCCACTCCACGTTGCCGGCGGTCGCCCTGTGCGAGCCCGACGGCCCGCTGCGCACACTCTTTGAAGAGTGGCTGCAGCGAGGCGGATACACGCCCTTGCGTTGCGGATGCGTGGCGTGCGCCGCGCGCGTGGTGCTCGTGATCGCCGACTTTCCCATGCCGCAGTGCGAGGGGGCCGGACGAATCGCGATGCTGCGGCGCCGCTTCCCGGGCGCAAGGGTGCTCGCGATCTCGAGCCAGTTCACGCCGCGCATGCACGGCGCCACTGCCGCCGCCGCCACGCTGGGCGTCGATGCGGTCCTGGCCAAGCCTTTCTCCTGCGAGCCGTTCATGGCGCAGGTGCGTGCACTGGTGGGTTCCGCAGCCGCAAGCGCTGCGGGCGCCGTGCCGCGCTGTTGAGCGCGTGCCGCGCGGGGTTGCCGCGCCCCGGCCGCCCCGCACGGGTCCCGGTTACAGATGCGATGCAGGCGGGGCGAAGTGCAACTTGCGCGCTGCAAGGTGTTGCGATCCTCACGTCCCATGTCAAGCCCATCGATGGGGTAAGGGAACGCACATGGACAGGACCACTTCAACACGCACGGCACTCGCCGCGCTCTCGGCCGCCCTGGCCCTGCAGGGCTGCGGGCCGGCAAAGCCCCCGCCCGCCCCACCGCCGCCGCAGGTTTCCGTGGTCAAGGTCCATCGCGAAAGCGTCGCGATCACGATGGAGATTCCCGGCCGGACCACCGCCTTCATGACGGCGCAGGTGCGCGCGCGGGTGGACGGCATCGTTCTCAAGCGAAAGTTCCAGGAAGGCAGCGACGTGAAGGTGGGGCAGCCGCTCTACCTGATCGACCCCGCGCCCTACATAGCCGCGCTGAACCTGGCGACGGCGACCTTGCAGAAGGCACAAGCGGAACTGCTCGCGGCGGCGGCGACGGTCGAGCGCTACAAACTGCTGCTCCCCACGAACGCGATCAGCAAGCTGGTCTACGACAACGCGGTGGCGGCACGGGACATGGCCGCCGCCGACGTCGCCACCGGCAAGGCGACCGTGGCGACGGCCCAGATCAACCTGGGCTACACCAACGTGCTGTCGCCGATCACCGGCCGGTCCGGCCTGTCGATGGTCACCGAAGGAGCCTACGTGCAGGCGCTGGCGGCGACGCTCATGACGACCGTGCAGCAGATCGATCCGATGTACGTCGATCTGACGGAGTCGAGCGTTGCGGGCCTGCAGCTGCGCCGCGACATCGCCAGCGGCAAGCTGAAGGTGGACGGACCCGACCAGGCGAAGGTCACGCTGTTCCTGGAAGACGGCACGGAATATCGCTTGCCGGGCCGCCTGCAGTTCACCGACATCAGCGTGAACATGGGCACGGGCATGGTCACCGTTCGCGCAATCTTTCCGAACCCCAAGTTCATCCTGCTGCCCGGCATGTTCGTGCGCGCCCGCATCGAGCAGGGTATCGCGGACGACGCCATGCTCGTGCCGCAGACCGGGGTTACGCACGATCCTCAAGGCAAGGCGACCGCGCTGGTGGTCGGCGCCGACAGCAAGGTCGCCGCGCGGACGCTGACGCTCGGCGGCACCCGGGACAACGACTGGATCGTCCAGGGCGGCCTGAACGAGGGTGACCGCGTGATCGTGGCCGGGGTGCAGAAGGCGCAACCCGGAGCGGTGGTGCAGGCCACCGAGATCCAGCCGGTGGCCCTCGCCGCGATGCGCTCGGCGGCCTCCGCCGCGCCGCCGACAACGGCACCAGCGCCTGGCCCCGCGGCCCCCGCGGCAGCGGCAGCGTCCAGCGCCGGGGTCGTCTCGCAGGCAGAACCGGCCGGCACCGCCGGCCAGCCACGATAAGGACGGCGCACACCATGGCAAAGTTCTTCATCGAGCGGCCGATCTTCGCGATCGTCGTCGCCGTGCTCATGATGCTGGCCGGCGGGCTGTCCATCCTCCGGATGCCGATCGAGCAATACCCCACGATCGCACCGCCCACGATCCAGGTCATGGCCAGCTACGTGGGCGCCTCCGCCGACACCACGACCAACACGGTCGTCCAGGTCATCGAGCAGCAGATGAGCGGGATCAACAACCTGATCTACCTGTCCTCGAATGCCGACGACACCGGCACGGCCACGATCAACCTGACCTTCGCGGCCGGAACCAACCCGGACATCGCCCAGGTCCAGGTGCAGAACAAGCTGCAGCTCGCCGTCCCCCTGCTGCCCCTGCAGGTGCAGCAGGCCGGCATCCGCGTCACGCAGTCGAGCAACGGTTTCCTGCTGATCGCCGGCCTGGTATCGACCGACGGCAGCATGTCGCGCTACGACATCGCCAACTACCTGGTCTCGCACCTGCAGGACCCGCTGAGCCGGGTCAACGGCGTCGGCAACTTCAACGTCTTCGGCACCCAGTATGCGATGCGCATCTGGCTCGATTCGGACAAGCTCAACAGCTTCCAGTTGACGCCGGTCGACGTCAGCAACGCGATCCTCGCGCAGAACGTGCAGGTCGCCGGCGGCCAGATCGGGGGGACTCCCGCGCCTGCGACCCAGCGGCTCACCGCCACGATCACCGAAGCCACGCTGCTGCGCACCCCCGAGGAGTTCGGCAACATCCTCCTGAAGGTCTTGCAGGACGGCTCGCAGGTGCGCATCCGCGACATCGCGCGCGTTGAACTGGGCGCCGAAACCTACTTCATCGATTCGCGCTACAACGGGCAGCCGGCTTCCGGCATCGGGATCCAGCTGGCCCCGGGCGCCAATGCCCTCGACACCGCGAAGGCGGTGCGGGCCAAGATCGCCGACCTGCAGCCGTACTTCCCCCACGGGCTGCAGGTGGTGTACCCCTACGACACCACGCCCTTCGTGACCATCTCGATCACCGAGGTCGTCAAGACGCTGCTCGAGGGCATCGTCCTGGTGTTCCTGGTGATGTACCTGTTCCTGCAGAACTTCCGCGCCACGTTGATCCCCACCATCGCGGTGCCGGTGGTGCTGCTGGGAACCTTCGGCATCCTCTCGGCCTTCGGCTTCACGATCAACACGCTGTCGATGTTCGGCCTGGTGCTGGCGATCGGGCTGCTGGTCGACGATGCGATCGTGGTGGTCGAGAACGTCGAGCGCGTGATGTCCGAGGAAGGGCTGTCCCCGCGCGAGGCGACCCGCAAGGCGATGGGGCAGATCACCGGCGCCCTGGTCGGGGTCGCGGTGGTGCTCAGTGCGGTGTTCGTGCCGGTGGCCTTTTCCAGCGGCTCCGTCGGGGCGATCTACCGGCAGTTTTCGCTGACGATCGTCTCGGCGATGCTGCTCTCGGTGTTCGTCGCCCTGTCGCTGACGCCGGCCCTCTGCTCCACGATCCTCAAGCCGGTGAGCCAGGGGCATGCGGGTCCGAAGAAGGGCTTCTTCGGCTGGTTCAACCGCAGGTTCGATCAGGGGCGGGATCTGTACGTGGGCGGCGTGCGCCACGTGATCCGGCGGCTCGGGCGCTGGATGCTGATCTACGGCGCCCTGGTCGCCGCTGTCGCCTGGCTGTTCCTGCACCTGCCGGCCGGCTTTCTCCCGGTCGAGGACCAAGGGGTCGCCTACGTCCAGGTGCAGACGCCGATCGGTGCCTCGCAGGGACAGACGCAGCTCGCGCTCAACGACGTTTCCAACTACCTGCTGAAAGAGGAGTCGTCCGCCGTCGATGTCGCATTCGCGATCAACGGCCTCAATTTCGCAGGCCGCGGACAGAGCCAGGGCATGGTCTTCGTCCGGTTCAAGGACTGGTCGGCCCGGACGAAGAAGGAGCTGAGCGTGCCCGCGGTGCTGGCGCGCACCGCCGCGCATTTCGCGACCTACCAGCATGCGACCGTGGTGCCGATCAATCCGCCTTCCATTCCCGCCCTGGGGACCGCGTCCGGCTTCGACCTGGAGATCGAGGACCGGGCGGGGGTGGGACACGCCAGGCTGATGCAGGCGCGCGACCAACTGGTCGCGCTGGCCAGGAAGGACCCCAACCTGTCGCTCGTGCGCCCGAACGGCCTGAGCGACAACCCGCAATACAAGATCGACATCGACCGCGAGAAGGCCAGCGCGCAGGGAATCCTCCTGACCGACGTGGACCAGACGTTTTCGATCGCCTGGGGGTCCCGCTACATCAACAACTTCCTGGACACCGACGGCCGTGTCAAGAAGGTCTATGTCCAGGCGGAGGCGCCGTTCCGGATGAACCCGTCCGACCTGGACACGCTGTTCGTGCGCAACACGATCGGCAGCATGGTGCCCTTCAACTCCTTCGCCACCGGGAAGTGGACCTTCGGATCGCCGAAGCTCGAGCGCTACAACGGCGTGCCATCGGTCGAGATCCAGGGGCAGGCGGCGCCGGGCCAGAGCACGGGGCAGGCGATGACCGTGATGGAAAACCTCATGAAGCAGCTGCCGGCCGGGATCGGCCACGAGTGGACCGGCATCTCGCTGCAGGAGCAGCAGTCGGGTTCGCAGGCGCCCCTGTTCTACGCGCTGTCGCTGCTGGTCGTCCTGCTCGCGTTGGCCGCCCTGTACGAGAGCTGGTCCATACCGGTGTCGGTGATCATGGTGGTTCCGCTGGGCATCTTCGGCGCGCTGACCGCCGCCACGCTGATGCACCTGGAGAACGACGTCTATTTCCAGGTCGGCCTGCTGACGACCATCGGCCTGTCCTCGAAGAACGCGATCCTGATCGTCGAGTTCGCGCGCGAACTCCAGGCCCACGGCAAGTCCGCGCTGGAGAGCGCGCTCGAGGCGGCGCATATGCGTCTGCGGCCGATCCTGATGACATCGCTGGCGTTCGTCCTCGGCGTGTTGCCGCTGGCCATCGCCAGTGGCGCGGGCTCGGGCAGCCAGAACGCGGTCGGCCGCGGCGTGATCGGCGGGATGCTGAGCGCCACGTTCCTGGCCCCCTTCCTGATCCCCATGTTCTATTTCCTGGTGATCGAGAAGATCTTCAAGCCCAAGGCCAGGCCCGCAACGCCCGCGCCGGCGCAGGAGCCGGGCCAGCCCGAGTCGGCTGACGGGAGCGCCGCATGACCCGCAGCCACTTGTCCAACCGTGCCCGTCACGCCGCGGTGAAGCTGCGCCGAGGGGCGGCCGCGATGGCCGTCGCAAGCCTGCTCGGCGCCTGTTCCCTGCAGCCGATCTATCACCGGCCCGATGCTCCGGTGACAGGCACCTACCCCGCGGGCGCGGCGTACGGGCCGCCGGGGACCGGCACCCTGCCTGCCACCGAGATCGGCTGGCGCGACTTCCTCACGGATGCGCGGCTGCAACGGATGGTCGAGATCGCGCTGGCGAACAACCGCGACCTGCGGGTGGCGGCGCTCACCGTCCGGCAGGTGCAGGCGCAGTACCGGATCCAGCGGTCCACGATGTTCCCGCAACTCTCCGCAGGGGCGAGCGAAGCGGCATCGCGCACGCCCGGCAGCGTCGGCAGCGCCGGCAGCGTCGGCAGCACCGGTCGCGCGCAGGTCGTCCATGACTACAACGTGGGTCTGTCCGCATCCTGGCAGATCGATTTCTTCGGCCGCCTCGAGAGCCTGAAGGACCAGGCCCTGCAGCAGTACCTCGCCTCGGCGCAGGCGCGCAAGGCCTTCGAGATCCTGCTCGTGTCGCAGGTCGCCGACCAGTACCTGAGCATGCTCGCGTTCGACGAGTTCATCGCGGTCACGCAGCGGACGCTCACCGCGGCGCAGGAGTCCTTGCGGCTCACGCAGGCGATGTTCCAGGCCGGCGCCGGGACCGAGCTGGCCGTGGCCCAGGCCCAGACCATCGTGGAGCTCGCCAGGGCCAACTACACGGCGCAGGTCCGCGGCCGCGCCCAGGCCGAGAACCTGCTGGTGCTGCTGATCGGCCAGCCCTTGCCGGCCGACCTCCCGCCCGCCGTGCCGCTGAACGCGCAGGCGATCGTCGCCGACATTCCCGAAGGCCTGCCCTCCGACCTGCTGACGCGGCGTCCGGACGTCATGCAGGCGGAAGCGTTGCTGCGGGGCGCGAACGCCAACATCGGCGCCGCCCGCGCGGCCTTCTTCCCGGCCATCAGCCTGACCGGCAACCTGGGCACGGCCAGCGCCGCGCTCGGTGGCCTGTTCGGCGCCGGCTCGCTCGCCTGGAGCTTCCTGCCCTCGATCACCGCCCCGATCTTCACCGCGGGCCTGCTGCGGGCCGAACTGGATGTGGCGACCTTGCAGAAGGACATCTTCGTCGCCCAGTACGAGAAGTCCATCCAGGTGGCATTCAGCGAAGTGGCGAACGGCCTGGCGGCGCGCGGCACCTACACCGACCAGCTCGCATCGATGGAACGCTACACGGCAGCCGAACAACGCTCCCTCGACCTTTCCGTCGCGATGTTCAAGACCGGCGTGGCGGACTACCTCTCCGTCCTCACCGCCCAGACCCTGCTGTACGACGCGCAGATGCAATTGGTGGCGACGCGGCTGGCACGGCTGACGGCATTGGTCGACCTCTACCAGTACCTTGGTGGCGGCTGGATCGAGCGGACCGGCGACGCGCCGCGGCCCGCCGACGTCGTGACGGGTGCCCACACGCCTTGACCGACGCGAGCAGGTCCTCGTTCACCTGGTCCCTGTCCGTCGTGCACAGGGCATGGGAGCCGCCTTGGTCGACGTTCGGCGCCGCGGCTTCCATCCGCCTTGGCGGCAGCACTCCGGAGCCGTCCGGCGACAGCGCCGGGTCGTCGCCGCCGTGCAGGACGAGTGTGGGAACGTCGAACTGCTTGAGGTCCTCGGTCTGGTCGGTTCGCGAGCAGGCCTCGATCCGTCACGGCTGAAACGCCGCCGCCGGCGTCAGCCGTCCAGGAGCTCGGCGACGGCCTGCAGCAATTCCCCGCGCCTGAAGGGTTTGGCCAGCACCCGCGAAGCGCCGAGCGCCAGGGCGTCGGTCACATCGATGCCGTGCGCGCAACCGAAATGGCCGGATATGGCGATCACGGGGACTGCGGGGTGCAGCCGCCGCATTTCGGTGAGCACCCCCCAGCCGTTCATTCCCGGCATGTGCATGTCCGTCACAACCAGCCCGGGTTCGACGGAACCGACCGCCGCCAGGCCGGTACTGCCGTCGACCGCCTGGCACACGCCGTAGCCCGCCGCTTGCAGCCAGTCGGACAGGGCTTCCCGCATGATTGCATCGTCGTCGATGACAACGATGGTGGGCGTGGACATGTTGATGCCTGAGGTGGAACGAGCGCCCGGAAACCGCCGGGCCACGCGCAACGCGAACTCACTGCGCATGATGCCCATGATTGAACCCGAGCGGCATTGCCAACATGTGCGGCCCAGCGGCAGGCAGGTCACATCTGTGACCGGGAGCGATGCCGCTGGCTATACTGGTCTCGTCAGCACCCCACCATCATGAAGGCGCCTGCCCCCACGCCACCGACGGTGTCGGCACATGTCCTCGCCGTCGACGACGATCCGATCATCCGTGAGGCCATCGGCGACTATCTCGGCCGCAACGACCTCCGCGTCACGGTCGTGGCCGACGGCCGGGCCATGCAGGCGGTGCTGGATCGCGAGGTCGTCGACCTCGTGGTCCTGGACCTGAAGCTGCAGGCGGAGGACGGGATGGCCATCGCCCGGCGGCTGCGCAACGACTCGGCGATCCCGATCATCATGCTCACGGGCCGGCTGGAGGAGGCGGACCGGGTGATGGGGCTGGAGCTCGGCGCGGACGACTACCTGACCAAGCCCTTCAGCCCGCGCGAATTGCTCGCGCGGATTCGCGCCGTGCTGCGGCGGCGCCGGCCGGAAGTCCAGCAAGGCCGCCCCGAGGGCATTCGTGCGTACCGCTTCGATGGCTGGGAGCTGAACCTCAACACCCGGCGCCTCAAGAGCCGGCAGGGTGACGCGGTGCCGCTCAGCAACGGCGAGTTCAGCCTGCTGGTGGTGTTCCTCGGCGCGCCGCACCGCATCCTCACGCGGGATCAGCTGCTCGACCTGTCGCGCCTGCACGGCGATGACGTCTACAACCGGTCTGTCAACACGCAGATCCTGCGGCTGCGGCGCAAGCTGACATCGGACCCGGCGCAACCGAGCTACATCCGCACCGAGCGCGGCGCGGGTTACCTGTTCGGCGTCCCGGTCGAAATCGTCTACTGAGCTCCGGGCCCGCGCGGCCGCGCGGCTGAGCCAGGCTACCGATGTCACCGAACACCCGGTCAAGGTAGCCGACCCGTCACGGGGGGCGCGCAAATTTGCTCCCCATGACCAAGCCCCCGATCCATGGCGACCGCTGCCGGCGTTGCGGTTGCGACAACGCGTTGATCGCGGGCCCGCGCATGGCCGTGGCGATGGCCGACTACCCCCTGATGCCGATCATGACTCACTGCCAGCGTGAGCAGGTCGCCGACCTCGCGAGCCTCGCCGGCTCGCGCAGCCTCGGCATCGATCGGACCTTGTCCGCCACCTGACGCCTGCGCGCGATCGCTTTTCTCCGAGGAGTTCACATGAACATCAGCCGATCGTATGGGGACAGGCACCTCGTCCTCGAAAAACTTGCAGCGGACCGCGCGATGCGGCCTGGGGCATCGTCCTCGCGGGGCCGCGCGGTGCACCCGCGCGGAATCCACCAGCATCTCGCGATGATCCAGACCTATCAAAGGCAGGGCGGGCTGGTCAGTTGGGACGAGGCAGCGATGCTCCTGGGCAGGCACCGCGACCAGCCGATCTCCGTGCTGGCCCGCTGGATCGTCGCGCGCGACGTGTTGAGCTTCGTGTGGCAGACGGAGACGCTGGTGCCGCTGTTCCAGTTCAGGATTGCCGACATGACGCTGCGGGGCGGTGCAAGGGAGGTGATGGCGGAACTGGCAGGCGCCTTCGACGACCTGGATCTCGCGGCCTGGTTCGCCAGCCCGAACTGCTGGCTGGACAACGTCGCGCCCGTAGTCGTGATCGAGACGAACCAGCCCGCGGTGCTGCAGGCAGCGCGCGCGGACCGCTACCTTGTCAGGAGCTAGAGAGATGAACCGCGAATCGCTCGCCGAAGTGTTCGGCTTCGAAAGCTGCATGGAACGGACGCTGGAGCACATGCCCGGCCAGCTGGCGCCGCTGCATGGCGATCCCGGGGCCTCGAGGCCGAACAGCCGCGAAGCGCAGGTCTTCGCTTGCCTGGCCAAGGCGCTGGCCGAGGGCCCGCACCGCGAGTTCGTTCGCGAGATCGATCGCTCAGCGTGAACGGGTCCGGAACACGTGGTCCCACACCGGGGTCGTCACCCCGAAGTTCGCGGTGGCGTCTCGGTGGTGGTGGATCGCGTGCAGCCGCTTGAGGCGCGACAAGGCGGTGCCGGGCGCCGCATGCCAGTGGTGCACCAGGTAGTGCACGGCCACATACCACAGGTAGCCCAGCACCAGGCCCGCGGTGAAACTGCAGCCGACCGGGACGCCCCATTCGACCAGCGAAGGGGCCATGACCAGCGCTGAAAACGCCAGCAGGCTCAGCCAGGTCGGCGTTCCGACGAAGGCCTTGGGATCGCGGTGGTGCGCGTCGTGCTGCTCGCAGATCCACGGAACGTGGTGGAAGACCCAGCGATGCAGCACGTATTCCAGGAGAGTCCAGCTTGCCAGCCCGGCGCCGGCGGCGACGCCCAAGGCGAGCCAGGGGCGCGGCCCTGGTGCCAGCGCGAGCGCGGCAAGCGTGAGCGCAAGGCCCGGGTAGACATAGAAATCGGCGAGGTAGGCGGCACGCGTCAGTTGCATGAGCGTGAGCCTAGCCAGCCACTGTCGTCGCGTGATTGCGCCGCCTGTTTCGGATGTGATGTGCCAGCCGCGCCATGAAACGCCTGGCCGGTCACCTGTTGCCACAGCTCCGGGAGGGGACGATCTGGCAGCTTCTGAGCGGGGAGTTCGTCTAGCGGCGGCCCGATGCGCGCTGCAGGCGCAACTACACGTGTCGTCGGGTCGAGTTGCCGCGGAAACGGCTTCGACATGCACCGACTGGATGATGGCCACACAGCGCCCCCGGCGCGTGGATCCGCCAACCATCGGAAGGAAAATGGACATGAAGCTGATTTCATCGGACAAGCGCGCTGGCGTCGGCGCGAACATGGAGGTGAGCCTGCCGCGCCGCCGTATGCTGGCCGGCGTGGCGCTTTCAGCGGCGGCGGTCAGCGTGGCCGCGTCCGCGAAGGCGGCCTCGTTCGGCAACCCGGACAGCCCGCCGGAAGGCAGGATCAACGGGCGCAGCCCCACCAGCGTGGACAATCCGGGCCCGCAGAATCCGGCGCTGGCCGGCCAGTTCCCGTCCTTCCAGGACCCTCCGGCAACCGACGTCAACGGGATGCCGATCTTCTGGGCCTCGTTCAACAACGCGCACAAGCGCATCCAGGACGGCGGCTGGGCGCGCGAGGTCACGCAGGCCGACTTTGCGATCTCGTCGGACATCGCCGGCGTGAACATGCGTCTGTCCCGGAACGGCATCCGCGAGCTGCACTGGCACCAGCAGGCGGAGTGGGCGATCATGGTGGACGGCCGATGCCGCGTCACGGCGCTGGACGAACAGGGCCGCCCGCAGGTGGCCGACGTGCAGACCGGGGACCTCTGGTACATCCCTGCGGGCCTGCCGCATTCGCTGCAGGGACTGGGAGCCACCGGCGCGGAATTCGTGCTCGCCTTCGACAACGGCAGGGCCACGGAATTCAACACCCTGATGCTCACCGACTGGATTGCCCATACCCCGCCGGATGTGCTCGCATTGAACTTCGGCGTGCCGGCCGAGGCCTTCGCGAACATCCCGCTGGAGCAAAGGTGGATCTTCCAGGGAGAGGACCCGGGTCCTCTCGCCGCCGATCAACAGGCGGTGAAGGCCGGGCGAGGGGCGCCCCCCCACCCCTTCGTGTTCTCGCTCAGCCGCAAGGCACCGGATCGCCAGACCCGCGGCGGCTTCGTGCAGATTGCCGACAGCAGCAACTTCAACGCGTCGACGACCATCGCGGCCGCCCTGGTGACGGTCAGGCCGGGGGGCATGCGCGAGCTGCACTGGCATCCGCACGCGGATGAATGGCAGTACTACATCAAGGGCGCCGCCCGGATGACCGTGTTCGACACCGGCCCCAGGGCGCAGACCGCGGACTTCCGCCCGGGCGACGTCGGCTACGTGAAAAAGAGCCTCGGCCACTACGTGGAGAACACGGGAAGCACGGATCTCGTGTTCCTGGAGCTGTTCAAGTCCGCCCGCTACGCGGAAGTGTCGCTGTCGGACTGGCTGACGCACGTGCCGCCGCAGCTCGTGATGGAGCACCTGAACATCGACCGGGAAACGCTGGCGCGGTTCTCGCGGACGCGCCCTGACATCGTGCCGGTCTAGCCCGCGCGGCCAGCATGACCGCCGTGACTTCCGCAACCACGCCCCAGACGCAGCTCGCTGCGCGCGACGCGCTGGCCGGCCGCCGCAAGGGGCTGCGCGCACTCCTGCCCCTCGCCGGACCGGCGGTCATGGCGTCGGTGGCCTACATGGACCCCGGCAACTTCGCAACCAACCTCGAGGCCGGCTCCACCCACGGCTACGAGTTGTTGTGGGTGGTGCTGCTCGCCAACCTGGTGGCGATGCTGTTCCAGGCGATGTCGGCGAAGGTCGGCATCGTCACCGGGCGCAACCTGGCGGAGGTCTGCCGGGATGAGTTCTCGCGACCGGTCGCGATCGGCATGTGGGTCGCATCCGAGATCGCCGCCGTGGCCACCGATGTGGCGGAGCTCCTCGGCGGCGCGCTGGGCATCTCCCTGCTGTTGCATCTGTCGCTGCTGTGGAGCCTGGGCATCACCGGCGTGCTGACCCTCGGGATCCTGCAGCTTGACCGCGGAGGCTTCCGGCCGCTCGAACTGACCATCGCAGCCCTGGTCGGTTGCATCGGCCTGGCCTATCTGGTCGAACTGGTGTTCGCGGCGCCGGACTGGCACGCCGCCGTGTTCCACACGCTGGTGCCGCACCTGCCCGGCGGGTCCGGCCTCAGCCTGGCCGCCGGCATCGTCGGCGCCACCATCATGCCGCACACGCTCTACCTGCATTCGGGACTCACGCAGCACAGGACCGTCGCGCGCAACGACGGCGAACGCCGGCGCCTGCTGCGGTTCTCGAACCAGGAGGTCGTGGTCGCACTCGGCCTCGCCGGCGTGGTCAACCTGGCGATGGTGATCATGTCGGCATCGGTCTTCAGCAAGTCGGCGCCGGGATTGGCGGATCTGGGCGTCGCGTACCGGACGCTGATCCCGGCCCTCGGTGCCGGCGCGGCTGGCGTGTTCCTGCTGTCCCTGATCGCCTCCGGGATCTCCAGCTCGGTGGTCGGCACGATGGCCGGCCAGATCATCATGCAGGGCTTCGTGGGTTTCAGCGTCCCGCTGTGGCTGCGGCGCCTGATCACCCTGCTGCCCGCGTTCACCGTCGCTCTCATGTTCGACACGACCCGGGCAATGGTCGTCAGCCAGATGGTGCTGAGCCTGGTCCTGCCGCTGCCGCTCGTGGCGCTCGTCCTGCTGTCGTCGCGCCGGTCCGTCATGGGCGACTTCGCCACGGGCAGGGCGACGGCCATTGCAGCCATCGCCGCGACGGTGCTGATCGTCGTGCTGAACGCCGTCATGGTGGAACAGCTGTTGCACATCGGGCTCTGACCGGCCCGCAGGGCGCGTGCCAACCGGGAGCGGTGTCCGGATGCATTTTTTTGGCCGTTTTTCTGACGAGAGTGGGACCTCTCATCGCGCAATCGGTAGTAGGCGTTGCGGTTGACGCCGTAGCCCGCCGCCAGCTCGCGCTCGGTCAGCAGCTTGGCCCCGCGCGGAAAGCGCCCGCCGAGGATGTCGAGCCGGAGGTCTTCCAGGCTGCGTTGGGCGGCGTTGCCCCGGTCGAGCGGGCGCGATGGGGCCCAGGATAGCTTGCTGGAGGTGCCCATTGCGTTGGCGGAAAAGGCTGCTACAGTGTCACTAAGTCACCAGGTGACTTAGTGACACGACCACAAAGACAACAGCATTCTCTGACATGCCGCCGCCTGCCGCCGCCTGCCGCAGCGCTGCCGCTGGCGACCGCGGCACCCATCGTCGAAGCCGCGCTGCGCGAAGCGCGCGCAGCGAAGCTGCAGGTCGCCGGCGCGGAGTCCACGTCCACGCAGCTGCGTGTCAACGACATGTTCGACACCTTCGTCCGCCACGGCTCGGGTCGCTGGCGCTTCGCGGCGCGACGTCGAGCGCGCGATCGGCCTGACGCTGTAAAGCGGCCGACGGGACGGCGGCTGCGGCGTCGCCGGACGTATGCCGTGCAATGCATGGACCAGACGAAAAAGTCATTGGACCGGTCATACCTGCGTCCCGGACACTGGCGCGCAGATTCATCGACGCGTCCGCTCACCGACGACGCAGGAGACAAGTCCAACCATGCAAGCAAGCACCTTCGACGTCGGGGGGGTCTGGCTGCCCCAGCCCTTCAAGATCCGGCGTCTCGGCCATTTCGGCATCAATGTGCAGAACCCCGAGCGCTCGCTGGATTTCTACCAACGGCTGCTGGGCCTGCGCGTGTCCGACCCGATCGACTTCGGCGCGCGCCTGCCGCCCGAACAGCGCGACCAGCTGGGCCCGACGCGCGGCTATTTCCTGCGCCATGGCACCGATCACCACTCGTTCGTGCTGTTCCCGCGGCGCGTGATGGAGGTCGTCAGCCCGCACTTCCGCGAGCATCCGCAAAGCACCGTCAACCAGATCACCTGGCAGGTCGGCAGCCTGCAGGAAGTGGTGCGCGGCTTCGAATGGTTCGCGGCCAGCGGCCGCAAGGTCCTGCGCGCCGGCCGCGACGTTCCCGGTTCCAACTGGCACTTCTATCCGCCCGACCCGAACGGCCACATCAACGAGCTGTACTACGGCATCGAGCAGATCGGCTGGAGCGGCCACGCCAAGCCGCGCGAGGCGCACAAGCTGCGCCATGAGACGACTCCGGCGCTGCCGCAGCGCTCCGAATATGCGGAGGTCTCCGAGGCGTTGCAGGCGGGTTTGCGGCCGGACGCCGGACTGCGCGGCATGGAGACCGCGCCGGAAGTGCACGACGTCGAGGGCGTGCTGCTGGCACGGCCCTTCAAGGTCGCGCGCGTCGGGCCGGTGCGGCTGTTCGTCGACGATGTCGCGCAGGCCCAGGCGTTCTATCGCGACGCGCTCGGCCTGCGCGTCACCGAGGAGGTCGTGCATGAAGGCCATCGCTGCGCCTTCCTGCGCGCCAACACCGAGCACCACTCGGTCGCGCTCTACCCGCTGGCCCTGCGCGAGTCCCTGCAACTGAGTGCATCGACCACGCTGATGTCGTTCGGCTTCCAGCTTGGCAGCTATGCCCAACTGCGGCAGGCACTGACCTTCCTGAAGGCGGAGGGCGTGACGATCCGGACCTTGCCCGCGGCGCTTTTCCCCGGCATCGACTACCAGTTTTTCGCCATCGATCCGGACGGCAACGCCATCCAGCTGTACTACCGCATGGACCAGATCGGCTGGGACGGCCGCCCGCGGCCTACGCAAGCCATTGAACAGGACCCCGCGGCGTGGCCCGCCATCGCTGCCGCCACCAGCGACGTGTACGAGGGCGAAGCGTACCTGGGCCCCTTGAACTGACTTATCAGGACTCCCGATGAAGACAATGACCCGCCGCTTCCTTGCGGCTCTTGCGCTGTGCTTCTGTGCCGCCGCATCGGCGCAGAAATTCCCGGACAAGCCCATCCACATCGTCGTGCCGTTCCCGCCCGGCGGCACGGCCGACCTGCTGCCGCGCCTGCTGGTGCCCGAGCTCTCGGCCGACCTGGGCGTGCCGGTGGTGGTGGACAACCGGGCTGGCGCCGGTGGCGTCCTCGCCGCCAACGTGGTCGCGCATGCCGAGCCCGACGGGTACACCTTGATGGTGGTCCCGGTCGGCTTCTTCTTCACCGAGCTGCTGTACAAGGTCAGCTTCGATCCGATGCGCTTCATGGGCATCACCATCCTGGCCTCGTATCCGAGCGTGCTGCTCGGAAGCCCCAAGCTACCGGCGAAGGACGTGCGCGAGTTGTTGTCCCTGGTCCGCGACAAGGGCGCCAGGCTGACCTATGCCAGCCCGGGCGCCGGCACCAACCAGCACCTCAGCGCCGAGATGATGAAGAGCGCCGCCCACATCGACATGACGCACGTGCCGTATCGGGGCGTGGCTGGCGCAGCCAGCGACCTGATCGGCGGCACGGTCGACGTCATGTTCGACAACCTGATCTCGGCCACGCCCTTCATCCAGTCGGGCAAGGTCAAGCTGCTGGGCGTCGGCAGCGCCAAGCGCAACCCCGCCTATCCGGACACGCCCGCGATCGGCGAGGTGCTGCCTGGCTACGAGTCGGAAACCTGGATGAGCGTCGTCGCGCCGCCCGGCACGCCGGCCGCCATCGTCAACCGGCTCAACGCGGCGTTCGTCCACGCGCTGGCCAACCCGGCCAACAACCAGCGCATTCGCAGCTGGCAGGCCCAACCCGTGGGCAACACGCCGGCGCAGATGGCCGCTGTCGTCAAGCGCGACGCGGCGCGCTGGACGCAGGTGATCCGCGCCATCAACCTCCAGCCCGAGTGAGCCGCCCATGACCAGCAACTACAGGATCCTGCGCTTCCGTGACGAACACGGCGCCGCCCGCGCCGGGGTGTTGCAAGGCGCCCGGGTCCTCGCCTTGCGCGACCTGGCGGGCTTCGAGGACGCCGATGCGGCCGACCCGCTGGCCGACTGGCCGGCTTTCGACCGGCGCTTGCGCGCCGCGCTTGCGGCCAGCGACAGCGCCAAGTTGCCGTCGCAGCCGCTCGCCGGCACCACGCTGCTCGCACCGCTGGCGCGCTTCGGTGCGCTGTACTGCGCCGGCGTCAACTACCGCGACCATGTGCAGGAGATGGCGCGCATCCAGAACCGCACGCCCGAACCCGACCCCAAGGTGTCGGGCTTTGCGCCCTGGCACTTCATCAAGCCCGCGCGCAGCTGCGTCGCCGATCCGGGCGCCAGTGTGGAGCGGCCGGCCGGCTGCGAGCGTCTCGACTGGGAGGCCGAACTGGCGGTGCTGATCGGCACGGAGGCGCGCCGTGTCGCGCCCGAAGACGCGCTGGCCCATGTCGCCGGCTACATGGTCGCCAACGACCTGTCGGCGCGCGACCTGAGTCGCCGGCCGCAGGTCGGTGCCGAGTCGGCGTTCCGTTTCGACTGGCTGGCGCACAAGGGCTTCGAGGGCTCGTGCCCGCTGGGCCCGTGGCTCACGCCGGCCCACGCCGTCGCCGACCCGCAGCGGCTCGCGATCCGGCTCTGGGTCAACGATGCGCTGAAGCAGGACTCGAGCACCGCCGAGATGATCTACAGCGCCGCCGAACAGATTGCCCACCTGTCGCAGCTGCGCACGCTCTACCCGGGCGACGTGGTGCTGACCGGCACGCCTTCGGGCGTCGGCAGCGCGCACCAGCAGTTCCTGCAGCCGGGGGACGAGGTGATCGTCGAGATCGAGAGCCTGGGCCGGCTCAGGACCCTGATCAGTTGACGATGGACCTCGCAGCCGGCAGCGGGCTTCAGGCCCGCGCGCCGGCGACGGATCGCAGGCAGGCGATGGCCTCATCGACCGCGGCGGAGCGCAACACGTCGCTGCGCCAATACATCGCGACGGTGCCGTGCGCGTGCAGCCGCAAGGGCAGGCGGCGCAGGATCTTCAGCTGCTCGTAACGAGCCGCGGCGCGGTCCGACACGATGCTGAGCATGTCGCTGCCGGCCAGCAACGCCAGGTTGGCGGTCATCGAGTTCAGCTGCAGGTGATCGTCGGGCGCAATCTCACCGGCATGCGCCAGCGCCGCGTCGAAGATGGCGCGGATCGGCGTGCCGTTGGGCCACAGGATCCAGCGGTAGCGGCGCAGGTCGGCCCAACCGAGCTGGCGCCGCCGGTGCAGCGGATGTCCGGCGCGCGCGACGAAGTGGACTTGCTCGTCGTGCAGGTCCTCGGACTCCAGCATTGCCTGGTTGTGCTCCGGCGCCGAACGGCCCACCACCAGGTCGAGCTCGCCGCGTTGCAGTTGCCGGATCAATTCGTCCATCGTGTTCTCCACCAGGCGCACGCGAACTTGCGGCATCGCCTGCAGCAAGGCCAGCACCGCCATCGGCGCCGCGTCGGGCGCGGCGGCGCCGGAGGCACCGATCATCACCAGCCCGCTGGCGCCTTGCCGCAGCGCCGTCATCTCGTCGCGGCCGCGATCGAGTTCGGCTTCGACGCGGCGCGCATGGCGCAGCAGCGCTTCGCCGTACGCAGTGGGCCGCAGGCCGCGCGCGTGGCGCTCGAACAGCGGCAGTCCGATGTCGGTCTCGATCTCCTTCAGCCATTTCGACAGACCCGGCTGGGTCGTGTGAAGCAGTTCGGCGGAGCGGCTGACGTTACGCGTCTCGGCGAGGCTGATCAGCATCTGCAGGTTGCGCAAGCGCAGCCGGTGGGTCCAGTCCATCGTTCTCTCGGTATGTTCTGTGAGACATGGATTAGATCAAAAAATCATTGGTCGGTGCATACCTCGATCTCCATACTCGCGCCGCAATGCAAACCGCCCTTCACTACATCGACGGCCACTGGCTGCCCTCCATCGACGGCCAGGAACGCGTGGGCATCGCCGTCGATCCCGCCAGCGGCGAGCCCGCTTGCCACTTCAGCGAAGGCGGAGCGCCGGAGGCCGAGGCCGCCGTCGGCGCCGCCCTCCAGGCTTTTGAAGCCGGCCTGTGGGCGCACAGCCCGCGCCTGCGCGCCGACGTGTTGCTGGGCTTCGCCGACCGGCTCGATGCGTCCAAGGACCGGGTGGCCGATTGGCTCGTGACCCTCAATGGCAAGCTGTGGCGCGAAGCCATGGGTGAAGTCGTGGCCGCCATCTCGGAGCTGCGTTACTACGCCGGCCTGGCGCGCAACCTGTTCGGCCGCGTCATCGAGGTGGCGCCCGGCTGCCATGCCTCGCTGGAGCGCGAGGCCGCCGGCCTCGCCGTGATCATCCTGCCCTGGAACGCGCCGATCACGCTGCTGGTGCGCTCGCTGGCGCCGGCGCTGGCCGCCGGGTGCACGGTGGTCATCAAGCCGGCGCCCCAGACTGCGCTGGCGCACAACCTGGTGCTGGAAGCGCTGGTCTCCGACCCGTTGCTGCCGCCCGGCGTCGTCAACTCGGTGATCGAGTCGGGCTCCGAGGTGTCGCGCACGCTGTGCGCCTCGCCCGATGTCGACGTGATCAGCTTTACCGGTTCGACCGCGGTCGGCAAGGCGATCGCGATGAGCGCGTCCCACACGCTGGCGCGGCTGTCGCTGGAGCTCGGGGGCAAGGCGCCGGCGCTGGTGTTCCGCGATTGCGCGATCGACCGCACCATCGCCGGCATCGTGTCCGGCGCGCTGGTCCTCGCGGGCCAGCAATGCACCGCGATCGCCCGCGTGCTCGTCGACGACGCGATTTATCCCGATTTCTCCAGGCGACTCGCCGATGCCCTGAAGGCGGTCAAGGTCGGCCGCGGCCGCGACCCCGGCTCCGACATGGGCTGCCTGATCGACCGCGGCAACCGCGACCGCATCGACGCCCTCGTGACGGAGGCCGGGCGCAATCACCGCGTCCTGTTGCGCGGCCGTGCGCCCGGTGGCTTGCCGCTGGCCGGCGCGTTCATCGAGCCCAGCCTGGTGGAGGTCGAAGACCTCGCCAGTCCGCTGGTGCAGCAGGAACTGTTCGGGCCGCTGCTGGTGATCGAACGCTTCCGCGACGAAGACGAGGCGGTGCGGCGCGCCAATGCGACGCGCTACGGCCTGGCGGCGAGCGTGTGGACCGAGGACGCGCGCAAGGCCCGGCGCGTCGCCGGCCGGCTGCGCAGCGGCACGGTCTGGAGCAACACGCACAACCGCCTGTTCGCCGAAGCCGAGACCGGCGGCCAGCGTGACAGCGGGTACGGCCGGCTGCACGGCGCCGAAGGTCTGAACGACTTCCTCGCCACCAAGCATTACTACCACGAGACCCTGGCCTGAACCAACGGCCCATGAGCACGAAAGAAATGACCTACTCGGACACCCACGCGGCTGCGGCCGAAACGGCGGCCGCTGCGCATCACAGCAGCGCCCACTACTTCCTCGAAGGGCTGGCGGAACTCGGCCTCGATTTCGTGTTCGCCAACTTCGGTACCGACCACGTTTCGCTGATCGAGGAACTGGCGCGCTGGCGCAAGGAAGGGCGGGCCCACACCGACGTGGTGCTGTGCCCGCACGAGAACGTGGCCATCCACATGGCCGCCGGCTATGCGGCGGTCACCGGCCGCGGCCAGGCCGTGATGGTGCACGTCGACGCCGGCACTGCCAACGCGGCGATGGGCATGCATAACCTGTTCCGCAGCCGTTTGCCCTGCATGCTGATCGCGGGCCGTGCGCCGTTCACGATACGGGGCGAACTCGAGGCCTCGCGCGACAACTACGTGCACTTCGTGCAGGACCCCTTCGACATCGCCAGCCTGGTGCGGCCTTACGTCAAGTGGGAGTACTCGCTGATGAGCGGCGTGGTGACCAAGGAGGTGCTGCGGCGCGGCCACTCCGTGATGCAGAGCGACCCGCCGGGCCCGGTCTACCTGACCCTGCCGCGCGAAGTGCTCGCCGAGTCCTGGCAGGCCTCGCAGGTGCAGAGCTTTCCGGCCGAACGCTTCGGCTCCGTGCAGCTGGGAGGGATCGATGAAGCGCGCGCGCAGGCCATCGCCACGCGCCTGCTCGAGGCCGACAACCCGATCGCGGTGACCTCTTATCTCGGGCGCAGGCCCGAGGCGGTCGAGGCCCTGGTGGAGCTGGCGGAACTGGCCGGCGTGCGGGTGTTCGACTTCATCCCGACGCAGATGAACTTCCCGCGCAACTCGCCGTGCTTCGGCGGCTTCGACCCGGCCGAAGCGCAGCGCGGCGCCGACGTCGGCCTGCTGCTCGATGTCGACGTGCCATGGCTGCCGCAGTTCGTGCGGGAGAACACGGCGCTGCGCTGGGTGCACGTCGACGTCGACCCGATCAAGAAGGACTTCCCGATGTGGGGCTTCGCCACCGACCTGCGCGTGCAGGCCGATTGCGCGAGCGTGCTGCGGCAGGTCGCGCGCCTCGTCCGCGCCCAGGCCGATGCCGGCTTCCATGCCAGGGTCAAGGCCCGCATCGCGAGCTGGGCGGCCGCCGGCCAGGCGCGCCGGGATCAGGCCGCGCGGCTGGCCGACCACCCGGGCGAACGCGGCGCCATCTCGCCGGCCTTCGTGTGCGCCGCCGTCGGCCGCTTGCTCGACCCGCAGGACATCGTCGTCAACGAGGCGGTCCGCAACATGCCCGCGGTGTGGAACCAGATTCCGCGCAGCCAGCCGTCGACGCTGATCGGCTCGGCCGGCGGCGGCCTCGGCTACAGCGGCGGCATGGCCCTGGGCGCCAAGCTCGCGAAGCCGAATGTGCGGGTGGTCCAGATCGTCGGCGACGGCGGCTTCCATTTCTCGACGCCGGACTCCGTTTACGCGGTGGCGCAGCGCTATCGGCTGGCGATCCTCACGATCGTTCTCGACAACGGCGGCTGGCAGGCGGTCAAGGACGCGGTGCTGCGCGTCTATCCCGACGGCTCGGCGGCGCAGACCGACGACTACCAAGCCCGGCTGCAAGGCCCGCAACGCCATTTCGAAAAGATCGGCCAGGCCTTCGGCGCCTATGGCGAACGCGTCGACGACCCGATGGAGCTCGAAGCGGCGCTGGCCCGCGCGCTCGCGGCCGTCGACAGCGGCCAGGCGGCCGTGCTCAACGTGCAGGTCGGCTTGCAGTGAACGCAATCGCACGGGCGAGCCTGGGCTAGGAGGGCTCGCCCGAAAACGCAGCTGCGGAGGCGGGCGCCCCACGCAGCGAAGACCAGGGATGTGGCGCCGTTCCCCAAAAACGACTCGGAGACAAATTGAAGAAACTTATCGTATGTGCGCTCGCTTGCGGCGCTTCGACCCTGGCGCTCGCGCAATCGAACGTGACCATTTTCGGCTTCGTCGACGCGACGGTCGGCCACTACAACGTAGCCGGCGTCCAGTCGGTCACCAAGATGGTCAGCGGCGGCAACCAGGCCAGCCGGCTGGGCTTCCGCGGCACCGAAGACCTGGGCGGCGGCCTGGCCGCGGGCTTCTGGATCGAGGGGCAGTTCGCCACCGACACCGGCGCCGGCAGCGGGAGCAACACCAACAACACGGCCTCCGGCAACGGCACCGGGCAATCGGGGTTCTCGTTCAACCGGCGTTCCACCGTCAGCCTGTTCACTCCGGCCGGCGAACTGCGCTTGGGCCGCGACTACAACCCCACGGTCTGGCAGAACGTGTGGTGGGACCCGTTCCTGGCCAGCGGCGTCGCGAGCGCGACCAACCTGGCTTTTGCCGGCACCTCCGGTGCGGGCGTCAACGCGATGCGCAACTCCAACAGCATCGGCTACGTCTACAACTCCTCCGTCTATGTCGACAACCGGGTGGGGCTGTACGGGCAGGCGCAATACGCCATGGGCGAAGGCACCTCCGGAACGGCCACGGCCTCGGACGGCGATGTGGTCGCGGCGCTGGTCGGCTATCGCTACGGCGCCTTCAACGGCTCGATCGCCTATTCGAAGACCAAGCTGGCCTCGGTGCGGGACTACACCCAGACCAACGCCGGCGGCGCCTGGGACCTCGGCGTCGTCAAGCTGTACGGCGAATACGGCATCGCCAACAGCGGCATGCCGGGCACCCGCTACAGCAGCTACATGATCGGCGCCAAGATCCCGCTGGGCTCCGGCTACATCCCGGTGGCGCTGCAGACCGTGTCGCAGAACAACGCCGCGGACTCGAAGGCCAACCAGTACGCGATCGGCTACGTCTACAACTTCTCGATCAAGACCGCGATCTACGCGTCGTACGCCCGCATCGCCAACAAGAGCGGCATGGGGCTCACCGTCGGCAACGGTTCGGGCCTGCCGGGCTCGCCCAACGCGACCTCGTCGGGCACGGAAATCGGCCTGCGCACGACCTTCTGACGCGTCGCGCCCAAGGAGACCCCACATGTCCATGCATCAAGAGGCCGGGCGGCGGCAGTTCCTGAAGACCGCGCTGGTCGCCGGCGGCGCGGCCGCCGGCCTGCCCGGCTGCGCCACGACGGCGCCCGACACGCTGGCCCAGTTGTACGCCAGGGCCAGGCAGGAAGCATCGGTGGTCTATTGCGGCGGCGGCCCCGCGGCCGCGCACCGCAATTCGATCGAGCAGTTCACCAAGGCCTACCCGGGCATCGAGGTCAAGCTGGTGAGCGGCTACAGCCGCGACCTGGTCACCGGCATCGACCAGCAGCTGGCCGGCAACCGGGTCGAGACCGACCTGGCCACGCTGCAGACGATCCAGGACTATGTGCGCTGGCGGCGCGCCGGCGCGCTGCTGCCCTACCGCGGGCCGGAGTTCGGCCGCGTGGCCGACACCTTCAAGGACCCCGACGGCGCCAGCGTCGCGGTGCGCGTGTTCGCGCTCGCCTACGGCTACAACCCCGATCTCGTGGCGCCGCAGGACGTGCCGAAGTCGGCGCTGGACTTCCTGCACCCGAGGTTCAGCGGCAAGGTCATCTCGACCTACCCGCACGACGACGAGATCACGCTGTACCTCTATTACACGATCGTGCAGAAGTACGGCTGGGGCTGGCTGGACCGACTGCTGGCCAACCAGCCGCGCTTCATCCGCGGCCACCTCGGCACCGCGCAGGAAGTCGCGCGCGGCCGCGCGGCGGTGTCGTTCGACATCTCCGCGGGGAGCACCGCCGCGATGACCGCTGCCGGCGGCGGCCGGATCCTGGTGGCGTTCCCGGCCGAGGACCAGGTGCCGATCTGGGAAACCCGCTGCGGCATCTTCAAGCAGGCGAAGCACCCGAATGCCGCCAAGCTGTTCCAGGCCTTTTTGCTTTCGAGCGACTACCAGGCGCGCCAGGGCGTGTGGTCGACCCGCACCGACGCCACGCCGGCCGGCGGCCTGAAGCCCATCGCCTCGTACAACGTGGCCTCGCAGTTCAAGGACTTCATCATGAACGAGCCGCTGGTCGCCGACCTGCGCAAGCGCTTCGAGGCCGCCATCGGCCCAGTGGCTGGCGACATCGTGCTGTAGCCAGGCCACACAACGACAACAACATCCAGGAGACCCAGCTTGTCCTCACATGAATTCCAGGGCGGCCCGCGCCGCCGCTTTCTCACTTCCGTGCTGGCCGCGGGCGGCGCCGCCTACCTGCCCGGCTGCGCGACACTCGCACCCGCCGACACGCTCGAAAGCCTGTACGCCGCGGCCAGGCGCGAAGGCAGCATCACCTACTACGGCGGCGGCCCGATCGCCGCCCACCGGCAGGCTGCCGACGGTTTTTCGAAGATGTTTCCCGGCATCCAGGTGAACATCGCGTCCGGCAACAGCAACGAGCTGGCGCCGCGCATCGACCAGCAGCTCGCCGCCCGCAAGCTGGAGGTGGACGTCACGCTGCTGCAGACCGTGCAGGACTTCGACCGCTGGAAGCGGGCCGGCGCGATGGCGCTCTATCGCGGCCCCACCTACGGCGGCGTGCACGAAGCTTTCAAGGATGCGGACGGCGGCAGCATCGGCGTGCGCGTCTCGGCCATCGTCTATGCGTACAACGGCAGCCTGCTGGCGCCTGCGGACGTGCCGAAGTCGGCGCTGGACTTCCTGCATCCGCGCTTTCGCGGCGGCAAGATCATCTCGAACTATCCGCACGACGACGACGTCTCGCTCTTCAACTACCACACGATCGTGCAGAAGTACGGCTGGAAGTGGATGGACGGCCTGATGGCCAACCAGCCGCGGTTCATTCGCGGCCACGTCGGGGTGGCGGAGGAGATCGCCCGCGGCCGTGCCATCGCGTCCTTCGACGCCACCGTCGCCACCGCCAACATGCCGACCAACAAGGGCCGCACCAAGGTGTCCTTCCCGGTCGACGACCTGGTGCCGATCTTCACCCTGCGCTGCGGCATCTTCAAGGACTGCCCGCATCCGAACGCGGCGCGCCTGTTCGAGGCCTGGCTGCTGTCCAAGGACTACCAGGCGAGCGCCGGCATGTGGCCGACGCGCGCGGATGTGCCGGCGACCGGCGGGCTGCAGCCGATCACCAGCTACCGCCTGGCCAACAATTTCCGCGAGTTCGTCGAGGACGAGGCGCTGGTCGCCGATCTGCGCAAGCGCTTCGAGTCGTACATCGGCCCGATCAAGGGCGAGCCGGTGCTGGGCCCGACGCCGGAGCCGGGGAGCTGAGATGCCGGCCATTCCCGCCAGCAAGGCGCTGCTCCTCTACCTGCGCCTGGCGATGGCCTGGACCTTCCTCTACGCGGGATGGAGCCAGGTCTTCGCCCCCGGCTTCAGCGTGGCCGGGTTCCTGGGCCACACCAGGACCTTCCACGACTTCTTTGCCGTCTTGGCGGCGCCGGCGGCGGCGCCGCTGGTCAGCACACTGGTGGCCTATGGCCATCTGCTGATCGGCCTGTCGCTGCTGGCCGGCCTCATGGTGCGGGTCAGCGCGCCCTGCGGCGCGGTGCTGATGCTCCTGTACTGGCTGGCGCACATGGACTGGCCCTACATCGAGAACCGGACCGACTTCATCGTCGACCAGCACCTGGTCTATGCGGGCGTCCTGCTGTACCTGGCCGCGGCGCGCGCCGGCCATCTGGCCGGCCTCGATGCGCTCGCCGGGCGCGGCAGCTTCGTGCAGCGTCACCGGCGGCTGCGGCAGCTGTTCGCCTGAGTCCGGCCATGCGGTTGATCCTTCTTGTGGGGGCCGCGCTGGCCCTGGCGCAGGCCGCGCCGGCGCAGGCCAACCTGGACCTCGCGCGGCAGAAGAACTGCCTGGCTTGCCACGCAGTGGACCAGCGGCTGCTGGGCCCCTCGTACCAGGACGTGGCGGCGCGCTACCGCGGGCAGCCCGAGGCGGTCGACAAGCTCACCGCCAAGGTTCTGCAGGGCAGCGCGGGTGCATGGGGCACGATGCCCATGCCGCCCAATCGGGTGACGCCGGCGGAGGCCCGCCAGCTGGTGCTGTGGGTGCTGAGCCTGGCGCCCGGCAGCGCCCAGGCAGCGCCGCTCGCGCAGCCGTCGCAGGCGGCTGCACCGGCCTGGACCACCGCGGCGGCGTCCACCGCCTCGCTGAAGAAATCGGAGCGCCCCGCCGACCCGCGGGTCCTCGAACGCGGCCGCTACCTGGTCAACTCCGTGCTGTCCTGCGGCAACTGCCACTCGCCGCGCGACGACGACAACAAGGTCATCGCCGGCCGCGAACTTTCAGGCGGCCGGACCTACGACACGCCGATGTTCCGCGTCACGCCCGGCAACCTGACGTCGGACCCGGAGACCGGGCTGGGCGGCTGGTCGGCCGAGGACCTCAAGCGCGCGCTGACGCAAGGCGTCCGGCCCAACGGCCTGCCCCTGGCGCCGATGATGCCGGTGGCCTTCTTCAAGGCCATGACCGAGGAGGACCTCGACGCCGTGGCGGCCTACGTGCTGTCGCTGCCACCGCAGCGCAACCCGATCCCCGCGCCGGTGTACCGCCAGCCCTTCCACGCCGAGGAGGTGCCCGATGCGCGGCGTCCGTTCACGGCGCAAGAGGTCCTGGCCGACGAGGCCACCCGCGGCCGCTACCTCGCGACCCTGGGCCACTGCCTCGACTGCCACACGCCGGTGGTCGGCGGCAAGACCGACATCGCGGCCGACGGCGGCCGCGGCGGCAAGCGGGTCGGGCTGCAGAAACTGCTGGTGCCGAACATCACCTCGCACCCGACCGCCGGCCTGGGCGGCTGGACCGACGCCGAGATCAGGCGGGCGCTCACCAAGGGCATCTCGCGCGATGGCCGCCCGCTGCAGTACCCGATGCCGTGGCCCTTCCTCGCCACCCTCCAGGGCCGTGACGTCGACGCGCTGATGGCCTGGCTGCGCCGGCTGCCGGCCAAGGAATGAGAACCCCATGGCCACTTTGAAAGTCAACGGCAAGTCCGTCCGCAGTGAGGGGCCCGACAGCACCGCGCTGCTGTGGGTGCTGCGCGAGCAGATCGGCCTCACCGGCACCAAGTTCGGCTGCGGCATCGGGGTGTGCGGCGCCTGCACCGTGCATGTCGACGGCCAGCCGGCGCGCGCCTGCGTGACGCCGGTGGGCGAGGTGCGCGGCAAGGCGATCACCACGATCGAAGGGCTGGCGCCGCGCGGCGACCATCCGCTGCAGAAGGCGTGGATCGCCGAGCAGGTGCCGCAATGCGGCTACTGCCAGTCGGGCCAGATCATGCAGGCCGCGGCCCTGCTGCGGCAGGTCAAGGCGCCCACGCGCGAGCAGATCGTCGAGCACATGGACCGCAACCTGTGCCGCTGCGGCACCTACAGCCGCATCGTGCGCGCCGTGGAGCGGGCGGCGAAAGACGGCGACGGCGCCTGACGCAGAGCCGGGAAGACATCACGATGACCGAAAGACACGCCGGCCAGCGCCGGGGATTCCTCAAGCAGGTGGTGGGCGCCACCGGATCGCTGCCGCTCGTGCAAGCGCTCGCGATTGCCGGCACGGCGACGGGCTCCGCGCAGGCGGTGGCGGCCACGCCCTCCGCGCCCGCGGCGACACCGCAGGTCGGCTACCTGTGCTTCGGCCAGGACGAGGCCGCCTTCGTCGAGGCCCTGGTCAACGTGATGTGCCCGGCGGATGCGTACACACCGAACGGCGTCGACTGCGGCCTGGCCGTGTTCATGGACCGCCAGCTGGCCGGGGCCTTCGGCCGCGGCGCCAAGCGCTATATGCAAGGCCCTGGCTGGCCGGCAAGCCGCAGCACGGCAACCCTGTTCGTGGTCGGCGCCTCGGTCTTCCCGCACAACGCCGGCTACAACCCGACCGGTCCGCTGGCGGCGATGGCGCTGCGGGTCGGCGACGACATCGCGTCGTACGTCGAGCGCCCGCGCGTCCTCTGACGATGGGTCGCGGAGCCAACCCATGCTGAAAATCTTCCGGCACAACGTTGCCGTGCTGCTTGCCGCTGCCGCCGGCGCCGCCCTGGCGCAGGACCCGACGGCCGGCCAAGCCGCCTTCGCCCAATGCGCCGCCTGCCATTCGGTCGATGGCAGCCTCGGCACCGGCCCCAGCCTGCGGGGCATCGCCGGCCGCAAGGCCGGCAGCGTCGAAGGTTTTCGCTACAGCCGCGCACTGAAGAACGCCGGGTATGTCTGGGACGCCCGCTCGCTGGACGCCTTCATCGCCGAGCCCCAGAAGGCGCTGGCCGGAACCCTGATGCCGTTTGCCGGGGTGCCGGACGCGCAGCAACGGGCCGACCTGGTCGCCTTCCTGTTGACGCTCCACTAGAGAACATCCATGAATCTGCTTCCCATCGTGACGCGCCGCGGCTTTCTCGGCGGCAGCGGCGCACTGAGCCTCGCGGTGCTGGCGGGCGGCGCGCTGGTGTTCGAGTCCGGCGCATCCGCGCAATCGGGCGCCGCACCGGCCAACGTCTGGGTCAGCATCAATGGCGACGACAGCGTCACGATCCGCCTGGCGGCGATGGAAATGGGCCAGGGCGTCATGACGGCGCTGCCGCTGATCCTGGCCGAGGAACTCGATGCCGACTGGTCCAAGGTGCGGGTCGAGGCCGTGACCCACGACCCCGCCACCTACGGCAACAGCAAGCTCGGCGGCGCGCTCTACACCGCCGGCAGCACCTCGGTCGAGGCCTATTACGACATCCTGCGCAAAGCCGGCGCGACGATGCGGCGCGCGTTGATCTACACGGCGGCGCGGCACTGGTCGGTGCCGCCGGCGACGCTGGTCTCCGAGCCCGGCGCGATCGTCGACCGCGCCAACGGCCGGCGCCTGCGCTTCGGCCAGGTCGTCGCACTGGGGTTGCCGCTGACCGCGGTGCCTGCCGTCACCGAGGCCGACCTCAAGCCCGCCAGCGCGTATCGCCTGATCGGCCGCGATGTGCCGCGGCTGGAACTGCCGGCCAAGACCCGGGGCGCGACGCTGTATGGCATCGACGTGCGCGTGCCGGGCATGGTCTACGCCTGCGTCGCGCGGGCGCCGGTGGAAGGCGAGACCGTGGTGTCGGTGGACGATGCGCGCGCCAGGGCCTTGCCCGGCGTGCTGGCGGTGGTGCGCCTGCCCGGCGCCGTGGCCGTCGTCGCCGAACGCTGGGACACGGCGCTGGCGGCGCGCGCCGTGCTGGCGGTCGAATGGACGACCAGCTCGCCCTTCCGCAGCGCCGACAGCACCGTCGACCTGGCGCACGACGTGGCCGTCGCGGCCGATCCGGCGCAGCGCGGCGTGCCCTGGTTCCCGCGCGGTGACGCACCCGGCGAGCTGGCGCGCGCGGCCACGGTGGTGGAGGCCAGCTACGCCACCGAACACGTTTATCACGCGCAGATGGAACCGCTGGCGGCCGTCGCGGCGGTGGACGCCGACGGCAAGGGCGCGGAGATCTGGCTCGGCACGCAGGCCCAGACTTCGTCGCTGGCGATTGCCACCGAGCTGCTCGAGACCACGCCCGAGCGCATCCGCTTCCATGCCTTGCAGATGGGCGGCGGCTTCGGCCGCCGCACCACCTTCGCGCGCGAACTACTGCGTGACGCGCTGCTCCTGTCGCGCCAGCTGGGCCGGCCAGTCAAGTTGATCTGGACGCGCGAAGACGACATCAAGAACGGCTGGTTCCGTCCGGCCACGGCGCATCGCCTGCGGGCCGCGCTCGACGTCGACGGCCGCGTGATCGCCTGGCACCACCGGGTGGCGAGCCCGTCGATCGTCGGCTACGACACGCCGCAGATGCTGGCGAAGATGGGCAACCGCGATCCCCTGGTGATGGCCGGTGCCGACGGTTCGCCGTACACCGTTCCACATTTCCTCGCCGAGCACCTGCTCACACCGCGGCGCGCGCGCGTGGCCGCGTGGCGCGGCATCGGCCGCGGCCACAACAGCTTCGCCAGCGAATGTTTCGTCGACGAGCTCGCGGCCGCGGCGAAGCTGGACCCGGTGAGCTTCAGGCGGCGCATGCTGGCCGGCCATCCCCGTGCCGGCGCGGTGCTCGACAAGGTGCTGGCGATGTCGAACTTCGGCGCCGCGCCGGCCGGCCGCGCCCATGGCCTGGCGCTCGCGCCCCTGAAGAACTCGATGGCTGCGGGTGTCGCCGAAATCTCGGTCGACCGCGCCAGCGGCGTGATCCGCGTGCATCGCTTCTGGGCCGCGGTCGACGTCGGCCCGGTGATCCAGCCGCGCAACCTGGCCGCGCAGGTCGAAGGCGGCATCGTCTTCGGCCTGTCGGGGCTGCTGAAGGAGCGCATCACGATCCGGCAGGGCGAAGTGCAGCAGAACAATTTTCACGACTACCCGCTGCTGCGCGCCAGCGAAGTGCCCGACATCCAGGTGGCGATGCTGGCATCGGACGGCCCGCCCAGCGGCGCCGGCGAACTCGGCGTGCCGATGACGGGCGCCGCCGTCGCCAACGCGTTCCACGCGCTCACCGGCGTTCGGCTGCGCCAGATGCCGTTCGACCCGGCGCGGGTCAAGTCCGCGCTGGCGACCTGACCTTGACCGTTCATTCAGGAGAATCGAGATGACGAAGCTCGACATCGTCGGCCTGTGCGGCAGCCTGCGCGCAGGCTCGCTGCATCGCATGGTGCTTGGCCTCGCCGCGGAATCGATGCCGGCCGGACTGGAGCTAGAGATCGCCGAATACCGCGACGTTCCTTTCTTCAACGCCGACCTCATGGCCAACGGCTTCCCGCCCGCGGTGACCGCGCTGCGCGAGCGCATACGCAAGGCCGACGGCGTGGTGATCGCCACGCCCGAATACAACTTCAGCATCCCCGGCGTGCTGAAAAATGCCCTGGACTGGGTCAGCCGGGGCGACGACCAGCCGTTCGCGCTCAAGCCGGTCGCCATCCTGACGGCCTCGCCCGGCCTGCTCGGCGGAGTGCGGGTCCAGTACGAACTGCGGCGTGTCATGCTGTTCCTGAACGGGCAGGTGCTCGCCAAGCCCGAAGTCTTCATCGGCAGTGCCGCGGCCAAGTTCGACCGGGAGGGTCGCTGCACCGATGACACAACCCGCAAGTTCGTCGCCGAGCAGATGGCGTCCTTCCACCGCTGGATCCTCGCGGTCCGGCGCATGGCCTCCGCCGAGTGAGGATCCGGGGCGCGGCCGGCCCGATCCATCTTCCGCGCCGAACCCGAGACGCAGTACGTCCCGCCGGCAGCCGTTCCCCGGGCGGGCCCGGCGCGGGTGCTGCCAGGCCACTCGTACAGTCGTGGCGCGCCTGCAGGACCTGGCGATCGGTTCCTGTGTGGCGCTGGGCCGACGTCACATAACCGATGGCGCCCTGCCGCTCGCGTGAGCATCAGCCCGTGATCAGGCTGATCACAGTACGCGCTTGTTCCGGCGTCACGTCGCCTCGTTGGCTGCTCCAGGCGACGAACTGGTCGGGGCGCACCAGGATCATCTTCACCTCGTAGCGTCCCGTGTCTCCCCCGGCCGGGTCGTCCACGACGGTCAGCGGCAGCCCCCGGGCCGCGGCCGCATCGCGGAAGGCCTGTACGGCGTGCGGGGGCGCCCCGAGCGCCAGCAGCGTGAAGCCCGGGCCCAGATCCTCGAACACGTCGCGGCCGGATGACAGGGTGGCGGGGGCAAGATGGTGGCCGGCCCGGGCGTCGAAGCGGTGCGATCCCTTGGCGCTGCTCACCCGTCCTTGGCCTCCGGAGACGACCGGGGAGCCCTCGTAGTTCGGCTCGAAGGCATGCACCTCACCCACCGCCCCTTGGGCTCGCGCCTGCCAGGCCTGTTCGAACGCCGCGCGATTGCGCTCAGGGTCGTACGCTTCCAGGAACTGGTGGTCGGTCTCGATCGACTTTGCAATGAAATCGCGCATCGTCGACTCGAACACCGGCCGCCGTTCGCCGTCGTACGAGTCGAGCAGGCGCTCGCCGCCCCAGCCCTGGAGCACAGCGCCCAGCTTCCAACCGAGATTGCGCGAATCTTCCAGCCCGGAGTTCACCCCGTACCCGCCATAGGGCGGATGGCTGTGCGCGGCGTCGCCGGCGACAAAGACGCGACCCTTGCGATAGGAGTCGGCGAGCATGAACCGCAGGTCCCAGAACCCGATGTGCTCGAAGTCCACATCGAAGGGCGCACCAACAGCTTCCTGCAGGTACGCACGGAAATCGAAGTTGTCCCTGGTCGTGCCAGGCGGAACGGGGGCGTGGAAGAACCAGGTGCTGCCCAGGTCGACCCGGCCGAAGAACTTCCAGTAGCCTTTGAGCTCTGGCTGCAGCACGTTGTAGTAGGACTTGCCGGGGTAGCGCTCCAGCAGCTTGTGCAACTCGTGCGAGCGGAACACCAGCAACACCATCATGCGATCGTGGTCGGTACGCGTCTGGGTGATGCCGGCCTGTTCTCGCACCAGGGAGCGGGCACCGTCCGAACCCACGGCGTAGGCGCAGCGCAGCACGCGGCGGCCCTCGGAACCACGCTCGGCGATGGAGATCGAGACACCGTCGGGGTCCTGCGCCACGGCTTGCGCCTCCCATCCGTACAGCGTCTGCACGCAAGGCAGTTCGGCCACCCGGTTGCGCAGCACCGCCTCGGTTGCGTACTGCGGAAGCCGCTCGTTGGAGGTGTAGTAATAGGGCTTGACCAGGTCGCGCTGCAGCCAGTCGTAGGTATGCGGGCCCAACAGCGTGCCGTACGCCGTCAGCCCGCCGATGCCGTACTCGGGCGGGATGGTGCGGGCGGCGCGCAGCTGCTTTTCCGCGCCCCAGAAGTGGAAGTGCTCCATGGTCCGCTGGGTCAGGTTCTGGCCCTTGGGGATGGGTTGCGGCTGCGGATAGCGTTCCACCACGATCGTGCGGATGCCGCGCTGGCCGAGTTCGATGGCCAGGCCCATGCCTACGGGGCCGCCGCCGACGATCACCACCTCGGCGTCGCGTTGCGCGGCGCCTGCTTGCTGTTCACTGCTCATTTCTTTCCTTGTTCCGCGGTGATGCCCTGCGCGTTGAGCAGGTCGGCCCAGCGCCTGGCGTCGCCCGCCATCAACTCCGGAATTCGGGATGATCGACAATTGGAGCCCGTTCCTTGACTTGAAGCAAACGGAACATTCTGATGAACTCGTCAAGAACCCTGATCAATGTGAGCAGCCGGCAGCTGCTCGCCTTCCTCGAGATCAGCCGCCTGCAAAGCTTTGCGAGGGCGGCCGACCGGATCGCGTTGTCGCCTTCCGGCATGAGCATGCTTGTGAAGGAATTGGAGGACCAGGTCGGCGCGCGGCTGTTCGACCGCACGACGCGCTCCGTGACCCTGACCGATGCCGGCCGGCGACTGCAGCCGGTAGCCCAGCGCATCGTCGACGAACTGCGTGCCTTGGCCAGCGTGATCGGCGGCACCGAAGCGGCGGTGCGTTCCCGGCTCGATGTGGCCGCCACGCCGATGGTCTCGGCCAGCCTTCTGCCGCGTGTCGTGCGCGAGTTCGCGGCCAGCCATCCGCAGGTGCGCGTGCATCTGGCCGACGTGGACGTGGCCACGGTGCGCGCGCGGATGCTGGAGGCCGAAGCAGACATCGGGCTGGGCTTCTTTGTCAAGCCCGCGGTCGGCCTGGTGCGCCAGCCGCTCTGCAAGTTCCGGCTCATGCGGATCAGCCCGCCCGGGTCCGAGCCTCCGGGCCTGGGGTCCAGCCGACCCTGGAGCAGCCTCGCCGACCTGCCGCTGGTGAGCCTGCCCCCGGACAATCCGATCCAGGCGCTGATCGAGACGCATCTTGCGCGTGCGGGCGGCGCGCACGAGGAGCGTCCGGTGATGAACCTGCTCGGGACGCTGATCGCCATGGTCCAGGCGGGCCTGGGCCATGCGGTCATTCCCTCCTTCGCGCTGGAGGAGTGCGTGCGGCAGGGCCTCGGCGTCGCGATGCTCGTGGAGCCGGCGGTGAGCCTCGACCTGTTCCTCGTGCAGCGCCGCGGTACACAGCCCAAGCCCGCGGCGCAAGAATTCGCGGCGGCGTTGAAGCGGGCAGCCTCACGCCTGGGCCACTAGCGAGCGGACTGCAACCGGCGCGCCGTAGCTGGAATTGCCAGTCGCACGTAGAACGCCCCATTCGCTGCTCGAGACAGGTGGGATGCGGACAGGCGCGAGGCCGCCACGCGGGCGACCGCTGGGGAACGCTGCTGGCTGCCCGCCAGACTGACAGTTGGACGAGGGTGTCCAACTTCGGGATCGATGGGGATACATTTTCGGCGGTTCCTGGACGAGAACCTGGACGCCACATCGAAGTGACCGCCGGAAAAAGAAGAAGGCCTTGTACGACAAGGCCTTCTGAAAGATGTGGTGGAGAGGAGGAGGATCGAACTCCCGACCTTCGCATTGCGAACGCGACGCTCTCCCAGCTGAGCTACCCCCCCACAACGAATTGCATTGTAGCAAAGCCGCGCAGCCGTTTCCGGCGCGCGTGCCTCCATCAGCGCAGTCCGTTGCGCGAAGCGAGTTCCACGAACAGGCCCGCGTGGTCCAGGTCGGAGAGTCCGTGCTCACCGGCTTGCGCATACAGCTGCTCGAACAGGGCGGTCACGGGCGCTTCGAAGCCGATTTCCTGCGCGGTGGCCAGCGCGTTGCGCATGTCCTTCAGCTGGATGGAGATCTTGGCGCGCGGGGCGAAGTCGCGCTCCACCATGCGCTGGCCGTGGACCTGCAGGACGCGGCTTTCCGCGAAGCCGCCGCCGATGGCCTCGCGCACCTTGGCCATGTCGGCGCCGCCCTTCTGGCAAAGCAGCAGCGCTTCGGCGACCGCGCCGATGGTGATGCCCACGATCATCTGGTTGGCGAGCTTCGCCAGTTCGCCCGCGCCCGTGGGGCCGACATGCGTGGCCCGACCCAGCACCTGGAACACCGGTGCCGCGCGTTCGAAGTCCGCCGCCTTGCCGCCGACCATGATGGCAAGCGTGCCGTTCTCGGCGCCGCCAGTGCCACCGGAGACCGGCGCATCGAGCTGTTGCACTTGCCGCGCCGCCAGCCGCGCGGCGTGGTCGCGCGCCTCGCGCGGCTGGATGGAGGCCATGTCGATGAAGAGCGTGCCCGGGCGCAGCGCCTCGGCCGCGGCTTGCCGGAACAGCACGTCCTCGATCACCGGACCGCTCTCCAGCATGCAGACCACGATCTCGGCCTCGCGCAGGGCCGCAGCGGCCGTATCGTGCACGATCGCACCGAAGGGCGCGAGCCGCTGCGCCTTGTCGCGGCTGCGGTTCCACGCATGGACGGTGTGTCCCGCTTCGCACAGCCGGCGCGCCATCGGAAATCCCATGGCACCCGTTCCCAGCACCGCCAGCTGCATGCTCGTCTCCTTTGGCTTTGTCAGGCCCCCATGATGGCGGGCGCGCGCCCGGCTCCCTGTCACGCTGCTTGCAGGAAGGCCGGCGCGAACTGCGCCTCGAGTTCCCGCCGGATGCGGTACGCACGGGTCGACGGGTCGATGGCGACATCGCTCCAGCCCAGGGTCTCCCCCTTCCTCACCGGGCGCAGCACCTTCACGTCGTGTGCCAGGCCCAGCGGCAGGCCGCCCAGGCGCACCGAGGTTTCGGCCGGCAGCAACTTGCCCCAGACCGTGTAGCCGCCCTCGCCATCGAGCAGTTCGCCCGGCTGCAGGTCGCGCTTGGCGGTGGCGACCACGTCGGCGTTCCAGCAGGTGGCGACGCCGGTGGCCTCGCCGCGCAAGGCCACGCTTGCCACCGACATGCCCACCTCCAGTCCGATCAGGTGCCAGCGCTTGTACAGGGTGAAGTAGCGCCCGCCCGGGTCGGTGTGCGCGTTGTATTCCTCGAAGCAGTTGCGGATGTACTCGGTCTCGCCTTCCACCGTCACCCACACGCCCATGCGGATGTCGTACGGAATGGCGCGGCCGTCCGCCTCGAGCGAGGACACCACTTCGACCATGCCCTTGCGTTCCAGCACGCCGCCTTCGCTCTTCGGGCGGGTGACGTAGGGGATGTCGGCGACGCTGGCCGGCGGATAGAGCAGGCCGTTGCCGGGCACGGTGAGGCCGGTGGCGTTGGCCACCGCAGTGCTTTCGATCGAGGGCTTGGAGCCGTCCAGAAAGCTGTTGAACATCTTCGGGTTGAGGCCGCCGCGCCTGGCCTGCTCCGGCGTCAGCCCGTAGTGGCCCCACACCGTCTCGGGAGTCGACTCGCAAAAGTGCGGCAGCCACTTGTGGCCGCGGCCGGCGGCCACCACCGGGAAGCCGCAGGTGCGCGCCCAGTCCACCAGATCGCAGATCAATGCCGGCTGGTCGCCGAAGGCCAGCGAATAGACCACGCCTGCTTCGGCTGCCTTGCGGGCGAGCAGCGGTCCGCAGAAGGCGTCGGCTTCCACCGTCACGTTGACCACGTGCTTGCGGTGCGCGAACGCTTCGAGGCAGTGGTCCACGGCGGCGATCGGATGCCCGGTGCACTCCACCACCACGTCGATGGCTGGATGGCGCACCAGCGCCTGCCAGTCGCTGTCCACATGGGTGGCGCCGGTTTTCAGCGCGTCGTCGATGGACGTCGCCTGGGTGCGTTGCGCTTGCCAGCCCACGCGTGCGAGATTGGCGCGCGCGTTGTCCGGCGCCAGGTCGGCGATCGCGGCCAGGTGCACGCCGGGCGTGCGCGGCACCTGCGCCAGGTACATGGAGCCGAACTTGCCGGCGCCGATCAGGCCGACGCGCACCGGCCGGCCCTCGGCCGCGCGTTGCTGCAGTTTTGCGAACAGGGACATGTCAGGCCGCCATCCGGATCTGCGCGAGGGGATCGGAGGAGGTGGCGAGTGCGCTCGCCGGCATGCCGTCCCGCCACGGGAGGTCCACCGGATAGTCCTTGGTGAGGCAGTCATCCGGCAGGCAGGCTATGGGCGTGAAGTCGCGATGCGCGATGTACTCGGGCCGCTTGCAGCGCCGGATGTGATTCGAGACCGCGCACAAGCTCAGGTAGACGCTCACGCGGTTCCACGGCGACAGGTTGCTGCTGGAGGCATGCACCAGGCAGCTGTGGAAGACGATCATCGAACCGGCGGGCCCTTTCGGGCTGACGATGCCGCCCTCCTTGCCGCCTGCGCGTTCCACCAGCTTTGCGATCACGCCGTCGTCGATGGTCCACAGCGGATAACTTGTGGTGGTGAGGTCGTGCCTGGCCTCGACCACGCCCTTGCGGTGGCTGCCCGGGATGAACATCAGCGGGCCGTTGTATTCGTTGACATCGTCCAGGAAGACGGCGACGTTCATCGCGCGTTCGGTGGGCATGAGGTCGTCATTGAGCCAGGTGCCGTAGTCCTGGTGCCACTGCCAGACGTCCCCTTCGAAGGCCATCTTCCCGTTGATCTTGAACTGGTGCATGTACACCTCTTCATCCAGCAGTTCGGTCACCGGCTGGACCATGCGCGGATGGCGAGCGAGCCGGGCGAAGGGCGCGCTGTACAGGTGCGCCGCGAAGTTGGTACGCACCGTATCGCTGTCCTTCTCGCGCACGTTGAAGGCCTCGCGCCGCGCATACAGGGCGGGCACCGCAGCGACCAGCGTGCGGGCCTCCGCCGGTGTGAACAGGCCCGGGAAGAAGAGATAGCCATCGCGGTCGAACTGCTCGCGCTGCGCTTGCGTCAGTCTCACGGTGTCTCCTCGGTCGTTGCGGGCACGCTTGGAGCAAGCTTACGCGACCGATCGACGCCCCATGAAATTGTGTCAAGATGTTGCCAATAGATGAGTTGGGGGGGATATGGAGTTACGCAAGGGGCCTTGGTACGACCGGATGTACAACAACCGGGAGCTGGTGCCGCAACATCCGGAGTTCTTCGAACGGTGGGAGAAGGACTCCGCGAAGGCACGCGCCGAAGGTCCGTGCGAGCTGGACATCGCCTATGGCGCAGGGCCCGGCGAGACCCTGGATGTCTTTCCCGCGCCGCACGCGGGTGCGCCGGTGCTGGTGTTCGTGCACGGCGGCTACTGGCGCGCGCTGGACAAGCGGGGCCACTCCTTCATCGCGCCCGCCTTCACGCGGCACGGTGCCTGCGTCGTGATCCCGAATTACGCGCTCGCCCCGGCGGTGACCGTGCCGCAGATCACGCTGCAGATGGCGCATGCCCTGGCCTGGACCTGGCATCACGTCGGCCGCTACGGGGGCGATCGGCGCAGGATCATCGTCGTCGGCCATTCCGCTGGCGGGCAACTCGCGGCCATGATGCTCAATTGCCTGTGGCAGCAACTGGACCCGGCCCTGCCGCGCGACGTGGTGGCGAGCGCGCTGGCGATCTCCGCGCTGCATGACCTGGATCCGATCATGCAAGCACCTTTCCTGCAGGCGACGCTGCAGCTCACCCCCGAACAGGTGACGCAGGCCAGCCCGGCGCGCCTGCCGGCGCCGCGGCACGGCATGCTGTATTCGGTGGCGGGTGGAGAAGAGAGCGAGGAATACCACCGGCAGAACCGGCTGATCCAGGAAGCCTGGGGCCCGCGCCGGGTGCCGGTCTGCGAGACGCTGCCGGGGCTGAACCACTTCAGCATCGTGGACGCACTGGTGGAGCCGAGCCATCGGCTGCACCAGCTGGCGCTGGATCTGCTGCGGGCTTGAGGCAAGGCGTGGGGGGGGGAATCGGTGGGGTGCGCTCGCGCATCCCACCCTACGAATCCGCGGTCGCCCGCGTAGGGTGGGACGCGCGAAGCGCGCCCCACCATCCGGTCACATCAACAGGTGTTCCCCCGCGTTGTCCCCGCCCAGGATCACGTAGTTCACCTTCCGGATGTCCGTGAGCCGGGTGCCGCCCGCATAGCTGATGGAGCTTTGCAGGTCTTCCTCCATCTCGCGCAGGGTATCGGCCAGCTTGCCCTTCACCGGCTCGAGGATGCGCTTGCCTTCGACGTGCTTGTACTCGCCCTTGTTGAAGTCCGAGGCGCTCCCGTAGTACTCCTTGAACAGGCGCCCGTCCACTTCCACCGTGGCGCCCGGCGACTCTTCGTGGCCGGCAAGCATGGAGCCCACCATCACCATCGTCGCGCCGAAGCGGATGCTCTTGGCGATGTCGCCGTTCTCGCGAATGCCGCCGTCCGCGATGATGGGCTTGGTGGCCACCCGCGCACACCACTTCAGCGCCGAGAGCTGCCAGCCCCCCGTGCCGAAGCCGGTCTTCATGCGCGTGATGCACACCTTGCCCGGGCCGATCCCCACCTTGGTCGCGTCGGCGCCCCAGTTTTCCAGGTCGATCACCGCTTCCGGCGTGCCGACGTTGCCGGCGATGATGAAGGCCGCGGGCAGCTTGTTCTTCAGGTGGAAGATCATGTTCTTGACCGTGTCGGCATGCCCGTGGGCGATGTCGATGGTCACGTATTCGGGCACCAGGCCCTCGGCGGCCAGCTTGTCGACCGTCTCGTAGTCGGTCGGCTTGACGCCCACCGAAATCGAGGCGAAGGCGCCGGCCTCCTTCATGCGCCGGACGAACTTCACGTTGTCCAGGTCGAAGCGGTGCATCACGTAGAAGTAGCCGTTCTGCGCCAGCCAGAGGCAGATCCTCTCGTCCAGCACGGTCTTCATGTTGGCCGGCACCACCGGCAGCTTGAAGCGGCGGCCGCCGAACTCGATCGAGGGGTCGCACTCGGAGCGGCTTTCCACGCGGCACTTGCGCGGCAGCAGCAATACTTTGTCGTAGTCGAAGATTTCCATTTCCAGGCTCGGTAAGTCTGTTGCAGAACAGTGAGCGCTTGGACTGTGGGTGGCCGGCTTCCCAGAAGGAAAAACCGGACCACAAATGCTTGGGCCCGGTGATTGATTCTACGGCCCGGCCGCTAGTCGCGACATTCGGTCTGGGAGATAGCCCTGATACGGCCTCGCCCATCCTGCAGCACGCCCACCAGCCGCAGCCGCTCCGGCCGCGCCCCCGGCGGCACCTGCATGGACCGGGTCTCGGCGAGCTCGCCGGTGCCGCGGCCCACGCGCGCCCAATCGGGCCGGAACACCTTGCGCACGATGTTGCGCGCGATCGGGCTGCCGTCCTGGCCGGGCGGCACTTTTTCCACCAGCAGCAGCCAGGCATGCCAGACCTCGTCGCCGGCCTGCCGCAGTTGCATCGACGTGCCGATGTAGTCGTTGAAGGCCTGGCCATGCGCCAGGCGCAGCCTGAGGGGATCGCCCTCGCGCCGGGTGCTGACGACCTCGGCGCCCTTGGGCGTGGGCCGGCGCAGGTAATCCAGGCGGTCCATGGCGTCGTCGCTGGCGTCGCTGGCCAGGGCGGCGCCTTCGGCCTTCAGGCCGGGGACGATCCAGTCCAGCGCCAGCGTGCCGGCTGCGCCCTGGGGCGTGTTGCGGTCGCGCCAGCAGGCGAGGCAGTCGGCGCTGGTGAAGCGCTCCATCAGCAACTCGGGCTGCGGCACGTCGTCGCTCGTGCACAGCGCATGCCCGGCGAGGGGCAGCGCAACCAGGAGGGAAGTGAGGAGAAGTCGTAGCACAGCGTTTGAGATGTCGTGGTCGGCGGATCCGTTCCCGCCCGGCTTTCTACAATGCCACATGTTTCCAGAAGTCGCCGCCGATTCGCCACTGCTCGCCAATCTCAATCCCGAGCAGCGCGCCGCCGTCACGCTGCCGGCCGAGCACGCACTCATCCTTGCCGGCGCCGGCTCCGGCAAGACGCGCGTGCTCACCACCCGCATCGCGTGGCTGCTGTCCACCGGGCAGATCGGTCCGGGCAACGTGCTGGCCGTGACCTTCACCAACAAGGCCGCCAAGGAGATGATGACGCGGCTGACCACCATGTTGCCGGTCAACGTGCGCGGCATGTGGATCGGCACCTTCCATGGCCTGTGCAACCGCTTCCTGCGCGCGCACTACAAGCTGGCCGGCCTGCCGCAAAGCTTCCAGATCCTGGACACGCAGGACCAGCTCTCGGCCATCAAGCGGCTGATGAAGCAGCACAACGTGGACGAGGAGCGCTTCCCCGCCAAGGAGACGCAGTGGTTCATCGCCGGCCTCAAGGAAGAGGGCAAGCGTGCGCGCGACGTGGACGTGCGCAGCGAGGAAGACCGCCGCAAGGTGGAGATCTACCAGCTGTATGACGAGCAGTGCAACCGGGAGGGCGTGGTCGACTTCGCCGAGCTGATGCTGCGCAGCTACGAGGTGCTGCGCGACAACGATCCCATCCGCGAGCATTACCGCCGGCGCTTCCATCACATCCTGATCGACGAGTTCCAGGACACCAACAAGCTGCAGTACGCGTGGATCAAGATGTTCGCGGGAGACCCGGGAGGAAGCTCCGGTTCCGGCAACTCCGTGTTCGCGGTCGGCGACGACGACCAGAGCATCTATGCCTTCCGCGGCGCCCGGGTGGGCAACATGGCGGACTTCGTGCAGGAGTTCCACGTCCGCCACCAGATCAAGCTGGAACAGAACTACCGCAGCTTCAGCAACATCCTGGATTCGGCCAACGCGCTGATCGCGCACAACAAGACGCGGCTGGGCAAGAACCTGCGCACCGACCAGGGCCCGGGCGAGCCGGTGCGCGTGTACGAAGCGCCGACCGACATGGCCGAGGCGCAGTGGCTGGTGGAGGAGATCCGGCAGCTGGTGCGCGAGGGCATTGCGCGGCACGAGATCGCCATGCTCTATCGCAGCAACGCGCAGTCGCGGGTGATGGAGACGGCGCTGTTCAATGCCGCGGTGCCTTACCGCGTGTATGGCGGCCTGCGCTTCTTCGAGCGGGCCGAGATCAAGCACGCGCTGTCCTACCTGCGGCTGCTGGAGAACCCGCAGGACGACACCAGCTTCCTGCGCGTGGTGAATTTCCCCGCGCGCGGCATCGGCGCCCGCACCATCGAGCAACTGCAGGACGCAGCGCGCGTCGCGGGCGCGTCGCTGCATGACGCGGTGAAGGCCACGAGCGGCAAGGGCGGCGCCAACCTCGCGGCCTTCGTGCAGAAGATCGACGCGATGCGGGCCGAGACCGAAGGGCTCACGCTGCGCGAGATCATCGAGGTGATGCTGCAGCGAAGCGGCCTGATCGACCACTACAAGGCGGAGCGCGACGGCGGCGACCGGGTCGAGAACCTGGAGGAACTGGTGAACGCGGCGGAGAGCTTCGTCACGCAGGAGGGCTTCGGCCGCGATGCCGTGGCCCTGCCGGTCGACGAACTCGGGGGCGCCACCATCCTGCGGCAGTCACCGGCCAGCCAGGGGCTCGATCCTTCGCTGCCCGAAGTGAACGAGCCCGCGCCCGACTACATCCCGCCCGATGCCGAGACCGGCGAGACGCTCTCGCCGCTGGCCGCCTTCCTCACGCATGCGGCGCTCGAGTCCGGCGACAACCAGGCGCAGGCCGGGCAGGACGCGGTGCAGCTGATGACGGTGCATGCGGCCAAGGGCCTGGAGTTCGACTGCGTGTTCGTGACCGGCCTGGAAGAGGGCCTGTTTCCCAGCGAACGCTCGCTTGCCGATTACCAGGGGCTCGAGGAAGAACGCCGCCTGATGTACGTGGCGATCACGCGGGCGCGCCAGCGCCTGTACCTCAGCCACTCGCAGACGCGGCTGCTGCACGGGCAGACGCGCTACAACGTCAAGAGCCGCTTCTTCGATGAATTGCCGGAGCACGCACTGAAGTGGCTGACCCCGAAGAACCAGAGCTTCGGCGGCTCGTCCTTCGGCTTCGGCATGGGCTATCCGACTTCGCGCAGCAACTCGGGTTCAGGCAGCTACGGTCGCGGCAGCGAGACCTTCGCCAGCCCACCGGTGCCGCCGCAGAGGGCGGATGCCGGGCACGGTCTCAGGGCCGGAATGAAGGTCTTCCACGCGAAGTTCGGCGAGGGGACGGTGCTGACGCTGGAGGGCTCCGGGCAGGACGCGCGGGCCCACATCGAGTTTCCGCGGCACGGGGCGAAGTGGCTGGCGCTGGCGGTGGCCAAGCTCACGCCGGTGCCTTGAGGCTTGGGCGGGCAAGGCGCCCGGCCGGCACGGCTTCTCAGCCCATGCTGCAGTGCCACTCCGTGTCGGGCAGGTCGTTCAGGAATTCCGAGGCCTGCTGCAGGCAGTGGTGGTTGGCCGCCCACTCCACCTGCTCGCGAAAGCACATGCGCTTGGCCGACGCGGGCGTGGCCGCCCAGGCGGAACCGGTCAGCGGCGGGGCGGGAAGCGGCGCCCCGGCCGACCCCTCCTGCAGGATGCGATAGAACTCCAGCCAGCGCGTCGGTTGCGGGCAGACGCGATTGTCCTTGCGGATGGCGGCCATCACCTCGTACAGGCTGGTCTCCACCGGAGCCAGGCTCAAGCCGCCGAAGTTGGCCACGGCGGGAGCGGGCGGCACCTCGGGCAGCGGCATCGGCTCGGTGTCGGCGTAGGCGGCATCCGCCGGCTTGTTGGTACCGTCGCGAAACCACTTTGTCATGCGACTCCTCCTTGGCTGCTCGATGGGCAGTGTAACGACAATTTACAAGATGACATCGGGCAGTTCCTGGGGGTCTTCGGCCTGGAAGCTGTCGCGAAAAGTGAAGTAGAGCGAGGTCGAGAACATGGCGACCAGCACCAGCACCGTCGGCATCATGATGCTGCGCGCCACGCCCAGGCCGCCCATCAGCATGCCTGCCGCGCTGACGGCGAACCCGGCCAGCAGGAACAGGAGCACCCAGGCAAAACCGTAGACCAGCAGCGCGCCGATGTTGCGCAGGCAGGCCACCGCGCTGAAGAACAGGCTCTTGACCGGCGGCACGCCGTGCCAGTGCACCAGCGCCGGGGCATGCCAGAACAGCAGCACCAGCGGCAGGTGCAGCACCAGCACGGCGACGGCGCGGAGATCGACGGTCTGGCCCGACGCATCGCCACCGGCACTGGCGCCGCCGCCGCCCGCCACCAAGCTGCCGAGGAGTGTCGCAACGAGCGAGCCGACGGTGTAGATCGCGCCCAGCACCAGCATGGCGCGCCCTCGCTGGCGGCCGGCGCGAAACGCGCTGAGCAGGACGGTGGGCATGGGGAAGCGACCGGTCGAGGCTTCGGCGGTAGCGGCCATCAGGCCCAGCGTGGCCGCCGGCACGATCATGGCGGCCAGCACCATCCCCAGCACCGGCACCTGCAGGATCACCAGCACCGCGGCCATGTACATGAAGAACAGGCCGGTCAGCGCCAGCGGCTGCCGCAGGAAGGTCATGACGCCCAGCTTCACCCAGGTGAGGCCGGTGCGGGCGGGGACGATGTTGAGTTTCACGCCTGGGCTTGGCTCACAGCGATGCGGCCAGGATCGGGTGCGCGACCCGTTGGCGCAGCACGCGTTCGAAATGCGCGGGATCGTGCGGCTTGAGCAGCGAGGCCTCGCGCGGCAGGTGGAAATCCCACAGGCGCGAGATCCAGAAGCGCAGGGCCCCGGCCCGCAGCATCGCCGGCAGCAGCTGGCGCTCGGCGGCCGAGAGTGGGCGCACGGCGGCATAAGCTGCGACGAAAGCGGCCGCGCGCTCCGCATCGTGCCTGCCGGTCGCCAGCTCGATCGCCCAGTCGTTGAGGCACACGGCGATGTCGAACAGCCAGCTGTCGACGCCGGCGAAGTAGAAGTCGAAGAAGCCGGTGAGGCGGCCCTCGTCGAACATCACGTTGTCGCGAAACAGGTCGGCATGCACCGGGCCGCGGGGCAGCGCGGCATAAGCGGAGCTGGCGGCCACGTGGTTCTGGAAAGCGAGCTCGCCCTGCAGCAGCGCCGCCTGCGCGGGGCTCACGAAGGGCAGCACCACCGGCACCGTCTCGTTCCACCAGGCCAGGCCGCGCAGGTTCGGCTGCTGGCGCGGGTAGTCGCGGCCGACGAGGTGCATGCGCGCGAGCATCGCGCCCACCTGGGCGCAGTGGTCGAGCCCGGGCGCGAGTTCGTGCTTGCCGGCCAGCTTGTTCACCAGCGCGGCCGGCTTGCCGCCGAGGGTGTGCAGGATGTCGCCGTTGCGGTCCGCCGCCGGGTCGGGCACGGGGATGCCGTGCTGCGCCAGGTGCTTCATCAGGTGCAGGTAGAAGGGCAACTGTTCGAAGGTGAGCCGCTCGAACAGGGTCAGCACGAATTCGCGCTCGCCCAGCATGTCCTGCGCCGTGACGAAGTAGTTGGTGTTCTCGATGCCGCTCTGGATGCCGCGCAGTTCGCGCAGCTCGCCCAGTTTCAGCTCGCGCAGCAGCATGCCTGCCTCGCGTTCCGAGACTTCCGTGAAGACGGCCATGCTAGAAACCGAAGACGTTCCAGACGCGCTGCTTGCGCTCCGCGAAGCCGTCGCGGCCCTCGGGGGGGCGGCTGTGCGCCAGGTCGTCGGTCTGGATCTCGTACGCCGGCACCTTGGCCTTGGGCTGCACGGTGATCGCCTCGGTCTGGCCGCCGACGCGCAGTTCATCGATGGTGTTGCCGCCATCCTCGACGTGGATGCGCTCGATCTTCTGGTTCTTGCGCGGATCGGGCGTGCCTTCACGTTCGATGGTCGCCTGGGCCAGGCAAGCCAGGGGGAGGAGGGCGATGATGAAAAAGCACGCGCGCATGGCCGGATTGTAGGCTGGCGGTGAGGCCGTCGAATTCGAGGCCGGGCCGCGGACGAAGAAGCTCAACGCAGAAGCCGCAGAAGTTGCGCAGAAGACGCAGAAGAAAACCACAGAAGGTTTTCACTTGTCTTTTCTGCGTGTTCTGCGTACTTCTGCGCCTTCTGCGTTCAAGAAGTCCGCGTCCCGCCCGCGGCCGTCCTACCGGGCACAATCCCGGCCCATGAGCGAGACGGACGAAGTTCCCACCCCTGAACCCAAGGTGCTGCTGCTGGTCGACGGATCCAGCTACCTGTACCGCGCCTTTCATGCCATGCCGGACCTGCGCGCCGTGCCGGGCGATCCCGCGAGCCCGGCGACCGGGGCGATCCGGGGGATGATCAACATGATGCAGAAGCTGCGGCGCGACGTGCGCGCCGACTACGCCTGCTGCGTGTTCGACGCCCCGGGCCCGACCTTCCGCGACGAGCTCTACCCCGAGTACAAGGCGACCCGCTCGCCGATGCCCTCGGACCTGCGCTCGCAGATCGACCCCATCCACGAAGTCGTGCGCCTGCTCGGATGGAAGGTGCTGCACGTGCCCGGCGTCGAGGCCGACGACGTGATCGGCACACTGTCCTGCATGGCCACGCAGGCCGGCGTGCAGACCATCATCTCCAGCGGCGACAAGGACCTGTCGCAGCTGGTGAACGAGCACGTGACGGTGATCGACACCATGAACGACCGCCGCCGCGACCTGCAGGGCGTGGAGGCCGAATTCGGCGTGCCGCCGCGCCTGATGGTGGACTACCAGACGCTGGTGGGCGATGCGGTCGACAACGTGCCGGGCGTCGACAAGGTCGGGCCCAAGACGGCGGTGAAGCTGCTGACGGAATACGGCTCGCTGGACAACCTGGTCGCCAACGCCGACAAGGTGAAGGGTGCGGTGGGCGAGAACCTGCGGCGTTCCCTCGAGTGGCTGCCCAAGGGACGGCAACTGCTGACGATCCGCACCGACTGCGAGCTGAAGGACCACATCGCCGGCTTCCCCGAACTGCAGGACATCGTGATCGGCGGCCAGGATGTCGAGCGCCTGAAGGAGTTCTACGAGCGCTATGGCTTCAAGGGCCTGGTCAAGCAGCTCGAGTCGCACGACGTGCCGCCGGAGCTGATCGAGGAACTGCGCAGCAAGAAGAAGGTGGGTCCCGGCCACCAGCCGCCCGCCGGCGTGTACGAGGAGCCGGATCTCTCCGGCCTCTCGCAGGCCACCACGCTGCACTACGAGACCATCTTCAGCTGGGAGCAGCTGGAGCCCTGGCTGGCGCGCATCGAGGCGGCCTCGCTGGTGGCGCTGGACACGGAGACCGATTCGCTCGACGAGATGCTGGCCTGCATCGTCGGCCTGTCCTTCAGCACCGAGCCCGGCATGGCCTGCTACATCCCGCTGACGCACGACTACCAGGGGGCGCCCGACCAGCTCTCGCGCGACGAGGTGTTGGGCCGGCTGAAAGCCTGGCTGGAGAACCCGGAAAAGAGGAAGCTGGGCCAGCACGTGAAGTACGACCGCCACGTGTTCGCCAACCACGGCATCGAGGTGCGCGGCTATGCGCACGACACCATGCTGCAAAGCTACGTGCTCGAAGTGCACAAGCCGCATGGCCTGGCCAGCCTGGCCGAGCGCCACCTGGGGCGCACCGGCATCGACTACGAGACCATCGCCGGCAAGGGCGCGCACCAGATCACCTTCAACCAGGTGACTATCGACAAGGCGGCCGAATACTCCTGCGAGGACTCGGACCAGACGCTGGACGTGCACCTGGCGCTGTGGCCCAAGCTGGAACGCGACACCCGGCTGGCCTTCATCTACGACCTGGAGATGCAGTGCAGCGAGGTGCTGTACCGCATCGAGCGCAACGGCGTGCTGATCGACGCGCAGGCGCTCTCCCACCAAAGCCACGAACTGGGCCAGCGCATCATGCAGCTGGAACGCGAGGCGCACGAGCTGGCCGGACAGCCCTTCAACCTGGGCAGTCCCAAGCAGATCGGCGAAGTGCTCTTCACCAAGCTGGGGCTGCCGGTGGTGAAGAAGACCGCCAGCGGCGCCCCGAGCACGGACGAAGAAGTGCTGGAGAAGCTGGCGGAGGACTATCCCCTGCCGGCGAAGCTCCTCGAGCACCGTGGCCTCTCCAAGCTCAAGGGCACGTACACCGACAAGCTGCCGCAGATGCAGCACCCGAGGACCGGCCGCGTGCACACGCACTATGCGCAGGCGGTGGCGGTGACCGGCCGGCTTTCCAGCAACGACCCCAACCTGCAGAACATCCCCGTGCGCACGACCGAAGGCCGCCGCATCCGCGAGGCCTTCGTGGCGCCGCCGGGCCACCGCATCGCCAGCGCGGACTACAGCCAGATCGAGCTGCGCATCATGGCGCACATCAGCGAGGACGAGGCGCTGCTGCGCGCGTTCCGCGATGACATGGACGTGCACCGCGCGACCGCCTCCGAGGTCTTCGGCGTGGCGCTCGACCAGGTGTCGAGCGAGCAGCGTCGCTATGCCAAGGTGATCAACTTCGGCCTCATCTATGGCATGAGCAGCTTCGGCCTGGCGCGCAACCTCGGCATCGAGACGGTCGCGGCCAAGAACTACATCGAGCGTTATTTCCAGCGCTATCCCGGCGTGAAGCAGTACATGGACGAGACGCGCCTCTCGGCCAAGAGTCGCGGCTATGTGGAGACGGTGTTCGGCCGGCGCCTGTACCTGCCCGAGATCAACTCGCCCAACGGGCCGCGCCGCGGCAGCGCCGAGCGGCAGGCGATCAATGCGCCGATGCAGGGCACGGCCGCCGACCTGATCAAGCTGTCGATGGTCCATGTGCAGAACGTGCTGGAGCGCGAGCAGCGCCGCACGAAGATGGTCATGCAGGTCCACGACGAACTGGTGTTCGAGGTGCCGGAAGACGAGGTCGAGTGGGTGCGTACCGAGGTCCCGCGATTGATGGCTTCCATCGCAGAGTTGCGCGTGCCCCTGTTGGCGGAGATCGGCATCGGGGCGAACTGGGAAGAGGCGCATTGATCTCGCGCTGCGGCCGGCGGCATTCGTAGGCTGGGCTGCGCGTAGCGCACCCCAGCTTCCGGCGCCTCATCGCTGGGGTGGCTTCGCCAGCCCAGCCTACATAGCCCGTCAGCCGTCGCCAACACGGCGTAGGAGCACGCTGACCATCCGGAGCCGCATCCGCTCCTAGACTGCGCACTTCGCATTGGAGAGCGCATGAACGACACACCGCAGCTGCTGCAAGTGCAGCTCACCGTCAATGGCGAGGCGCGCCAGCTCAGCGTCGACAGCCGCACCACCTTGCTCGATGCCTTGCGCGAGCACCTGCACCTCACCGGCAGCAAGAAGGGCTGCGATCACGGCCAGTGCGGCGCCTGCACCGTGCTGGTCGAAGGCCGCCGCATCAACAGCTGCCTGTCGCTGGTGGCAATGCACGAGGGCGAGCAGGTCACCACGATCGAAGGGCTCGGCCAGCCGGGCAAGCTGCATCCGCTGCAGCAGGCCTTCCTCACGCACGACGGCTTCCAGTGCGGCTACTGCACGCCTGGCCAGATCTGTTCGGCCGCCGGCATGCTGGAGGAGGCCAGGAACGGCACGCCGAGCCACGTCACCGAAGACCTGCAGCAGGCGCCGGCACTGAGCGACGCGGAGATCCGGGAGCGCATGAGCGGCAACCTCTGCCGCTGCAGTGCCTATCCCAACATCGTGGCGGCGATCCGCGAAGTGGCGGAGGCGCAATGAAAGCCTTCAGCTACGAACGCGCCACCAGCGTCGAAGCGGCGGCGAAAGCCGTGGCCGCGCATCCGCACGCGAAGTTCATCGCCGGCGGCACCAATCTGCTGGACCTGATGAAGCTGCAGATCGAGGCGCCCACGCACCTGGTCGATGTGAACCGCCTGGGGCTCGATCGCGCCGAGGACACGCCCGAAGGCGGCCTGCGCATCGGCACGCTGGTGCGCAACGCCGACCTCGCGGCGGATGCGCGGGTGCGTGCGAAGTACCCCGTGCTCAGTCGCTCTCTGCTCGCTGGTGCCTCCGCGCAGTTGCGCAACAAGGCCACCACGGGCGGCAACCTGCTGCAGCGCACGCGCTGCTACTACTTCTACGACCCGAGCAAGCCGTGCAACAAGCGCACGCCGGGCTCGGGCTGTTCCGCGATCGGCGGGTTCACGCGCAATCACGCCGTGCTCGGGGCCAGCGAGCATTGCATCGCCACGCATCCCTCCGACATGGCGGTGGCCATGCGCGTGCTCGACGCGCAGGTGGAGACCGTCAACGGCGCTGGCCAGCGTCGCGTGATCCCGATCGCCGACTTCCACCAGCTGCCGGGCGACACCCCCCACGTGGAGACGGCGCTCGCCCATGGCGAGTGCATCACCGCCGTGGTGCTGCCATCGCCGCCGCCAGGGCGGCAGGTCTATCGCAAGGTGCGCGACCGCGCCTCCTATGCCTTCGCGTTGGTGTCGGTGGCGGCGATCGTCGATGGCGCCGGTGGCTCGGTCCGCAGCGCGCGCTTTGCCTTCGGGGGACTGGCGCACAAGCCCTGGCGCATCGAAGACGCCGACCGCGCCGCGACCGGCGCAGCTGCCGATGCGGCACAGGCCGCCGCCGACCGCCTCCTGCAGGGCGCGAAGGGCCAGGGCGACAACGATTTCAAGATCCCGCTGGCGCGCCGCGTGCTCGCGGGCGTGCTTGCCGAAGCGAGCCAGTCCTGAGGAACGCGCCATGGAAATGAACCAGCCCGCGCCGCGCAATCCGCTGGACGAGAACCGCCACGGCAACATCGGCCGTGCCCTCGACCGGGTCGATGGCCCGCAGAAGGTGACCGGCACCGCGCCCTACGCCTACGAGGTGCAGGAGGCACCCTCGCAGCCCGCCTATGGCTTCATCGTCGAAGCCGCGATCGGCAAGGGCCGCGCGCGCGAGATCGACACCAGCGCCGCCGAGCGCGCCCCCGGCGTGCTGCTGGTGCTGACCCACCGCAACACCCCCGGGCAGGCCTCGCACCGCCTGACCGAGAGCCAGCGCTTCGACCGGCCGCATCCGATGCTGGGCGATCCGCTGGTGCCGCACTATGGGCAGCCGGTCGCGTTCGTGGTGGCCGAGAGCTTCGAGCAGGCACGCGCCGCCAGCCTGCTGGTGCGCGTGCACTACGAGGAGCTGCCGGCGCACTACGTGATGAAGGACCACCTCGCGGATGCCGAGAAGCCCTCCGAGGACGAAGGCAAGGAGCCGGACAGCGAGGTGGGCGATTTCGAGACCGGCTTCGCCGTTGCGCCGGTGCGGATCGACGTGCAGTACACGACGCCCGTGCACATCCACGCGCAGATGGAGCCGCATGCGGCGCTCGCCTGGTGGGAAGGCGAGCGCGTGATCGTGCACTGCTCCACCCAGATGCTGGAAAGCGCGCAGAAGCGCATCGCCAACACGCTGCGCATGCCCGAGGAAAAGGTGCGCGTGTTCAGCCGCTACATTGGCGGCGGCTTTGGCGGCAAGCTGCCGGTGTGGGCCGACGTGATCCTTTCGGTGCTGGCCTCCAAGGTGCTGCAACGGCCGGTGAAGACGGCCCTCACCCGCCAGCAGATGTTCCACGTCACCAGCCACCGGCCCGACACCGTGCAGCGCGTGCGGCTCGGGGCGGAGCGCGACGGCCGCCTGCTGGCCATCGGCCACGAGGCGTGGTGCCACTCGGCGCGCCTGGACGACTACCTGGAGCCGGTGTGCACGTCCACGCGCAACCTGTACGCCGCAGCGAATCGCATGACGCGCCAGCGTCGCGTCAAGCTCGACCTGCCGGTGGCGGATTCGTGCCGCTCGCCCGGCGAGGCGGTGGGCATGCCGGTGCTGGAATGCGCGATGGACGAACTGGCGCTGGCGCTCGGCATGGACCCGGTGGCGCTGCGCATCGCCAACGAGCCGAAGGAGGATCCGGAAAAGCACATTCCCTATTCGACGCGCCAGCTGATTCCCTGCCTGGAGGAGGGCGCGCGCCGCTTCGCCTGGGAGCGGCGCAACCCGCAGCCGGGACAGATGCGCGAAGGGCGCTTCCTGATCGGCATGGGCATGGCCTCGGCCTCGCGCTCCAACAAGTTGCAGCAGGGCAAGTGCAAGCTGAAGATCGGCAGCGACGGCATGCTGGTGGCGCGCATGTCGATGACGGACATCGGCACCGGCAGCTACACGGTGTTCACGCAGATCGCCGCCGAGATGTTCGGCCTGCCGGTCGAGCGGGTGCGCATCGAACTCGGCGACAGCGACTTCCCGGCGACGGCGGGCTCGGGGGGATCCTTCGGCGCAGCGACTGCGGGCTCCGCGCTGTTCGTCGCCTGCGAGAACCTGCGCCGCAAGCTCGCGCAGGCGGCCGGCATCGCGCCCGAACAGGCGGAGTTCGCGGATGGCCACGTGCGCGGCGGCGGCAAGAGCGCGCTGCTGGCCACGCTGGCGGGCCAGGAAGGCATCGAGGCCGAGGGCGAGATCAAGCCCGGCGCCATGGACAAGCGCTACACGCAGATGTCGTACGGCGCGTTCTTCTGCGAGGTGTCCGTCGACACCGAGACGGGCGAGGTGCGGGTGCGCCGCATGCTGGGCGTGTTCGCGGCCGGGCGCATCCTCAATGCGAAGACGGCGCGCTCGCAGTTGCTGGGCGCAATGATCTGGGGCGTGGGCACAGCGCTGCACGAGGAGGCCGCGCTCGATGGGCGCTACGGCTACTTCGCCAACCACGACCTGGCGGAGTACCACGTGCCGGTGCATGCCGACATTCCGGCGATCGATGCGATCCTGCTGCCGGAAGTCGACGACAAGGCCAATCCGCTGAAGATCAAGGGCGTGGGGGAACTGGGCATCAGCGGCGCCGCGGCTGCCGTTGCCAATGCCGTCTACAACGCCTGCGGCGTGCGCGTGAGGGAGTTTCCCATCACGCTGGACAAGGTGCTGGCGGGGCTGCCGTGAAGGACATTGCGGGCCGGACTCGCAATGAGAAACCATGTCATTGCGGGCTTGACCCGCAATCCATGCGGCGGTGGATGAAGCGCCGCATGGATCCCGGGGCAAGCCCTGGACGACATCCTTCAGTCCCGGGATGACATCCTTCCCACATCCTGTCGCTCACCCCTTCTTCTTCTCCGACCACAACTCCCCGCCGGTGGCCCAGTTCGAGGGCGATACGTCGAACAGCAGCACGTCGACCGATTCGGGCTTGCTGCCCAAGGTGTCGACGCAGGCCTGCGTCAGGGCGTGAACGAAGTTCTTCTTCTGCTCGGGCGTGCGGCCCTCGAACAGCTCGACGCGGATGGTGGGCATGGGTTCTCCTGACAAGTGAAACCCCGTAGTCTGCCCGACGCGGTTGCTAAGATCGAAGGCTCCCGTTGTGTTCGCACCGCGTCGCCGGGCCCTAGAACAACAATCCTGGAAGCGGCCGCACCAGGGGCGGCAATTCGTCTGTGACCCTCATCGCCATCCTGTTCGCCACCCTCGCCGCCGGCATCGGCAGTGTCTGGGTGGCGGCCGCCCTCATGCGCCTGGGCTGGAACGACACCGGCCATGGTCCGCAATCGCGCGGCCTCGCAGAGCAGCATCTGCTGAGCCTCGCGGCCGGCGCGCTGTTGTCGACCGCCTTCATGCACCTGCTGCCCGAGGCGCTGGAAAGCGGTCACCAGGCGCACCAGTTGTTCGCGACGCTGCTGGTGGGCCTCGTGTTCTTCTTCCTCCTCGACAAGGCGGAGCTCTGGCACCACGGCCACGAGCATCATCATGAGACGCCGGGCGGCGCAGCGCCTCCCCACGCGCACGACCTGCACCGGCACGGCGGCCACTCCCGCGCGCACGAGGCGCACGGGCACACCCACGGCAACGAGCCGCGCGCGCGCACCGGTGGCTGGGCCGTGCTGACCGGCGACAGCGTGCATTGTTTCGGGGACGGGATCCTGATCGCGTCGGCCTTCATGGCGGGGCCGAGGCTGGGGGCGGTGGCGGCGCTGGCCGTGCTGGCCCACGAGGTGCCGCATCACATCGGGGATCTCGCCGTGCTGCGGCAGACCAGCGGTGGCAGCCGCAAGGCGGCGCTGTTGAAGGTGTCGCTCGCGGGGGCGGTCACGCCGCTCGGAGGGCTGATCGGGTGGTGGCTCGTGGACCGGCTGGTCGACTACCTGCCGTTCTTCCTGGTGGTGGCCAGCAGCAGCTTCATCTACGTGGCGCTGGCCGACCTGATCCCGCAACTGCAAAGGCGACTGGGCGCGCGGGAGACGCTGGCCCAGATCGCCTGGCTGCTGCTCGGCATCCTGCTCGTCGCGGGCGTGAGCACGCTGGCCCACGCCCAGGGAGCTACCGCTTAGCGACGGTCGAAGCGGCGATGGTCGCCGTCGCGCCAGCCGTTGCGGTGGCCGTAACCGTAGCCATAGCCATAGCCGTAGCTGGGGCCGATGTAGATGTTCGGCTCGGCCACGACATAGCCCGGCTGCGCGTACGCGTACGGCTGGGTATAGACGGGTTGCGGGTACACGGCCTGCGGATACACCGGTTGCGAATACACCGGCTGCCCGTAGCCGTAGCCGTACACCGGTGCGGGCACGCCCAGCGACAGCACCACGGAACCGCGCGCCTGTGCCGGCGCCGACATCAGCGCAGCCGAGGCCGCGACGACGGCCGCAATGGCCAGCAATGTTCTCTTTCCCATGACGTCTCCTTGAATAACTTCCGATCGATACATGAATGGTGGGGGCGGGACGTCAAAAACTCACCCACCCTCGTGCAAACGTCCGGTGAAGCCTGCTGCAGCGCGTTTCCGCATGGACCAGCAGTCCTACATGCCAGCGGATGTTGTCCGACAGGACTGCTGTCCATGCAGTCCTACGCTGATCGCGCCGATGGAGGCAAGGCCCCTTCCATGCAGTCGCGGGGAGCGCCTTCGTCATGGACAGCGACAACCATCCAGAAGGAGAATCACATGGCTTCCCGTGAGTACGACGACCGCGAACGGCAGAGCCGCTGGGGCAGCAGCAGCGACCCGCAGCAGGACCGCGGGCAAGGCAGCGGCCAGGGCAGCGGTGGCACCGAATCGTCGCGGGGCTGGGGCAGCAGCAGCGGACAGGGCGGCAACTACGGCGGCTCGCAAGGCCAGGGCGGCCCAGGCTCGCAAGGCGGCTACGGCCGCTCGGGTTCGGAGTTCGGTTCGCAGCAGTCCTCGGGTTATGGCGGTTACGGTGGCGAGGGCCACGGCTACGGGCGCGAGTACGGTGGCCAGGGCGGCCAGGGTGGCCAGGGCTACAACCCCTCCGGCCAGGGCTATGGCGGCGGCAGCCAGGGTGGCCAGGGCAGTTGGGGTGGCCAGGCCGGCCAGAGCGACTGGCAGCGCTACGGAGCGCAGCAGGGCGCGTGGAACGGCGGCCAGGGTGGCGGCATGCATGGCAGCTATGGCCAGGGCAGCGGCATGGGCGGCAGCAGCTACGGCCAGATGGGCAGCAGCGGCGCCGGCGGCAACAGCAGCTATGGCCAGATGGGCGGCGGCAACCCCGGCCAAGGCGGTGGCGGGCATTACGGCGGCGGCACGTATGGCCAGAGTGGCGGCGGCTACGGCGGCTCGCAGGGCGGCTACGGCAGCACCCAGGGCTGGCAGGGCGGACAAGGCCACAACCAGCCCGGCTACGGCGGCCAGGGCGGCCCGAACCAGGGCAGCCAGGGCGGCAGCATGGGCCAGGGTGGCTATGGCCAGTCAAGCCAGGGCTACGGCGGCAGCCAGGGCAACTTCGGCGGTGGCGGCATGGGCAGCTACGGGCAGTCCGGCCAGGGCGGCGCGGGCTATGGCCAGAATGAGTGGGGCCAGGGCGGCGGCGCTTACGGCGGCCAGGGCTCGAGCTCGGGCCAGGGTGGCACCGGCAGCCAGACGCACACGGGCACCCACAGCCAGGGCCACCACGACCCCGACTACCACCAGTGGCGCGAAGAACAGATCCGCAACCTGGACAACGACTACCAGTCGTGGCGCCAGGAGCGCTTTCGCAAGTTCAGCGACGAGTTCAGCACCTGGCGCAACAGCCGCAGCGGCGGCCAGGGCCAGAACGACGTAGGGGGCTCCGGCGCCGGCCAGGGGCAGGGCGGTTCGTCGGGCGGCAGCATGGGCGCCTCCGGCAGCAGCCATGGCCAGGCCGGTTCCAGCGGCAGCAGTTCCGGCATGGGCAGCGGTGGATCGGGCGGCGCCAGCGGCGCGTCTGGAGGCTATGGCTCGACGGGGCAGAGCGGCTCCAGCAGCCTCGCCGGCTCCAGCGGCATGGGCAGTGCCGGCACGTCCATGAGCGGCGGCACCGGCAATCCGGGTTCGGTGGGCAGCAATGCCGGCAGCGGTGGCTCCGGCGGTGGCGGCAGCAGTGGTCAGGGCAGCAGCAGTCCGGGCAGCAGCACGAAGAAGTAAGGCAGCCAGTTCCAGCGGCGCCGGAGTCCGGCGCCGCCTTTTTTTTCGCTTGACCGACAACCGGGAGATCCACCATGAAATTTGTTCTTCTCACCGTGCCGGCCGTCATCGCGCTGGCGTTCTCGTTCGGGGCCGCGCAGGCGCAGACGCCGGGCGCAGGCACCTCCGCCACCGGTGGCCAGTCGGCACCCGTGGCGCAGCCCGGCACCGGCACGCGCAACCTGCCGGCCAAGAGCAAGGTCGCGCGCGGCGACCGCAAGTTCATCGAGGAGGCCGCCAGCAGCGGCATGTTCGAGGTGCAGGTGGGGCAGCTCGCGGCCAGCAAGGCGACCGATGCCAACGTCAAGAGCTTTGCCAGCATGCTGGTCGACCAGCACACGGCCGCCAACAACGAGCTGGTGAAGATCGCCAATGCCAAGGGCGTGGAACTGCCCGCGGCGCCCAAGCACTCGATGCGCCGCGAGATCGAGAAACTGGGCAAGAAGACCGGCGACGCGTTCGACCGCGACTTCGTGCGCGAGGTGGGCATCAAGGACCACAAGAAGGACATCAAGGAGTTCGAGAAGGCCAGCAAGGACGTGAAGGACCCCGAGCTCAAGGCCTTCGTCGACAAGACCCTGCCCACGCTGCGTGAACACCTGGCCGCCGCCGAAAAGCTGCCGCAGTCCGGCAAGAATGCGGCAGCAATGGGCGCGAACAAGAAATAGCCGCCACCCGGCGGTGCGCGCGCACGCGGAGGTGCACCATGCGCAGAACAACGATGATGAGAATGATGCTTGGCGTCGGCGCCCTGCTGCCCGCGGCGATCGCCTGGGGCGCGCCGCCCCCCTCGGCCTATGCGGCTTCGGCCGCGGCCCAGGCCAGGCCGCTGGCGCCCGCGCAGCGGCTCGAGCGCCGCTTCCTGCAGATCACCGCCGCCAACCTGCGCTTCCAGTCGGAGGCTTCGCGGCTGGCGGCGGCGCGCTCGAATAATCCGGCGGTGAAGGAGCTGGCGAACACCGTGCTGGCGCGCCAGCAGACGGTGCAGCCCGAGCTGCTGCGCCTGCTGCACCTGCGCGGCATGGCCATGCCCATCCCGAGCAACGAGCACAACAAGGTGCTCAAGCAACTGGGCAAGCTCAATGGCGCGAAGTTCGACCGCCTCTATGTCGACGAGGTGGTGCTGCGGTCCGCCCAGGCCGACATCACCAACTACGAGAAGCTGGCGACGCAGGCCGAAGACCCGGTGCTCAAGGCGTGGATCGAGCGGCAGCTGCCGACGCTGCGCCAGGAGTTCGCCAAGGCCGGACGCGCACTGCCGAACGCGTCACTGCACGGTCAGCGTGCGGTGTAGCCGGTCACGCGCCAGCGGCCATCGGGCTCGCGCACGGTGGTCACGGTCTCCGTCACGGCCGCCTGCTTGGCGAACTTGCTGTTGAAGAACACGGTGACGAAGTCGCCCTGGCGCGTGCCCAGCGTCTTCTTGTAGACGGCTTCGCCGGCATCGCGTTCGACGAAGTTGCCGAACGGGTCGCGCAGGCGCGGCACGTTGTCCATCCATGCGGCCAGGGGCACGTTCTCGCGGAACACGCTACTCGAGGCGTCCCAGGCCGTGCCCCAGTCCTTGCGATCGAGCAGCAGCAGCCACGCATTGGCGGCGATCTGTCCCGCCTTCTCGTACTCCGGGTTGGCCACGATGCCGGTGTCGGCGGGCGCCTGGGCCAGCTGCGTGGCGGCTTGCGCGGGTGCCAGCCCGGCGCAGGCCGTGGCAATCAGGGCCGCGGCCAGCAGGTTGAGGCGGAAACTCGGCTTCATCTCGAACACTCCAGGACTGCAATCGAACAGCAGGCAGTCTAGCGGCTTGCCGCAGGACCCCGCCGCGCGCGGTCGCCTTTACCGCGCATTGCAGCTCGCGCGGCAACATGGTGGACAACGCCGGGTGGCCGGTGAAGAGGCGATAGGCCTTGATGTTGAAGACGAAGTCGGCGGGCGTGCGCTCGACCCACAGCTGCGTCGTCTGGCAGTGCGCGGGATAGAAGCGGCCGCAGGCGATCAGGGAGGGATCCGTCCACGAGGCGGTGCCCACGGGATGTTGGCAGTCACTGTATTAATATACAGGCGATGCAGTCCCCCGATCCGCTGGAATCCCTGAACCCGCAGCAGCGCGAGGCCGCCACCCACGGCACGGGCGACACAGCGGGCGACACGCGTCCGCTGCTGGTGATCGCGGGCGCCGGCTCGGGCAAGACCAATACGCTGGCGCATCGGGTGGCCACCCTCATTCGCCACGGCGCGGACCCGCAGCGCATGATGCTGCTCACCTTCAGCCGGCGCGCGGCGCAGGAGATGGAGCGGCGCGTCGGCGGCGTGCTGCAGAAGGCGCTGGGGCTCGCGGGCACGCAGGCCCTGCCCAACCTGCCGTGGAGCGGCACCTTCCACGGCATCGGCGCGCGCCTGCTGCGCGAGTACGCGCCGCGCATCGGCCTGGAAGGCAGCTTCACCATCCACGACCGCGGCGACGCGGAGGACCTGATGGGACTGGTGCGGCACGAGATCGGCCTGTCGGACAACAAGAAGCGCTTCCCTCTCAAGGGCACGTGCCTGGGCATCTACTCGCGCGCGCTGAACACGCGCGACCCGCTCGCGCTGGTGCTGCAGTCGCTGTACCCCTGGTGCACGCAATGGGAGGACGAACTGAAGAAGCTGTTCGGCGCCTACGTCGAGGCCAAGCAGCAGCAGAACGTGCTCGACTACGACGACCTGCTTCTGTTCTGGGCCGAGATGATGGCCGAGCCGACGCTCGCCCAGGAGATCGGCGAGCGCTTCGACCATCTGCTCGTCGACG